>JAZKIO010000096.1:0-32651 GCA_040384825.1 Pseudomonadota bacterium
GCCCCGTCGGCGTGTTCGAGTTCGACGCCTTCGCCGGCGGCACCGAGGCCATCGCGCGCGCAATCGCGAAGTCGGACGCGTTCAGCATCGCCGGCGGCGGCGACACGCTCGCAGCCATCGCCAAGTACGGCATCGAAGGTGACGTGGGCTACATCTCCACCGGCGGCGGCGCGTTCCTCGAGGTGCTGGAGGGCAAAACGCTGCCGGCCTTCGAGATCCTGCAGAAGCGCGCGGCGGGCTGACGCCGAGACAACAACTATTTCAACGTTCCGAGGAGACCCCCGATGGCCCTGATTTCCCTGCGTCAACTGCTCGACCACGCGGCCGAGCACCACTATGGCCTGCCGGCCTTCAACGTCAACAACATGGAGCAGATCCAGGCCATCATGCAGGCGGCCGAGGCCTGCGACAGCCCGGTGATCCTGCAGGCCAGCGCGGGGGCGCGCAAGTACGCCGGCGAGGCCTTCCTGCGCAAGCTGGTCGAGGCCGCCATCGAGCAGTACCCGCAGATCCCCGTCTGCATGCACCAGGACCACGGCGCCTCGGCCGCGGTGTGTCAGCAGGCGATCCGCAGCGGCTTCTCGAGCGTGATGATGGACGGCTCGCTGCGCGAGGACCAGAAGACGCCGGCCTCGTACGAGTACAACGTCGCGGTCACCACCCGCGTGGTCGAGATGGCGCACGCCGTCGGCGTGTCGGTCGAGGGCGAGCTCGGCTGCCTCGGCTCCCTGGAGACCGGCACCGCGGGCGAGGAAGACGGCGTCGGCGCCGAAGGCACGCTCGATCATTCGCAGCTGCTGACCGACCCCGAGCAGGCGGCCGATTTCGTCGCCCGCACCGGCGTGGATGCGCTGGCCATCGCGATCGGCACCAGCCACGGCGCGTACAAGTTCTCGCGCCAGCCGACCGGCGACATCCTCGACATCGCCCGCATCGCGGCGATCCACGCGCGCATCCCCGATACGCACCTGGTGATGCACGGTTCCAGCAGCGTGCCGCAGGAGTGGCTGAAGGTGATCCGCGACCACGGCGGCGACATCCGCGAGACCTACGGCGTGCCGGTCGCGGAGATCCGCGAGGGCATCCGCTTCGGCGTGCGCAAGGTCAACATCGACACCGACATCCGCCTCGCGATGACCGGCGCGATGCGCCTGGCGATGGCGCAGCGTCCCGACGAATTCGACCCGCGCGCGTTCCTGAAGGCCGCCACCGCCGCCGCCAAGGGCATCTGCCGCGAGCGCTTCGAGGCCTTCGGCTGCGCCGGGCAGGCCAGCAAGCTGAAACCCCGCACGCTCGATTCGATGGCGGTCGCGTACGCGAAGGCGGCACCGAGGCTCGCGGCATGACCAGCATGCGCCAGGCCACCGTGATCGCGCCGAGCCTGCTGTCGGCCAACTTCGCGCAGCTCGGCGCGGACGTGGCCGGCGTGGTCGAGGCCGGTGCCGACTGGGTCCACCTCGACGTGATGGACCACCACTACGTGCCGAACCTGACCTTCGGTCCGATGGTGTGCGAGGCGATCCGCCCGTTCGCGGGCCGCGCGCTGATCGACGTGCACCTGATGGTCGAGCCTGTCGACGCGCTGGTGGTGCCGTTCGCGAAGGCGGGCGCCGGGCTGATCTCCTTTCACCCCGAAGCCAGTCGGCACGTCGACCGCACGCTGCAGCTGATCCGCGACCAGGGCTGCCAGAGCGGGCTGGTGTTCAACCCCGCGACGCCGCTGCACTGGCTCGATCACCTGCTCGACAAGATCGACTGCGTGATGCTGATGTCGGTCAACCCGGGCTTCGGCGGGCAGAGCTTCATCCCGTCGACACTGCCCAAGCTGCGCCAGGTGCGCGACCGGCTCGACGCCTACGCCCGCGGCACCGGCCGGCGCATCCGATTGGAGGTCGACGGCGGCGTCAAGCCGGACAACATCGCCAGCATCGCCCGCGCCGGCGCCGACACCTTCGTCGCCGGCTCGGCCGTGTTCGGCAGCCGCGACTGGCGCGCGACGATCGCGACGCTGCGGCACGCGGCGGAGGTCTCATGACCGTGCTGAAGGCGCTGATCTTCGACGTCGACGGCACGCTCGCCGAGACCGAGCGCGACGGCCACCGCATCGCCTTCAACCGCGCGTTCGAGGACGCCGGCCTGGGCTGGCACTGGAATGTCGAGCACTACGGCGCGCTGCTCGCTGTCACCGGCGGCAAGGAACGCATCTCGCACTACTGGAACACCATCGACCCGCAGGCCGCCGCCGCGCCCGAAGCCGACGCCCGCGTGCGCGCGCTGCATGCCGCCAAGACGGCGCACTACCTCGAACTGGTGCGCAGCGGCACCGTCGTGCTGCGGCCCGGCGTGCGGCGCCTGTTGATCGAGGCCCGCGCGCGCGGCCTGCGGCTCGCGATCGCCACGACCACCACCGAAGCCAACGTGCGCGAGCTGCTGACCGCGACGATCAGCCCGCTCGCGCCCGACTGGTTCGAGGTGATCGGCGCCGGCGACGCGGTCGCGCACAAGAAGCCGGCGCCGGACATCTATCACTGGGTGATGGAGCGCTTGCGCCTGCCCGCCAACGAGTGCCTGGCGTTCGAGGACTCGGCCCCCGGCGTCGCCGCCGCGCGCGCCGCCGGCCTGGCGACGCTGCTGACCCGCAGCGTCTACAGCACCAACGAGACCATCCCCGGCGCACTCGCCGACCTCGACGGCCTGGGCACCCACCCGCAACCGGCCCGCGGCCTAGCGCCGACGGCCGACGGGCTGCGGCCGTGGAACGGCGTGGTCGATGTCAACACGCTGCGACGCTGGCATGAGGTGCGCTGCAGCGCTCGCGCGGACCTGGAGATCGCGGCGCAATGAGTTGGTGAGCGTGGTCGCAGCCGCGCTACTTCGGCGCGGACCGGGTGAGCTTTTCCGCCATGCGAGTCTGCCAACCGGGGCCGGTCGATCGCCAGCGTTCGATCACGTCATCCGTCAGCCGAATCGAGATCAACCGCTTGGGGTTCGGCGAGCGCGGGCGCCCGCCCTTGTTGACCGTGCCGCGCGCCAGCATCTCGTCCGTCAGCTCCGGAAGTTCCTCGTACTCCTCCGGCTGAATGACGTGGGCGGCAACACGCTTCAGGTCAGACTTCAAGGAGCGGGGAGATACGCGCTTGCTCTCGGTCATTGGCTTTCCTCATGCTGAAGACATGGCGATCCGCGCCACGCGGTGCATATCCCACGACGACCATCCGGTCACCGAGTAATCCGAAGCAGATGATCCGGACTTCTCCATAGTCGTACCGCAGATCCTCTGTCTCAAAATGAGGGCCTGCGAACACCTCTGGCGCATCTTCAAAATCGAGTCCGCGGCGTTGCAGAGTGTCGTTGCGCTTCCCCGGATCGTAGATGATGCGCATCGGGTAAGTGTAGTTACAACAACCGATGATGGCAAGCCCATGCCGGCGCAGTTCAGCCCTTCAAGCCAGCGGCAACTCCAGCACGAACTCCGCCCCGCCCTGCTCCGCGTTATCGGCGCTCAGCCGCCCGCCGTGCTGCTCGACGATGCCGTAGCTGATCGACAGCCCCAGGCCCGTCCCCTTGCCGACCGGCTTGGTCGTGAAGAACGGGTCGAAGATGCGCGACAGGTGCAGCGCCGGGATGCCGGGGCCGTTGTCGCGCAGGCGCAGCGTCGCGGTCGTGCCGCCGACCTCGGCGGTGATCCACATCGCCGGCTGCGTGCCCTTGACCGACGTTGCGGCGTCGTACGCGTTCTGGATCAGGTTCATCACGACCTGCAGCAACTGCCCGGCGCTCGCGTTGACCATCATCGGCGGCGCGGTCGGCGTCCAGTGCACGTCGAACGCTGGCGCGGTGCCCTTGCGCACCCAGTGGATCGCGCGTTCGATCACGCCGTTCAGGTCAACGCGGGTGCGCTCCTCGCGGTCGACGGCCGAGAAGCGCTTGAGGCCGTTGACGATGTCGGCGGTGCGCTGCGCGCCTTCGAGCGTGCCCTCGATCAGCGACGGCAGGTCGCCCATCAGGTGGTCGATGCGCAGTTGCGCGCGCAGTGCCGCGAGCTCGCGTGCCGTGTCGACCGGCAGCGCGGGCTGTTGCGCATGCAGCGCGCCGACATACGTCTCGAGCCGCTCGCTGTAGCGCTTGAGCGCATGCACGTTGCCGAGCACGAAGCTGATCGGGTTGTTCAGCTCGTGCGCCACGCCGGCCACCAGGCGACCGAGCGAGGCCATCTTCTCGGAATGCAGCAGCTGCTGCTGGGTGCGCTTGAGCGCCTCGTGCGCCTCGCGCAGTTGGTGGTAGGCGCGCTTGATCTCGCCCATCGGCCGGCCGACGAACACGTGGCCGACGCGCCGGCCGGTGCTGTTCAGCCGCGGCGTGCAGTTCAGGTCGACCGGCACCGGCTGGCCCTGCGCGTCGCGCAGGTCGATCTCGACGACGGCGCCGGCGCGCGTCGGCGCGGTGTGCTCGATCACGCCGCGGATGCGCGCGCGGCTCGCATCGTCGGCGAGCAGCGCGTAGACGCTGGTGCCGCGCAGCGCGGCGTCGCCCTGGCCGACCAGCTCGCACAGCGCGGCGTTGGTCTCCTCGATCTCACCGCGCTCGTTGCACGCGACCAGCACGTCGCTCATCGCCGACAACAGGCTGAAGATGAACTGCTGCGACTGCTCCAGCTCGACGTTCTTCTCTTCGAGCGCGACCTCGTCGGCGACGAGCTGCGAGTAGACCTCGTCCATCTTGTGGATCACGTCGAGCCACGCGCTTTCGTCGACGCCTTCGAGCGGCGGTGATGGCGAACCGGCGGTCGGCGATATCCGCGGCGGCTTCGGGGAGCGTGGTGGCGCCATCCTCAATGCACCGTGCAGACCATGCACGGGTCGAACGAGCGCACGATGTGCTGCACCGCGACCGGCGTGGTCTCGCCCGGCTGCACCGGCGCACCTTCGAGCGCCGCCTCCAGTGCGCCGGGCGTGCCGGCGGCATCGCGCGGCGAGAAGTTCCACGAGGTCGGCGCGACGATCTGGTAGCTCGCGATCCGCCCCTTGTCGACCACCAGCCAGTGGCCGAGCGCGCCGCGCGCCGCCTCGGTCAGACCAACACCGGCGCCGTGATCGGGCAGCGGCGCCTCGACGCACCACGGCTCGCCGGGCCGCAGCGCGCGCAGCCAGTCCTCCATCAGCGGCACCACGCGCGCGAGTTCGAGCAGGCGCGCCAGCACGCGCGTGTAGACCGTGCCGCCGCAGCGTGCGACCGCCTCGCGCACCAGCGGATTACCGGCCGCAAGCTGGCGCGCGATCGCTCCGGTCTCGACGACCTGACTATCGAGCCGAGGCGCCTTGTTCCAGGTGTAGCCGCCTGGCTTGTCCGCATCGGGCAATGTGACACCCTGCGCCGGGTGGCGCGGGCCGCCGGCGTCGCTGAGCCACGCGTTCGTCGCGTCCTCGCTGATGCGCGTGAGGTCGAGTGGCGCCAGCACGCGCGTCGCTGCGTCCCACACGCCGGGCGGCGTGACGTGCGTGCCATCGGCTTGGCGATACGCGCCGTAGCTCAGGTAGCGCCCGGGGCCGGCGCCGAGCGCATCAAGGCCGGTGTCGGCCGCGATGGTCAGGAACATCCGGAAGTCCCCACCCGTCGGATCGTCCGCGTGCCAGCGCCCCAGCGCCGCCTCGCTGTCGAGCGCGTTGATGAACTCGAGCGGCGCGCCGAACAGCGTCTGCTCCAGGAAGCTTCGGAACTCGCGCACCCACGACAGCAGCCGGATGCGCTCGGCCGCCTCGACCGGCTTCGACGACCCGCCCGGCTGCACGCTCTGCGTGTGCGGCCACTTGCCGCCCAGCGTGCCCATGATCGTGAACCAGCGCTGGCGCGCCGCGATCGCCAGCCGCGCGTGCTCGCCGCGCTGCGCTTCGAGCCGGCGCAGCGTCTCGCCATGCCACGGCCGCGCCGCGTAGACCGGCCGCGTGAAGTCCGGCATGAAGAAGAGATAGAAGTGCGTCAGGTGATCGGCCAGGTTCTCGGTCGCCAGCATCAGGTTGATCACGTGCGCGCCATTCTCCGGCACCTGCACGCCCGCCAGATCGCCGAGCGCCCGAGCCGATGCCACCGACTGCGACACCGAGCAGATGCCGCAGATGCGCGGCACGTAGACCATCGCGTCGAACGGGTCCTTGCCCTGCAGGATCTGCTCGAAGCCGCGGTACATCGGCGCGTTGACGCGCGCGCTGGCGACGCGGCCGTCGGCGATCTCGAGCTGCACTTCGAGGTCGCCTTCTACACGGTTGAAGGGGCCGACGAGCAAGCGGGAGGTGGTCATGGCCGCGGCCCCAAGAGCACCCTCATCCCCCGCCTTCTCCCGGAGGCGGGAGAAGGAGCCCGGACCGTCGCCGGATCAGGCCGGCGGGGCGCTCTGCGGAGCGAAATAAAGGAGGAGCCGTCGGCCGCAGGCCGGCGGCGGGGGACATTCGCGGAGCAGAGTGCCCCGCCGGCCTGATCGCGCTCCGACAGCCAATAGTCAATCATTTCAGCCGCGTCTTCCGCACAGCAGGCGCAATCACCAAGTGATCGGCAGTCGCATTGCTCTTCACCCGCTTCGGCGTCGCACTCTTCGACAAGGAAGCCAACGCCACGAACCACGCCTTGGGCATGTCGGTCGGCAACCCGATCGGAATGCCGGCGATCTTCGGCGTCGCATGGAACGCATGCCCCGGCTCCTGGAAGCCCGGCTCGGTGCAGCTGATGCAGGCGTAGCCGCCGCGCGTGCACGAGCCCTCGCCGTTCCACAGCCGCGTGTTGCAATCGGCATGCGCCTGCGTGCCCTTGCAGCCCATGTTCTCCATCATGCAGCCGGCGTCGGATGACTTCTCGGCACTCGCCTTGAACTCGTAATACTCGTTGCGCGTGCAACCGTGGTGGACGAGCTGATCGGCGTAGAAGCGCGGGCGGTTCAGCGGGTCGAGGTCGGTCGCGTCGAACAGGCCGGCGGCCAGCGCCATCAGCGTGTCGGTGACCCAGCCCGGGTGCGTCGGGCAGCCGGCGATGTTGATCACCGGCAGGCCGGCGCGGCCGCGGAACTCGGCGCCCAGCAGGCCGCCGATGCGGTCATCGTCGTACTGCAGGCCGCAGGCATCGGTCGGGTTGTGGTGGTGGCCGCCGCCGCCCGCCGTCACGCCGCCCCAGGCCGCGCAAGCGCCGATCGCGACGACGTGCTGCGCGACCGCCGCGAGCCGCCGGACCCAATCGATCATCGCGATGCCGGTGCCCGCGAGCACATGGAAACGCCCGGTGCCGTTCGGCCCGCGCAGCAGCGAGCCCTCGACGCACAGTGCGTCGAGCCGCATCCGGCCATCGAGGCATTGCGCGAGCACGTCGATCATCTCGGCGCCGCTGGCGAGCGACAGCGACGGGTGCCAGATCAGCTCGATGCCGGCATCGCGCAGCGAGCCGTTGAAATCGATCGTGTCGGCGCACAGCAGCGACATGCTGCAGCCGCCACAGCCGCCAGATTGAAGCCAGAGCACATTCATTTCGCCACCTCCAGCCCGAACCGGATCAGCTTCGCGCGCAGCCCCACGCGCGACAGCCCGAGCTCCTTGGCCGCATGCGTCTTGTTCCAGCGCAGCCGCAGCATCACCTCGCGCAGCACCGCGGCCTCGATCGCGTCGAGCCGCTCCTGCAGCGTGCCGGTCTGCGCGATCGTGAGCGCGCCGCGCTCGGCGCTGGCGCCGGCCTGGCCGTGCAGCACGCGGCGCGAGAACGACTGGCCGCCGATGCGCTCGCCATCGGTCAGCGCCACCGCTCGACCGATCTCGTTGCGCAGCTCACGGATGTTGCCGGGCCACGGGTAGGCCATCAGGCAGGGCAGCGCATCATCGGCGAAGCGCACGCCAGGGCGGCCGAGTTCGGCGCTCACATCGCTAAGCAACCGCTGCGCGATCGGCGCGATGTCGCCGCTGCGTTCGCGCAGCGGGGGCACCTGCAGCGTGACGCCGGCGATGCGGTAGTACAGGTCCTCGCGGAAGCGGCCGGCGCGCACCTCGTCCTCGAGTTGGCGGTGGGTGGCCGCGATCACCCGCACGTCGACCGCGATGGCGCGTGCCGCGCCGACCGGCCGCACCTCGCCCTCCTGCAGCACGCGCAGCAGCTTGACCTGGAAGGCCGGCGAGGTCTCGCCGATCTCGTCGAGGAACACCGTGCCGCCGTGGGCGCGCTGGAACAGGCCCATGTGGTCTTCGTACGCACCGGTGAACGCGCCGCGCTTGTGGCCGAAGAGTTCCGATTCGAGCAGCGAATCGGTGATCGCCGCGCAGTTCTCCAGCACGAACGGCCCCGCCGCGCGCGGCGATGCGTAGTGGATCGCGCGGCCGATCAGCTCCTTGCCGGTGCCCGATTCGCCGAGCACCAGTGCCGACAGGTCGTAGCGCGCGATCCGCCGCGCCATCTCGCAGACGGCGTCGAGCGGGCTGCCGGGCGCGCGCTCGATGCGGTCGAAGTCGAACACCGAGCGGGCGCGCGCGAGCTTGTCGTGGCTGCGCTGGCGCAGCACCGGCGTGCCGGCGCGCAGTTCCACGTCGAGCCGGTGCAGCCCGCCCTGCAGGCTGCGCGCCTCGGCGGCCGTGCGCACGGTGTTCAGCAGGTGCTCGGGCACCCACGGCTTCAGGATGTACTGGTAGATGCCGGCGTCGTTGATGCCGGCGATGATGTCTTCGCTGTCGGTGTAGCCGGAGATCACGATGCGCACCGTGTCGGACCAGCGCTCGCGCACCTCCTTCAGGAACTCGACGCCGGTGAGGCCGGGCATGCGCTGGTCGCACAGGATCACGTCGACGGCATGACGCTCCAGCAGCGTGCGCGCCTCGTCGGCGTGGCTCGCGGTGAGCACGCGGAAGTCTTCGTCGAGCGTGCGGCGCATCGCGTCCTGCGAGCGCACCTCGTCGTCGACGACGAGGACGGTGGGCAGTTCGGGCGCGGCGATCACCGGGGCGTCACTTTCTGTGCACGGCGAGGTGGCGCGGCGTGCGCGCGTGCGGCAGCTTGCGCACGAAGTGGTAGCGCGCGACGTGGTAGCTGGGGTCGAAGCCGTAGAAGTTGCGGTGCATCTGCGTCAATTCTGCCGTGCGGTAGTCGGCCAGCGGTCGGGTCGCTTCATCGTGCGCGCGCTGCGCCTGCTTGGCGCGCACGCGCTCGGCCACATTCTGCGTCGCGATCGCGGCCGCGCGGAGCAGGGTTTCCCGCTCGAAGTCACGCGCGTCGGGCGTCAGGCAGTGGTCGACCAGGCCGAGCGCGTGCGCTTGCGTGGCGCTCATCGGCAGCCGACCCTGCGTGATGCGGCGCGCGCGCTCGGCGCCGACGCGGCGCGGCAGCACATGCGTCCAGTACTCCGAGCCGTACAGGTTGCCCATGTTCTTGTAGTGCGGGTTCAGCACCACGGCCTCGTGCGCCCAGACCTCGTCGGCCGCGAGCGCGAGGAACACGCCGCCGGCGCCGGCGTTGCCGCGCAGCGCCGCCACAGTGATGCGGTCGGTCGCGGTCAGCAGTTCCAGCACCACGTCGTTCATCGCCTCGATGTTGCGCAGCGAGGCGTCGGCCGCGCTGTCGCCGGTGTCCTGCGCCGCGGCCTCGATCGCGTTCAGGTGGATGCCGTTGCTGAAGAAGTCGGCGCCGCCGAGCAGCACCAGCACCTGGGTGTCGCGCGCCTTGGCGTGGCGAAGGGCGTCGCGCAGGCGCTCGCACTGGCGTGTCGACATCGCGCCGTTGTGGAACTCGAAGCGCAGCAGCCCGATGCGGGCGCGGCCGTCGGGCGTGGGCTGCTCGGCGTAGTGGAGCTCGTCCCACTCGCCAGGATCGCTGCGGTCGAGCGCGATCGCGCACTCGGGCAGCGCGGCGGCCTGCGCCGCGAACACCTGCGTCGCCGGCAGCTTGATCGCCGGCTGGCCGCGCGCGTCGGGCGCGGCGCGCACGTGGCCGATCCACACGCCGCCGTCGACCGTGCGGCGAAGAAGCGCCGGCCCGCGGCGCGCGACGACGTCACCCGCCGCGCCGCCCGGAGCGCGCGCCAGCGTCGCGGCACTCGCCGGGTGCGCGTCGAACAGGTGGCAGGGCAGGCCGAACAGCGCATCGGCGACGCCTGGGTTGCCGTCGCCGCAGCGCAGGCGGCGCAGCACCTCGGCGGAGGTCGCGCGGGCCCAGTCGATCGCGCGCTGGGGCTGGGTCAGCGCCGGCCACGCGCGCCCGGTCGTCGCCGGCAGTTCGGGAGGTTCGTGGCGACGCCAGCGCGCGAGCGCCTCGACGATGGCCTGCACCGCCGCGTCGGTGACCTCGCGCCGGTACAGGCTGCTCTTGGTCGCCGCGCGCATCGCGAACTCGGCATGCGCCCAGACCGGGCCGGCGTCGAACTCGGCGTTCGCCTGCAGCACCGTGACGCCCCACTGCGTCTCGCCGCGCAGGATCGCGCGGTCCAGCGCGGAGGGCCCGCGGTCGCCGACGATGCCAGGGTGCACGATCAGGCACGGACAACGCTGCCACACCGACTCGGGAATGCGCTGTTTCAGGAACGGCGCGACGATCGCGTCCGGCCTGAACAGCGCGACCGCCTCTTCGGTCACCGCATCGGCGATGTCCAGTTCCAGCGAGACGGCATGGCCGCGCGCCTGCAGCTCGACGAACACCCGCTGCGTCAGGCTGTTGAAGCTGTGCGCCAGCAGCAGGATGCGCAGCGGCGACGCCTCAGGACGCATCGGTGATCTTGCGGATCAGCGCGTCGGCGCGGCGCCGGCCCTGGTACATCACGAGCTTCTCGCGCAGCGCGTCGAGCTCGCTTGCCAGCGCGGTGCTCGAATCGGCCGCCAGCAGCCCGCCGAGGATGGAATCCACCTCCGGCCCGAACACCGGCGCCAGCTCGACCAGCGCGAGCGACTTGGCGGCGCGCAGATCGACGCTCGGCGGTGGCGGTGGCGGTGGCGCTGGAGTTGGTGGTGGCAACGGCGCCTCGGCCCGAAGCGTAACGGGCGCGACGGGCTCGGCCGGCAGCCGCGCCACCGGCACGACCACCTCGATCAGCCCCATCGCGACCAGCGCTTCGAGCTTGGGCTCCGCGTCGTCGCCGATGCGCTGCGACAGTTCTTCGGCCGAGACATGGGGCGCCACCAGGATCAGCAGCGTGCGCAACAGGCGCGGCAGGCCGAGCGTGCGCTCGGCGACTTCGCGGACACCCAGTTCGGTCTTGCGGTGGAATTGTCGGGTCATGCGAAACGAGACGGGCCAGGGAAGTCAACAGATCCGGGGCAGCTGCTCGCCGCTGAGCCAGTCGACCACGCGGCGGCCGCCGAAGCGGGTGTTCATCTGCACGAAGCAATGCGCGTCCTCGGTGACGCTGCCGATGCGCACCGCGCCGGCGCCGCGCGGGTGAGCGCGCATCGCGTCGAGCATCGCGTCGGCCGCCTCGGCACGGCAGATCGCGACGAGCTTGCCTTCGTTCGCGACGTACAGCGGGTCCAGGCCGAGCAGCTCGCACGCCGCCTCGACCTGCGGCTGGACCAGGATGGCCGCCTCGTCGATCAGCATGCCGCACTGGGACTGGCGCGCGATCTCGTTCAGCGTGGTCGCGAGGCCGCCGCGGGTCGGATCGCGCAGCACGCGCACGCCCGCGCCACCGGCGCGCAACATCGCCGCCACCAGCGTGTGCAGCGCGGCGGTGTCGGAGACGATCTCGGTCTCGAACTGCAGCGATTCGCGCTTCGACAGCACCGCCACGCCGTGCTCGCCGATCGAGCCCGAGAGCAGGATCACGTCGCCCGGCCGCGCGTTCGCGCCGCCCACGTCGACGCCTGCCGGCACCACGCCGACGCCGGTGGTGCTGATGAACACGCCGTCGCCCTTGCCGCGCTCCACGACCTTGGTGTCGCCGGTGACGACGGGCACGCCGGCCTCGCGCGCGGCCTGCGCCATCGACTGCACGATGCGCTTGAGGTCGGCGAGCGGGAAGCCCTCTTCGAGGATGAAGCTCGCGGCCAGGTAGAGCGGTGTCGCGCCGTTCATCGCCACGTCGTTGACGGTGCCGTGCACCGACAGGCAGCCGATGTCGCCGCCGGGGAAGAACAGCGGCGAGATCACGTGCGCGTCGGTCGCGATCACGAGCCGGCCGGCGCTCGGGTCGAAGCCGGGCAGCGGCAGCGTCGCACCGTCGTTGCCCTGGCGCAGGTAGGCGTTGTCGAACGCGGCGACGAACAGCTCCTCGATCAGCTGCGCCGCGGCGCGACCGCCTGCGCCGTGGTTCATGTCGATGCGGCCGTGGCGCACGTCGAGCGGGCGCACGTAGTCCTTCTTCATGCGGCCACCACGGGGATGTCGCGGAAGCGGCCGTAGGCGTAGTGCGCGGCGCACGCCCCCTCGTTCGAGACCATGCACGAGCCGACCGGGTTCTCCGGCGTGCACACGGTGCCGAAGATCTTGCAGTCGGTCGGCTTCTTCACGCCGCGCAGGATCGCGCCGCACTCGCAGGCCTTGTTGTCCGCGACCGGCGTGTACTCGAGCGCGAAGCGCCGCTCGGCATCGAAGATGGCGAACGCCGGGCGGATCTTCAGCGCGCTGTACGGCACCTCGCCGAGACCGCGCCACTCGAAGCTGGTGCGCAGCTCGAACACCTCGCTGCACACCGCCTGCGCCGCCGCATTGCCCTCGCGCGTGACGGCGCGGGTGAACTCGTTCTCGACCTCGGCGCGGCCTTCGTTGACCTGGCGCACCAGCATCAGCACCGCCTGCATCACGTCGAGCGGCTCGAAGCCGGCGATCACGACCGGCTTGGCGTACTCCTCGGCGAAGTGCTCGTAGGGCTGCGAGCCGATCACGATGCTCACATGCGCCGGGCCGATGAAGCCGTCGATCGGCACGGTGCCGTACTGGCGCACCTCGGGCGACTCGAGGATGTGCGTGATCGCCGACGGCGTGAGCACGTGGCAGCACAGCACACTGAAGTTGGCGAGCTGCTCGCGCTGCGCGGTGCGGATCACCAGCGCGGTCGGCGGTGTCGTGGTCTCGAATCCGATCGCGAAGAACACGACCTCGCGCTCCGGGTTGTCACGCGCGATCTGCAGCGCGTCGGCACCGGAATACACCATGCGGATGTCGCCGCCACGCGCCTTGGCGCGGATCATCGACAGGCCGTAGGACGCCGGCACGCGCATCGTGTCGCCGTAGGTGCAGACGATCACGCCGCGGTCGAGCGCGAGGCGGATCGCCAGGTCGATGCGCCCGATCGGCAGCACGCAGACCGGGCAGCCCGGGCCATGCACCATGCGCACGTTGGGCGGCAGCAGTTCGGCGATGCCGTAGCGCGAGATCGCGTGGGTGTGGCCGCCGCAGAACTCCATGAAGCTGTAGGTGCGCGCCGGGTCGACCTCGGCCGCGATGCGCTGGCCGATGCGCGCGGCGATCTCGCCGTCGCGGAACTCGTCAATGAATTTCATGGGGCATCGTCTCCTGCCAGGCGGCGAGTTCGCCGAACATCGCGAGCGTGCGCTGCGCCTCTTCGGGATCGATCATGCCGATCGCGTGGCCGACATGGACGATCACGTAATCGCCCTCGCGGGCCTGCGGCACGAGCGCGATACAGATCTCCTTGCGCACCCCGCCGAGGTCGACGATGGCGAGATCCGCGCCTTTGAGTTGGACCAGTCGGGCGGGCAGGGCTAGGCACATGGCGAGGCCTCGGTGAGGGTGTGGAGGGTGGCGGGCAGCCCGGCCGCCGCGGCGCGGCGCAGCTGATCGGCGGCGACCCAGGCCTGGCCGAGCGCCAGGCCGGCGTCGCCGCATGACACGCTGCGGGTGCGCAGCACGCGCAGGCCGGCGCCCTCGAGGTGCGCACCCAGGCGCTGGGTCAGCACCCGGTTCATGAAGCAGCCGCCGCCGAGCGCGACGGCACCGACTGCATGCTGCCGCGCCGCCGCAATGGCCCAGCGCGCCAGACCGGCCGCGAGGTTGACGTGGAACACCGCGGCGCCGCGGGCCGGCTCGTCGTCGTTCGTCAGCAGGTGCGCGAACAGCGGGCGCAGGTCGAGCTGGCCGTTGGCGAGGATGGGCGTGAACTCGGCGTGCGGCGAGACATCGGCGTTGTCCAACCACTCGGTCGCGGCGAGCTCCATCGCGATCGCCGCCTCGGCTTCGACCGCCTGGCGCACGCTGAAACCGAGCGCGCCGGCGGCGGCGTCGAACCAGCGGCCGGCACTGGTCGTCGTCGGCGTGTTCAGGCGGCGCTGCAGCATCGTGTAGAGCAGGCTCGTCGCCGCGCTGCCGACATGCGGCGCAAAGCGCGCGTCGATCGAGGCGCCCTCGCCGATCGCGAACATCGCCGCCGCCGCCATGCGCCACGGCTCGCGCGCGGCCACGTCGCCGCCGGGCAGCGCCAGCGGGCTCAGGTGGCCGAGGCGCTGCCAGCGCGCACCGTCGACGAATAGCAGCTCACCGCCCCAGGCCAGGCCATCGGTGCCGAGGCCGACGCCGTCGAGCGCCAGCCCGATCATGGGCTCGGGCCGCCGCTGTGCCGCCTGTTGCTCGGCCTGCAGCACCGCGATGTGCGCATGGTGGTGCTGCACGCCGATGGCGGGCACGCCCAGGCGCTGGGCGATCTCGATCGCGAGCCGGGTGCTGTGGAAATCGGGGTGCAGGTCATGCGCGATGGCATCGATGGGGCCGCGCATCAGCAGCCCGTCGAGCGAGCGTTCGAGCGCGAGGCAGGCCGCGGGGTCGGCGAGGTCACCGTGCGGCGCGGACCAGTGGGCGGTCGGCCCGTCGAGCAGGCACGCGGCGTTCTTCAGCCACGCGCCGACCGCCAGCACGCGCGTGCGCGATGCCCCCTTCATGCAGGCTGCCCCGCGTGCTGCAGCCAGTGCAGCCAGTCGTCCATGCCGTCGCCACGGGTGGCCGAGAGCTGGATCACGGCGATGCCCGGGTTGACGCGGCGCGCCATGTCGACGCAGCGCTCGACATCGAAGCTCACATGCGGCAGCAGGTCGATCTTGTTAAGCACCATCAGCGACGCGGCGGCGAACATGTCGGGGTACTTCAGCGGCTTGTCCTCCCCCTCGGTCACCGACAGGATCGCGACCTTGGCGGCCTCGCCCAGGTCCCACATCGCCGGGCAGACGAGGTTGCCGACGTTCTCGATGAACAGCAGCTGATCGTTGTGGTGATGGTGGTGGTGGTCGTGGCCATGCGCGTGAGCATGGTCGTGCGTGTGCTCGTGCGTGTGCAGGTGCGCCCACGCCTGCGCGACCATCTCGGCGTCGAGGTGGCAGCCCTTGCCGGTGTTGACCTGCACGGCCGGCGCGCCGCTGGCACGGATGCGCTCGGCGTCGAAGCTGGTCTGCTGGTCGCCCTCGATCACCGCCACCTTCACGCCCGGCGCGCGCGCCCGCAGGGCCTCGATCGTCGCGCACAGCAGCGTCGTCTTGCCGGAGCCGGGGCTGGAGACGAGGTTCAGCGCCGTCACGCCGTGCGCGGCGAAGTGCGCGCGGTTATCCGCGGCGATGCGGTTGTTGGCGCCGAGCACGTCCTGCTCGATCTTGATCGCGCGCTCGGGGCTCATGCCCGGCACCGACACGCGGGCCGCTCCGGCGCCGAAGTGCAGCGCCGCGTGTCGCCCGGGTTCGGCGGTGATCACCACATCGCCGTCACCGGCGGCACATCCACACACCACGCACATGGTTCGCTCCTGAGTCAATCGATCACACGCATGTCGACCACGCGCAGCTCGGTGCCGCCGGTCGCCTGCCAACGAAAACTGCCGCATTGCGGGCACGGGTCGGCGCGGCGCTCGATCGTGACGCTGCCGTTGCACTGCAGGCACCACCCGGTGCCGGCCGGCTCGTCGATCTCGACCTCCGCGCCGTCCAGGCAGGTGCCCGGGCTCATCGCCTCGATCGCAAAGCGCAGCGCCCGCACCTCGACGCCCGCGAAGCGCCCGGCCTCGAGCCGCAGGTGCGTGACGCGCGCGAAGCGCTCGCGCCGCGCCGCGTCCTCGGCGAGCTTCAGGATGCCGCCGGCCAGGCTCATCTCATGCATGGGCCGGCTCCTCGCAGGCCGCGACGATGCGGTGCGCGACGCAGGGGTCGAACGCGGCGACCAGCCACTCGGCCACCGCGACGGATCGCGTCTGCGCCAGCGCCAGCGCCAGGCCGCCGGACGGATGGAAGTTCCAGTCAGTGGGCGACAGCACGCGGCACTCGGCCACACGCTCGCCGTCCAGCCGCACCCAGTGCACCAGCAGGCCGCGCGCAGTCTCGATCCACGCCAGGCCCTCGCCGGGCCCGGTGGTGCAGGCGCCGCTGTGGAGCCCGTGCGCTGGCGACTCCGGGACGGCGAGCCGCACCAGGTCGACGAGCCGGCTTGCCAGCCGCAGCCAGGCGCTCTGCGGCCCGGCGGCCGGAGGGACGCAGGCGCGCGACCATGCACCCGTGTCGACGCAGCCGAGCGCCGTGGTCGGCGCGGCTGCGAACGCGTCGCCGGCCGTGGCAGCCAGCTCGTCGGAGAGCCGCTGACGCGCAGCCGGCTGGTCATGCAGACGCAGCGGCGCGGCGTCGATGTGCATCCCGTGGAGGGCGGCGCGGCCGCTGTCGAGTGCATGGGCCGTCGGGGTTGCGGCATGCGCGCACCAGTCGGCGAGCCAGCCTTCGCCGTCGCGTTCGAACTGCGCCAGCCACGCGGCGGCAGGCATCGCCAGGACCTCGCGCAGCAGCCACTCGCCGAGTGGGTCGACGTCGGTCGACTCGTGGGAGGGCGGAAGTGCTCGCAATGTGTGCAGCGCTGGCGCGGCAGGCTGGCGAGCGAGAGCGGCCCAATCGAGCGTGACGCGGCGTGCGTGCTCGCGCGCGGTGTGCCAATGCAGTTGCGCGCGCTCGCCGGTCGCCAGCACGCCGTGCTCGCCGCGCGCCGCCGCGACGGCCAGCCGCCCGGCCAGCCGGTGGGCGTGGCCGCACAGCGTGAACAGCGCGCCGAGCAGGCCGGGCAACGCCAGCGCGGGCTGCCCGCGCCACAGCCGCGACAGGCCCTGCGGACGCGAGCGCACGATGTTCGGCACGGGCGCGCCGACCGTCAGCTGCAGCGAGCCGGCCAGCGCGAGACTCATGCGGCAGCGCTCCGGCCGAACAGGAACGAGCGCCGCGCCGGCGCGGGCTCGGCCACCGGCACCGCCGACGCGGGCGTCGGCACCGGCGCTGCGCGCAGCGACTCCAGCACCGCCTGCGCCGTGGCGCGCGCGGCCGCCTGGTCGGCGAACTCGAACATCGGCGAGAACAGCGAGCACAGCGCGTAGGGGCCGATGCGGGGCTCGTTCGCGCCGATGAACTCGAATCGCTCGCCGCCGATCACGTGCAGCCGGGTCTCGCCGACGCCGTGCGAATCGTCGGTGGCGTCGGCCGGCAGCCAGATCAGGTTCATGAACCATGGTGCCACGAGCACGCCCATCACGGCATGATCGCCGGCGGAATCGTGCAGCGGCTCGAAGCCCACGGCCTCGACCGAAAGCGCCGGGTTCAGCACCGGCACGCCCGCCATGCGGGTGCGGGCGATGTGCTCGAACGCGGCGACGAGGCGGGGAACGCGGGCGGTCATCAGGCGCTCACCGGTCGTCCAGCACCATGAACTGGTCGGCTTCGCCGTCGCAGGTGGGGCAGCGCCAGTGCGGCGGCAGCTCGGTGAAGGCGACGCCGGGCGGCACCTGCCAGACCGGGTCGCCGAGCGCCGGGTCGTAGACCCACCAGCAGATCTTGCATTCGAGGCGCACCGCCGCCGCGAGCTTGTTGCGGTCGCCGAGGTAGCTGCCCTCGAAGCGCGGCGCGGCGCCGCTCATGATGCGGCGGCGACCGGATCGAGCACGCCTTCGACCCACTGCAGCACCTCGCCGAGGCGCTCGTGCGAATCGTGCAGGTCGACGTCGGCGGCGCACGCGACCTCGGGCAGGTCGATCACCTCGACGGTGTTGAGGATCACCAGGTCCTGCGAGTTGTAGTAGACGACGCGCCAGCAGTTCGGCATGCGCGTGTTGGTGATGCGGCAGTTGCCGTAGCCGCGCGACAGCACCAGCACGCGGCCGGTGCCGAGCTGATGGTCCATGAAGCTGATGTCAGGCACGTCCATCGGCAGCAGCGTCAGGTTGATGACGTGCGGCGGCTGGCCGGCTTGCCACTTGAGCCAGGCGTCCTCGATCTCGGTCAGCAGCATCGGCGAGTTCATCACGCCGGGCGGCAACGGATCGGGCAGTGGCGGGGCGTGGCGCGCGACCACGTCGTCGCGCGCGGCCTGCATCAGCCCGGCCGGGATGCGGCCGACCTCGAGGTGGTCGGACAGCAACGCGTCGCCCTCGAAGGCCATCGCCCGCCAGACGCCGGCGAACACCGACTCCTGGATGCGCCACTCGCAGCCGATCTCGCCACTCGCGGGCGCGGCGACGCGCGCGCTGACCTCGCCCTCGCCCATCACCTGATTGATCAGCGCGAGATCCTCCGCGTCGAGCCCGTGCAGGTCGACGCGCTGCGCCGCGCCGCCATGGCGCACGACATCCAGCGCCTGCAGCACGGCGCGCAAGGCGCGGTGCGCGCCGGCACGCTCGGCCAGTTCCTCGGGCTCGGGCAGGATCGGCGGGCGGTAAGTCTCCATGCCCTGCGGCATGTTCATGTAGTCCAGCGTCTCGTCTTCCTCCGGCTGGCTGCCGGGGCCGAGCGCAACGACGGGGATGGGGAACGGTTTCATCGCGCTTCCTTCTTCAGTGACACGACGACGCACCGGCGCCGCCGGCGGCGACCACCGGGATGCCGATGCCGGGCAGGCGCGAGGTCGGCATCGCCAGGGCTTGCTCGATCAGCTTCAGGTACACGTCCCAGTCGTGCATGCCGGCGACCACGGTGACGTAGCCGCCATCGCGCCAGAACATCAGCGACGGCCAGCGCTGCGAGCTGAAGCGGCGCGCGACCGCGTCCTCGATCTCGCGGCGCGCGACACCGACGATGAACGCGCCGGGGTAGCTGCGCTGCAACTCGGGCAGCACCACCGCCACGTCCAGACACTCGGGGAAGCGTACCGGGTCGCCGGCGAAGAACAGCACGCGATTGCCCGGGCCGCTCTTCCATGCGTCCACGCTCTGCTCGTCGACCCATTCGGCGCCGTGGCGCTCGACCAGCTGCTCGATCAGCGCCGGTGTGGCCGAGGCCTTGGGCGGCGCGACGCTGGACGCGAACTCGGCCGGGCCGGCGGCGCTGGCCAGCGGGAGATTCAGTTCAATGCTCATGGTGGAGATCCCGATCGACGGAAGAAGTGGCGCCGGACAGCGCGGCGAGTTGGTCGGCGCTCATGGCCGACGGAAGCGCGAAGTCGAAGTCCGAGGCCGCGCCGGCCTCGCCCCGCAGCGCGGCTTGCAGCAGATCGAGCGCGCCGTTCACCTCGGCGGCCCGGGCCGGGGTGATGCGCTCGCGGGCCGAATCGATGAACACGAGCAGCCAGTCGCCGACGGCGCAGTCGCCGACCAGTGCGGTCTCGACCTCGCGGACCTCGCCGCGGCCCTCGCACATGGCACGGCCGGGGCGCACGGCGGTCACGCGAAACGGAATGGCGATGCACATGGCGGGCGGATCCCGGTCAGGTCGGCGTGACCGCGGGCATGAAGCGATCGTCGCCGACCCGGCAGGCAAGCGCTTCGGACGGTCGCTGACCCTCGTAGCGCTCGATCGCGAGCAGCGGGAAGGTCACCGATTCATCCTCCGCCAGCGGTTCGCGGCGCTCGACCGGCGCGGCGCCCCAGCGGCGCAGCGCATCGACGCCGAGCGCGAGCGCGTCCTCCATGGCGGCACGCACGATCGGACGCAGGCTGCCGCCGTAGTCCTCGATCTCCTGCGGCTGGCAGCCGACCAGCAGCACCTGCGCGGGAAAGCTCTCGGTGAGTTGCGCGAGCATCAGCACCTCCTGGAAGCCGGTCTGGTGCAGGCTCATCTTCTTGGCGCCCATGAAGCGCGGCACGTCGTCGTTCTCGATCAGCTTCAGCGTGCCGGGTTCGAGGCCGTAGTCGATCGCGTCGAAGATCAGCAGTGCATCGGCCGCCTGCACATGCTGGATCAGGTACAGCCCCTGCGTGCCGCCGTCGATCAGCTGCACGTGCGGCGCGAACGCGTAGCGCCGCTGCAGCGCCTCGACGCAGCGCACGCCGAAGCCTTCGTCGGCCCACAGCACGTTGCCGATGCCCAGCACGGTGATGGTGGACGGCGCGCTCATGTCAGCGCTCCTGTTCGGAAGCTACCTATCGGGCAGTGGTGGTTGCGCATGCGACGGTCAGCGCGAGCAAAGGCGCGTGCGGGCAGGCCGCGGCGCTTCGCTGAGGCTGTCAACGCTTCCCAGGAAGAGCACCGACCGTGGGCTTCGCGGCAAGGGCTGCCCGTCGGGTGCGATTTGGGTGGCGACGAGCAGCGCAGGGCCGGGGTCGGCGCGTGCGCAGCACGCGCTTCGTCAACTGACTCGCCGCGGTTGTCCGAGCGCAGTGAGCGAAGCGAACGCAGCGAGTTCTGCGGCGCGACCCCGGACCGAGCAGCGCAGTGCAGTCGGTGCGCAGCACCGACCGCCACCGAATGAGCGCCCGGCGGGCAGCCCTTGCCGCGACGCGCCGACGCCGACGCCGCGAGAAGAAAGAAGGGCTGAGTCATCTCAGTCTTTGAAGGTGCGATGACCCGACACCATCGTGCTGACGATGCTCTGCCGGCCCATGATGTCCTCGCGGATCGCGGCGTAGATGTGCAGGATCACGAAGCACACCATCACCCACAGGCCGACGTGATGCCAGGTGTGGACGTCCTGCGACTGGCCGAACAACGGGATCACCCAGCCGAACATCACGTCCGCCCAGGAGCCGGCCTGCGTGCCCTCGCCGTACAGCGCGAAGCCGGTGACGAGCATGAACACCGATGTCAGGAAGAACACGAAGAACATCGCGAAGCGCGCCAGCGGGTTGTGGCCGACGTAGCGGTTCGGCCGCTTGCTGAGGAACGCGTACCACTTGAGCATCGAGACCATCTCGCGCCAGTACGCGCGCTGGAAGATCGGCACGCTGAACAGCTCGCGGGCGTGGTGGTTGCCCACGAACGCCCAGTAGATGCGACCGAGCAGTCCGACCGCGAAGATGTACGCGGCAGCGAAGTGTGCGAACCGGATGTAGCCCATCAGGTAGTTGGCGCTGGCCTCGCCCGGCTGGGTCGGGAACGGCTTGGCGATGAAGTAGCCGGTGATCGCGAGCACGACCAGCGCGAGCGCGTTGATCCAGTGCCAGATGCGCACCGGGGCCTCGTACACGTAGACCGACTTGATCGATGCGGCTTTCGCGATGTCGCTGGCATCGACATCGCGGGCCGCGGGACGGGCGGGAATGGCAGACATGGTCGCGGCTCCTGGGTGTCGGTCGGTCAAATGCGCGCGAGCAGCGCCAACCCCGCGGCGCTCAGCAGCGCGCCGACCGGCCATGCGAAGCGGCGCAGGTGCTGCAGGCGCACGCCCAGTGCGAACCCGACGCCGTGCAACGCGGCGGTCGTGGCGACGAAGCCGATCGCGTAGGCCGCCAAGCCCGCGCCCACCGGCGCCTCGGCACCGTGCGCGAGGCCGTGCAGCAGCGCCGCGGCGGCCACCAGCGCGAGGCCGACACCCGGCGCCAGCCGCGTCGCGAAGATCACCATCAGCCCGCACAGCACGACGCTGGCCGCGATGCCCTGCTCGACGAGCGGCATCGGCACGCCGCCGACGCCGAAGGCCGCGCCGACGAGCATCGTGACGATGAAGACGAGCGGCCCGAGCGCGCGCTGCGAACTCCGCAACGCGAGCACCGACCACACGCCGACGGCGCACATCGCGAGCAGGTGATCGAGCGCGAGCGGGTGTTCCAGCCCGGCGACGAGGCCGTGCGTACCGTGGCCGGTGTGGGCCGAAGCGGTGCCGGCGAGCACGGCCAGCGTGGCCGCCGCGCCGAAACGTCGAATCGAGGTCTTCATGCGGTTGTCTCCTGCAAAGGGGTGGCGGGTGGCGGTCAGCGGACCTTGACGGTCGCCAGCTCGGCGCCGTCGGGTCTCATCACGTGGGTCGAGCAGGCCAGGCACGGGTCGAACGAATGCAGCGTGCGCAGGATCTCGACCGGCTGCTCCGGGTTGGCCATCGGCGTGTTCATCAGGCTGGCCTCGAACGCACCGATCTGGCCCTTGTTGTCGCGCGGGCTGCCGTTCCAGGTGGTCGGTACGACGCACTGGTAGTTCTCGATGCGGCCGTCCTTGATGCGGATCCAGTGCCCGAGCGTGCCGCGCGGCGCGGCCACGGTGCCCACGCCCTTGGCCTCCTTCGGCCAGGTCGCCGGGTCCCACTTGTCGACGTTGGCGGTGCTGGTGTCGCCGGCCTTGATGTTGGCGACCAGCTCCTTGTAGTCGTCGAGCATCATCTCGGCGCAGTACTGCGCTTCGAGGGCGCGTGCCAGCGTCCGGCCGATCGTGGTCGGCAGCAGTTGCTTGGCCGAGTACTTGGTCTCGGGCATGCCGAGCGCCTTCGGGAAATCGCTGTTGATGATGCGCGCAGAGGACTCGATCTGCTCCTTGACGCGCTGACAGTACTTGTTGCCCTGCAGCGCATGCGCGTAGCCGAGGATGTAGCGCGACAGCGGGCCGACCTCCATCGCGTGGCCGCGCCAGCGCGGCGACTTGATCCACGAGTACTTGGCGGCCTCGTCGATCTCCTTGATGTTGGTGGTGGTGCCCTTGGTGTTGGCGCCGAGCACGTAGTTCGGCTCGGTGACACCGTCCCACGGGTGCAGGCCCTTGGATTCGTCGGCGTACTTGTACCAGCTGTGCGGCACGAACTCCTGGACCTGCTCCGGGTCGCGCGGGTCGACCGGGTGGATCACGTCCCAGTTGCCGTCGAGGATCGCGCCGCCCGGCAGCTGCTGGGTCTTGGCGTCGCCCATCACCTTCTCGTAGGTGCCGTAGTCGAGCACGTTGGTGGCCGAGAGGCCGCCGCCGTAGAGCCAACCCGCGTTCTTGTAGATCGTGCCGATCGCCAGCACGTCCGGCACGTAGACGTTGTTGTTGAACTCGATCATCTCCTTGATGCGGGCTTCGACGAAGTTGAGCCGCTCCATGTTGATCGGGGCGCCGGCCGCGCCGTCCTTGTCGATGTTGATCGCGCAGGGCACGCCGCCGACGAGGTAGTTCGGGTGCGGGTTCTTGCCGCCGAACACCGTGTGGACCTTGACCCATTCCTTCTGCAGGTCGAGCGCCTCCAGATAGTGGGTGACGGCCATCAGGTTGGCCTCCGGCGGCAGCACGTAGGCCTTGTTGCCCCAGTAGCCGTTCATGAAGGGGCCGAGCTGGCCGCTCTCGACGAACTTCTTCAGCCGGTTCTGGACGTCGCGGAAGTAGCCCGGCGACGACATCGGGTGGCTGGGCGAGACCGTCTGCTGCAGCTCCGAGGTCTTCTTCGGGTCGGCCTTCAGCGCCGAGACCACGTCGACCCAGTCGAGCGCATGCAGGTGATAGAAGTGGACCGCGTGGTCGTGCTCCTGCAACGTCTTGGCCATGATCTCGCGGATCAGGTAGGCGTTCTTCGGGATCGTGATGCCGAGCGCGTCCTCGACCGCGCGCACCGAGGTCAACGCGTGGCAGCCGGTGCACACGCCGCAGATGCGCTCGACGAAGGCCCACGCATCGCGCGGGTCGCGGCCCTTGAGGATCACCTCGAGGCCGCGCCACATCGTGCCGGTGGAGACGGCGTTGCGGATCACGTTGTTGGCATCGAGGTTGACCTCGCAGCGCATGTGGCCCTCGATGCGCGTGACCGGGTCGACGACGATGCGCCGGCCCGAGTTGTCCATGTTGAAGCCCTGGGTGGCGTACGCGGTCATGCCTTTTGTCCTTCAGCGTTCTTCTGGGTCGCGCGCTTGATCGCCGAGACGGCGGCGTGCGCGGCGGTGGCGGCGCCGACCACGGCGGCCGCGGTGCCACCGACCTGGTCGGCGTTGGCCTCGATGCCGAACTGGTGGATGTTGGTCAGGCGGTCGTAGAACGAGCCCTTGTCCCAGAAGCCGTCTTCCGAGCAGCCGATGCAGCCGTGGCCGGCCTGGATCGGGAAGCTCGTGCCCTCGTTCCAGCGCGTGGTCGAACAGGCGTTGTAGGTCGTCGGGCCCTTGCAGCCGACCTTGTAGAGGCAGTAGCCGCGGCGCGCCGACTCGTCGTCCCAGGCCTCGACGAACTGGCCGGCGTCGAAGTGCGGGCGGCGGTAGCACTTGTCGTGGATGCGCTGGCTGTAGAACATCTTCGGCCGGCCCTGGCGGTCGAGCTCGGGGATGCGGTCGAAGGTCAGCATGTAGGTGATCACACCCGTCATCACCTCGGCGATCGGCGGGCAGCCGGGCACCTTGATGATCGGCTTGTCGGTGATGACCTTGTGCACCGGCACGGCCTGCGTCGGGTTCGGCTTGGCGGCCTGCACGCAGCCCCACGAGGCGCACGAGCCCCACGAGATGATGGCCTTCGCGTCCTTCGCGACGTGGCGAAGCTGGTCGATGAACGGGCGCCCGCCGATGATGCAGCTCATGCCCTCCTGGTTCAGCGGCGGGTTGCCCTCGACCGCGAGGATGTAGTTGCCCTTGTACTTGGCGATGATCTCCTCGAGGATCGCCTCGGCCTGGTGGCCGGCGGCGGCCATCAGCGTGTCGTCGTAGTCGAGCGAGATCATCGAGAGCACCACGTCCTTGGCGAGGGGGTGCGCCGAGCGGATGAACGACTCGGAACAGCAGGTGCACTCCAGCCCGTGCAGCCACAGCACCGGCGTGCGCGGCTTGGTCTCCATCGCGTGCACGATGGTCGGCACGAACGATGGCGCGAGCCCGAGCGAGGTCGCCGTCAGCGAGCAGTACTTGAGGAAGCTGCGGCGCGAGATGCCCTGGCGGCGCATGACCTCGTAGAAGGTTTCCATCGTGGCTTGTCTCCGGTGTGGTGGCTCGCCCCCGTCACGCGCGGCAGCGATGCACACCAGAGATCACAAGAGCCGTGCCCGTGCGGCGGCCTCGACGGGAAAACCACTAGCGGCGCACGCAAGTGCTTGATTGCACGGACCAATTTGCGCGCCGCCGACACGCCGGCAGCGGCCGCCTTTCGGCCACTGCACAGCACGCTGCCGCCGCGCGCGCCGGACCGGAAGTTCAGTTGCCGGCCGCGGCCACCACCCCGTCGTCATCCGCGATCCGGAACACGCGAACGACCGCCGCGAGCGTGCCCGCCTGCTGCTCGAGGCTGCCGGCCGCGGCGGCGCTCTGCTGCACGAGGGCCGCGTTCTGCTGGGTCGATCGGTCGAGTTGCGCCACCGCGTCGCCGACCTGGCCGATCCCGGTGGCCTGCTCGGAGGCCGATCGGGAGATCCGGCGGATCAGCTCGCTGACCTGCTGCACCTGCGTGACGATCTCGTTCATCGACGCACCGGCGTCGCGGACCTGGTCGGAGCCCGCCGCGATCCTGGCGACGCTGGCTTCGATCAGCGCCTTGATCTCGTGCGCCGCCTCGGCCGAGCGGCCGGCCAGCCCGCGCACCTCGCTCGCGACGACCGCGAACCCGCGCCCCTGCTCGCCGGCGCGGGCCGCCTCGACCGCCGCGTTCAACGCGAGGATGTTGGTCTGGAAGGCGATGCTGTCGATCAGCCCGATGATCTCGCTGATCTTGCGCGACGACGCCGCGATGTCCTGCATCGTCGCGACGACCTGGCCCACCTTGTCGCCGCCCTTCACCGCGGCGACCGAGGCGGTCGACGCGAGCTCGTCGGCACTGCCGGCGGTCTGCGCGCTGCTGCGCACCGTGCCGGACAGCTGCGCCATCGACGCCGCCGTCTGTTGCAGGCTGCGCGCCTGGTCCTCGGTGCGCCGGTTCAGATCGGCATTGCCGACGGCGATCTCCGCGCTGGCGGTGGCGATCGAGGCGGTGGCCTGGGTGACATCGCGCATCGCCTTGGCCATCTTGGCGAGCGCGAGCTGCAGCGTCCGTGCGACCGCCGTCTGCACCTGGACACCGGAGGTGTCGAGGCACAGCAGATGGCCCCGGTCGATGCCGCGGACCAGGTCGGTCAGCTCGGCGGATTCGATCGCCGCGCGCCGCAGCGACGCCGCCAGAAAGATCTCCACGCCGGTCTGCGCCACGACGTAGGCCGCATGCATGAAGGTCTTCAGCAGGCTCGCCTCGGGCGTGCAGAAGACGCCGTAGCCCAGGGCCTGCAAGCGGTCGAACAGCACGTGATGCAGGGCGATCAGCGCGGCCGTCAGCACGATGGGGCGCCAGGAGCGGTACACGAGCATGAGCCCCAGCAGCACGAACGCGCCGAAGTGGAACTCGACCGTGCCGCGCCCCAGCTGGATGTGGAGTGCCACCATCGCGACGTTGCAGACCGTCAGCACGACACCCGCCATCGTGCGCCCGCGCCAACCGAAGAAGGCCGCGCCGCCGGCCAGCAGCAGCGGCCCGCCGACGCTCGCGGCCAGGGTCAGGTTGCCGTAGTAGGCGCCGATCGCCGCTGCGGCGGCACCCGAGCCGAGCAAGGTGAGCACCAGGATCAGGTCGCCGAGCCGGGCGATCTCCGTGAGACCCGGGTGGAACGTCGGGCGACCGGGAGGCGGCGGCGCCGACAGCGCGCGCGGTGTGTCGCGATCATTCATGCAGGACCCTTGCACGAAGCGAGGGCCCCGTGTGCCTGCCTATCGGAGACGGATGCGCCGTCTGAATCGCCACCCTGACCCAAAGAGGACAATGGGCTCGACGAAGGAGGCGCCGGCGCTCGCAACCGGTACTTCGACGCTGCGGCACCCACAAAGCGAAACGCCGTCCATGGGGACGGCGTTTGCCAATTCGATAGTTGTTGTTTTTGTTCGCGAATTTTGGTTGCGAGGGCAGGATTTGAACCTGCGACCTTTGGGTTATGAGCCCAACGAGCTACCAGACTGCTCCACCTCGCGACTGAGCCTGTGACTATAGCACAGGTTTGAAGCGCGTGTGCAACTCACAGGCCGGCGGTCTGCAGCGTCTGCAGGAAGCGCGACGCGTTCTGGTAACCGGCGATGCGCGCCCCGGGGATCTCGAGCCCCTGCGGGTCGAAGAAGATCGTCCCGGGCGGGCCGAACAGGTTGAAGCGCCGGAGCAGCGCCCGGTCGTCGGCGTTGTTGGCGGTCACGTCGGCCTTGAGCAGCACGGCGCCGGCGAGCTTTCGGCGCACGTCCGGGTCGACGAAGGTGAAGCGCTCCATCTCCTTGCAGGAGACGCACCAGTCGGCGTAGAAATCGAGCATCACCGGGCGGCCGGCAGTGCGCAATGCGGCGTCGAGATCGGCCACGCTGCGCACCTTGACGAAGGTCGGTCCCTGGTCGACCGCCGAGCCGCCGACGGCCGCGCGCCACTGGCCGAGCGGCTGCAGCGGATCGGTGCCACCGGACGCCGCGCCGACGAGTTGCAGCAGCCCGAACACCGCGAACACGGCGCCTGCGGCGAGCCGCCACAGGCTGCGCGTCCAGCCGGCCACGGCGCCGTGGCGGTGCGCGACCAGCATCACCGCCGCGCTGATCGTCAACGCCCCCCACAACCCCAGCACCAGCGAGGCCGGCAGGATGGACTGGACGGTCCACAGCGCGACCCCCAGCAGCAGCACGCCGAAGAAGCGCTTCACGTCGTCCATCCAGCCGCCGGCACGCGGCAGCAGCGCGCCGGCGGACGCGCCCAGCAGCAGCAGCGGCACGCTCATGCCGGCAGCGAGCGAGAACAGGGCCGTGCCGCCGAGCGCGACGTCGCGCGTCTGGCTCAGGTACACGAGTGCGCCGGCGAGCGGCGCCGCGACGCACGGGCTGACGATCAGCGCCGACAGGCCGCCCATCGCGAACACGCTGGCGAACCGACCGGCCGGAAGGCGCTGCGACGCCGTCGACACCCGACCGGTGAGGGCCGCCGGCAGGCGCAGCTCATAGACGCCGAACATCGACATCGACAGGACCACCAGCCCGGCCGCAAACAGGATCAGCACCCCCGGCCTCTGCAACGCCGCCGCCAGGCCCTCGCCGGCCAGGCCGGCGGCCACGCCGAAGGCGGTGTAGACCAGCGCCATGCCCAGCGAATAGCTGGCGGCCAGCGCCAGGCCGCGGCCGCGCGACACCTGTTCGCCATGGCCGACGATGATGGACGAGAGGATCGGCAGCATCGGCAGCACGCAGGGCGTCAGCGACAGCAGCAGGCCGCCCACGAAGAACACGCCGACGACGGTCCAGAACCTGCCGCTGCGCAGCGCGCCGTCGATGGCGGCGTCATCGGCGGCGTAGGCAGGTATCGAAGCGGCCGTCGGGGCCGCCGCACCGCCCGCACCGCTCGCGGCGCCGGGGTCGCCCGAGGCGCCGGCAGCGCTCGCGGTGGCGAGCGCGAGGCTCTGATCGGCCGACATGAGCCGGGCCGAGCCGTCGCCGCCGAAGCCGGCCAGGCTGACCTCGATGCCGCGCGGCTGCGGCGGATAGCACAGCCCCTTGTCCGCGCAGCCCTGGTTGGTGACGAGCAGCTGGAACCTGCCGGCCGCCTGCTGGACCGGGATCGCGATGCGCAGCGTGTCGCGGTAGGTCTCGACGTCCTTCTGGAAGGTCTCGTCGTACTTGACCTTGCCCGGCGGCAGCGCCGGCTCGCCGAGCGTGGCACCGACGGCCGCGAACTTGAACTGCTCGCGGTACAGGTAGTAGCCCGGCGCGACGCTGTAGCTGACCTCGACGGTGCGCGCGTCGACCGCGCGGGCCGCCAGCTTGAAGGCGACTTCCGGGTCCAGGAAGTCCTCCGCTGCGCGAACGGCCTGCGCGCCGCAGAGCAGCGGCACCAGCATCGCGAACAGGCGAAGCCACAGCGGGATGACGACGGGGCGAATGCGCATGGAAGCCTGATTCTGGGCGATGCCCGGAGTGACCGCGGGGATGGGCCGAGGTTCCGGAGATCGGGTTCTCCGAGTCTCGGTCCGGGACGGCAAAAGGGCCAGCAGTTGCTGGCCCCTTGCGGATGTCGCTGAAAACGCGCTGCGGCTTACGCCTCGGCGACGGTTTCGGTCGCGGCGGGTTCCGGGCGGTCGACCAGTTCGACGAAGGCCATCGGCGCGTTGTCGCCGACGCGGAAGCCCATCTTCAGGATGCGGGTGTAGCCGCCCGGGCGCGCCTTGTAGCGCGGGCCGAGTTCGTTGAACAGCTTGGTGACGATGTCGCGATCGCGGGTGCGGTCGAAGGCCAGGCGGCGGTTGGCCAGCGTGGCTTCCTTGGCGAGCGTGATCAGCGGCTCGACGACGCGACGCAGTTCCTTGGCCTTGGGGACCGTGGTCTTGATCGCTTCGTGCTGCAGCAGCGAATTGCACATGTTGCGCAGCATCGCCTGGCGATGCTCGCTGGTGCGGTTGAGTTTGCGGAGTCCGTGACGGTGACGCATGGTGCTGTTTCCTTTCTGACTAACTTATAGACCCCAGCCGTATCAGGTACTGGGGTGTGCACATGACAAGCGCTTAACGCTTGTCGAGGCCCTGCGGGGGCCAGTTCTCGAGGCGAGCGCCGAGCGTGAGACCGCGCGATGCCAGCACTTCCTTGATTTCGTTGAGCGACTTGCGACCCAGGTTCGGGGTCTTGAGCAGCTCGGTCTCGGTGCGCTGGATCAGGTCGCCGATGTAGTAGATGTTCTCGGCCTTCAGGCAGTTCGCCGAACGAACCGTCAGCTCGAGCTCGTCGACCGGGCGCAGCAGGATTGGATCGAACTGCGTGTTGCGGGCGACCGGCGCGTCGGCGAACGAGCTGATCTCGCCTTCGAGCTGCGCGAACACCATCAGCTGCTCGACCAGGATCTTGGCCGAGTTGCGGATCGCTTCCTCGGGCGTGATCGCGCCGTTGGTGTTGATCTCCATCACCAGCTTGTCGAGGTCGGTGCGCTGTTCGACGCGGGCCGATTCGACGGTGTAGCTCACGCGAGCCACCGGCGAGAACGATGCGTCCAGCACGATGCGGCCGATCGACTTGGTCGGCTCGTCGCCGTAGCGGCGCATCGTGCCCGGCACGTAGCCGCGGCCCTTCTCGACCTTGATCTGCATGTCGAGCTTGCCGCCGTGCGACAAGTGCGCAATGACGTGCTCGGGGTTGATGATCTCCACGTCGTGCGGGGTCTGGATGTCGCCGGCCGTGACCGGCCCTTCGCCTTCCTTGCGCAGAACGAGGGTCACTTCATCGCGGTTGTGCAGGCGGAACACCACGCCCTTGAGGTTCAGCATGATGTGAACCACGTCTTCCTGCACGCCGTCGATGGCCGAGTACTCGTGCAGCACGCCGGCGATCGTCACCTCGGTGGGCGCGTAGCCGACCATCGACGAGAGCAGCACGCGGCGCAGTGCGTTGCCCAGCGTGTGGCCGTAGCCGCGCTCGAACGGCTCGAGCGTGACCTTGGCGCGGTTGCCGCCGAGCGGCTCCACATTGATGGCTTTGGGTTTCAGCAGATTGGTTTGCATTGAAGTCCTGTTCGTCTCAATACCCTCGGCTCGTTACACCGATAAGGCTGACAGACACAGCGCCGGGCGAGAGAGTCGTTGCTGTGTGCCCGGCAAAACACAGCAACCAATAGCCAAGAGGGGGCGGCGGCGAACGCCGGCCCCGGTCGTGCTGCTCGCTTAACGCGAATACAGTTCGACGATCAGCGCTTCCTTGATGTCGGCGCCGAATTCATCGCGGTCCGGCGTCTTCTTGAAGATGCCTTCGAGCTTGGCGGCGTCCACGGTCACCCAGTTGGGCATGCCCTGACCTTCGGCGAGCTTGACCGCATCGATGATGCGCAGCTGCTTCTTCGACTTCTCGCGCACCGCGACGACGTCGCCCGGCTTCACGAGGTACGAGGCGATGTTCACCGACGCGCCGTTCACGGTGATCGACTTGTGCGACACCATCTGGCGCGCTTCGGCGCGGGTCGAGCCGAAGCCCATGCGGTAGACGACGTTGTCCAGGCGCGACTCGAGCAGCATCAGCAGGTTCGAGCCGGTGTTGCCCTTGCGGCGCTCGGCTTCGGCGAAGTAGCGGCGGAACTGGCGCTCCAGGATGCCGTACATGCGCTTGACCTTCTGCTTCTCGCGCAGCTGCAGGCCGAAGTCGGACGTGCGGGTGCCCGAGGTGCGGCCGTGCTGACCCGGCTTGCTGTCGAACTTGACCTTGTCCCCGATCGGGCGGCGGGCGCTCTTCAGGAACAGGTCGGTGCCTTCACGGCGGGAAAGTTTGCCCTTGGGGCCGAGGAAACGTGCCACGTTGATGTCCTTAGTTCAATCTGACGCAGGCGGACCGAAAGCGGTGCTTGCGCGAGTCTGGCGAGTGTTGTTCTGGGCGCTCAGACGGTGGGCTTCGACTTCCGTCACTCGATGAACGGCGGAAGTGAAAAAGTCGGCGAAGCCATGAAGGCATCGCCGACGACGAAAACGGTCTAACTCAGATGCGACGGCGCTTCTGCGGACGGCAGCCGTTGTGCGGCACCGGCGTCACGTCGGAGATCGAGTTGATGCGGATGCCGAGCGAAGCCAGCGCGCGCACCGACGACTCGCGGCCGGGGCCCGGGCCCTTGATCCGCACGTCGAGGTTCTTGATGCCCTGGTCTTGCGCCGCGCGGCCGGCCACTTCCGCGGCGACCTGCGCTGCGAACGGCGTGCTCTTGCGCGAGCCCTTGAAACCCTGGCCACCGCTCGACGCCCAGGACAGCGCGCCGCCCTGGCGATCGGTGATCGTGATGATCGTGTTGTTGAACGACGCGTGAACGTGCGCGACACCGTCCGCAACGTTCTTGCGGACTTTCTTGCGCACGCGCTGGGCGGCGGTGTTGACGGGTGACTTAGCCATGTTGACCTTTACAAATCTGTAGATGCGATGAGACGGAGACCGTCAGATCACTTCTTCACGACGCCCGACTTGCGCGGGCCCTTGCGGGTGCGAGCGTTCGTCTTGGTGCGCTGGCCGCGAACCGGCAGGCCACGGCGATGGCGGAAGCCACGGTAGCAACCCAGGTCCATCAGGCGCTTGATGTTGATCGACATCTCGCGACGCAGGTCGCCTTCGATCGTCAGGCGGCCGATTTCTTCCCGGATCTTCTCGAGGTCGGTGTCGGTCAGGTCCTTGACCTTGCGATCGAACGGCACATTGCTGTTCGTGCAGATCTTCTGGGCCGTGGTGCGACCGATCCCATAGATCGAGGTCAGACCGATCTCGGTGTGCTTGTGGGGCGGAATGTTGATGCCAGCAATACGTGCCATGTTCGTTCTCTCTTAACCTTGACGCTGCTTGTGACGCGGATCGGTACAGATCACGCGCACCACGCCCTTGCGGCGGATGACCTTGCAATTGCGGCACATTTTCTTGACCGACGCTGCGACTTTCATTCTCTTCTCCTAAGCGCTTACTTTGCCCGGAACACGATGCGAGCACGGCTCAGATCGTAGGGCGTCAACTCGACAGTGACCTTGTCCCCCGGCAGGATGCGGATGTAGTGCATGCGCATCTTGCCGGAGATGTGGCCGAGCACGACGTGCCCGTTTTCCAGCTTCACTCTGAACGTTGCATTGGGCAGATTCTCGAGAATCTCGCCCTGCATCTGAATCACATCGTCTTTTGCCATGTA
>JAZKIO010000097.1:0-23733 GCA_040384825.1 Pseudomonadota bacterium
GGTAGAACTCCAGCGGCGGATCGAAGATGCCGCGCATCACCCGGCTCATGCCCATGGCGATGCCGATCGGGATCGCGGTGACGCAGGCCAGCGCGAACGCCGAGAAGACCCGGAACATGCTGGCCACGAAGTGCTGCCACAGCGGCTTGTCGTTGGCCGTGCCGGTCACGTACTCGACGAACTGCTGGAACACCGCCTGCGGCGTCGGCAGGAACAGCGGCTTGACCCAGCCCATGTTGGTGACCAGCGCCCACAGCGCGAGCAGCACGATCACCGTGGCCACGCTGATGAAGGCGCTGTTGCCTTCGCCGGGGACCTTGAACTTGCTGGTCTTCAGCGGGGCGGTCTTGGTCGGCGACGCGGTGGCCGGCGCGACCGGCGCCACGGGAACGGCAGAGGCGAGTTCAGGCATGGGCGGCCTCCCGGTGATGGATGATGGCGAGCACTTCCTCGCGCATGCGGATGAATTCGGGTTCGGACTTGACCTTGCGCGCGTCGCCGTGCGCGAGGAACTGGCGCGAGAACGGCACGTCGTCGTAGGTGTGCGAGATGCGGCCCGGGCTCGGGCTCATCACGATCAGCCGGGTCGCGAGGAACAGCGCCTCCTCGACCGAGTGGGTGATGAAGAACACCATCTTGTTCGACTGGACCCAGGCCCGCAGCAGGATCTCCTGCACGGTCTCGCGGGTGAATGCGTCGAGGGCACCCATGGGCTCGTCCATCAGCAGCACGGCCGGGTCGCTGGCCAGCGCGCGGGCGATGCCCACGCGCTGCTGCATGCCGCCGGAGAGCTCGTAGACGGCGCGGTCGCCGTACTTCTCCAGGCCGACCAGGCCGAGCTTCTCGTTGGCGACGGCGCTGCGCTTCGCGCTGTCCACGCCGTTCAGCCGCAGGCCGAGCGCGACGTTGTCACGCACGTTCAGCCACGGCATCAGCGCGTGCTTCTGGAACACGACGCCGCGGTCTGCGCCCGGGCCCGTGACGGGCTGGCCGTCGAGCAGGATCTCGCCGCTGGACGGCGGCAGGAACCCGGCGATCGCGTTCAGCAGCGTGGTCTTGCCGCAGCCCGAAGCGCCGAGCGCGACGACGAAGTCGCCGTCGTGCATCGTCAGGTTGACGGGCGCCAGCGCCTGCAGCATGCCGCCCTTGACGGCGTAGTTGACGGTGAGGTCGCGGATGTCGAGGGTCGGCATGATGCAGTCCTTACTTCGCCATGGCCTTCTGGACGTAGACCGGGGTGACGAACGCGCTGTAGTCGGGCTTCACTTCCTGGACGCGACCCTGCTCCTTCAGGAAGGCCGCCGTGCCGGCCATCGCCTTGGCCGCGCCGCCGCCCAGCCAGGCCGGCGAGAGCTGCTCGGCGTAGGTCGGGAAGGTGTAGAGCGCCATCGCCGGGCCGACATCCTTCGCGTCGGCCTTGGTCCACTTGGCCATCGCCTTGGTCTGCGCCGACTCGGGCGTCCAGCCCTTGCCGGTGGCCTTGTATTCCTCGTTGGCGCGGTTCAGCGCCTTCACGAACGCGACCATGAAGCCCTCGTTCGCGGCCGCCCATTTGCCGTTGACGACGATGCCCTCGAAGGTCGGCGCGCCCTTCTTGCCGATGCTGCCCGAGGTGGCGATCGTCTTGCCGTTGCTCTTGATCTTCGACAGCACCGGGTCCCAGATGAAAGTCGCGTCGATGTCGCCGCGCTCCCAGGCGGCGGCGATCTCCGGCGGGCGCATGTTCATGACGTTGACCGTCTTGGTGTCGACGCCTTCCATCTTCATGCCGGCCATCAGCTGGTAGTGTGCGGTCGAGACGAATGGCGTGGCGACCTTCTTGCCGGCCAGATCCTTCATGCTGTTGATGCCCGAGCCGTTGCGCGCGACCAGCGCCTCGGCGTCGGCGATGTCGGCCGAGATCCAGAACAGCTTGATGTCCTGGCCCTGGCTCGCGGCGGCGGTCAGCGGGCTGGAACCCGTCTCGCCCATCTGCACGTCGCCCGAGGCCATCGCGCGGATCACGTCGCCGCCACCGGAGAACATGCGCCAGTTGATCTTGTAGCCGGTGGCCTTCTCGACCTCGCCGGACTCCATCACCAGGCGCAGCGGCACCAGCATGTCCTGGTGCGCGAAGGTGACCTCCTTGGTCTGCGCGAAGGCCGTGCCGACCACCATCCACGCCGCGGCTGCGGCGACGACCAGGGACTTGTTCAACGTCATGGGTTTCTCCTGTGTGATTCGGTTTCGAGAGACGACCGGACTCGGCCGGTTCAGGGCGATGCGACTGTGCCCGCAAGCACCCCGCACCGGGAAGTGCCAGCCACCCTGCGCCCGAGGAGCCAGCCGCCGAGGGCTTACCCTCGATCTGGTGCACGCCGCCCGGTGCCGCACTGCGGCGGTGCGCCGGCGACGCCACTAAGATTCGCGCATTTAACTTACGGGCGCACGATATGCGAAACGACGATCTCGGCAAACTGCTGCTCCGCCTCACGCTCGGCGGCCTGATGATCTTCCACGGCATTGCCAAGGTGATCAAGGGGCCGGCGGCCATCAACGGCATGGTCGCCGCGGCCGGCTTCCCGGAGCAGCTGGGCTACCTGGTGTACGTGGGCGAACTGGTCGCGCCGCTGTTGCTGATCCTCGGCCTGTGGACGCGGCCGGCGGCGCTGGTCATCGCGATCAACATGGTCGTCGCGGTGCTGCTGGCGCACTCGAAGCAGCTGTTCTCGGTGAACCCGGCGACGGGCGCGTGGGCGCTGGAGCTGCAGGCCTTCTTCCTGTTCACCGCGCTGGCGATCGCGCTGCTCGGGCCGGGCAGCCTGCGCCTCGGGCGGCGCGGCGGGTTCTGGGCCTGACGGGCCCGGTCCAGCGCTGACCGCTCAGCCGGCGGGCGGCGCGGCGCGCTTCTCGCCGCGCGCCTGCGCCAGTTCGGTCGCGGCCAGGCCGAGCGCGCGGATGCCGGCGGCGATCTGCCCGGTCGGGATCGACGACAGGCGCAGCCGGAAGAACGGGCACGGGTCCGGCGGCTTGGCGAAGAACACGTCGCCGGCCTCGATCAGCACGCCGTGGCTGCGCGCCAGCAGCGAGAGCTCGCTGGCGTCGACCCACGCCGGCGCGCGCACCCAGATCGACGCCCCGCCCTGCGGCAGCGTGAACGCGAAATCCGGCAGGTGCTCGCGCAGCGCCTGGGCGGCCGCCGCCAGCCGCTCCTGCATCGCCTGGTTGACGCGCCGCGCATGCGACTCGTGGTGGCCGAGCGAGAGGAAGAGCGCGTACGCATGCTGCAGGAACGCGCTCGGGTGCCGCACCATCGCGTGGCGGATCACGCGCAGCTCCTTGATCAGCCCGCGAGGCGCGACGATGTAGCCGAGCCGCAGCACCGGCGACAGGCTCTTCGACACCGAGCCCACGTAGATCACCCGGCCGGTCTTGTCCAGGCTCTTCAGCGCGGGCATCGGCGCGCCCTCGTACAGGTTCTCGGCCTCGTAGTCGTCCTCGACGATCACGAAGTCCTGCAGCTCGGCCTTGCGCAGCAGCCACTGGCGCCGCTCCAGGCTCAGTGTCGCGGTGGTCGGGCTCTGGTGCGAGGGCGTGATGAACAGGTAGTCGACCGCCGGCAGCGCGTCGACGACCAGCCCCTCGTCGTCGACCGCCACCTCGACCCACTTCGGCCGCCGCAGCGCGAAGCTGTTGCGCGCGTGCGGGTGGCCGGGCTCCTCGAGGCCGACGCGGGTCGACTCGTCGAACAGCGCCTCCGCCAGCAGGTAGTAGGCGTGCTGCGCGCCGATGGTGACGATGATCTCGGAGGGCAGCGCGAACACGCCGCGCTTGGGCAGCAGCCGGGTGCGGATCTGCTCGATCAGGTCGGGCACGTCGTCGGTCTCGAAATCCGGCGTCCAGTGCGGCAGCTGCGAGCGCGCCAGGCTGCGCGCGCAGCACTCGCGGAAATCCTCGGTCGGGAACAGCTGCGGGTCGTAGGTGCCGTAGACGAACGGGTACGGGTAGTCGCGCCAGCGGTCGGGCTTGGACAGCGTGGGCTTGTCCATCAGCGAGCGCAGCACGCGCTCGTTCCAGACCGGCCCCGCGCCGGACTGGCCGCTGCTGCCGACCAGCGGCTCGGCCTGCGTGGCCGACAGCGGTCGCGCGTCCTTGGCCACGAACACGCCGCTGCGCGGCCGCGCCTCGAGGAAGCCCTCGTCCATCAGCTGCAGGTAGGCCGAGGTGACGGTGTTGCGGCTGAGGCCGAGCAAACCGGCCAGCTCGCGCGACGACGGCAGCGGCGCCCCGGCACCGAGCCGCCCGTCCAGGATCGCCTGCACCACCGCGAGGCGCAGGCGCCCCTGCAACGGCAACGCCGGTTGCTCGGGCAGCTGGAACAGCGTCGCCCATTGGACGGTGGATCGGGAAGTGGCCATCGGGGTGCGAGTCTATCGGGGCTGGCTCGGCGGATTCCGGGCAACTGGCCCTATCGCCGCTTGATCGCTTTCTCTACGCTCTGGCGGATCGAATCCCGAGGCAGATGTTCATGAGCGATTTCAAACCCGTCACCACCGCCACGCTGGAGGCCTTCAGCGCCGCCTGGAACGCCCACGACATCGACGCGCTGATGAGCTTCATGAGCGACGACTGCGTGTTCCAGACCGCCGCCGGCCCGGACGCCTGCGGCACTCGCGTCACCGGCACCGAGGCCGTGCGCAAGGCCTTCGCCGCCGCCTGGCAGGCGGTGCCCGATGCCCAGTGGCGCAACGGCGTGCACTTCGTCCAGGGCGACTTCGGCACCTCGCAATGGACCTTCACCGGCACCGCCGCCGACGGCAGCCGGATCGAGACCGACGGCATCGACGTGTTCACCTTCAAGGACGGCAAGATCGCGCTGAAGAACGTGTTCCGCAAGTCCCGGCCGAACCTGCCGGCCGGCAAGTAAGCCGGGCGCCATGGCGATCGCCCCGTCCATGCAGTTCACCGGGCACGCGGCGCCGGCGGACCTGCGCTACGACCCGCAGTACGACCCGCTCGTCGCGCCGAACCCGGGCGCCGGCCGCGCCTACGCGCCGACCTGGTGGGTCGCGAGCGCCGGCACGCCGCCCGAGGACGACGGCCCGATCACGCACGACATCGACGTCGACGTGGCCGTCATCGGCTCCGGCTCGACCGGCATCTCCACCGCGCTCTACCTCGCCAAGGAACACGGCATCCGCGCCGTCGTGCTCGAGGCCAATCAGACCTCGTGGGGCTGTTCCAGCCGCAGCGGCGGCCAGGGCCAGAACGCCAGCGGCCGGCTCAAGCGCTCGCAGTGGATCGAGCGCTGGGGCCTGGACGTCGCGAAGCGGCTGGACACCGAGATCCGCACCGGCTTCGACAACTTCGCACAGCTGACGCGCGAAATCGATTGCGACGCCGTCGGCGGCGGCCACCTCTACCTGGCGCATCGCCCCGAGAAGGTGGGTTACCTGCGCGCCGAGTCGCGCGTGATGAACGAGACCTTCGGCTACGCGACCCGCATGCTGAGCGCCGAGGAGATCCGCCGCGACTACTGCGACGAGCGCGAGACCGCGGGCGGCTTGCTCGAGGCCGAGGGCATCGGCATCCACCCGCTGAAGTTCACCTTCGGCCTGATCCGCCAGGCCCGTGCGCTCGGCGCGACGATCCACCCGGCCAGCCCCGTGCAGGGCTGGCAGACGATCGCCGGCGTGCACCACCTGCGCACGCCCGGCGGCACGGTGCGCGCCAAGCGCGTCGCGGTCTGCACCGGCGGCTACACCGGGCAGGCGCTGAACCCGCTGCTGAAGGACAAGATCATGCCGATCCTGTCCAACAACTGCGTCACGCGGCGGCTCACCGCGGCCGAGATGGCGGCGTGCAATTTCAGGTCGGAGACCTTCCTGACCGACACGCGCACGCTGCGCTTCTACTACCGGCTGCTGAAGGACGGCGACGGCCATCGGCTGCAGCTCGGCAGCCGCAGCGCGGTGGCCGGCGCCGACGCCGAGGACCCGGTCCACCTGAAGCTGCTCACCGACGCGATCGCGCGCAAGTTCCCGCCGCTGGCCGGCATCGCGATCGAGCACTCGTGGTGGGGCTGGGTCGACGTGAGCCACGACATGATGCCGCGCATCGCCCGGCCCGATCCGGCGCAGACGGTCTGGTACGCGGTGGGCTACGGCGGCAACGGCGTGTCGTTCTCGACCTGGGCCGGCAAGCGCCTGGCGCAGCGCATGGTCGGCGCGGACGCCGGGCAGGCGGTGTTCGACCTGCCGATCTACGGCTCGCCGCTGCCCTACCCGAACGTGCTCGGCCTGGTCGAGTCCCAGGCGTTCGCGCCGTTCCGCCGCATCGGCCAGCGCGTGCTCTACAAGTGGTACTGGCTGCGCGACGAGAAGCTCTGACCGCGCCCGCTGGCCCCATCGAAAGGTGGCGGCTGGCCCCATGTTTTGGCATGTCGCTTGCGAGTTTCCTTCGTTGACAGGGCGGGGGCTTTCGCCCACGCTGCGCATCACTTCCAGGAGATCTTCCCGATGCTGACTTCACGCTTCACCCGCCGCCACACGCTGGCCCTCGCGATGCTGGCCGCCACCGCGACCACCGCCGTCACGCTGCCCGCCGCGGCGCAGGAGCAACCCAAGCGCGGCGGCACCCTGGTGGTGGGCAGCACGCAGGTGCCGCGGCACCTGAACGGCGGCGTGCAGTCCGGCATCGCCACCGCGGTGCCGTCGACGCAGATCTTCGCCAGCCCGCTGCGCTTCGACGACAAGTGGAACCCGCAGCCCTACCTCGCCGAAACCTGGAAGCTGGCCGACGACGGCAAGAGCCTGACGCTGAACCTGCGCAAGAACGCGGTCTTCCACGACGGCAAGCCGGTCACCTCGGCCGACGTGGCGTTTTCGATCATGGCGATCAAGGCCAACCACCCGTTCCAGACCATGCTCGCGCCGGTCGAGAAGGTCGACACGCCCGACCCGTACACCGCCATCATCCGCATGAGCGTGCCGCACCCGGCGATCGTGCTGGCGATGAGCCCGGCCCTGTGCCCCATCCTGCCCAAGCACGTCTACGGCGACGGCCAGGACCTGAAGAGCCACCCGCGCAACGGCACCGACGTGGTCGGCTCCGGCCCGTTCCGCGTCACCGAGTTCAAGCCGAGCCAGCGCATCGTGCTGGAGCGCTTCGACAAGTTCTTCCTCGCCAACAAGCCCTACCTCGACAAGGTGATCCTCTCGATCACGCCGGACGCCGCCAGCCTGATCCTCGGCCTGGAGCGCGGCGACATCCAGATGCTGCCGTTCATCACCCTGCCGACCGACCTGAAGCGGCTGGCCAACGACAAGAACGTCACCCTCACGCCTAAGGGCTACGAGGGCATCGGCCCGCTGAACTGGCTGGCGTTCAACACGGCGAAGAAGCCGCTCAACGACGTCAACGTGCGCAAGGCAATCGCCCACTCGATCGACAAGAACTTCATCACCAAGGCGCTGATGGGCGGCTTCGCGGTGCCGGCCGACGGCCCGATCGTGGCGACCAGCCCGTTCGCGGTGACGGACGTGGTCAAGTACCCGCTCGACCTCAAGAAGGCCGGCGAGATGCTCGACGCGGCCGGCTACAAGGCCGGCGCCGGCGGCGAGCGCTTCAAGCTGACGATCGACTACCTGCCCGGCGGCGACGACCAGCAAAAGAACGTGGCCGAGTACATCCGCGGCCAGCTGAAGAAGGTCGGCGTCACGGTCGAGGTGCGGGCCTCGGCCGACTTCCCGTCCTGGGCCAAGCGCCTGGCCACGCACGACTTCGACATGTCGATGGACCTGGTCTTCAACTGGGGAGATCCGGTGATCGGCGTGGCGCGCACCTACCTGTCGACCAACATCAAGCCGATCATCTGGACCAACACCCAGTCGTACAGCAACCCCAAGGTCGACGAGCTGCTGAACACCGCCGGCGGCATCCTCGACCCGGTGAAGCGCAAGGCCTACTACGCCACGTTCCAGAAGATCGTGACCGACGAGCTGCCGATCGACTTCATCAACGTGGTGCCGTACCACACGGTCGCCAACAAGAAGGTCGGCAACGTGCCGACCACGATCTGGGGCCCGATGTCGCCGTACGACGAGGTCTACATCAAGTAATCGGGCCTCGTCCTACAGCGGGACGCGCTCGCGGCGGACGGGCGGCGGGGGTGGTGCGGGTGACAGTAACGACCTGTCATCACCTCACCCCCACGCACCATGATCCGCCTCCACTTCACGCTTGCCGGGCACCGTTTCTCGTTCGGCAGCGGCGCGCTGCTGGGTCTGGCGGCGCTGATCGGGGTGTTCGTGCTCTTCACGGCGTATGTCGACGCCCTGCACCACTCGGTGCAGCGGGGTGAACAGCTGCGCCAGGCCCAGCGCGCCGACACCGGCGTGCGCCGCGACACGGTCAGCTTCGATCCGGACCTGTCACCCCGCACGATCCGCCGGGTCGCCACGCTCGCGAGGTAAGCCCCTTGTCACAGCCCGCGCGCCCGCGGCTGAGCATCGCGCAGGCGGTCGGCGTCTGGCTCACCGGGCTCGCGGTCGGCGTGCTGGCGGCGCTGCTCGTCGCCAACTTCGGCGCGACCGAGAAGAAGCTCGAGAAGCCGCTCGAACGCCTGTACGCGGTCGACGACGCCCAGTTCCGCCGCTCCCTCAGCCTGCTGCTCGGCCCGCCGATCCTCGAAGGCAACGAGGTCGAGACGCTGCTCAACGGCGACCAGATCTTTCCCTCGATGCTGGCGGCGATCCGCAGCGCCCGGCGCAGCATCACCTTCGAGACCTACATCTACTGGGACGGCGAGATCGGCGCGCAGTTCGCGGCGGCGCTGTCGGAGCGCGCCCGCGCCGGCGTCAAGGTCCACGTGCTGCTCGACTGGATCGGCAGCGAGCGCCTGCCCGAAGCGCAGGCCGACGCGATGCGCGCCGCCGGGGTCGAGATCGCGCGCTTCCACGAGCCGCACTGGTCGCACCTGCCGCGGCTGAACAACCGCACCCACCGCAAGCTGCTGGTCATCGACGGCGAGACCGGCTTCACCGGCGGCGTCGGCATCGCCGACAAGTGGGCCGGCAACGCGCAGGACAAGGACCACTGGCGCGACACCCACTTCAAGGCCCGCGGCCCGGTCGTCGGCCAGATGCAGGCGGTCTTCAACGACAACTGGACCAAGGCGACCACGGACGTGCTGCACGGCGAACGCTACTTCCCGGCGATCGCGCCGCGCGGCGCCGGCAAGGGCATCGCCGCGCAGGTGTTCAGCAGCTCGCCGACCGGCGGCGCCGAGAGCATGCACCTGATGTACCTGCTCGCCATCACGGCCGCCGAGCGCACGATCGACCTGGAGAGCAGCTATTTCGTGCCCGACGAGCTGACCGTGAATGCGCTGGTCGCGGCGATGCAGCGCGGCGTGAAGGTGCGCATCATCACGCCCGGCGACGACATCGACTCTTCCGTCGTGCGCCGCGCCTCGCGCGCGCTCTGGGGCCCGCTGCTGATGGCCGGCGCGACGATCGCCGAGTACCAGCCGACGATGTTCCACTGCAAGGTGATGGTGGTCGACGGCCTGTTCGTCTCGGTCGGCTCGACCAACTTCGACAACCGCTCGTTCCGCCTCAACGACGAGGCCAACCTGAACATCCTCGATGCGGCCTTCGCGGCCGAGCAGACCCGCATCTTCGACGCCGACCTGAAGAAGGCACGCGTGATCACCTTCGTCGACTGGCTCAACCGCCCCTGGCGCGAGCGGCTGACCGAGCGGCTCGCGTCGCTGATCGGCTCGCAGCTCTGAGCCGCGGCACGCGCCGGGTGCACCGGCCCGGCGGTGGTGCGCGACGCACCTGATCGTCGACCCTCTGGCACCACGCGGTGAGCGCGGTTGGCACTGTGGCGCGGCGGCGTTGTGCGCTACGCTGCGCCTCGCATGAACATCGCCCGCAACCTGCTGTCGCGCGTCCTCCAGGGCCTGGCCCTGGTGTTCGCCGTCGTCGTGCTCAACTTCGTGCTCGTGCACGCGGCGCCCGGCGACCCGGTCGAGACCATCGCCGGCGCGAGCGGCGGCATGAGCCCGGAGCTGATGGCGCAGCTGCGCACGCAGTACGGGCTGGACGAGCCGCTGCCGGTGCAGCTCGGCGTCTACCTCGGCAAGGTCGCCCGCGGCGACCTGGGCTACTCGTACTTCTTCAACACGCCGGTCGTCTCGATGATCGCCGAGCGCGTGCCGGCCACGCTGCTGCTGGTGATCAGCGCGGTGTTGCTCGCGTTCGTGGTCGGCACCACCCTGGGCGTGCTGTCCTCGCGCAAGCCGAACGGCGTGCTGTCCCAGTTCATCACGGTGCTCAGCATGGTCGGCTTCGCCGCGCCGGTGTTCTGGATGGGCATCATGCTGGTCATCCTGTTCGCCTCGGTGATCCCGATCCTGCCGGTCTCGGGCATGCGGTCGATCGATTCGAGCGGCGGTGGTTTCAAGGACGTGCTGGACGTGCTGCACCACCTGGTGCTGCCGACGGTGACGCTCGGGCTCGTCTACCTGGCGCAGTACAGCCGGCTCTCGCGCTCGTCGATGCTCGACGTGCTGGGCTCGGACTTCATCCGCACCGCGCGCGCCAAGGGGCTGGCCGAGCGCGTGGTGATGTACAAGCACGCGCTGCGCAACGCGCTGCTGCCGGTCGTCACCGTGCTCGGGCTGCAGTTCGGCAACGTGATGGCCGGGGCGATCCTGGTCGAGACGGTGTTCAACTGGCCGGGCCTCGGCCGCCTGGCATTCGACTCGGTGCTGCGCCGCGACTACCCGACCATCCTCGGCGTGCTGCTGTTCTCGTCGATCGTGGTGATCGTGATGAACATCCTCACCGACCTGGCCTACCGGCTGATCGACCCGCGCATCAAGGCCGCATGAACACGATCGTCTCCCCCGCTGCCGGTGTCGCCACCACGCCGATGAAAGTCGAGCACCCGACCGTCGAAGCCTTGCGCATGTTCCTGCGCAACCCGTCGGCGATCGCCGGCCTGCTGATGCTGGCGCTGATCCTGGCCGTGTCGATCGCCGGCCCGTGGGTCTACCCGGCCGATCCGTTCGAGATCAGGGCCGCGCCGCTGACGCCGCCGTTCACCGAGGAGGCCTGGCTCGGCACCGACTACCTCGGCCGCGACGTGCTGACCACGCTGATCTACGGCGGCCGCGCCACGCTGCTCGTCGGCGCGGTGGCGGCGCTGCTGTCGGTGCTGATCGGCATCACGCTCGGCGCGATGGCCGGCTACTACGGCGGCCGGGTCGACGCGGTGCTGATGCGCGTGACCGAGTTCTTCCAGGTGCTGCCGGCGCTGCTGTTCGCGATGGTGGTGGTCACGCTGTTCTCGCCCTCGCTCGTCACCGTGACGCTGGCGATCGGCATCGTCAGCTGGACCGGCACCGCGCGTCTCACCCGCGCCGAGTTCATGAAGTACCGCGGCCTGGAGTTCGTGCGCGCCGAGCGCGCCATCGGCGCCAAGGACGCGCGGATCATCTGGAAGGTGATCCTGCCGAATGCGCTGCCGCCGCTGATCGTCTCGGCCACGCTGGCGATCGGCGCGGCCATCCTGTTCGAGGCCGGGCTGTCGTTCCTCGGCCTGGGCGACCCGAACCAGATGAGCTGGGGGCTGATGATCGGCTCGTCGCGGCAGTACGTGCTGTCGTGCTGGTGGGCGGTGGCCTTCCCCGGCGCGGCCATCTTCCTGACCGTGCTGGCCGTCAGCCTGATCGGCGACGGCCTGAACGACGCGTTGAACCCGAAGCTGCGGGAGCGGTGATGAACGAGCCCCTGTTGACGGTCGAGGACCTGCGCGTCGAGTTCCAGACGCGCCGCGGCAAGGCGCTGGTGCTGAACGGCGTCGACTTCGAGATCCGCGCCGGCGAGACGCTGTGCGTCGTCGGCGAATCCGGCTGCGGCAAGAGCATGACGGCGCTCGCGCTGCTGCGGCTGATCCCCTCCCCGCCCGGGCGCATCAGCAGCGGCCGGGTGCTGTTCCAGGGCGAGGACCTGGTCGGCGCCAGCATCGAGCGCATGCGCGAGGTGCGCGGCAACCGCATCTCCATGATCTTCCAGGAGCCGATGACCTCGCTGAACCCGGTGCTGACGGTGGGCGACCAGATCGGCGAATCGCTGCGCCTGCATGCCGGGCTCGACGCCAACGCGGCACGCAGCCGCGCGATCGAGATGCTGCAGCAGGTCGGCATCCCGGCGCCGGAGCGGCGGGTCGACGAGTACCCGCACCAGCTCTCCGGCGGCATGCGCCAGCGCGTGATGATCGCGATGGCGCTGGCCTGCCGGCCCGACATCCTGATCGCCGACGAACCCACCACCGCGCTCGACGTGACCGTGCAGGCGCAGATCTTCGACCTGCTGCGCGACCTGCAGCGCGAGAAGGGCACCGCGATCCTGCTGATCACGCACGACATGGGCGCCGTCGCCGAGATGGCCGACCGCGTGATGGTGATGTACGCGGGCCGGGTGATCGAGCAGGGTACGACGGCGCAGGTTCTGGGCGCGCCCGGCCACCCGTACACCCGCGGGCTGATCGACTGCCTGCCCGAGCTCGGCAGCAGCCAGGCGGCCGGCAACGACCGGGTCGAGCTGGCCGAGATCGCCGGCGTGGTGCCGTCGATCTGGGAGCTCGGCAGCGGCTGCGCGTTCCGCGAGCGCTGCCCGCACGCGATGCCGCGCTGCGCGCAGGAGGTGCCGCCGCTGTTCGGGCTCGACGGCGATGGCGGCCACGGCGCCGCGTGCTGGCTGCATGCCGAGGACCGGAGGGTCGCGGCATGAACGCGCCGGTGAAGAACGACGTGCTGCTGTCGGTCAATGATCTGAAGGTCCACTTCCCGCGTCCGCGATCCGGCTGGTTCGGCGAGCGCGAGGTCGTCAAGGCGGTCGACGGCGTCTCGTTCGAGGTGCGGCGCGGCACCACGCTGGCGATCGTCGGCGAATCGGGCTCGGGCAAGACGACGACCGCGCTCGCGGTGATGCGGCTGTCGCCCGTCACCGCCGGCCGCATCCAGCTCGGCGACACCGACCTGGGCGCGCTCGAAGGCGAGCCGCTGCGTCTGGCGCGCCGCCGGCTGCAGATCATTTTCCAGGACCCGTTCTCGTCGCTGAACCCGCGCGAGCGCGCCGGCGCCGCGGTGCGCGCCCCGCTCGACCTGATGAACGTCGGCACGCCGGCCGAGCGCACCGCCCGCGTCGCCGAGCTGTTCACCGCCGTCGGCCTGCGGCCCGAGCAGCAGCACCTGTTCCCGCACCAGTTCTCGGGCGGACAGCGGCAGCGCATCAACATCGCGCGCGCGCTGGCCACCAACCCGGAACTCGTGGTCTGCGACGAGCCGGTCTCGGCGCTCGACATCGCGATCCGCGCGCAGATCCTGAACCTGCTCGCGCGGCTGCAGCGCGAGCTCGGGCTGACCTATCTGTTCATCTCGCACGACATGGCGGTCGTCGAGCACCTCTGCGACGACATCGCGGTGATGTACCTCGGCCAGATCGTCGAGCGCGGGCCGCGCAAGGCCTTCTTCGCGAACCCGCTGCACCCCTACAGCGTGGCGCTGATGTCGGCGGTGCCCACCGTGCACGGCGGCCGCACGCGCGCCGCGCAGCGCATCAAGCTGACCGGCGACCCGCCGAGCCCCATCAACCCGCCGCCCGGCTGCCGCTTCGCCGGCCGCTGCCCGGTCGCCGAACCGGCCTGCGCGGCCGAGCTGCCGCCGCTGCGCGAGCTTTCCCCGGGTCATTGGGTGCGCTGCCGCCGCGTGGATGTGATCGATGGCGTGCCGCGTGCGCCGCTCTCGATGCCTTCCTGAACTTGGCTGCCTGCATGCCTATTTTTGGACCGCCAAGAACGCCAAGGCGCCAAGGACGCCAAGAAGTCCTTGCTTTCCTTGGCGGCCTCCGCGTCCTTGGCGAACTTGGCGGTCCCCCATAGCCCTCGATGACCTCCGACCCCATGACCACGACGATCATCTACTCCGCCCGCAAGATCATCACGATGAACCCGATGCAGCCGGAGGCCACGCACGTGGCGGTGCGCGACGGGCGCATCCTCGGCGTCGGTGCGCTGGAAGACCTGGCGGCCTGGGGCGCGCACACGCTGGACGACCGCTTCGCCGACAAGGTGCTGATGCCGGGGCTGATCGAGGGCCACTGCCACCTGAAGGAAGGCAGCATGTGGGACATGCCGTACCTCGGCTGGTTCGACCGCCGCGATCCGCACGGTAAGGTCTGGAGCGGCCTGCGCTCGATGGACGCGGTCGTCGCGCGGCTGGTCGAGATCGATGCGGAGATGACAACCGCCGGCAAGGCGGCTAACGAGCCGCTGATCGCGTGGGGCTTCGACCCGATCTACTTCGGCGGCGAGCGCATGACCGTGGAGCACCTCGACCGCGCGAGCACCACCCGGCCGATCGTGATCGCGCACGCCAACGGCCACCTGATGAACGTCAACTCGGCGATGCTGCGGCTCGGCGAGATCACGCGCGACAACGAGGTCGAGGGCGTCGTCAAGTTCCCGGACGGCCCGAACGCCGGCGAGCCGACCGGCGAGCTGCAGGAGCCGGCCGCGATGTTCCTCGTCATCCGCAAGATCGGCGACGCGGGCCTGCTCGCGCCGATGACGGTGGCCGGCGTGCGCTCGTTCGCGCGCCTGGCCTGCATGCAGGGCGTAACGACCGCGACCGACCTGGTCAACAAGCTCACCGAGTCGGACATCGCCGTGCTCGAGGAGGCGCTCGGCCGCGAGGACTGCGGCATCCGCATCCTGCCGGCGTTCCAGGCCTTCCACGGCACGCACGGCGCGGCGGCGGGTGCCGAGCATGTCAACACGCTGAAGGCGCGCAACACCGACAAGCTGCGCTACGGCCTGGTCAAGATGATGCTGGACGGCTCGATCCAGGGCTTCTCGGCGCGGCTGCGCTGGCCCGGCCACTTCAACGGCGCCCCGAACGGCATCTGGGTGATGGCGCCGGCGCAGTACGAGGCGGACTTCGAGACCTACCACCGCGCCGGGCTGCTGATCCACACCCACACCAACGGCGACGAGGCCAGCGCCGCCGCGATCGACGCGATCGAGCGCATCGTCGCCCGCGCGCCGCGCGCCGACCACCGCCACACGCTGCAGCACGGCCAGATGATCGACGCGCCGCTGTTCCGCCGCATGGCCGCGCTCGGCCTGTGCGCCAATCTGTTCGCGAACCACCTCTGGTACTGGGGCGACCAGCACTACGAAATGACGATGGGCCCGGACCGCGCGAACCGGCTCGACGCCTGCGGCAGCGCGCTCGCGGCCGGTGTGCCGCTGGCGATCCATTCCGACGCGCCGGTCACGCCGCTCGGGCCGCTGTTCACCGTGTGGTGCGCGGTCAACCGCGTCACGCCCAAGGGCCGCGTGCTCGGCGCGGCCGAGCGGCTCACGGTCCCGCAGGCGCTGCACGCGATCACGCTCGGCGCGGCCTGGACGCTCAAGCTCGATGGCGAGGTCGGCAGCATCGAATGCGGCAAGCGCGCCGACTTCTGCGTGCTCGAGGACGACCCGCTCGCCGTCGAGCCCGCGGCGCTGAAGGACGTGCGCGTCTGGGGCACGGTGCTGTCCGGCCGGGTCTTCGCCGCCCACTAGGCCACCGAGCATGAGCGCGCTCGCCAAGCGCCTGCCGCTGACCGTGATCGGCGGCTTCCTCGGCGCCGGCAAGACGACGCTGCTGAACCGCTGGCTGCGCGAGGCCGGCGGGCAGCGGCTGGCGGTGCTGGTCAACGACTTCGGCGCGCTCAACATCGACGCCGAACTGATCGCCGCGAACACCGGCGAGACGATCGCGCTCAGCAACGGCTGCGTCTGCTGCCAGATCGGCGACGACCTGAGCGGCGCGCTCATCCGCGTGCTCGAATCGGCCGAGCGCTTCGATGCGGTCGTGATCGAGGCCAGCGGCGTCTCCGACCCGTGGCGCATCGCGCAGCTCGGCCGCGCCGACCCGGGCCTGGCGCTCGACGGGGTGATCGTGCTGGTCGATGCCGGCGCCGCGCAGGCGCAGTGGCGCGATCCGCTGCTGACCGACACGGTGGAGCGGCAGCTGAAGGCGGCCGACCTGATCGTCGTCAACAAGATCGAGCGGGTCTCCGATGCGGAGCGCACCGCGCTGCGCGAGTGGATCGAATCGATCGCCGGCCCGGTGCCCTGCGTCGAGACGACCGAAGCGGCCGTGCCGCTCGCCCTGCTCAGCGGCCTGGCCCTGCCCGAGGCGGCGCGGGCGCACGTCCACACCGCAGCCTGCGACCACGACCACGACGATCAACACAATCACGATCACGGCGCAGCCGACGACCCCCACCACGGCGCGCTGTTCGACACCTGGTCGTGCCGCCCGACGGGTCGCTTCGAGGCGAACGCATTGCGCGCCTGGCTGCGCGACACACCGGCCGGCCTGCTGCGCCTCAAGGGCGTGCTGCGCACGACCGAGCCCGACGGGCGCGCCGGCTGGTCGGAGCTGCAGTTCGCCGGCCGCCACGGTGCACTGCGGCGCGCGAGCGAACCGCGCGACGGCGCCGCGCTCGTGGCGATCGGCCTGCGCGGGCAGTTGCCTGCAGCCGCGCTCGCGAACATCTTCGAACGGGACGACGGCGCAGGCACGTAGGATCGCGGGGTCGACCGATCCCGGAGCCGCCGATGCCCTCCCCGCCCTCGCCGCACCAGGCCGCCCTGGCGCAATACCGGCGCCGCGCGTCCGTCTACGACGCCGAACTCGCGCTGTTCGAGCCGGTGCGTCGCCAGGCCATCGCACGGCTCGCGCTGCAGCCGGGCGCGACCGTGATCGACGCCGGCTGCGGCACCGGCCTGAGCCTGCGCGCACTGCGCGCGGCCGTCGGCGCCGGCGGCCGCGTGATCGGCATCGAGCAGTGCCCCGAGATGCTGGCGCAGGCGCGGGACTGCGTGGCGCGCGAGGGCTGGCGCAACGTCACGCTGATCGAGGCGTCGGTAGAAGACGCCGAGTTGCAGGTCACCGCCGATGCCGCCCTCTTCCACTTCACCCACGACATCCTGCGCGCGCCGGCCGCCGTGTCCAACGTGATGCAGGCGTTGCGCCCGGGCGCGGACGTGGTCGCCTGCGGCCTGAAGTGGGCGGCGCCGTGGGCCTGGCCGGTCAACCTCTTCGTGTGGGGCGCAGCGCTGCACTCGGTCACCTCGCTCGACGGCCTGGCCGCGCCGTGGAGCCTGCTGCGCGCGCCGCTCGGCGGGCTGGTGGTGGAACCGGCGATGGCCGGCGCGGTGTTCATCGCGCACGGCCGGAAGCGCTAGAGCGCGCGCGCCACGAACTCCTGGACGATCGCGCCGACCGTGCCGACGCCGCGCGTCTCGTGCGTGGCGATCGCATCGGCCGGGTAGAAGTGATCGCGACCGGGCACCTCCGCGCACTCGCAGGGCACGCCGAGCCGGCGCAGTTCGGCGGCCATGGCCGGCGTGGCGGCGGCGATGTAGTCGAGATCGCGTTCCGCGCGGACCAGCAGGACCGCCGGTCGACGCCCCAGTGTCAGGCTGTCGCCATGCACCGCCAGGTCGGCGACATCGATGTAGCCCGAGAGCGAGACCACGGCCGCGCAGGGCACCCGCTCCGCGAACGCCGCGTTGAGCGCGGTCCGGGCGCCCGCCGAGAAGCCGCCGAGCACGAGCCGCGCCGGGTCGATCCGCCACGCGTCAGCCTGGTTGATCACGTAACGCGCGGCCATCGCCATGTCGTCGCTGGCCGCCTCGATGCCGCGCCACAGCATCGCGTCGGTCGCGGGCGGCAGGCCCATCAGCGCGCGCACGTGGTCGACCCGGGAGCGCGGGATGCGGCGCGCATCGAACACGGCGGGCGTGTCGCCCGGCAGCGGGTCCTCCGGCACCAGCCGGTAGTCGATCGAGCACGCGACAAGCCCCGTTGCCGCGAACGCCCGGCAGTACGCGGCGATGGCGGTGTTGCCGCCCTCGAAGGTGTCGTCCTCGCGCCGGCCGCGGTGGAAGGCGCCGCCGAACGCGAGCAGCACCACCGGCCGGGGCGACCCGGCCGCTGCCAACGCGCGCTCGGGCTCGGCCCCGGCCCCGGGCTCGGGCTCGTACCGATCGAGCTTGAGCTCGCGCATCGTCACCGCACCGCCGAAGCCCACGGCGGCGCGGCCGTAGACGATGCCGCGGGTGACGCGCACCGGCGCCTCGGCGAGCAGATCGGTCTGGGCTGCGGTCGTCATCGCCGCCTCAGTCGACCGTCGCGCCGGAGTCCTGCGCCACCTTGGCCCAGGTGCGCACGTCCTCGCCGAACTGGCGCGTCCACTGCGCCGTGCCGGTGGGCGGCTCGATCGCGATCGAGCCGTTGTCGCGCAGCAGCGTCTGCATGTCCGGCCGCGCCATCACCTTGTTGGACGCAGCATTGAGCCGCTGGGCGATGTCGGCAGGCAACCCCGCGGGGCCGAACACCGCATACCAGCCGACGCTGTCGAACGAGATGCCGGATTGCGACAGGGTCGGCACGTCGGGCAGCGCAGGCGCGCGCTTCGGGCCGGTGATCGCGAGCGCCTTCAGGCGCCCGGCCTTGAGCAGCGGCGTCATCGAGACCACGTCCATGATCGCCACGCTGATCTGGCCCGACAGGATGTCGGGCAGCGCGGCCTGTCCGCCCTTGTAAGGCACGTGCGTGATCCGCGTGCCGGTCAGCAGCTTCATGCTCTCGCCGACCAGATGCGGCGGCGAGCCGTTGCCGAAGGTCGCGTAGGTCAGCCCGTCGGGCTCCTTGCGCGCCTGCGCGATCAGATCGGCGACGCTGTTCAGCGGCGAGTCGGCCCGGGTCACGAGCAGCAGGGGCACGGTGGCGAGCTGCACGACCGGCGTGAAATCCTTGACCGGGTCGAAGCTGAGCTTCTTGAACATCGCCGGCGCAATCGCGAACGGGGCCGCGGTCAGGAGCAGCGTGTAGCCGTCGGGCGTGGCCTTGGCCACCGCATCGGCGCCGATGTTGCCGCTCGCGCCGGCCTTGTTGTCGACGATCACCATCTGGCCGAGCTCGCCGCGCAGGTGCTCGGCGAAGCGTCGGGCCACGATGTCGGTGCCGCCGCCGGGCGGAAAGGGCACGACCAGGCGGATCGGCTGTTTGGCCGGCCAGGTCTGCGCAGTGGTGGGCAATGCGGCGGCGAACAGGGCCAGCAGCGTCGCGACACGGGCAATCGTCTTCATGGTCTGGCACTCCGGTGAAAGCGGGGATGCCGCCATGTTGCCGATTCCATCCATACTTATCTACGGGCAGATGCTTCTGGATCCGTCATGATTTTCCATGGATGACTTGCACCCATCGCACGCCGATCGCTTCGCCGGCCACCTTCGCCGCGTTCGCCTGCGCCACCTCGAGGTGCTGCTCGCGGTGGCCGAGCACGGCAGCCTGAGCGCGACCGCGCGGGCCATCGGGGCGAGCCAGCCGGCGGTCTCGCAGTGGATCGCGGAGATCGAGAGCGCACTCGGCGTGGCGCTGTTCGTGCGCGGCCGCCAGCTGCGGCCGACGCCTCACCTCGCCACGGTGCTTCGCCATGCCCGCCGCATGGTGGCCGACTCGCGCCAGATGGCGACCGAGCTGCAGGCGATCAGCGACGGGCTGGGCGGCCAGGTTCGCGTCGGCACCATGCTGGCGGCGAGCGCAGGCCTGCTGCCGAAGGCGCTGCTGCGCCTGCGAGCCGCCGGCGAGCCGCTGCTGCGCGTCAGCGTGGTCGAGGACATCGCCCAGGGCCTGTGGGAGCGCTTCGAACGGCGCGAGCTCGACCTGATCGTCGGCCGGCTCGACGAGCGCGTGCACGCGCCGCACGTGGCCTCCGAAGCGCTCTACGAGGACCTGCACTGCGTCGTCGCCGGGCCGACCCACCCGCTGCTCGGTACCCGCCCGACCTGGAAGCGCGCCGCGGCGCACCCGTGGATCCTGCCGCCCGCCGGGACCCGCCTGCGCGCGGCGATCGACGCGACCTTCATCGACCAGGGCCTGCCGGCGCCGACGCCGTGGGTCGAGTCCGTCTCGCCGACGCTGAACCAGTGGCTCATGCGAGAGACCGACTGCCTCGGCGTGCTGTCGGGCAGCGCCGCCCGCCGCTACGCCGGCCAGAAGCTGTTGCGCGTGCTGAACCTGCGCCTCAAATACGACGTGGGGCCGATCGGCATCGCCTGGGATGCGCGCGAGCCGGGCCCGGCGCTGCAGCGTCTGCTGCAGGCCCTGCGCGAGTCGATCTGAGCACGCGACCCGGCGCGGGCCGCGGCGCTACCATCCATGCGCCTGCGCCCACGCGCAAGGCGTCGAGACGATCAGGAGACCTCATGAAGATCCGCGAGATGGCCACCGGCCTGCAGTTCCCCGAAGGCCCGATCGCGATGCAGGACGGCTCGGTCGTGCTGGTCGAGATCGCGCGCGGCACGCTCAGCCGGGTGCGGCCGGACGGCAGCGTGCATGTGGTCGCGCAGCTCGGCGGCGGCCCGAACGGCGCCGCGCTCGGGCCCGACGGCGCGGTCTACGTCTGCAACAACGGGGGCTTCCGCTGGGGCACCGAGATCGACGGCACCTTCCGCCCGCTCGGCCAGGCCGAGGACTATTCCGGCGGCCGCATCGAACGGGTCGACCTGAACACCGGCAAGTTCGAGCGCCTGTACGACACGGTCGAGGGCCTGGGCCTGCGCGGCCCGAACGACATCGTGTTCGACGCGCACGGCGGCTTCTACTTCACCGATCTGGGCAAGGTGCGCGAGACCGAGCTCGACCGCGGCGGCGTGTTCTACGGCCAGCCCGACGGCAGCGCGGTCAGCGTGATCGCGCGACCGGTGATGACGCCGAACGGCATCGCGCTCTCGCCCGACGGCAACACGCTCTACTACGCCGAGACCGAAGGCGCGCGCGTCTGGTCGTTCGACATCACCGCGCCCGGCCGCGTGCGCAAGGACACCTGGCCCTCGCCGCAAGGCGCGACGATGCTGTGCGCGTCGCCGGGCGACCACTGGCAGCGCTTCGACTCGATGGCGGTCGACGCATTCGGCAACCTGTGCGTCGCGACGCTGATGCACGGCGGCATCAGCATCGTCTCGGCCGACGGCCGGCACCACAGCCACGTGCCGCTGCCCGACCGCTTCGTCACCAACCTCTGCTTCGGCGGGCCGGACATGCGAACCGCCTACGTCACGCTGTCCGGCAGCGGCCGGCTGATCGCGATCGAGGACTGGCCGGTGCCGGGGCTGCGCCTGAACCACGAGGGTTGAAATGCCGGTGACGCAGATCGCGTGGCTGCGCAGCCTGCTGCCCCCGCGCGCCTCGGTCAGCCAGCGCGAGCGCCTGCGCGCCGGCGGCGGCGCGCTGCTCGGCATCGCGTTGACGGGGCTGGTGAGCGCCGCGCTGCTGGGGTCGGCGAACGCCGCGCTCTGGCTGATCGCGCCGATGGGCGCATCGGCCGTGCTGCTGTTCGGCGTGCCCGCCAGCCCGCTCGCGCAGCCCTGGTCGATCGTCGGCGGCAACGTGGTCTCGGCGCTGATCGGCGTCGCCTGCGCGCAGTGGATCGGCCCGCCGGTCGCAGCGGCGGCCGCGGCGATCTTCTTCGCGATCGGCGCGATGTTCGCGCTGCGCTGCCTGCACCCGCCGAGCGGCGCGGTCGCGTTGACGGCGGTGCTCGGCGGAACGGCGATCCACGACACCGGGTTCATGTTCGCGCTGGTGCCGGTCGCGCTCGACAGCGTGCTGCTGCTGGCCGCGGCGCTGGTCTACAACAACCTGACCGGCCGACGCTACCCGCACGACCAGCGCGCCGAGGCGCCGCACCCGCACCGCACGGCCGACGCGCTGCCGACCGCGCGGCTCGGCTTCAGCCCCGCCGACCTGCAGGCTGCGCTGAAGGAGTACGACCAGGTGCTGGACATCAGCGTCGACGACCTCGAGGCGCTGTTCCACCGCACCGAACAGCTGGCCTTCCAGCGCCGCTTCGGCGCGACGCTGTGCCGCGAGATCATGTCGAAGGACGTGCTCGCGGTCGAGTTCGGCACGGAACTCGCCGAGGCGTGGGCCTTGATGCAAGCGCACGCCGTGCAGGCCTTGCCGGTCGTCAACAGGCCGCGCCACGTCATCGGCATCGTGACCCGCGCCGACTTCCTGCGCCACGCCGGACTGACCGAGCAGCCCGACATCGCGCGACGCCTGCGCGCGTTCCTGCAGCGCACGCCGAACACCCATTCCACGAAGCACGAGGTCGTCGGCCAGATCATGACGGCGCCGGCCCGCACCGCGGCCGAGAGCACGCCCGTGGTCGACCTGGTGCCACTGATGGCCGACGTCGGCCACCACCATGTGCCGATCGTCGACGACCAGCGCCGGCTGGTCGGCATGGTGACGCAGACCGACTTGGTCGCAGCGCTCTACGAGGTGGCGCTGGGCCGCGCGCCGGTGCCATGACGACCACGCTGACCACGAGTCGGCTCCGCCTGGAGCCTCTGGAGCCTGGCCATCTGGCCGGCCTGAACGAGATGAATGCCGATCCCGAGGTGATGCGCCACCTCGCGGCGGGTCGGCCCGAGACGATCGACGAGACCCGCGCCATCATCGAGCGCGTCCGGCAGCGCTGGGCGGAGTTCGGCTACTCGTGGTGGGCCTTCGTGGAGCACGAGACGCAGCAGCTCGTCGGCGCGGGCGCGATCCAGAACCTCCGGCGCGAAGGAACCGCGCTGCCGGACCCGACGTGTCCGCTGGAGATCGGATGGCGGCTGCGGCGCGAACGCTGGGGGCGCGGCCTCGCGGTGGAGGCGGCGCGGGCGATGGGGGACTTCGCGTTCAAGACGCTGGACGCGCCGGAACTCCTGTCCGTGTGCGACCCTGCCAACACCGCGTCGGCCAACGTGATGAAGCGCCTCGGCATGCGGGAGATCGGCGTGCAGCGGTGGTACGGGAAGGAACTTCTGACCTACCGCATCGACGCCGACCGATGGATCGCCGCCGCAACTTGAGCCGCTGCTCGTCGTCGGACGGTCAGGACACCACCTGGTAGTACAGGTTCTGCGGATGCTTCGCCTGCGCGAAGAAGAACCAACGCTCCGCGACCAGCCCCGGCACCTGGCACAGCAGCGCCAGCGCCCAGGGCCACGGCGAGCCCGTGCCGAGCGCCAGCAGCGCGAACAGCGCCGGCAGCGCGAAGCACAGCACGATGAAGCCCAGGCGCACGCTCTTCAGCACCGCCAGCGTTCGGCCGTGGAAGAACTCGCGGGTGTTGAACGCGCCGGCGGACATGCCCATCGACTTCTGCACCAGCCGCGAGGCGTCGATGCCGGTGGCCGATTGCAGCGTCGACTTGTGCTTCAGTGTCGCGTTGTGGCGCAGCGCGAGCATGCGGGTGGCCCACGCGATCAGCGTGACGACCAGCGCGGCCGGCCCGGTCACCTGCAGCAGCGCGCCCTCGCCCGCGAACGCCGCGAGCGCGCTGGTCAGCACGAGGCCGGACGACAGCCCGATCAGCGTGAAGTTCACCAGCGTCAGCGGCTGCGCCCACTCCTGGATGAAGCGCAGGCAGGCGTAGATCATCGCCGTGCAGTACCAGAGCAGCGCAGCGAGCACGATGGCCGCGACCGGCAGCAACGGCGTGCTCGTGCCCGCGCGCAGCGCCAGCCACCACAGCGCGACGACGCCGATGAACGCGGGCAGCACGATCACCTCGCGCGAGAGCCACGAGGTGCGCCACATCAGCACCGCGCGCCACGCGCGCTCGG
>JAZKIO010000098.1:0-43985 GCA_040384825.1 Pseudomonadota bacterium
ACCCGCGCGGCGTGGCGCAGCACCTCCTCGGTGAAGTCCATCAGGTCGTGGTGGTTCCAGTAGGCCGCGTAGAACTCCATCATCGTGAACTCGGGGTTGTGCCGCACCGACACGCCCTCGTTGCGGAAGCTCCGGTTGATCTCGAACACGCGCTCGAAGCCGCCGACGATCAGCCGCTTCAGGTACAGCTCGGGCGCGATGCGCAGGAACATCTGCTGGTCGAGCGCGTTGTGGTGCGTGACGAAGGGCTTGGCGTTCGCGCCGCCCGGGATCGGGTGCAGCATCGGCGTCTCCACTTCCATGAAGTGGTGCTCGACCATGAACTGGCGGATCGACGACAGCGTCTTGCTGCGCGCCGCGAAACGGGCGCGGGCGTCGCCGTCGGTGATCAGGTCGACATAGCGCTGGCGGTACTTCTGCTCCTGGTCGGCCATGCCGTGGAACTTGTCGGGCAGCGGGCGCAGGCTCTTGGTCAGCAGCCGCAGCGCGCTGACGCGCACCGAGAGTTCGCCGGTCTTGGTCTTGAAGAGGGTGCCTTCGGCGCCGAGGATGTCGCCCAGGTCCCAGTGCTTGAAGCGCGCGTAAGCCTCCTCGCCGAGCGCATCGCGGGTCACGAACAGCTGGATCTGGCCGGTGCCGTCCTGCAGCGTGCCGAAGCTGGCCTTGCCCATCACCCGCTTGAGCATCAACCGGCCGGCGACGATCACCTTGATGTTCAGCGGCTCGAGTTCCTCGTTCTCCTGGTCACCGTGCTGGCGCAGCAGTTCGGCGGCGTGGTGCTTCGGCTTGAAGTCGTTCGGGAACGCGATGCCTTGCTGGCGGATGGCCGCCAGCTTCTCGCGGCGTTCGGTGATCAGCTGGTTTTCGTCGGACATTGGGGGGCTTTCGGTGAGGCCGCGATTTTAGAGGGGCGGCGTCGCCACGCCGGGCGCGCCTCTAAAATCGCGCGTTTGCCCCGCTCGGGGCGCCGCATCGCCTCTCATGCCCACACCCGCCGTGATCCTGGACCGCAAGCTTAGGTTCGCCCTCGTCGGTTGCGGGCGCATCGCGCAGAGTCATTTCGCCGCTTTGAAGCAGCACGCCGCGCGCGCCGAGCTGGTGGCGGTGTGCGACAACCACCCTGACCGCCTGGCCGCGGCCGTCGCGACGACCGGCGCCGCCGGCTTCGATTCGCTCGACGCGCTGCTGGCCGGCTCCGACGCCGACATCGTCGTGCTCGCCACGCCGAGCGGCCTGCATTCGCGCCAGGCGGTCAAGGTCGCGCAGGCCGGCCGCCACGTGATGAGCGAGAAGCCGATGGCGACCAAGTGGGACGAGGGCGTGGCGATGGTGCGCGCCTGCCGCGACGGCGGCGTCAAGTTGTTCGTCGTCAAGCAGAACCGGCTCAACGCGACGCTGCAGCTCGTCAAGCGCGCGGTCGACGCGGGCCGCTTCGGCCGGCTGGCGATGGTCAACGTCAACGTCTTCTGGACCCGCCCGCAGGCCTACTACGACGCCGCGCCATGGCGCGGCCGCTGGGACATGGACGGCGGTGCCTTCATGAACCAGGCGAGCCACTACGTCGACATGGTCGACTGGCTGGTCGGCCCCGTCGACAACGTCCACGCCTATACCGCGACGCTGGCGCGGAACATCGAGGCCGAGGACACCGGCGTGATGAGCCTTCGCCTGCGCAGCGGCGCGCTCGCCTCGGTCAACGTGACGATGCTGACGCACAACAAGAACTTCGAGGGCAGCATCACGCTGCTCGGCGAGCGCGGCACGGTGCGCGTCGGCGGCGTGGCGGTCAACAAGATCGAGCACTGGGAGTTCGATGCGCCGCACGACGACGACGCGAAGGTCGCGAGCGCGAGCTATGGCGTCGAGAGCGTCTACGGCCCCGGGCATCCGCTGTACTACGCCAACGTGATCGACACGTTGCGCGGCGAGGCCGATGCGGCGGTCGACGGCTACGAGGGCCTGCGCTCGCTCGAAGTGCTGATCGCCGGCTACCGCTCCGCGCGCGACGGCGTGCGGGTCGGCTTGCCGCTGGTGTTCTGATGACGGCGACCATCCACCCGTCCGCGATCGTCGACGACGGCGCGCAGCTCGGCGCCGGCACGCAGGTCTGGCACTTCGCGCATGTGTGCGCCGGGGCGCGCATCGGCGCCGGTTGTTCGCTGGGGCAGGGCGTGTTCGTCGCCAACGACGTGACGATCGGCGCCAACGTGAAGATCCAGAACAACGTCTCGGTCTATGACGCGGTCACGCTCGAGGACGACGTGTTCTGCGGCCCGAGCATGGTGTTCACCAACGTGCACAACCCGCGCTCGGCGGTGCCGCGCAAGAACGAATACCGCCCGACGCTGGTGAAGCGCGGCGCGACGCTGGGCGCGAATTGCACGGTCGTCTGCGGCACGACGATCGGCCGCCATGCGTTCGTCGGCGCCGGCGCGGTGGTGAGCCGCGACGTGGCCGATTTCGCGCTCGTCGTCGGCGTGCCCGCGAAGCGCATCGGGTGGATCAGCCGGCATGGCGAGCGGCTCACCTTCGCCGATGGTGCGGCGGTGTGCCCGGCCACCGGCGAGCGTTATGTGCTGCTCGACGGCGCCTGCAGGCTGGCGGACGAGGCGCGGGCATGACGGCGCCGCTGGACTTCATCGACCTGAAGAGCCAGTACGCGGCGCTGAAAGGCTCGATCGCCGAGCGCATGCAGCGCGTGCTCGACCACGGCCAGTACATCATGGGGCCCGAGGTCGCCGAGCTCGAATCCCAGCTCGCCGCGTACACCGGCGCCAGGCATTGCGTGACGGTCGCCAGCGGCACCGAGGCGCTGCTGATCGCGCTGATGGCGCTCGACCTGCAGCCCGGCGACGAGGTCGTCACGACGCCGTTCACCTTCGCGGCGACGGCCGAGATGATCGTGCTGCTCGGCGGCGTTCCGGTGTTTGCGGACATCGAGCCGGACACGTGCAACATCGATGCGGCGCGGATCGAAGCGAAGATCACGCCGCGCACCCGGGCGATCATGCCGGTCAGCCTCTACGGCCAATGCGCCGACATGGACGCGATCAACGCGATCGCCGCGCGCCATGGCCTCGCGGTGATCGAGGACGCGGCGCAGAGCTTCGGCGCCACCTACCGCGGCCGCAAAAGTTGCAACGTCAGCACGATCGGCTGCACCAGCTTCTTTCCGAGCAAGCCGCTCGGCTGCTATGGCGATGGCGGCGCGCTGTTCACCGACGACGATGCGCTCGCGCAGGCGGCGCGCGAGATCCGCGTGCACGGGCAGAGCGCGCGCTACACCCACACCCGCGTGGGCGTCGGCGGGCGCATGGACACGCTGCAGTGCGCGGTCGTGCTCGCGAAGCTGGAGCGCTTCGAGTGGGAGATCGCGCAGCGCCTCGCGCTCGGCGAGCGCTACCGCGCGCTGCTGGCCGATGTGCCGGGCGTCGACTTGCTTGCCGTGCGCCCCGACCGCGACTGCGTGTGGGCGCAGTACACGGTGTTCGTGGATGACCGCGCCGCGGTTCAGGCGGCCCTGAAGGCGCATGGCATCCCGACCGCCGTGCACTACCCGAAGCCGGTGCATCACCAGGCCGCGTACGCGCGTTACGCGTCGCCGGACGCCCTGCCGCACAGCATCGCCGCCGCGGCGCGCGTGATGAGCCTGCCGATGAGCGCGGACCTGACGCACGCGCAGCAGGACCGCGTCGTCGCGGCGCTGCGCGCGGCCGTGAGCTGATGAGCGTCGGCCCCGGGCACGAGCCCGCGCCGGCCGCGCCGGTGGATTTCGCGGCGCTGTACGACGAGCACCCGGAGTACGTGGCCCGCCGCGCCGCCGGCTCGATCGAGCAGGCGCAGATCGACATCGAGGTGCGCCTGTTCAAGCTGCCCGGCCTGATGAGCGTGCTGCCGGCGGGAGGCGATCTGCAGCGCGTCCTCGAGATCGGCTGCGCGACCGGCGAGCTGGTCGCGGCGTTCCCGGCCGCGCAACGCGTCGGGCTCGACATCTCGGCCGCCAACATCGCCGCGGCGCGCGCGCGCTTCCCGCAGGTCGAGTTCCATTGCGGCGACTTTCGCGGCGCCGGCCTCGCGGGCTTCGATGCGGTCGTGCTCAGCGACGTGCTCGAGCACGTGCCCGACGACGCCGCGTTCCTGCGCGACGCCGCGCAACTCGGCGAGCTGGTGCTCGTCAACCTGCCGCTCGAGGACAACTGGCTCAACGACCGTCGCGCCTACGGGCCGGACGATGTTTCGGGCCACCTGCGGCGCTATTCGCTCGCCGACGGCCTGGCACTGTTCGAGCGGGCGGGCCTGGAGGTGCTGAACCACGCGCAGGTCTGGGTCCACGAGACGCCCGCCGATGCCGCGCGCCGCGCACTGCGGCGCGAGCGCCTCGGCGTCGCGCATGCGGGCTCCTTGCCGGTGCGCTGGGCCAAGCAACTGGTCTACGCGACGGCCGCCGCCGTGCCCGCGTTCGGCCGGCGCCTGTTCGCCTCCAACCTGTTCGCCGCGGCGCGCCGCCGGGGCGCCCGGTGAGCCTGAAGCGGCAGCTGCTGGTCTCGTTCGGCCTGCAGGGCGCGGGGGCGGCCGCGGTGCTGCTCGCGACGCTGCTGCTCGGCGCGCGGCTCGGGCCGGAAGTGCAGGGCGGCTTCAGCCGCGTCAAGGCCGAGGTCGAGTTCGTCGCCGCGTTCGCGATGTTCGGCCTGCCGCAGGCGCTGTTCTTCTTCGTCAAGTCCGGCGCGATGAGCGGGCGCAGCGCGTTGCGCTGGGCGCTCGGCTGCACGTTGGTCGCGCTGCCGATCGGTGCGCTGTGTGCCGCCTGGCAGCGCGAGAACGGTGTGGCGCTGCTGTTGATGGGCGGCGCGGTCGCGGCGGCGGTCGCGCACGGCCAGTTGCGCGCGCTGCTGCTGGTGCGCCAGCCGACCGCGTGGTTCAACCTGTTGACGGCATTGCCGCAGCTGCTGGTGCTGGCCGGCGTGCTGCACGTGCTGGCGCGAGGCACGGCCGAGGCCTCGCAATGGCTGCCTCTGTTCGCGGTCGCTTACGCGGGGGCGGCGTCGATTGCCGCATGGCGCCTGCGCAGCACGCGCGACGACGCGCCCGTCGCCTCGACCGTCACCTGGCGCGCGCTCGCCCACTACGGCTTGGCGGCCTGGCTCACCGCGGCGCTCGCGACCGCGGCGATCCTGCTGGTGCAGCGCTGGGTCGAGGCCGCGCAGGGCGCGGTCGCGCTCGGCCGCTTCACCATGGCGATGACGCTGGTTCAGGTGCCGCTGACGCCGATCAGCTACGCCGCGCCGCTGCTGCTGCGGCGCTGGATGGAGCGGCCGGGCGCGGCGGCGTCGCGGCGGGTCGCGGGCGTCGTGTTCGCCACGCTGCTGGTCGCCGCCGCGCTGATGGGGCTGGCCGCGGGCATGTGGCCCGACCTGGGTCTCGGCGTGGCATATGCCGGCACGACGAGCGCGCTCGCCGTGCTGCTCGCGGGCGGCGCGGCCGAGGCGGCGTCACGGGTGCTGACCGTGCAGGCCAGCGCGAGCGGCCGACCGTGGATCGCGGTGCGCGCCGAAGCCGCGCGCTGGGCCGTGCTCGCGATCGGCTGGGCCGCGCTCGATGCGGCATCGTTGATGTCGGTCTGCGCGGTGTGGGCGATCGGCGCCTGGGCGGCGGCGGCGGTGTTCGTCGCGTCCTCGCGCGGTGATGCGGCGGAGCGCCCCGCATGATGCGCATCGCGCTGCTCGGCCCGGCCAACTCGATCCATCTGCAGCGCTGGGCGCATGCGCTGGTCGGGCGCGGCCATGCGGTCGCGGTGGTCACGCAGCATGCGTGCGACCCCACCCTGCTGCCGAGCGCCGCCGAGGCCTTCGTGCTGCCGCATCGCGGGTCGATCGGTTATTTCACGAATGCCTGGCGCGCGCGCTCGGTGCTGCGGCGCTGGCGGCCTGAACTCGTCAACGCGCATTACGCGAGCGGCTACGGCACGACGGCGGCGCTGTGTGGCGTCGGGCCGCTGCTGCTGTCGGTGTGGGGCAGCGATGTCTACGACTTTCCGTACGAGAGTGCGCTCAAGGGCCGGTTGATCCGTCGCAATTTGCGCCGCGCGACCGCGGTCGCGTCGACCAGCGAAGCGATGGCGCGGCAGGTGCGGCGACTCGTGCCGGACATCGACGAAATCGCGGTCACGCCATTCGGGGTCGACCTCGAGCGCTTCGCGCCCGCGCCGCGCCCGGACGACCTGCCGCTGACGCTCGGCATCGTCAAGACGCTGGCCCCGAAGTACGGCGTCGACCTGCTGCTGCGCGCGTTCGCCGGGCTGCCTCCAGCGTGCCGGCTGCTGATCGTCGGCGACGGACCACAGCGCGCCGAACTCGAAGCGCTGGCGCGCGAGCTGGGTATTGCCGAACGTACCGAGTTCGCTGGCGCCGTGCCGCACGCCGACGTGCCGCGCTGGCTCAACCGCCTTGACATCTATGCCGCGCCGAGCCGGTTCGACAGCGAGAGCTTCGGCGTCGCGGTGATCGAGGCGAGCGCGTGCGCGCTGCCGGTCGTCGTCAGCGATGCGGGCGGGCTGCCCGAGGTCGTGCGCGATGGGGAGACGGGCCTGGTCGTGCCGCGCGACGACGTGCCCGCGCTTCAGTCCGCGCTGCTGCGGCTCGTGCAGGACGCGCCGTTGCGCGAGCGCCTGGGCCGCGCCGGCCGCGCGCATGTGACGCGCGCCTACGCCTGGGCGCATTGCGTCGACCTGATGGAGCGCTGCTGCGAGCGCACGATCGCGCAGGGCGCGCGCCGATGAACATCCTGCTGATCAACCACTACGCCGGCTCGCCGCGCGACGGCATGGAGTACCGGCCGTACTACCTCGCGCGCGAATGGGTGCGCGCCGGGCACCGCGTGCAGATCGTCGCCGCGGCGTACTCGCACGTGCGCAGCCGGCAGCCGGCCATGCCGGACGACGGCGGTGCCCGTGACGAGACGATCGACGGCATCACGTACCGCTGGCTGCCCGCGCCGGCGTACGCGGGCAACGGCGTCGGGCGCGTGAAGAACATCTGGGCCTTCCTGAGCCGGCTGTGGCGCGAGTCGAAGACGCTGGTGGTCGGGTTCCGGCCCGACGTGGTGATCGCCTCCAGCACCTACCCGATGGACATCTGGGTGGCGCGGCGCATCGCCCGGCTGGCGCGCGCCAAGCTCGTGTACGAGGTCCACGACCTGTGGCCGGCGTCGCCGATCGAGCTCTCGGGCATGTCGCCGCGCCACCCGTTCATCCTGATGTGCCAGAAGGCCGAGAACGATGCCTACCGCCACGCCGACGTCGTCGTCTCGATGTTGCCCAAGGTCGCCGCGCACATGAAGGCGCACGGCCTGGACCTGCGCAAGCTGCACATCGTGCCGAACGGCGTCGTGCTCGACGAGTGGCAGGGCGAACCGGCGCCGCTCGCGCCCGAGCTCGCAGCGACGCTCGCTCAATTGAAGGCGGCCGGGCGCACGATCGTCGGCTATGCCGGATCGCACGGCCTTCCGAACGCGCTCGACGTGCTGCTCGACGCCGCCGCGCGTCTGAAGAACAGCGCACTGAGCTTCGTGCTCGTCGGCGACGGCCACGAGAAGTCCCGGCTCGCGCAACGCGTGCGCGACGAGGCGTTGACCCACGTGCTGATGCTGCCGCCAGTCCCGAAGGCGCAGATCCCGGCGCTGCTGGCCACGTTCGACATCGCCTACATCGGCTGGCAGCGGGTGCCGATCTACCGCTTCGGCATCGCGCCCAACAAGCTGATGGACTACATGATGGCCGGCCGTGCGGTGTTGCATTCGGTCGAGGCGGGCAACGACCCGGTGGCCGAGGCCGGTTGCGGGCTGACGGTGGCGGCCGAGTCGGCCGCGGCGGTGGCCGACGGCCTGCTCACGCTGGCCGGCCGCACGCCCGCCGAGCGCGCCGCGATGGGCGCGCGCGGCCGCGCATTCGTCACCGCGCACCACAGCTACGGCGTGCTGGCGCAACGCTTCATCGACGCGGTGGCGCGCCCATGAATGGCGAACTCGACCCCGAGCACGAGCCCGACGCCGTGGCCGAGCGCTATGCACGTCGCGCCGCGAGCGATCGCTACAGCCTGCTGAAGCCCGATGTCTGGCAGACGCTGCACGAGCGCCAGCGGGCGCTGCTCGCGCTGCTCGCGCGGCTCGGATGGACCGACCTGGCGAGCAAGCGTCTGTTGGAGGTCGGCTGCGGCGGCGGCGCCAACCTGCTGGAACTGCTGCGCCTGGGTTTCGCGCCGGAGCACCTGTGCGGCGCCGAGTTGCTGCCCGAGCGCCACGCGCAGGCGCGGCGCGTGCTGCCCGCCGCGGTCGCGCTGCATGCCGGCGACGCGCTGCTGCTCGATCTGCCGGCCGGTTCGCAGGATGCGGTGTTCGTCTCCACGGTCTTCTCCTCGCTGCTCGACGATGCCTTCCAGCAGCGCCTGGCCGATGCGATGTGGCGCTGGACCAAGCCGGGCGGCGGCGTGCTCTGGTACGACTTCACCGTCGACAACCCGCGCAACCCCGACGTGCGCGGCGTGCCGCTGGCGCGCGTGCGTGCGCTGTTCCCGCACGGCGAGGTGCAGGCCCGCCGCATCACGCTCGCGCCGCCGATTGCGCGCGCGGTGACGCGCGTTCATCCGGACCTCTACACTCTGTTCAACCTGCTGCCACCACTGCGCACCCACGTGCTCGCGTGGATCGCCAAACCCCGCTGACCATGTCCGAACCGCTGCCCTTCCTGCCCTTCGCGCTGCCCGAAATCGGCGACGACGAGATCGCCGAAGTCGTCGACACGCTGCGTTCCGGCTGGGTCACGACCGGGCCGAAGGCGAAGCGCTTCGAAGAAGACTTCGGCGCCTTCCTCGGCGACCCGGCGCTGCACTGCATGGCCGTCAACTCCGCGACCGCGGGCCTGCACCTCGCGCTCGAGGCGCTCGGCATCGGCCCGGGCGACGAGGTCATCACGACCACGCACACCTTCACCGCGACCGCCGAGGTCGTGCGCTATCTGGGTGCCGACGTGGTGCTGGTGGACATCGATCCCGCCACGCTGTGCATCGATCCGCGCCTGGTCGAGGCGGCGATCACGTCGCGCACCAGGGCGATCATGCCGGTGCATTACGGCGGCCTCGCGGCGGACATGCCCGCGCTGCTCGGCATCGCGCAACGCCACGGCCTGAAGGTCGTCGAGGACGCTGCGCACGCGCTGCCCACCACGAGCGGCGGTGCGCTCGTCGGCACGCTAGGGTCGGATGCGACCGTGTTCAGCTTCTACGCCAACAAGACCATCACCACGGGCGAAGGCGGCATGGTCGTGACGCGCGACGCCGATCTCGCGAAGCGCATCCGCACCATGCGCCTGCACGGCATGAGCCGCGACGCGTTCGACCGCTTCACTGCCAAGGTGCCGAGCTGGTATTACGAGATCGTGGCGCCGGGGTTCAAGTACAACCTGACCGATATCGCGGCCGCGATGGGGATTCACCAGCTGAAGCGGGCGCGGGCGTTCCATGCGCGCCGCGCAGAAATCGCGCAGGCGTATCACACGGCCTTCGCCGACCTGCCGTTGATCGTGCCGCCCGATGCGCCGGCCGGCGAGCTGCATGCGTGGCACCTGTACCCGCTGCGCCTGGCGGATGCGGCCGAGATCGATCGCGATGCGCTGATCGAGCAGCTGTTCGCGGCAGGCATCGGCTGCAGCGTCCACTACATCCCGCTGCACCTGCAACCCTATTGGCGCGACCGTTATGCGCTGCGGGCAGCGTCGTTCCCGCACAGCCAGCGCGCCTACGAGCGCATGGTGAGTCTGCCGATCTACACGCGCATGACTGACGGCGACGTGCGCCGCGTGGCCGACGCCGTGCGCCGCGCGCTCGCGTGATCCTGCCGATGGCCAAGCGCCTGTTCGACCTGCTCTGTGCCGGCGCCGGGCTGGTGCTGCTGGCGCCGCTACTGCTCGGCATCGCGCTGTGGATCAGGCTCGATTCGCGCGGGCCGGTGTTCTTCCGCCAGCAGCGGGTCGGGCGTTTCGGCGCGCCGTTCCGCATCCACAAGTTCCGCACGATGCGCGAGGACGCGCCCGCGCTCGGCCCGCAGATCACCGTAGGCGCCGATCCGCGCATCACCCGGGCCGGGCGCTTCCTGCGCCGCCACAAGCTCGACGAACTGCCGCAGCTGATCGACGTGTTCGCCGGCACGATGAGCCTGGTCGGCCCGCGCCCCGAGGTGCCGCGCTACGTGGCGATGTACCCGCCGGCGCTGCGCGACAAGGTGCTCTCGGTGCGGCCCGGCATCACCGACCCGGCGTCGATCGAATACCGCGACGAAAGCGCGCTGCTCGCCGCGGCCAGCGACCCGGAGCGCGCCTACGTCGAGCAGGTGATGCCGGCCAAGCTGCGCTTCGCGGCCGCGTACGTCGAGCAGCGCTCGATGCTCGGCGACCTGCGCCTGATCGGCGCGACGCTGCGGGCGCTGTGCACGCGATGAGCGCGCAGCCGTCGATCTGGCACCGGCTCGACCACCTGCTGGCGCGGGTGCGGGTGCACCGCTGGCCGCTCTCGCTGCTGATCGACGGGCTGGTGATTGCGCTGTGCTGGAACGCGACCTACCTGTTCCGGCTCGGCTTCGAGCGCTGGTGGGACGCGCGGCCCGACTACGACCTGTGGGTGATGCTCAGCGTGATCGCGGGCTACCTGAGCGTGTTCGTCCTCGGCGGCATCCCGCGCGGCATGTGGCGCTTTTCGGGCTTCGGCGAGGTGCAGCGGCTGACGCTGGCCTGCCTGGGCAGCGGGGTGCTGTGTGCTGCAGCCGTGATGCTCTCCGGGCTCTCGCAGGTGCCGCGGGCCGTGCTGGCGCTGCATCCCTTCGTCACCCTGATCGGCCTGTGCATGGTGCGCGTCGGCTACCGCATGCTGTACGAGCACGCGCGCTCGCGCATCACCGGCAGCGAGACGGAAGTGCGCCGCGCGATCGTGCTCGGCGCCGGCGAGGCCGCCAAGCTGCTGCTGGCGAGCATCCACCAGCAAGGCTGGATCGTGCTCGGGCTGCTCGACGACGACCCCGCCAAGCGCGACGCGCGCATCGGCGGCGTGGCGGTGCTGGGCACGCTCGACGATCTCGCGACGCTGCCCGTGCTGCCAGAGGTCACGCACGTGATCGTCGCGATGCCCGGCACCTCCGTCGCGAAGCGCCGCCGCGCAATCGCGCTGGCCGCCGCCACCGAACGGCCGGTGCTCACCGTGCCGTCGGCCAGCGAGTTGCAGGACGACAGCGCGCGCGTCGAACGCGTGCGCGCGATCGAGCCCGAGGACCTGCTGGGGCGCGAGCCGGTGGAGCTCGACGAGCCCGGCATCGCCGGCTTGATCGCCGGCAAGACCGTGCTTGTGACCGGCGCCGGCGGTTCGATCGGCTCGGAGCTGTGTCGGCAAGTGGCGCGCTACCGACCGGCCAGGCTGGTGCTCTACGAGCTGAGCGAGTTCGCGCTCTACCAGATCGAGCAGCAGCTCGGCGAGTTGCACCCCGAGCTGCCGCTGGTGCGGCTGATGGGCGACGTGAAGGACCTGCCGCACCTGCGCGCCACCTTCATGGCGCAGCGGCCGCAGCTCATCCTGCACGCGGCGGCCTTCAAGCACGTGCCGTTGATGGAAGACGAGAACGCCTGGGCGGCGCTGCGCAACAACACGCTCGGCACCTGGAACGCTGCCACCGCCGCCGCCGAGGCGGGCGTCGAGCGCTTCGTGCTCATCTCGACCGACAAGGCCGTCAACCCGACCAACGTGATGGGCGCGAGCAAGCGCGCCGCCGAAATGGTGCTGTCGCACCTGGCGACGCAAGGGCACGCAACCATCTTCTCGGCGGTGCGCTTCGGCAACGTGCTCGGCTCGAGCGGCAGCGTGATCCCGAAGTTCAAGGAGCAGATCGCCAAGGGCGGGCCGGTGACGGTGACGCACCCGGAGATCACGCGGTTCTTCATGACCATCCCCGAGGCGGCGCGGCTGGTGCTGCAAGCGGCCGTGCTCGCCGAGACCGGGCAGGTCTACGTGCTGGACATGGGGGAGGCGGTGAAGATCGTCGATCTGGCGCGCGACCTGATCCGGCTCTCGGGCCACCGCGAGCGCGAGATCGGGATCGTCTTCAGCGGGCTGCGGCCGGGCGAGAAGCTCTACGAGGAACTGCTGGCGGACGCGGACACCAGCTTGCCCTCAGCGCATCCGCGGCTGCGGATCGCGCAACTGCAGACCCAGGTGGACGCGGTCTGGGCGCCGCGCCTGCTGAGCTGGCTGTCGAGCGCCGACTCGAGCGTTCCGGTCGAGGAACGGCGCAAGGTGCTGCAGGGCTTCGTCCCCGAATACACGGCGTCGTGACGGCGCTCAGCGGTGCCGGCGGAAGATCAGCCAGCGCGGCGTCTTGAAGCGCACGATGCATCGGTACAGCCACATGTACGTCACCACGAACAGCAGCAGGAAGCAAGACAGAACGGCCGTGTTGTTCCACCACAGCAGGCTCGGGACCACGGAGCTCAGACAGAGCAGCCAGAGGTAGGGCGAGGTCATGCTGTTGCGCCGCGTCAGTCGACGACGTTCGCGGTTCTCGGCCAGGGTCCATCGGATCAGGCGACGATGGATCAGCGTGTGCAGGTGGATGCCATCCGGGGCGGCCGTTGCAACGCCCCGAACGACCTTGCGCCGGTACATCGTGAAAATGGTTTCGAAGATCGGGTAGGCGCAGATCAGCAAGACGAAGATGGGCGACACCATTGCATTGCGATGAATCAGCAGCACGCTCAATTCCGCCAGAAGGAAGCCGAGCAGGTACGCCCCGCCATCTCCGAGAAAGATCAGCCCGGCTGGAAAATTCCAGACGAAGAAGCCAAAGACAGCACCCGCCGTGATGAGCGAGGCGGTGAAGATAAACGTGTCCTGAACCTGAAACGCGACATAGGCGATGGCCAGGACCATCAGCAATACGCACATCGACGCGAGTCCGTTGAAGCCATCGATGATGTTGATGGCGTTGGCGACTCCGGTGACGACAAACACGGTCAAGGCGACTGCGACCGGCGTCATCGTGATCAGCGAGTCGACGCCCGGAATATCGGTTCGGCGAACGACGCCGTCGAGCAACCACACGGCGAGCCCGGCAGAGCACGCTGTGAACAGCAACCGGCGCCGCGGCGACATCGACTTCGTCAGGTCTTCGGCTACTCCGGACAGGAACGCCGGCAGGCTGCACAGCAACAGAAGCCACAGCGTCGGGGCATCTGCGGGTTGAAGCCACTGCGCCGTCAGCACGCACGCGACCAGCGCGACGAAAATGCCGGTGCCTCCCACCCGCGGCACCGGCCTCGAATGAAACTTCTGCGGACCCGAGACGTCGTGATCCGCGGAGCGATGCGCATGCTGCGCCGATGATCGGATGATCATCAGCGTAATCACCAGCGAAGTGAAGAAACTCAGTGTCAGGAATGTCATACGGGGTGCCGGGCTGAGGTTCGGGATTATCGGGGCTGGCGCGGAGAGGGTGGAAGCGGCACCCCACCGCCTCTCTCCAGTTCCTCAAAGAAACTGCGGCAGCTTGCGCACGTTCTTGCACATCAGCGAAAACCAGCCTCCCACCTGGTTCTCGCGCAGCGCACGGAGATCCTCGCGGCTCTTGTTGACCAGGGCAGCAAGCGAGCGATTGCTGGCTCCTCCGGCACGCATGCGCACCAGCACGTCCGGTATGTGGATGGCCCGGGCACCGGGCGCGCTTAGACAGCGGAGCATGAAGTCGTAGTCGGCCGAGATGCGCATGGCATCGTTGAACGGGCCGAGCTTCGGCAGGCGGTCCGACCGCACGTAGAAGGTCGGGTGCGGCGGCATCCATCCGAACCGCAGCCGAGCAGGGTCGAACTCGCCGCTGGACCAATGCCTCAACACCTGGTCCGTACGGTCCTGCTTCACGTAGACCAGGTCACCGTAGACAGCTGCGGCGGCGGGGTGGTGGTGCGCAGCTGCGGCGATTGACGCCACCACGTCGCGATGGGCGAACGTGTCGTCTGCGTTGAGGAAGCCCACCAAGTCGCCGCGGGCTACGCGCAATCCCTTGTTCATCGCGTCGTAGATGCCCGAGTCGCGTTCCGTGATGACCCGGCTGACGCGCGCGCCGTGATCGCGCACGATGGTGAGGGTTGCATCCTGCGACAAGCCATCGACGACGATGTGTTCGATGTCGGCATGGGTTTGCTCGGCGACCGAGCCGAGAGTCTCGGCGATCGTCGCAGCGCTGTTGTACGCCACGGTGATGATGCTGATCTTCATGTCGGTCCGGCGCTGTTCGCCGCGATGTGGGCATGCAGACCAAGCTTCAGCCTCAGCGTGCGCGCAAGCACGGCTCGGACCAGCGCCACGCGCCACCGAAGCATTGTCGACATCGACTGCGGTCGAGAGGGCGACACGTTTCCGCCGTGACGGCGGTATTGAAGGTAGGGAACTGGCAGGTAGACCACGCGGCCGAGAATACGCGCCATTGCGCCTAGCCACATGTCGTGCATCGGGACTCGGCACGGGATGGGCAAGGCGGCCGTCAGCAGCGACCGGCGCAGTGCCATCGCACAGCCAAGGTATCGGTTGCGCCAGACGGTGGCCGCGATACTGCCCCTGAAGTCTCCGCGCGTGGCCATGAACGAAGGTGCCACCACGACCCCGTCCGCATCGATCACCTGGGCGTCCGAGATCACGGCGAGCACGGTGGCGTCCCGCTCGAAGGCCTGGACGAACGCCGCTCTCTTGCCAGGCAGCCAGATGTCGTCCTGGTCGCAGAGGAAGATGATGTCGTGGGCGGCCAGTCGCAAGCCGCGCTCGAAGCTCGCGCGCACGCCCAGGTTTGATGGATTGCGATGGATGCGCAGTGCGGGGGAGTCGACGCTCTCCAGCATCGCGAGCGAGCCATCGGTCGATGCGTCATCGATGACCAGCAACTCGTCGCCGGGCAGGAGTTCGTCGAGCACGGACTCGAGCTGCTCGCGCAGGAAGCGCCGACCGTTGTAGACCGCCATGATGACCGACACGGAGCTCACCACCTGCGCACCAGCCGCTTGAGTCGGGAGTACAGCGGATGCAGAAGGAGGATGAGCATCAGCTTCGTCCGGCTTGTCCGCCCGCACAGGTAGTCGATCGCGTGCTTCTGGCTGAAGGTCTGAAGTCCTGCCGAAGTGCCCGTGACGTCGATCGATGCGAGGTCGCTGTCGATGGTCCTGCACTCGACAGCCTTGCTGGCCAGCAGCGTCGCGAAGTACAGGTAGTCGGCCGTGCTGAGACCGGGTACGCACACGTAGTTCCCATGCCAGGAATGAATCGATCGGCTGTACAGGATGGCTTGGTGATTGAAGAAGCCGTCGCTGAGCGACGGCAGGCACCGCCTCTGCCGGCCGTCAGTCTCGCGGCGCAGCCAGGCTCCGAAAACGATTTGCTCGGACCCGCGTTGAATCGAACCTGCCGCAGCCGACAACGCGTCGACTGAGGCAAAGAAGTCGCCACTGTTCATAAACAGGATGTACTCGCCGGAGGCACGCGCCACAGCCTTGTTCATGGCATCGTAGATTCCGCGATCGCGCTCAGAGACGATCAGGTCGATGCGGTCGGCGTAGCGGCCGACGATCTCGAGGGTACCGTCGTCGGAGGCGCCATCGACAACGACATATTCCTTGTCTGCAAAGGTTTGATTCAGTACCGACTCGATGGTGGACTCGATCGCGCCAACGTCGTTGAACACCACGGTCACGACCGTGACCAACGGCCCACGCCGCGCTGGATCGCAGCAGCGCCCGTTAGCTTGCATCGACGATGAAAATTCCGGAATAGCCGATGGCATAGATCAGGAACGTTGCCGAATACAGGATCAGAAACGCTCGATATACGCCCTTTGAGCGCAAGTGCAAGGACAAGCGTCCAGCGAGCAAGATGCCGGCGAAAAGAAAGATGTCGCTGATCCGGTAGGCCAGGATGGGAAACGGCGAGAGCACGATGAACAGCAGGATGCCTATCACGTAGGTCTGCAGCAAGATCTGCATCGTCGGGTCGTCTCGCCATCTGCGATGCAGCAGCAAAAGCGACAGGAGCATCACCAGATGCGGCGCGAGGCGATTGAGGAAATTGATCTGTTCGAAGACACCCTGGTCGAGCAGGTCGAGGTAGATCTGCAACTTCTGGAGGTCGACGACCCCCGAAAGGGCCGAAAAACCCGCGAGGTAGATGTCACGGTTGACGACAGCGACAAAGCCGAGCAAGGCCAGAGATGCCGCGACGAGCGCGAACTTCATCCCGCCACGCCGGTCGAGCAACGGGATTATCAGAAAGGCCAACAGCCCCGAGTAATGGAACAGGGACGCAAGCACCACGCAGCCGATAGCGACCCAGCGTCGGTGTTCGAGAAATGCCAGGATGGCGAAATAGATCAGCGGTACGGCCACCGCGGCGCGAATCTGGGTGGCATCCTGAAGCAGGAAGAAGTAGGCGAAGAAGACCAGGAAGTAGAAGTCCAGTGCGCCCCCGATCTTGCTGAACAGCCGAAGCTTCAACGAAATGGACAGCACGGCCACGACGAAATACACCGCGAATTGAAGCGTCTCGTCACCGGCAACGAAAGAGAGCAACTTGGTCAGAAGATAGAAGCCCGGCTCCATGAGCCCGTCGAAGGACCAATCCGACGCAGCGATGTCCCGGATGATCTCCTGGTAGGTTTCCCGGTCGGAGTTGGACTCGATCGGTTGAAACGCGCATGCCGCCGCGATGAGCAGGATCAGAAGCGCGCGAATGGCGATCCGGTGTCGGGACCGGCGGCTTCCCTCGAACAGGAACGGGCAAGCAGCCCAGACGACGACGAACTGGAGCATTCAGTGGCGCCGCTCCGCATGCGCGATGCGGTCGAACGGGTGGCAGCGGCGCGTGGCCACCACACCCTTGGCGCTCTTCAGAACTTCCATGAGTTCAGATGGTGCAAGCGCCAGGATTGGTTGTAGATGCCGCTGGCAATGCGCCGCAGCGCGCCGACGATCCCCAATGCCCGGGCTTGTGGCCGCACCTCGATGCCGACCAACTCCAGCGACTTAATGGCATTGCGCAACTCCGCCACGTAGGGCTTATAGACATGCGTGATCACCGGACGGGGAAGGTAGTAGATGGGCCCGGCGTCGAACCGACGCTTCGGATGTATCCGCAGCCCATGGAAATGGTAGATCACCGCCGGGCCGTAAGGATATCGCGTCGCGTTCCAAGGCGCTTGCGCCAGTTCCTGCCTCTGCAGCACGTGAACCAGCCCCTTGAAGCGGACCGGCCAATCGTCGAGGTACTTCTGGTCGCCGAATTTTCCATCTTCGAAGCGCGCGTGGCACCACTCGATGCATCGGTCTTCCCACCATCGACGCACCGGCTCGCCCGCACCGCGAACGAACGTCATGAACTGCACGCAATACTGACCCGAGGTAGCCGACTGATCGTATTCGGGCGCATAGCCGTGATCCGTTATCAGCACCGCGGCGCCCGACGCTTCCAACTCGGCGAACAGGGGTTCGGGATCTCGCCGGAACCACAGATCCGCGTCCACGTAGGTCACCCGCTTCACCGTGGGGTCGGCTTCAAACACGAAGCGTGGGGCGAATGGCGTCAGGGTCCAGCAGTACTCGCCGCGCGTTCGCGTCGGCTTGACGGCCAGCAGTTCCGGCGTCTCCAAGGCGCTCAGGCGCAAGGGCCGAACGTGAGCCGGCGCCAGACGCTCCAACGCGTCGAATGCCGCGTCGTCCACGCACAAGACCCACAAGGTATAGCTGGGCACATGGCGCGCCAGCGAGGCGTTCAGCGCCAGTCCCTGCGCCAGGAACAGGCTGTCGAACAGCGTGACGAAGTGCTCCATTACCGGAAAGCGTTGGTGGCGGCGATGACCGCCTCCAGTTCATCGTCGCCCAACTGGGGGTGGCACGGGAGCGAAAGGCAAGCGGCGGCATGTGCCTCGGTGTGGGGCAGTCCGCGCGGATCGCGCCCCACCGAAACGAACGGCGCTTGCCGGTGCGCGGGCAGCGGGTAATGGATGTGCGTCTGGATCCCGTGCTCACCGAGGTGCCGCGCCAACCCCGCACGGTCTTGGCAACACACGACGTGCAAATGGTGAACGTGCGACAGCGGTTGCCGAGCCGGGGCGAGCGAACGCACGCGCGGATTGTCGATGCCTGCGTGGTAGCGCGCCGCGATGGTGCGACGGCGCTCGGTGAACGCATCCAGCCAAGGCAGCCGCGCACTCAGCAACGCCGCCTGGATCTCGTCCAGCCTGCTGTTCATGCCGAGCTCCGGGTGCACGTACCGCTCGCTCTGACCGTAGTTGCGCAGTCGCATCACCCCTTGGGCCAGGGCCTCGGACTGCGTCACCAGCGCTCCGCCGTCACCGATCGCGCCGAGATTCTTGGTCGGGTAGAAGCTGTAGGCACCGGCCACACCGAAGCTTCCGGCGACTTGCCCGTCCCATTGCGCCAGGTGCGCCTGGGCACAATCCTCGATCAGCTCGATACCGGCAGCACGGCAAAGATCCACCCAATCCGGCAGGTCGCGCACCTGCCCGTAAAGATGCACCAATAGGACGGCCCTCGTGCGTGGCGACAGGCAGCGGCGCACGCTGTCGGGATCGAGCAGGGCGGTGTCCGGATCGATATCGGCCAGCACCGGTACCGCGCCGGCACGAACGATGGCCAGCACGGTCGCGAAAGCAGTCATCGGCGTCGTGATCACCTCATCGCCGGGCCCGACGTCCAGCCCGCGCAACGCGAGCTCGATCGCATCCATGCCGTTCGCCACGCCTACGCAGTGTGGGGTGCCGCACCGTTCCGCCCAGCGCCGCTCGAAGGCTTGTACCTCCTGGCCAAGAACGTACCAGCCGGAGGCGAACACGCGCGCTGCGGCGACAGCCATGGCCTCGCGCAATTCCGCAGGCTCGGCCTTGAAATCGTTCATCAGGATCATTTCGGGGCTTCCCAATAATGCGCGGCGTGGCGCCGGTAGTAGTCGACAGTGCGCGCGAGGCCGGCGGCCAACGCCACGCGCGGGGCCCAACCGAGCTCGCGCTGGATCAGCGCGAAATCGCTGTAGTAGTCGCCGATGTCGATCGCCTTCCGTTCGGGCGGAAAGGCGACGATCTCGAAGTGACCGCCGTCGACCAGGCCGATCATCATCGAGGCCAACTGCTTGAGTGACACCACTTCGGCACTGCCGAGGTTGTAGACCCTGCCGATCGCGGCGTCTTCGGTCGCCGCAAGCAGCAGGGCATCGACGCAATCATCGACGTAGTTGAAGTCACGCAGCTGCTCGCCGTCCCCAAACACCTTGATCGGCTGGCCCTCGAGCAACTGTCGAACCCAGATGCCGAGGAAGGTCTGACGAGCATCCCTGACACGCATGCCCGGCCCGTAGGTGTTGGTCAGGCGAAGCACGCTCGCGCGGATGCCATAGACGTTGCTGTAGAGCAGGTGATACCCCTCGCCCGCGAGCTTGTTGATGCCGTTCACGTCGACCGGCCGGATCGGGTGCTTCTCGTCGACCGGCAGGTAGTCGGGCCGGCCGTAGAGCTGGCGGGTGCTGGCGAACACCAGTCGAACGCGCGGATTGGCCTTGCGGCAGGCCTCCAGAATCGACAACTGTGCGGACGCGTTGATGTCCAGGTCGGTCTGGGGATCCGTCATGGAGTCGAGGTGGCTCGTCTGACCGGCGAGGTTGAACAGGTAGTCCGTGTCCTGGACCAGGTACTCCATCGCGAAGCGGTCGCGCACGTCGCAGACGTTCACGGTCACACGGTCCGAAATGTCTGCGATGTTCTGCGGGTTGCCGCCGTACAGCGGAATGAGGCTGTCGGCCAGCGTGACCTTGGCGCCAAGCGCCACCAGTCGGCGCGCGAGATTTGAGCCGACGAAGCCGAGGCCGCCGGTGATGAGGACGCGTGCATCGTTGAAGTGATTCATCGAAGGACTCTCGTCAGGTGGGGTTGCTTTGTGGTTGCGAGTTTCGGCTGGTGGCTCGTGGAGGCTCATCGCGCACCCCTCAGCACATGACTCAGGATCATCCGCACCCGTTGCCTCCATGACAGTTGCCCCGCCAGAAAATGAGCAAACGCCCGGTGGGCGATCACCGATGGTTCTACAGGTACGGGGCCTACGGTGATTCGATCTTCGGTGACGTGCGCGTCCAAAACGTCGGTCGTTCCGCAGTGGGTACCGCTGGAATCGTGGCCGATGTTGCGAACAAGGCTGCGGGCCGGATACAAGGTCAGAAGTCCCTCCAGGTAACACGCAGCGTGCCAGCGTATCGCCCACGAGTTGTTGCGTCCCGCAATTTGATCCCTGAGCATCTGCGTGTACGGAAAGCTTCCGTCGAAGTCGAATCGCCGGGTCAGCTTTCGCCGTTCGAGTTCGGCCAGCAGCTTCGATCCGTCTGCCTCGAAATGGCTCCACGCGCGAGCCCATGTTCCCCAGCCCCAGCAGTCGGCACCCTCGAGGAAAAACGTCTCCGGCAAGGCGCCACCGGTGGGGTACACGTAGCCGTGGATGCTCGCCACGCGTGGATCGGCGGCGTAGCGCGCGAGTCCGTCATTCATGTAGCGCAGGAAGTGCGGCGAAACGACCAGATCGTCCTCGAGCACGATGACGCGATCCGAGTGCTTCAACTGGTCCGACACCCCGCGCATGATCGAGGCGGCCAGCCCGCGGTTGTTGTCACTCGCATCGACGGTGACTGAGGCGAAGCCGTCGATCGTCGAAGCATAGCCCCGCACTGCCGCCACCGCCGCTTCATCACGCGGACCGCGCGCCCCGTCGCAGTAGAGCGTCAGGTGCGAGCGTTGCGCTTCCGGACAGGCCTTCAGCGCCTCGATCGTACGCGCCAGGTGCGAAGGGCGGTTGAAGGCAAACGCCGCGATGGGCGCTGGTGGGGATGAATTCATGCAGAGACCTGATGGACGGGTGGGCTGTCGGTCTGTGACGTTGCGGCCCCGAGCGACAGCACCACGTCGGCCGACGCCGCGAGCGAATCCTCGTGGGTGATGAAGACGAGGATGCCGTCGCGCATGAACGCGCGCAGGTTGGCCACCACCAGGTCGCGCGTGCGACCGTCGAGCGCGCCGGTCGCCTCGTCGAGGATGAGGACCTGCGGTGCACGCACCAGCGCACGCGCTATGCCCAAGCGCTGCCGTTGTCCACCCGACAGGTTGGCGCCCTGATATTCGAACGGCGCGGACAGTCCCCCCGGCAGCGCCCGCACATGGCCTTCGAGATCGACCAGGCGCAGGGCTTCCCACAGGATCTCGTCGCTTCGTTCCTGGCCGAGCAGGAGGTTCTCTCGCACACTGGTGGAAAAGATGCGCGCCTGCTGCTCGACGAGGATGACCTGACGCCGCAGCAGCGACGCGCCGCCCGTCGCGCCGTCGACCAGCACGGCACCGCGGTCGGGGCGGATCAAACCGAGCAGCAGGTCCGCCAGCGTTGATTTCCCGGAACCGGAAGGGCCCACGATCGCGACCGTTCGACCTGCCCGGAACGTGAAGTCCAGGCCGTCCAGCACCTTGTGCTCGGGGCGGTAGCCGTATTCGACCTGTCGCAGTTCGATCTGACGCAGGCGCGGCGCGGACGTCGTGGCGTCCGGTGCCGCGGACTCGCCGCCGATCAGTTCGTCGATGTCCGTGGCAGCGCGCACATCCATCAGCAGCACGGACACCAGGTTCATCGTGGCTCCGAGCGCCACGAATAGGCGCACCAGCAGTACCGTCAGCGTGACGAAAAAGCTCGCCGTGATGGCGCCGGATCGCTCGGTGCCCGGCCACACCACCCACACGCCCACCAACAAGGCAAGCACGGCCGGCATGAACTTGACGGCGGCCTTCACCGCATCGATCTCGAACAGCAGACGCACGTAACCCGTGATCTGAGCCGCGTAGCTGCGCAGGAAGAAGGCCTCGGAACCCATCGACCGGATCGACCGCAGTCCATTGAGCGCCTCGACATAGGCGGTGCTGGCCTCGCGCGAGAGCGCGATCGAGCGCGCGTTGATGCGCACCAGCGCGCGGAAACCAAAGGCCACGAGCACCGCGCATGCCGCGAGAAACGCCACGGTCGCCCAGAAGGCAAGCGGCGAAAACAGGTAGAGCAGGGCAAAGCCGGCAAGCGCCGACATCAGCGTGGCGAGTGCCTGCGAGACGGTGTTGATGATCGTTCCGGCCCGGAACGTGTCGTCGCCTGCCAGCGTGATGTAGTAGCCGATCGAGCGCTTGTAGATCTGTGTCATCGGCTCGTCGATCAGCACGCGGTGGAATGTGCGCTCGCTCAGGTGGCGGTGGACCTGTTTCGCCAGCCAGTTCGCCAGCAGCACGTGCACCAGACCCAGCACCGTGCGCAGTGCGAACAGGATCAGGAACAGCCACAACCAGGTCGCCTGGGCCGGCGGTAGCCCCAGGTGTGATGCCACGGCGGACCAGAAGCTGACCACCGTCCCGCCGCCGCTCCCGGGCGTGACGCCACTGGACATCGGGATCATCAGACTGAAGACCGCATATTCGAGCGTCAGCAGCACCAGCGACAGCATCAGGGCGACTCGCGCGAGCGGAAAGTGACGGATCACGTAGCCGACGAATCGGGGCAGGCGCCGCAGCGCGTCGAGCAGGCTGGTCGTTTTCATGGGGTCGTGGCGACGGTGCGCTGCGATTGCGCAGCGGCGCACAGCACGACGAGTGCGTCTTCATGCGCTGCTTCGCCGGTACCGGGCGACCAGTTGAAATCCAGCAGGTTCCAGCGGCCCGGAGCCGCGGGAATCGCGAGCCGCTTGCGACCGGGTGTGACTTCGAAGCGCAGGGCGCCGTGTTCAAGGGTGCCCGCGCGCGTCGCATCGATCTCCAGATCGATCACTTCGCCGGGCCGAGCATCCAGTGCGAGGCAGAAGTGCTCGCCCGCGACCCAGCCGCCGCGTTCGCGCGGGCAGGCGTCGTCGGCATCTTCGCTCACACCCAATTGTCGGAACCCGGCGTAGAAGTAGGGGATGTGCTGGTCGTCGCGAGCCTCGATTCGTGAAGGCGGCGCAAACCGCAAGCGGGACTTCAGCACCTTGGCAGGCGCGCCTGCGATGACGGAATAGGGCGGGACGTCGGACCGAACGACCGAGTTCGCCCCGACCACGCAGCCGCGGCCGATCACCACACCGGGCAGGATCACGACATTGATGCCGATCCAGCAGTCGTCTCCGATGCTGACGGCCCGTGAAGTAGCGACATCAGGACGCGTCGCAGCGCGTCGATCCTGCACGCGCACCGGCAGGTGAGGCTCGTCAGCGAAACGGTGCGAGCCCGATGACACGTACATGTTGGCCGCGCATACGCACCCCGAGCCGATGGAGACCTGCCCCAGGATCTGGCTCCGGCTTTGCAGGCTGGTGCGGCTCCCGATCCGCACCTCGGGGCCGGCGAAGATCTCGCACTCGTCACCGATCCAGACACCGCGGGCCAGGCTCAGCCGGTTGCGATCGGCAACCACGAGACGGGCAGAGCGGCCGATGCACACGCCAGCGGCGATCTCGAGCCGACCGTCGCCCTCGATCTCCGCGTGCCGATGCACGTGGAAGAACGGGAGCACGCCGTGGCGCGCGACGCGACGCCAGCGCCGGCGCGGCGCGTGCAGCATCCAGCGCGCCGTGACCAGCCATTGGCGCAAGCGCTTGTCAGCGGTAGCCGGCATAGACATCCGGTGCCTGGGCCATGACCTGGGCCAGCGACGGGTTGCGCACCTCACGCATCGTCGCCTTGGCGTACTGCGCTCCGAACAAGGAGTTGCTGAACTGGAGTTGCAGCACCAGTCGCGAGCGGCCCCTGACGGCCTTGCCCTTGTGCAGCCCCCGCGTGTCTTCGACGATGACCGTTCCGCGGGGCGCGGAGAACTCGATCTGACGTGCCGCGCCGTAGTGCCCGAGCACCTCTTCGTCCGACAGGCGGACGTAGCCGCGCCTGAGCATGCTCGCGGGAATCCCGCCGCTCCGGTGCGATCCCTCGATGAACGAATGCGGGCCGTCTTCAGGGCCCACATCGGTGAGGTAGACGAAGATCTTGAGCCACTTGATCCGGTCCATGTCGAAGTGATAGAACTGCGCCGCCTCGCTGTCGGGCTGCGTGTGAAAACCCGTGTGCCACCACATGGACAGCACGTCTGCACGTGGACGGCTGCCCAGGTATTCCTGGGCCAGGGCGAGCAGCGAGGCGTCGGAGAGCAGCGCCTGCACATCGGGGTTGCCGAGCAGCGCTTCCGTCGGATAGTCGTAGCGAACCGCCAGGGGATGCTCGGGGTCGAAAAGGGCGACGCGGGCCGCGGCTCCGGCGACCTCGTGGTCCATCCGGCGCACGAGCGCCGGCGTATCGCGCGTGAATTGCATCAGCCGGTCGCACATGTCGTCCGGCAGCGCACGCGGGAATACCGCAAAACCACGTGCGCGCAATTCGTTTGCAGAACGACGCACGGCATCACCGCCGAGGTCTCCCAGAACGCCGACCGGCCGGGCGATGGCGAGCCGCTTGGAACACAGGCTGATCCCGCTGCTGAGCAGATCGTTGAACCGCCCACCGGTTGCGCAAAACAATTGAATCAGGGCCTGATGCGCCCACGGATCCGTGCGCCCGGACCTGGCGAAGCGCAGCCACGCGTAGGGAAACCTGATCAGGTTGAGGGTCGTCCTGAGGAGCCATCGAACGAGTCTCACCGGGGGATCTCCAGAATCGATGCCTGGCGCATGGTTTCGACCCGCTCCGGCATGTCGACGACGAGCGACCGGATGAACGCGTCGAAGGCGGGCAACGCCGCCAGATGATCGAAGCGGTTCGTCACTTCGGTCGCAGGCGCTTGGCTGTCGTGGCACGTGCGCCATGCGGCGATGAATGCGTCGCGCAGTGCGATTTCGTCCGGCGAAAGGGCCAGGTTGTGCATGACGTAGAACTGCAACGCTTGCTCGCGCAGAGACGCTGCGTCGGGCCGTCCCAGGAGCGCACTTTGCAGCAACTCGGCGTAGCTCGCCCTGTCGCGCGCGGTGCGGCAGAAATCGAACGCGATATGGGGGTGACGGGCGCAACCGATCGAGGGCACGCCCAGGTAGGCCATCTCATGCGCCACCGTGCCATAGACGGTGACCGCACAGGCCATTCCGGCGTCGACCAATTGGCGATTGGTGACGCCGGATGAGAGCATCCGGAGCTGCGGATAGCGCCGCGTCAACTCCACGATGACCTTGTCGCTCAGCGCGATCTGGTTCGGATGCGGCTTGACAAAGAATGGGATCGACGCATCGCCGAGCGTGTCGATCGTGAAGCAAATCCAAGACCAGAAGTCCTCGAACACGAGGTCGGCATACACGTGTGGGCTGTCGTAAAAATCGTGCAGGAAGATTACGACGGCACCAGCCACATCGGGCACCTCACGGGTCGTCGCTCGGTAGGCGGAGGCCGCCATGTACGAGGTCGCGCTGTCGATGCCGCCCGACAATCGGGTCTCGAGCTGGCGCTGTGCCTCGAGCAGCAATTCGGGCTGGCTTGTCAACGCTTGGAAGTCACGTCGATAGTGCACCGGGTTGCGTGTGTGAAACGCGTCCTGCGACGACAGTGCCTTGCCGAATTCCTGGAAATTGCCGAACGACAGGACGCGCGCGCCTTCCTGAAGCGCTATTCGTGCGGCCACGCCGTGCTGAATGTAGGTGGTGTACGACGTCAGGTAGACCCGGGGCTGCCGTGCGCGGAAATAGCGGCGCGCGCGACGGACGTCGCGATGGGCTTGCCACAGCAGATAGAGCAGAAATGGGTCCTCCATGTCCAGACGCGGCGAGGGACGGAAGCGCAGGTAGCTGTCGATCACCAGATCGCCGCATGCGGTGCCCTGGATGACCGTGCCGTCGAGGTGGCCCAGCGCACGCACCCTGTGCCACATGCGCCAACTGCGCCAGGCATCCAGAACGTCCGCGAGCGGAGCGAAGGAATTGCTGCGGTAGGCGAGTCGTGACGACACGGCCTCGAACGCACGCAGCCATTGCTTGCTGATCACCCGATTCAGCAGCACGGTCCAGGCGACGAACGAGAGCCATCCCCCTTGCAGGCCGGCGTTGAACGAGCGATGCACAGCGAGCTCGATCGCCACGCCACCGCGTTCGGCTTTTTCCAGCCGAAGCCGTCGTGCAATCGCCGCAAACAGACCGAGGTAGAAGGGATCCTCCACGCACTGAATGGCGACAACCGCTTGTGACGTTTCTTCGGCCGCGGAGGTCGAGCCGAAATGCGCCAGCAGGGCGGCGGCGCGAGGGTCCGGCGGCAGCCTGCGCGACACCACGATGCGCAAGTTGCGCAGCTTGTCGATCAGGCTCACTCCGGTACCCCGGCACCGGCGAACACGTAGTCGTGCTCGGAGATCTTCTCGACGAGCGTGTACCCCTGTGTCTGCAGGTAGTCCTGCATGGCGGGAAGGTCCCGGCACTCGACCAGGATGTACCTGAACTTGAAGCGCTCGTGGTCGACGCCCTTCAGCACCTCGATCTCGGCGCCTTCGACGTCGAGCGAAAGGAAGTCGATGATCGCGGGCGCGTCGGCTTGAAGCAGGATGTCGTTGAGGGGACGCGCAATCGCCCCGAAAGCGACCACCTCTTCCTGACGGGGCAGAAACTTCGCACCGACCTGCGCATGGGAGTCCGCGTCCGTGATGTCGGAGTTGAGGTCGCCGGTCGTCGTCATCAGGTTCGAATAGATCATTCGAACGAACGGCTCCTTGTACCCGAACGAAACGCACGCCGCGCAGTGGACCAAGTCTCGAGATGAACGGTTGGCCTTGCACTTGAAGTAGTTGTGCGGCGTGGGTTCGACCAGCACGCCCCTCCAGCCCCTGAAGCGCTCGAAGTACAACGTGTTGGATTGTGTGACCCCATCGTTGGCCCCGAGCTCGACGAAGTAGCCGCCGTCGTAGTCGATGTACTTCTCCATGCGACGGTCAAGTCCGTTCAGCGCGAAATAGCGCTGCGCACGCAGGCGCGGCAGTCGCGCCATCAACGCGCGCACCACGCGCCCGGGCGTCATCATGCTCACGCCGAGCCTCGCGTGCCCGCCAGTGAGGTCGTCGGCTCGGCCCCCTCGCCGAGCAACAAATCCCAGGACATCGGCGTGCCCTTCTTCGCGGCCACGCCGATCCTGCGTCCGAGAAGCTGGTCGAGGTGCTTGGGTGGCAGGCCGTGGCCGGGCCGCACCGCACGGAGGTTGCGCGGCGTCAGCAAGTCGCCGGCCTGCACATCCTCGGCGATGTAGAGCGAGCGGCGAAATACCTTGGACGATCCCTCGGCCGCCGTGGCGCCGTAGGACACGCGGCCCAATCCTTGCCAGGCCCGTTCGGATTCGATGACCAGATTCTTCATCTCCGACGGCTCCAGGGAGAACGCGGAATCCACCCCCCCCTCGTCGCGTCGCAGGGTGAAGTGCTTCTCGATCACGGTGGCCCCCAGAGCCACGCTTGCCACGGCGACGCCGATGCCCATGGTGTGATCGGACAGGCCCACTTCGCAATCGAACAGGTCGCGCAAATGAGGAATGGTGCGAATGTTCGTGTTCTCCGGCGTGGCCGGGTAGTTGCTGGTGCACTTGAGCAGCACCAGATCCCTGCAGCCTGCATCGCGTGCGGCACGCACGGTCTCATCGAGCTCCGCGATCGAAGCCATGCCGGTCGACACGATCATCGGCTTGCCCGTCGCGGCAACGCGGCGGATCAGCGGCAGGTCGGTGTTCTCGAACGAAGCGATCTTGTAGCAAGGCACATCGAGTGTCTCGAGAAATTCGACCGCACTGGCGTCGAACGGGGTGCTGAACACGATCAGTCCCAGCGCACGTGCGCGCTCGAAGATTGGCTGATGCCATTCCCAAGGCGTGTGCGCCTCCCCGTAGAGCTGGTAGAGGCTCTTGCCTTGCCACAGGCTCCGCTTGTCGGATATGAAGAACTCGCGCTCGTCGATGTCCAGCGTCATCGTGTCCGGCGTATAGGTCTGAATTTTCAGACCGTGTGCGCCGGTCGCGGCGGCCGCTTCGACGATCTCGATGGCCCGGTCAAGCGATTGGTTGTGGTTGCCGGACATTTCGGCAATCACGAACGGCGGGTGGTCTGACCCGATAGATCGATTGGCAATCCTCATTGGAGCCTCTGACTGATGTGAATGATGTTCATCGCGGCGCGTTCCAGGTCCAGGTGCGCTCTGTCCGACGAACGAAGCCCGCTGCGGCGAACGCCGAGGTCGACGACTTGTTGTCCGGATAGATGTCGGCTTCCAGCAGCTCTACCGACGTTTCCTTCCCGGCGACCCATGCCATCGCAGCGCGCAGCAATTGCGCCCCGAGTCCGAGCCCGGTCAGCAACGGATCGAGGTAGATCGAAACTTCCGCGCGAGACCCAGAAAGGTCCAACCGAATGCAGCCGATAGATCGGCTCCCGCAGCGGGCAATCAGAAGACGGCGTCGGGGATCGGCGAGCGAGCGCGACCACCACGCCAGGTGACCCTCCATCGTCACGACCGAGGGGTCGCGAGAGTAGCGGCGGGTGCGCTCGTCATTTCGCCAGCCATGGCATATCGTCGCGTCTTCCGCCGTGGCGGGGCGCAGTTCCACCGCGTCTCCCAGCATCGCCAACGCCACGCGAAGCGCGCCCAGCCCGTCCACCAATCGCAGGGAGCGCTCGTGAAGTCGCAGTCGCGCTTCGTGATCCTGAACGAGTTGTGCAATGGCCTCACCGATCGCCGCGACGGTCGGGGCCGGAACAGCCAACACGATGCCAGCTTCCGCCAGCGCGCTGACCACGTCGGACTGGTTGTCGGCGCACACGAGCGCGATCGTCGGTGCGCCCACACGACAACGCTCCCAAGAAGCGCCGCCGCCGGCGCCGATCTGCAATCCGTGCCGAGCGAAAAATCCTGCCAAGTCAGGTTGATCGATCAGGAGCCGGGTCTGGCCGGACCGTTCGCAGAGTTCCTTCACCGACGCCAAGTTTGGGTTGGCGCTTGTGGTCGCGATCTCAACGATACCGACGAAACCGGCGAACTCTCGACAGGCTCGGAGCACGACCGAGCTGGCATTGCTTGCGTCAGCGCCGCCCATGAATATGCCGATGCTTGTCACCTGCGCTTCGACCTTGCACGCCTCGGGTGCCACGTAGCTGGGCCCCAAAAGCGCAAAACGGGGCCCGCCGAGAAGTTTGTGAATCCCGTCGGCCTGTTTCCGATACTTGATTCGGTGGTCGTCCACCAGGTTGTGGTCCACCAACAGATCGCAACTCAGAGAGCGGTCGGCAAGGTCATCGATGACACATATCCGGGCGCCCAGCGCCTCGGAGACTTGATCATGCCATCGGCTGTCGATTCCATAGTGGTCGACGACCACCCAGTCCACGCCTCCGGCGAGCACCGCGCACGTCTCTTCCGCGTCAGTCGCTTGCGATACGCGGAGCCATGCGCAGCCGTTCGGAACCGTCTCCGTCGAGAGACTGTCGTCATTCACGCTCGAGCGAAGCAGCTTGACCGCGTGGAACTGCTCGTGCTCGACCATCGAGGCCGTGTCGATATCGTGCTCACGCGTGACGAACACGACGTCGGCGCCGAGCCCCCGGAGCGCGTGCGCCAGCGCAAGCGAACGCTTGAGATGGCCAACGCCGCTCGCTGTGGACGCGTCTACGCGGAAGGCGATGCGCATCGCTGTTCCTTCCACAACTGAAACAGGCGCTCGGCGCGAGTCCAGTCGTCCTCGGTGTCGATGTCCTGCACCCGGTGCGACGGCAACTCGTAGGCTGCAACCGACGCATTGAACAGGATGTCGTGACGCCGGAACGCATCCGGTCGTCCCCAATAAAACTGTCCCGCATCGTGCAGCGTCTCATCGAGATCTTGCGAGCGCGACGCGATCCACTGCGGAAACATCGGTACGACCTTTTCGCCGCGCGAATGCACCAGCGCGCGCTGAATGGGGAACTCGAAGCGTGTGGCGCTGGCGACGAAATCGGTATCCGCCGCGAGCAGCGCGTGCGCGGCCCGAATATCCTCGCTCGTCACCATCGGCGCCGTGGCGTAGATGCAGCACACCTCGTCAGCCGGGGCGCCGTGTGATTCCATCCACGCCACAGCGTGCCGCACGACTGCGTTGGTGCCGGTGTGGTCATCGGACAAGGGGGCAGGACGGGTGAATGGCGTTTCCGCGCCCGACTGCCGGGCGATTCCGGCAATCTCATCATCGTCCGTCGAAACGATGATCCGATCGAACAGGGCCGAAAGTCGGGCGGCTTCGATCGAATACGCGATGATCGGCCTGCCGTCGAACAGTCGAATGTTCTTGCGCGGGATGCGCTTGCTGCCACCACGTGCGGGAATGACCGCCAGCCTCACGCCAACGCCTCCCCCAGCGCGCGAACGACGGCCTCCTGCTGCGCGTCCGACAGGTCGGGGTACAACGGCAGCGTCAACGCCTCGGCATAGTAGCGCTCGGATTGCGGGTAGTCGCCTGCGCGGAAGCCGAGGTCGCGGTAATACGGCTGCAAGTGAACCGGGATGTAGTGCACGGCGACGCCGACGCCGGCTTTGCGCATCGCCTCGAACACGGCAGCGCGGGGGTGACTCGTCTCGAGTTCAACGACGTACAGATGCCAGGCTGAGCGCATGTCCGCCAGCGGGGCCGGACAGGTCACCGGCAGCGATTTCAACAACGCGTCGTATCGGGCGACGAGCGCCTCGCGGCGGGCGATGAAGTCCTCGAGGCGACTCAATTGAGACATGCCCAGCGTGGCATGCAGATCGGTCAGCCGGTAATTGAAGCCGATCGACTGCATCTCATAGACCCAGGAACCCTCCGCCGGATCCCGGAATCGGGCAGGGTCGCGCTCCATGCCGTGGCTGCGCAGCAACTCCATGCGATGAGCCAGTTCCGCGTCGTTGGTCATCGCCATGCCGCCCTCGGCGCTGGTGACGATCTTGACCGGGTGAAAGCTGAAGACCGTGATGTCGCTGTAGCGGCCACTGCCGATCGGACTGCCTTGATAGATAGACCCCACGGCATGGGACGCGTCCTCGATGACAAAGAAGCCGTAGCGTTCGGACAACTCCCGGATCTGCGCCATATCGCAAGGACGGCCTGTAAAGTGCACCGGCACGAGTACCTTGGGGAGGCTCTTCTGCCGTTCGGCAAGTTCAAGTTTCTTCGTTAGCGCCTCGATGCTGATATTGCGAGTGGCAGGGTCGATATCAACGAAATCGATGTCGGCGCCGCAATAACGCGCGCAATTGGCCGACGCCAGGAAGGTGATGGGAACGGTCCACAATCCATCGCCCGGACCGAGCCCCAGCGCCATGCAGGCAATGTGCAGCGCCGAGGTGGCGCTGTTGACGGCGACCCCGTATGCGGCGCCGGTCAGTTCGCACATGGCCCGCTCGAACGCCGGCACGGCAGGCCCTTGCGTCAGAAAATCCGAACGCAGAACGCCGACGACGGCTTCGATGTCCGCCTCGGAAATGTGCTGGCGACCGTAAGGAATCATTCCATGGCCTTGCGATTGAATTCGACGATTTCGCCGACGCTGAGGAAGTGCCGATTGCCGCCGGAGTGATACTCGAACCCCGATGGGACCGGCCGCCCGATTTCGCGCGCCGCGTTCAGCGTGTAGTCGATGTTGGAATGGTGGAACTTAATCGTCGGCCGCATGACGTAGTGGTCGTCGAATTCGAGCGTCAGGTGAGAGTCGTCGGCCGGGCACATGATTTCGTGCAACTTCTCGCCGGGGCGTATACCGATGACGCGGGTGGGAAGTTCAGGCGCCATCGCTTGCGCGAGGTCGGTGATGCGGATCGAAGGAATCTTGGGAACGAAGATCTCGCCTCCCCACATGCGGTCGAAGTTGGTCAGCACAAAGTCGACCCCGTCTTGCAGGCTGATCCAGAACCGGGTCATGCTTTCATGCGTGATCGGCAACTCGCGCACGCCCTCGGCGATGAGCTTCTCGAAGAACGGCACCACCGATCCGCGCGATCCGACGACATTGCCGTATCGGACAACAGCGAACGATGGACCGGTCTGGCCGACCATGTTGTTGGCCGCAACGAACAGTTTGTCCGAGGCGAGTTTGGTGGCGCCGTACAGGTTGATCGGATTCGCGGCCTTGTCGGTCGACAAAGCGATGACCTTCTGAACCCCGGCGTCGATGGCCGCAGCGATGACGTTCTCGGCCCCATGGATGTTGGTCTTGATGCACTCCATCGGGTTGTATTCGGCGGCCGGAACCTGCTTCAGCGCAGCCGCGTGAATGACGAAGTCGACATCGCGCATGGCTTGCACAAGACGGGCCGCATCACGGACGTCGCCGATGAAATAGCGCATCACCGGGCTGTCAAACTCCTGCTGCATCTCGAACTGCTTGAGCTCATCGCGGGAGAACACGATGATCCGGCGCGGTTTGTGGCGAGTCAGAAGGGTCTTGACGTACTTCTTGCCGAACGAGCCTGTGCCGCCGGTGATCAGAATGGACTTGTCATTGAACATGGTGTTTGGTTCGCCTATTCGTTCGAGAGGGCCGGGAGTTGTGGCAGGCCGCTCCGACCTATCGGGAAATACTCCAGCCCGTTCGACTTCATCAATGCGGCGTCGTACAGATTGCGCCCGTCGAAGACGAGCGGGCTCTTGAGTGTCGTTTTCAGTGCCGCAAAGTCTGGACTCCGAAACTCCTTCCACTCGGTGACGATGACGAGCGCATCGGCGCCCTCACACGCTGCGAGCGGATGGGTAGCGAACGCGACCCGAGATTCTTGGCGGTACAGCTGCTTCGCCTGTTCGATGGCCACCGGATCGTAGGCGACGATCGTCGCCCCGCGGCGCAACAACGCCGAGATCAGATCGCGACTGGGCGCGTCGCGCATGTCGTCGGTGTTGGGTTTGAAAGCCAGGCCCCAGACCGCGAACTGCCTGCCCGACAGATTGGCGCCGAAATGCTGGACGATCTTCGCCGCAAGCACCCGCTTCTGTGCGTTATTCACTTCCTCGACGGCGCTCAGGATCTGCATCAAATGACCATGCCGCTTCCCCGCGTGTATCAGTGCCTTTACGTCCTTGGGGAAGCACGAACCACCGTAGCCGCAACCGGCGTAAAGGAAAGAGTAGCCGATGCGGGTGTCGGACCCTATTCCAAGGCGTACAGACTCGATGTCCGCATCGAGACCCTCGGCCAGATTCGCGAGCTCGTTCATGAAACTTATGCGCGTGGCGAGCATGGCGTTGGCAGCGTACTTGGTCAGTTCTGCTGACCGCACGCTCATGACCAGCATGCGGTCGTGATTGCGCAGGTAGGGCGCATACAGCGCGCGCATCATCTCGATCGCACGCTCGTCATCCGCGCCGAGTACGATGCGGTCCGGGCGCATGAAATCGTCGACCGCAGCCCCTTCTTTAAGGAACTCGGGGTTCGAAACCACCGCGAACGGAACGCGAACTCCTCGTTGATCGAGTTCCGCCGAGATCAGTTCGCGAACCCGGTCGGCAGTGCCGACGGGCACGGTGCTCTTGTCTACGATGACCTTGTAGCCGGTCATCCGTTGCCCGACGGAACGCGCTGCCGCCAGTACATGTTGCAGGTCGGCGGACCCGTCTTCGTCGGGGGGCGTGCCCACTGCAATAAACTGCAGGTCGCCATGGTCCACCGCCCTGTCGATATCGGTCGTGAAAGCCAGACGTCCGGCGCTCTTGTTTCTGGCAACCAAAGGTGCGAGTCCGGCCTCATGGATCGGGATACCGCCTTCGTTTAGCACGCGAACCTTCTCAGGATCGAGATCGAGGCACAAGACGTCGTTCCCCATCTCCGACAGGCACGCCCCCGTCACAAGGCCGACATAGCCGGTGCCAATGATCGTGATTTTCATGTGTCCAGTTCTCTCTTGAACCCGATCGGACTCCTCTGCGCCGACAGCCTCATTCGTTGTAGTCGTAGGCCCTGAAGCCCGCGAGTTTGACTAGGCTGTCCCGCCGAGCTGCCGTGTAGTCCGCCTCCACCATTTCCCCCACCAGTTCGGGCAAAGTGATGCTCGGAGTCCAGCCGAGCTTGCGCTTGGCCTTGGCGGGGTCGCCGAGCAAGGTTTCGACTTCGGTCGGCCGGTAATAGCGCGGGTCGACCTTGACGATCACATCCCCGGGTTTGCATTTCGCTTTGTCGCCTTCCACAGCGGCGACCGTACCGGTCTCCGAGTCGCCTTCGCCGCTGAAGGTCACGGTGATGCCCAGTTCCTTTGCTGCCAGCTCCACGAATTGCCGCACGCTGTATTGAACCCCGGTGGCGATCACGAAATCTTCGGGGGTGTTTTGTTGCAGCATAAGCCACTGCATATTGACATAGTCCTTGGCGTGGCCCCAGTCCCGCAACGCGCTCATGTTGCCGAGATAAAGGCAATCCTGCAGCCCCAATGCAATACGTGCGATCGCTCGGGTGATCTTGCGCGTCACGAAGGTCTCACCGCGAAGTGGACTTTCGTGGTTGAAGAGGATGCCGTTGCAGGCGTACAGGCCGTAGGCTTCGCGGTAGTTGACGGTGATCCAGTAGGCGTACAACTTGGCAACGGCGTAGGGACTGCGCGGATAGAACGGAGTCGCCTCCGTCTGGGGAGTTTCCTGCACGAGCCCGTAAAGCTCGCTCGTGCTGGCCTGATAGAAGCGGGTCTTTTTCTCGAGCCCGAGGATCCGGATCGCCTCGAGAATGCGCAACGTCCCGATGCCGTCCGCATTGGCCGTGTACTCGGGCGTCTCGAACGACACGGCCACATGGCTCATGGCGGCGAGGTTGTAGATTTCGTCCGGTTGCACCTGCTGGATGATGCGAATCATGTTCGTCGAGTCGGTCAGGTCGCCGTAGTGCAGCGTGAAGCGCTGATGATCGACGTGTGGATCCTGATAGAGGTGATCGATGCGGTCGGTATTGAACAGGCTTGCGCGACGCTTGATGCCGTGCACCTCATAGCCCTTTTGGAGCAGCAGTTCGGACAGATACGCACCGTCTTGGCCGGTCACGCCTGTGATTAATGCAACTTTGGTCGAAGTCATGTTGTGCCGGCTCAGGTTCGGAAAGTGGCGCTGTCGTAGGCAGCGCGGATGCCTTCTTGCAGCTCGGTGCGCGCGCGCCAGCCGAGTCCGGCCAGACGACTCACGTCCAGGAGCTTTCGGGGTGTGCCGTCCGGCTTGCTGCTGTCGAAGACGATTCGGCCATAGAATCCAACCACCTGCATGATGGTTTCGGCGAGTTCCCGGATGGTCACGTCTTGACCGGTGCCGATGTTGACGAGGGGACCTTCGTAGCCCGATTCCATCAAGTAGACACAAGCGTCGGCCAGATCGTCGACGTACAGGAACTCGCGCCGTGGCGCTCCGCTGCCCCATACGACGTATTCGGCAGCTCCGCGCGCATGTGCCTCATGGGCCTTGCGCAACAGGGCTGGCAGGACGTGACTGGTGGCCAGATCGTAGTTGTCGTTGGGTCCGTACAGGTTGGTGGGCATCACGCTGACGTACTGACGTCCATACTGCAGGTTGTAGGACTCGGCAAGTTTGATCCCTGCGATCTTGGCGATCGCGTAGGGCTCGTTGGTGATTTCGAGCGGCCCCGTCAACAGGTATTCCTCTCGGATGGGTTGGGGGCAGTCGCGCGGGTAGATGCAACTCGAACCCAAGAACATGAGCCGCTGTACCCCGGCCAGATGCGCGCCGTGGATCAGGTTGGCCTCGATCAGCAGGTTTTGATATAGAAAGTCCGCGCGGTACAGGTTGTTTGCCTGGATGCCGCCGACCTTTGCCGCGGCGATGAAGACATAGTCTGGGCGTTCGACTCGCAGGAACTCGTGCGTCGCGCATTGGTCGAGGAGATCGAGTTTGGCATGGGTGCGTGTCACGATGTTCGTGTAACCGCCCGACTGCAGGCGTCGAATGATCGCGCTGCCGACCATGCCCCGATGTCCCGTGACGAAGATTTTCGCGTCGAGCTTCATGCGTCCAGGTGCTCCTGCTGTAGTTCGCCGCGCAGCACCGCGATCTCGACTTGCAGGCGCTCGAACTCGCTTTCCTTGCGGGCGAGAAAGTCGCGTGCAAGCCGTACCTTGGCGCTGGCGCCGCGGGGCGTCAGCAGATAGGCATACGCCCACTTGTTGTCGCTGCGTCGAAAATTGTCGGCCTTCACCCATCCCTTGTCGACGAGTGCACGCAGGCAGTAGTTGACCTTGCCCACGCTGACACCCAATCGCGTCGCCAGACTGCGCTGACTCGCGTCGGGCTGGTCGGTGATCTGGCGGAGCAATTCGTATTGAAAGTCGTCAGGCACGGGGCATGGTTTGTTCAACGATTGAACAGTCTCGATGATACCTTGCCGCCATACCGCCAATTCCCCGCGAAGGGACCTGCGTCGAGAGTCCGGCCGGGTCTCAGCCGCGCACCCGCCACGCTCGCTTCATTGCACGCCACGCCGCTGCACCTTGTGCGTCCGAATCGCCTGCAACCGAGCCGAACCGACGGATCACGACCCAAGCCATGGAGCCCAGGAGCGCCAGTACAGTGACCGCCGCGACGATGGCCGCCCGGGAAGGCTTTGACTTGTAGTCGGGAGGCAGGGCCTTGTCGACTTGCTGGAGCAGGGGCCCTTCCCGCGCCTCGTCCAGCTTGGCCAATTCAAATTGGCGCGCCATGGCCTCCAGCAAGGTCTCCTGCATCTTCAATTCGCGGCGTGCGCGCACATAGCCGATCGCCGCCTCGGGGATCTTGCCGACCGGGATGTCGATCGTGCTGCCCGAGTTACCGCCTTGACTGGATTCCATGCGCGCGAGTTCCGAGCGCAGCGCGGCGATCTCTGCTTTGAGACGGATCACCTCGGCATTTTGCTCGGTGGAACCGGTACGCATCACCTTGAGCTGCACCTCGCGTTCTGCAATGAGCGAACGCACTCGCGCGGCTCCGGTGATCAGGGCCTCCGATTGTTTGTCCAGAACGATGAACCCTGACTTTTCCTGGACGCGCTGCAAGTCCACTTCCGCCTTGACGAGGTTCTCTTTCGTGTCTCTGAGTTGTTGCTCGAAAAACGCGCGACGCCTCTGCGCTTCGCTCACTGCGAGCCGGCCCAACACCTTGGTGATCTCGCTCACATGAGCGTTTGCGAGATCGGCGGCGAAGGCCGGGTCCTTGTCGTCAACCTCAATGTTGATTAGCCCGCTCTTTTTGTCGGCCAGCGCTCGCACAACCTGTGGCAAATGCTTGCGAAGCGTCTCGTTGGTCTTGAGCCCGTAACGCCCCTTCAGCCCGAAGCGTTCGTCCAACCCACGGACGACGCTGTCACTCTTGAGCAGCGCGACATACAGTTCAGCTGGTGCTTTGCCTCCCAATCCCCCTGCAACATCTCCCAGGCCCCCGATCGAACTCAATGCCGCCAGCGCCGCCGCCGAGCCGCCTTGCTGCTGGGATCCGGGCGGTAGCAAGCTGGTCCTCGCGGTGTAGATCGGCGTGAGCGTCAGCGAGTAGGCCAACGACAGCAGCGCGGCTCCCGCCGTGACGAAAGCAATCAGACGCTTCCCATCACCCAACCATGTGAGGAGGTCGATCAGGCCGACGCCGAAATCGTCGCGTTCGGTGAGTTGAGTCGACGTGTCAGACGGATGCCGGTCAATGGTAGTCATGTTGGGCCAAGGTGCGAAAGGTGGGAGCGAGCCCGCAACGGCGCAATTTGACTCCGCATGAGCCGCGGTGCATCACGTCAGTCACGGCACAGGCGGGAGACCCCCCGCCGACGCATCCTTCTCCGACAAGAGCGGGGATCGATTGCTCAGGGGCCATTTGATCCCAAGGGTCGGGTCATTCCACCGAATGCAGTGTTCGGCATGCGGTGCGTAGAAATTTGTGCTCTTGTACAGGACATCGGCAGTGTCGCTGAGGACGAGGAAGCCATGCGCCAATCCAGGCGGGATCCACAGCTGCTTGTGGTTGGTGCTACTCAGTTCCACGCCGAACCATCGACCGTAAGTGGCACTTCCGGGGAGGGTGTCGACTGCGACATCAAAAATTTCGCCCTGAATTACACGCAAGAGCTTGCCCTGCGCGTGAGGCGCCGATTGATAGTGCAGACCCCGCAACACGCCTTTGGTCGACCGAGAATGGTTGTCTTGCACAAAGACCACGTCGCGACCGACAGCTGTGTTGAATGCTCGCTGGTTGAAGCTCTCCATGAAGAAGCCACGTGCATCGCCAAACACCTTCGGCTCGAGAATAAGAACGCCTTCAATTGAAGTGTGAGTGACTTTCATCGACGATGAGCTTGAATCAAGTTGTGTACGTTAGTGGCGTCAAGAAACTGGCGCTTGCGAGCCGGCATTCTAGTGACTCTCGGCTACCGCAAGGCAGCCCGCGCCGGGAAGCGCGATAATCGAAGGATGACAGAAAACATGATAGGTAATGGCGCGCTGAGCGCCGAGCCGCCGCCACAGGGCGCCGAGGCCGTTTTCCGTTCCGACGTGGACGCCGGCTTGTCGCTGCATTTCGACAGCGTCGGATTGTCCGAAAGCCTCCAGCGGGCCGTGGCGGCGCAGGGCTACACGACGATGACGCCGATCCAGGCCAAGGCGATCCCGATCGTGCTGGCCGGCCGCGACGTGATGGGTGCCGCCCAGACCGGCACGGGCAAGACCGCGGCCTTCTCGCTGCCGCTGCTGCACAAGATGCTGCGCCACGAGAACGCAAGCATGTCGCCGGCGCGCCACCCGGTGCGGGCACTCGTGATTGCGCCGACGCGCGAGCTGGCCGATCAGGTCGCCGCCAACATCAAGGGTTACGCGGCGCAGACCAAGCTCCGGGTGGCGGTGGTCTACGGCGGCATCGACATGAAGCCGCAGACGCTCGAGCTGAAGGGCGGCGTCGAGGTGCTCGTGGCCACGCCGGGCCGGCTGCTCGACCACATCGAGGCCAAGAACTGCGTGTTGAACCAGGTCGAGTACGTCGTGCTCGACGAGGCCGACCGCATGCTGGACATCGGGTTCCTGCCCGACCTGCAGCGCATCCTCAGCTACCTGCCCAAGACGCGCCAGACGCTGCTGTTCTCGGCAACCTTCTCGCCCGAGATCAAGCGACTGGCCGAGAGCTATCTTCAGGATCCGATCCTGGTTGAAGTGGCGCGGCCGAACGCGACCGCCTCGACCGTGGAGCAGCGCTTCTTCGCCGTCGCGACCGACGACAAGCGCGCCGCGGTGATGAAGCTGATCAAGGATCGCGCGCTGACCCAGGCCATCGTGTTCGTCAATTCGAAGCTCGGCTGTGCGCGGCTCGCGCGCTCGTTCGAGCGCGACGGCCTGCGCACCAATGCCCTGCACGGCGACAAGTCGCAGGACGAGCGCCTCAAGGCACTCGAGGCGTTCAAGCGCGGTGAGGTCGACGTGCTCGTCGCGACCGACGTGGCCGCGCGCGGCCTGGACATCGCGGACTTGCCGGCGGTGTTCAACTTCGACGTACCGTTCAACGCCGAGGACTACGTCCACCGCATCGGCCGCACCGGTCGAGCGGGCGCGTCCGGTTTGGCCGTGACGCTGGTGTCGCCCTCGGACACGCGCCTGGTCGGCGACATCGAGAAGCTGATCAAGAAGAAGATCGAACTCGAGCCGATCGAGCTCGACAACGCACCGCCCCCGCGCGAGTACCGCGACCGTGCCCGTCACGACAGCCCGCGCCCGGAAGGCGACGAGCCGCGCGCGCCGCGTGCCGCTGCCCCGCAGCGCAGCTACGCGCCGCCGCGAGCGCCCAGCGATCCGTTCTTCGACAAGCCTTACGAGCCGAGCAGCGCGACGGCCGAGCCGGCGTGGGAGAGCAAGGTGCCGGCTGCGCCGCGCAGCCTGTCGCCGAATATCAAGCCGAAGAAGCGCGTTGCCGCGCTGTTCGGCGCGAAGCAGCCGGATCCCGTCGCGCAGTAGCGCTGCGGCCGGCTCAACCGGCGAGCAGCGAGAACACCACCGGCACATCGGCCGGCAGCGCGGTCGGGCGCGACTTCCACGCTTGAACGACGTCGGTGCGCGTGAACCCGCTGGCCAGCGTCAGGCCGCAGCTGATCGACAGCCGCGTGCTGGCCTGCAAGTGTGCCAGCAGCGCGCCAAGCAGCGCCTCGTTGCGGTACGGCGTCTCGATCATCAATTGCGTCTGCCCCTCGCGGCGCGAGAGCGCTTCCAGTTCGCGGATTCGCGCGGCGCGCGCGCCGGCATCCACCGGCAGGTACCCGACGAACGCGAAGCTCTGTCCGTTCAATCCGCTGGCGGCCAGCGCCAGCACCAGGGAACTCGGCCCCGACAAGGCGACGACGGGGATGCCGGCGGCGTGGGCCGCCTGGACCAGCGCTGCGCCCGGGTCGGCGACGGCGGGCAGGCCGGCCTCCGAGATCAGCCCAATGTCGTGGCCTGCGAGGGCCGGGGCGAGCAGGGCGGCCAGATCGGGCGTTGAGGCGTTGCGTGCGCCCTTCGGCGGGCGCGGCAGTTCGACGATGTGCAGGGCCTGCACCGGCTGCGCCAGTGGCACAACCGCGTCGACACGCTTCAGGAAAGCGCGCGTGGTCTTCGCATTCTCTGCCATCCAATGCGTCAGCCGCGCGGCGGTGCGGATGACGGACGCAGGCAGCACGTCGTCGATCGGGGTGGCCTCGTCCGCGGTCCCGAAGTCCAGCGTATTCGGGATCAGGTAGAGCGAACCGGGCGACGCCTTCATGCCGGGGCGAGCGGGTCGATGCCAGCCGCGCGCAGCAGCGCGGCGGTGCGGATCAACGGCAGGCCGATAAGCGCGGTCGGGTCGTCCGATTCGACGGCGTCCACCAGGGCGATGCCCAGCGTCTCCACCTTCGCGCTGCCGGCGCAGTCATAGGGCTGCTCGGTGCGCAGGTAGTGTTCGATCTCCCCATCGCTGAGCTGGCGAAAGCGAACCGTGACGGGCGCCAGTGCGGTGCCGGCATAACCAGTCGACCCCCGGACGACGGCCACCGCGGTCTGGAAGACGACGCTGCGTCCGCGCATCGAACGCAGTTGCGCAACCGCCCGTTCATGCGTGCCAGGCTTGCCGATCGGCTCGCCGTCGAGGTCGGCCACCTGGTCCGAGCCGATCACGACCGCGTCCGGGAACAGCGCCGACACGGCGCGAGCCTTGGCCAGCGCCAGGCGTTGCGCCAGCGCGGCGGGGCGCTCGCCGGGCCGCGGCGCTTCGTCGACGTCGGGCGCGTGCACTTCGAACGGGAGGCGCAGGCGCTCCAGCAGTTCGCGCCGGTAGCGCGAGGTCGAACCGAGGATCAGCGGAGGGCGCGTGCTCATGTTTCCATTCTCGCCTGCGCCGTACACTGGCCTCATGAGTTCCCGTGATTTCGATCCCCTCCGCCTCGACGTCGCGGCCTTCGCGAAGGCCGCCGCCGAGCTCGATGGCCGTTGGCCGCTGAGCCGGTTCGATCGCCTGACCGAATCGGCGGTCATCGACGCGCTACCGGCCGACGGGGGCGACGTGGCCTGGCATGCGCGCGGCGAGGCGCGCACTACGCGCGGCGCCGAGCCCCAGGTCTGGCTTCACGTGCGCGCCACGACCGGCGTGCCGCTCGAATGCCAGCGCTGCCTTCGGGCCGTCGATGTGCCGCTGGCGATCGAGCGCAGCTTCCTGTTCGTGCACGGCGAGGACGCTGCCGCGCAGCTCGACACCGACAGCGAGGACGACGTCCTCGCGCTGACCCGCGCGCTCGACCTGCGTGAACTGGTCGAGGACGAACTGCTCCTGGCACTTCCGATCGTGCCGCGGCACGAGGTCTGCCCGGTACCGCTCGTCGCGCCGGCGGCTGTGGACGAACCGCTCGCCGAGAAGCCCAACCCGTTCGCCGCCCTGGCGGCCCTCAAGGGCACCAAGCCCAACTAGTGCCCGGGCGGGCCGTGCGTGCTAGAATCGCGGGCTTTCCCGCAGGCGTTCTCTGAACGGACGCCCGCAACCCAGCAGGCGTGGAGTTTCCGACGCCCAGCAATACCTCGGAATGCACCGGATTTAGCGGAGAAACCCATGGCCGTCCAACAGAACAAGAAGTCCCCGTCGAAGCGCGGCATGCACCGCTCGCACAACGCCCTGAACACCCCGGGCACCGCGATCGAGCCGACGACGGGCGAGCAGCATCTGCGTCACCACATCAGCCCGACCGGTTTCTACCGCGGTCGCAAGGTGCTGAAGACCAAGGCGGACGCGTAAGGCGTCAACGCCTGCGCGCATCGAGCCGGCCGCGTCCTTCGCGTACACGGTCCGTGCTTCGAGTCGCCCCTGAGTTCGTCGAATCGCCCGGCCTGCGCCACTGCGCAGGGCTGGGCGTTTGTCTTGGCGGTCTGACGCGATGAGCGCGATCCGCCTCGCCGTGGATTGCATGGGCGGCGACCATGGGCCGTCCGCGACCCTGCCGGCCTGCCAGGCGTTCCTCGCGGCACACGTCGAGGCGGAGCTGATTCTCGTCGGCCGCGCCGAGGCCCTGGCCCCTGCGGCCGGCTGGGCACGCTGCCAGATCGTCGCCGCGACCGAGGTCGTGGAGATGGACGATGCGATCGAGATCGCCCTGCGCCGCAAGAAGGATTCCTCGCTGCGCGTGGCGGTGAGCCAGGTCAAGCCGGGTGCCGATGGCCACGCCGCGGCGCACGCCTGCGTGTCGGCCGGCAATACCGGGGCGCTGATGGCGGTGTCGCGCTACGTCCTCAAGACGCTCGAAGGCATCGACCGCCCGGCGATCGCGACCGTGCTGCCGAACGAGCGCGACGGCGGCACGACCGTGCTCGACCTGGGCGCGAATGTCGATTGCACGGCCGAGCACCTGTTGCAGTTCGCGGTGATGGGCAGCGCGCTCGTCGCAGCGGTCGAAGGCAAGGCCAACCCGAGCGTCGGCCTGCTGAACATCGGCGAAGAGGCGATCAAGGGCAGCGAGACGATCAAGCGGGCCGCCGAACTGCTGCGTGCGGCCGCGGCGAGCGGCATGCTCAACTTCCACGGCAACGTGGAAGGCAACGACATCTTCAAGGGCACGACCGACATCGTCGTGTGCGACGGCTTCGTCGGCAATGTCGCGCTCAAGACCTCCGAAGGTCTGGCGTCGATGTTGTCCAAGTTCGTCAAGCAGGAGTTCACCCGCAGCCCGCTGACCAAGCTCGCGGCGCTGGCGGCCCTGCCGGTGTTGAAGCGGCTGCAGCGGCGCGTCGACCACCGCCGCTACAACGGTGCGGCCCTCCTCGGCCTGCGCGGGCTGGTGTTCAAGAGCCACGGTTCGGCCGATGCCTTCGCGTTCGAGCAGGCTTTGAATCGGGCTTATGATGCCGCTCGAAACGGCCTGCTGGACCGGGTCCATGACCGGATCCTCGAATCGCTGGCCGCGATGCCCGCACCGTCGATCGCGGGCGACGCGCCGGACATCGCTCGCACCGCATGACACCGAACTCGAACCTCTCGAACCGCCATTCGCGCATCACCGGCACCGGCAGCTTTCTGCCGCCGAAGCGCCTGACCAACGACGCGCTGGCGGCCCAGCTGGCCGTCGATGGCATCGAGACCTCCGATCAGTGGATCGTCGAGCGCACCGGCATCCGCGCGCGCCACTTCGCCGAACCCGACGTCGCCAGCAGCGATCTGGCCGTGGCCGCGGCGCGCCGCGCGCTCGAAGCGGCCGATGTCGACGCCGCGAGCATCGATCTGATCATCGTCGCCACCAGCACGCCCGACATGGTGTTCCCGTCGACGGCGTGCCTGGTGCAGCAGAAGCTGGGCGTCGCCGGCTGCGCAGCCTTCGACGTGCAGGCGGTGTGCTCGGGCTTTGTCTACGCGCTGACCGTGGCCGATTCGATGATCCGCACCGGCGCAGCGAGCAAGGCCCTGGTGATCGGCGCCGAGGTGTTCTCGCGCATCCTCGATTTCAAGGACCGCGGCACCTG
>JAZKIO010000099.1:0-51344 GCA_040384825.1 Pseudomonadota bacterium
GTGGACCGGCGTGATGTACAGCGAGACCCGCGGCAAGATCCACTTCTGGTGGTCGCTGATCGCGTTCAACGTCACGTTCTTCCCGATGCACTTCCTCGGCCTGGCCGGCATGCCGCGCCGCTATGCCGACTACCCCATGCAGTTCGCCGACTTCAACGCGGTGGCCTCGGTCGGCGCGTTCGCGTTCGGCCTGGCGCAGGTCTACTTCTTCCTGTTCGTCGTCGTGCCGATGATGCGCGGCAAGGGCGAGCCGGCGCCGCAGCAGCCCTGGGAAGGCGCCGAAGGCCTCGAGTGGGAAGTGCCGTCGCCGGCGCCGTTCCACACCTTCGAGAACCCGCCGAAGCTGAACGCCTCGGCGACCAAGATCCTTGCCTGATCGCCACGCCATGACGCCCGAACAGAAGAAGAGCAACCAGCGCCTGGGCCTGTACCTGGGCGCGATCGCGGTGCTGATCTTCGTCGGCTTCATCGCCAAGAGCGCGCTCTCGGGCCTCTGAGCGCCCCGCACCGCCAACCGACCATGTCCGCCGCCGACACCGACACCGCCCGAACTGCCGACGACGCCGCGCTGCGCCGCGACAACCGGCGCATGCTCGGCAAGCTCGTCGTCGTCGCCGCGGTCATGGCCGGCTTCGGCTACGCGCTGGTACCGATCTACAACACGATCTGCACCGCGCTCGGCATCAACGTGCTGTCTCTGGCGGAGATCGACGTGCAGGGCGGCAAGCGCGCCGACGGTTCCGCCGCCAACACGCAGGTCGACAAGTCCCGCACGATCACGATCGAGTTCGACGCCAACGCGCGCGGCCCGTGGCAGTTCGCGCCCGAGAAGCGCTCGGTGGATGTCCACCCGGGCGAGCTGACGACCGTGATGTACACCTTCCGGAACGTCCAGAACCGCACCATGGCGGCCCAGGCGATTCCGAGCTACGCGCCGATGCAGGCGATGCCGTACTTCAACAAGCTCGAGTGCTTCTGCTTCACCCAGTACACGCTCGCCCCGGGCGAGGAGAAGAGGTGGCCGGTGGTGTTCGTGATCGACCCCAAGCTGTCGAAGGACGTGCGCACGATCACGCTGTCGTACACGTTCTTCGAGGTCGGCGGGCGCGTTCCGGCCGAGCCGGCCGGCCGTTCGGCGGCGGTCGTCACGGCCCCCGCGGGGTCGAAGTCATGAGCGGCGAACTGAAGGACGCGGTGCGTCGCAAGGGTTCGTTCGTGCAGACGATGAAGGCGGTCGCGTGGTCGTTCTTCGGCGTGCGCAAGGGCGTCGACTACGAGAAGGACGTGAACCAGCTGAACCCGGTCCACGTCGTGATTGCCGCCGTGATCGGGGCGGCACTGTTCATCGGCGCGTTGCTGCTGCTGGTGAACTGGGTGCTGGCGAGCGGCGCCGCCCAGTAGCTTCAAACCAAATTCGAATATCGGGATTCCAGGAGAAAACATGTCGGCAGCGACCACGACTCACGGCAAGGCGCCTTACTACTACGTCCCCGCACCCTCGCACTTCCCGGTGCAGGCCTCGTTCGGCCTGCTGCTGGTGATCTTCGGCGCAGGCCAGTGGATCAACGGCCACGGCTGGGCAATGTGGGTGCTGCTGGCCGGCTTCGCGATCTGGGCGTTCGTGCTGCAGGGCTGGTTCCGCACCGCGATCGGCGAGAGCGAGAGCGGTCTGTACAGCGACCGGATCGATGTCTCGTTCCGCTGGAGCATGAGCTGGTTCATCTTCTCGGAGGTGATGTTCTTCGCCGCGTTCTTCGGTGCGCTGTGGTGGACCCGTGTGCACGCGCTGCCCAACCTGGGCAGTCTCGAGAACGCGGTGCTGTGGCCGGACTTCCGCGCGATCTGGCCCACGGCGGGCGTCGGCGCGACCGGCTCGCCCGCCAACATCGTCGATCCGTTCACGACGATGGGCCCGTGGCCGATCCCGACGATCAACACGCTGCTGCTGCTGACCTCCGGCGTGACGCTGACGATCGCGCACCACGCGCTCGTCGCCGGCAACCGCTCCAAGACGATCTTCTGGATGTGGTGCACGGTGCTGCTGGGCGTGACGTTCCTGGGCTTCCAGGTCTACGAATACATCCACGCCTACTCCGAGCTGAACCTGAAGCTGTCGTCCGGCGCGTACGGCTCGACCTTCTACATGCTCACCGGCTTCCACGGCTTCCACGTGTTCGTCGGCATGCTGATGCTGCTGTTCATCACCATCCGCCTGATGAAGGGCCACTTCACGCCCCAGCGCCACTTCGGCTTCGAAGGCGCTGCGTGGTACTGGCACTTCGTCGACGTGGTCTGGCTCGGCCTCTACATCGTGGTCTACTGGTTGTAGTGAGCCCCTCGCCCGGCGAGTACGCCGGGCGATCCCCCGGGGGGATGCGGGACCGCTTGGGAGCGGCCCGGCGCTGGCCCCGCAGCCCGACCCACAAACAAAAACGCCGCTGAACGCGGCGTTTGTTTTTGGGTCCATCACTTGCCGAGCGGGATTCCGGTCGGCTGAATCCAGCCGGCCCACCAGGCGAACAGCACGCATGCGAACAACAGCACCGACAGCCCGACCCGCAGCGCCAGCGCGCGCATCATGTTGCCGGTCTTCGGTTTGCCGTCGCGGCCGTCACGCAGCATGAACACGCCGGCCAGCGCCAGGGCGCCGAGAATGCCGACGAAGGCGAACGCGATGAGGTACTTCATGGGGGCCGATTATCCGGCGCGGGGCTGTCCATGGTCCTGAGTCGGAAAGGGCGCGCCGTGACCGTGCTGGTCGCGACGCTGCTCGGCGTCGCGCTCACCGCCAACCTGGGCGCATGGCAGCTCCGTCGGGCGGCGCAAAAGATCGCGCTGCAGGACGCGCTCGAGTCCCGCGCGCAGCTGAGCCCGCTGGACGCGGCCGAGCTGCCGCGCGACGCCGAACAAGTCGCCGCGCAGCACTACCGGCCGGTGCGCCTGCGTGGCCGATGGCTGCCCGAGCGCAGCGTCTTCCTCGACAACCGGCAGATGAACGCGCGCGTCGGCTTCTACCTCGTCACGCCGCTGCAGCTCGAGGGCCGGCCCGAGGTGGTGCTGGTGCAGCGCGGCTGGGTGCCGCGCGACCTGCGCGACCGCACGCTGCTGCCGCGCATCGCCACGCCGGCCGGGCCGGTGGACGTCGCGGGGCACATCGCCCCGCCGCCGGCGCGGCTGTACGAGTTCGCGCCGTCGACCACCGGGCTGATCCGGCAGAATCTCGATCTCGGCGAGTTCACGCTCGAAACCGGCCTGCCGCTCGCACCCCTGTCGGTGCTGCAGGCCGACTCCCCGGGCACCGCGGGCGACGGCCTGCTGCGCCAATGGCCGCGACCCGCGGTGGATGTTCAAAAGCACTACGGCTACGCGTTCCAGTGGTTCGCGCTGGGTGCGCTGATGGCAGGTCTCTATGTCTGGTTCCAACTCGTCCGCCCCCGGCTCCGGAGGCACGATGCCCGAGCGTGATTCACCGCTGAGCTTCACCGTCCACTCGATGGCGCCGCCCGCACTCGACGCCGGCGCCGCGCGCCGCACGAAGAGCGGCCGCATGAAGATGCTGCTGGTGCTCGCCATCTGCGCGGCGCCGGTGATCGCCTCGTACTTCACTTACTTCGTGATCCGGCCCGAGGGCCGCACCAACTACAGCGAACTGGTGCAGCCGCAGCGTCCGCTGCCCGGCTCGCTGCCGCTCACCGATCTGCAGGGCCGCACGGTCGCCGCCGAGACGCTGAAGGGCCAGTGGCTGCTGGTGGTGGTGTCCAACGCCGCCTGCGACACCGCCTGCGAGAAGCACCTCTGGCTGCAACGCCAGCTGCGCGAGACGCTGGGCCGCGATGCCGACCGCGTCGACAAGCTCTGGCTGATCACCGACGCCGGCACGCCGCGGCCTGCCACGCTCGCGGGCGTCACGACCAACACCGATGCCACCGTGCTGCGCGTCCCGCGCGCCGCACTCGCGGCCTGGCTCGAGCCGGCCGCCGGGCGCGCGCTCGAGGACCATCTCTACATCGTCGATCCGCTGGGCAACTGGATGATGCGGGCGCCGCCCGAGGCCGAACCGGCGAAGCTGAAGTCCGACGTCATCAAGCTGCTTCGGGGCTCGGCCGGCTGGGACAAGGCCGGGCGCTGAAGAACGCCACCGACATGTCGTCCCCCGCACCCTACGACCTGGCGCCGCTGCTCGCGATCATCGCGTTCGGCGCAGTGCTCGCGCTGCTGCCGTTCGCGTGGGTCTGGCGGCGCGCGCGCGGGCAGGGTCTGGCGGCCAAGCTGCAGGCGCTGACCGTGCTGACGCTGTTCCTCACCTTCGATCTGGTGCTGTTCGGCGCCTTCACCCGGTTGACCGATTCCGGCCTCGGCTGCCCGGACTGGCCGGGCTGCTATGCCAGCGCCAGCCCGCTCGGCGCGCACGCCGAGATCAACGCGGCGCAGGCGGCGCTGCCCAGCGGCCCGGTGACGCATGGCAAGGCGTGGATCGAGATGATCCACCGCTACCTTGCCACCGGCGTCGGGGCCCTGATCACGCTGCTCGCGGTGCTCGGCTGGGTCGCGGCCCGGCGCGGCACGCTGCCGATCTCGCCGTGGTGGGGGACGGCGACGCTGGTCTGGGTCTGCGTGCAGGGCGCGTTCGGCGCACTCACCGTGACGATGAAGCTGTACCCCGCCATCGTCACCGCGCACCTGCTCGGCGGCCTGATCCTGCTGGTGCTGCTGGCGGTGCAGAAGGAGGGCTACCGGCCCGCGCCGCTGGCGCTCGCGCCGCCGCTGCGCACCGCCGCCATCGTGATCGCGGTGCTCGGCGCGGTGCAGATCGCGCTCGGTGGCTGGGTCAGCACCAACTACGCCGTGCTGGCCTGCCGCGATTTCCCGACCTGCCAGGGCACCTGGTGGCCGCCGATGGATTTCGAGCACGGCTTCGCGCTGCTGCGCGAACTCGGCCAGGGCCGTGATGGCGGCGCGTTGTCGCTCGAGGCCCTGACGGCCATCCACTACGTCCACCGCCTCGCCGCCTATGTGGTGCTGGCGGCGCTCGCGGGGTTCGCGTGGGCCTTGCACGCCACGGGTGACGCCGCCCTGCGCCCCTGGGCGCGCGGCGTTGCGGCGATCGCCCTCTGGCAGCTCGCCACCGGCCTCAGCAACGTGCTCCTCGGCTGGCCGCTGCTCGGCGCCGTGGGCCACACCGCGGGCGCCGCGGCGGGCGTGGTGATGTTCTCGATGCTGCTGACGCGGGCACGCCAGCACCGCGCGGCGCGCGCGCCGCAGGGTCTGCGCCATTCTCCTCTGCGGCCGGCTCCGTAAAATGTGCCCCTCGCACCGCCCATGACTGATACCGTCGCTTCTTCCCCCTCTGCCGTCGGCGCCACGTCGCTGCCCTCGCGCGCGCGCCAGTTCTACGCGCTGACCAAGCCGCGCGTGGTGCAGCTGATCGTCTTCTGCGCCGTGATCGGCATGCTGATGGCGGTGCCCGGCCTGCCCGACCTGCGGCTCGCGTTCGCCGCCACGGCCGGCATCTGGCTCGTCGCGGCGGCCGCGGCCGCGTTCAATTGCCTGGTCGAGCAGCGCATCGACGCGCGCATGGCGCGCACCGCCTGGCGGCCCACGGCCCGCGGCCAGCTCACCAACACCCAGACGCTCACGTTCTCGGCGCTGCTGTGCGGCGCGGGCAGTGCGCTGCTGTACTTCTGGGTCAACCCGTTGACGATGTGGCTGACCTTCGCGACCTTCGTCGGCTACGCGGTCATCTACACGGTGCTGCTCAAGCCGATGACGCCGCAGAACATCGTGATCGGCGGCGCCTCGGGCGCGATGCCGCCGGTGCTCGGCTGGGCCGCCATTCGCGGCGATGTCGGGCCGGAATCGCTGATCATGTGCCTGATCATCTTCCTGTGGACACCGCCGCACTTCTGGGCGCTGGCGCTCTACCGGGTCGAGGATTACCGCAAGAGCGGCCTGCCGATGCTGCCGGTCACGCACGGCAACGAGTTCACGCGGCTGCAGGTGTTCCTCTACACGCTGGTGCTGTTCGCCGGCACCTTGCTGCCCTTCGTGCAGGGCATGAGCGGCGTGATCTATCTGGTGGCGGCGCTGCTGCTGAATGCCGGCTTCGTCGGCTACGCGTTCAAGCTGTGGCGCAACTACTCGGATGCGCTGGCGCGCAAGACCTTCCGCTTTTCCATCGTCTACCTGTCACTGCTGTTCGCGGCGCTGCTGGTCGATCATTACCTGAGGCCGCTGCTGTGAACCACCTGCGTCGATCCGTCCTGCTCGCCGCCGTGCTCGGCGCGGCGCTTACCGGCTGCGACAAGCTCGGCCTCGGCCAGCCTCCGGCGCCGCAGTTCAAGGGCGCCGACATCACCGGCGTGGACTACGCGAAGAATCTGTCCCTGCCCGACGTGAACGGCCAGCCGCGCACGCTCGGCGACTTCAAGGGCAAGGTCACGGTGATCTTCTTCGGCTACACCCAGTGCCCGGACGTCTGCCCCACCACGATGACCGAGCTCGCGCAGGTCAAGAAGGCGCTCGGTGCCGATGGCGACAAGCTGCAGGCCGTGTTCATCACGATCGACCCGGAGCGCGACACGCCCGAGATCCTGAAGTCCTACATGGCCAGCTTCGACCCGAGCTTCGTCGCGCTGCGCGGCACGCCGGAGCAGACCAAGGCGACGGCCAAGGAATTCAAGATCTACTTCGAGAAGGTGCCCGGCAAGACCGAGGGCAGCTACACGATGGACCACTCGGCCGGCGCGTTCGTGCTCGACGCCAAGGGCAACGTGCGGCTGTTCGAGCGCTACGGCGCCGGCGCGGAAGCGCTGACCGCCGACGTGAAGGCGCTCATCGCGCAAGGCTGAGGTTCAATCCGATCGACCAAGAAAAAACGGCCCCGCGGGGCCGTTCTTCATGGGGCGGAGCGCCGTCAGACGCTCTCGGCGAGTGCCTTGCGCATCTTCTTCATCGCCGCCACCTCGATCTGGCGGATCCGCTCGGCGCTGACGCCGTACTCGGCCGCCAGGTCGTGCAGCGTCATGCCGCCCGAGCTGTCGTCGTTGACCTTCAGCCAGCGCTCTTCCACGATGCGGCGGCTGCGCGCGTCGAGTGCGTCGAGCGCCAGGGCGATGCCGTCGCCGGCCAGCCAGTCGCGGTTGCGGGCCTCGAGCACGCGGGTCGGCTCGCTGGCTTCGTCGGCCAGGTAGGCGATCGGCGCGAAGCTGGCCTCCTCGCTGTCGTCGGTCTGCGGCTCCAGGGCCACGTCGCCACCCGACAGGCGGGTTTCCATCTCCAGCACCTCTTCGCGCTTGACGTTCAGCGTGCGGGCCAGCGTGTCGACTTCGCCCTGCGTCAGCGTGTTGCGGTGGGTGTCCACGTCGAGCGCGTCGTCCTTCAGGCTCTGCTTCATCGAGCGCAGGTTGAAGAACAGCTTGCGCTGCGCCTTGGTCGTCGCGACCTTGACCATGCGCCAGTTCTTCAGGATGTACTCGTGGATCTCGGCCTTGATCCAGTGCATGGCGTAGCTGACCAGGCGCACGCCCTGGTCCGGGTCGAAGCGCTTGACCGCCTTCATCAGGCCGACGTTGCCTTCCTGGATCAGGTCGCCGTGCGGCAGGCCGTAGCCGAGGTACTTGCGCGAGATCGAGACGACCAGGCGCAGGTGCGAGAGCACCAGCTTCCCCGCGGCTTCCAGATCGCCGGTCGCGCGCAGGCGGGTCGCGTAGGCGACTTCCTCCTCGTGCGTCAGCAGGGGAACACGGTTGGCCGCGGTGATGTAGGCGTCCAGGTTGCCGAGCGACGGCACCAGGGCCCACGGGTCGCGGACGGTCAGAGCAGCAGTGGCAGGGGAGATGTTCATGGAGAGATCAGACACGCCGAACTCCTTTCAAGTTCCGCAAATATTAGCACTCGGGGGGCGGGAGTGCTGATCGCTGCGGCTATCGCGGCGATTGGTGCCGCCACGATGTCACGGCGCGCCGTGTCAAGGCTTGTAAGTTTGCGGGTACTAACGATAGCGGGGCGCGGACGCCCGCGTTTTTGCAGGGACAATCGCGCCTCCCGACCCGGCGTCAGGCCGGGCGCCCCTTCAACGAGAGGTCCCGTTTGTTCAAGAATCTGATCGTGTACCGCATCGGCCCGGGCTGGGCCGCCAACAGCGCCGAGCTCGAAGCCGGGCTGGAGAAGATGGTCTTCGTCGAATGCGGCGCCACCCAGGCGGTGTCCGCCGGCTGGGCGCCGCCGCGCGGCGTGGCGCACGCGCCGCTGCTCGAATCGGTCGGCGGCCAGTGGCTGATGAAGCTCGTGGTCGAGCAGCGCGTCGTGCCCTCCGCCGTCATCAAGCGCCGGGTCGACGAGCGCGCCGCGCAGATCGAGCAGGCCACCGGCCGCAAGCCCGGCAAGAAGCAGCAGAAGGAGCTGAAGGAAGAGGTCCTGCTCGACCTGCTGCCGCAGGCCTTCACCAAGCAGGCCGCGATCCGCGTCTGGCTGAACCCGAAGGACCGCCTGCTGCTGATCGACGCCAGCAGCCCGGCCAAGGCCGACGACGTCGTCACGCAGCTGGTCAAGGCCGCCGAGGGCCTGGCGCTCACGCCGCTGCACACCGCGCAGTCGCCGGCGGCGGCGATGTCCGAGTGGCTGACGACCGGCGAGCCGCCGGCCGGCTTCAGCGTCGACCGGGAATGCGAGCTCAAGTCGCCCGACGAGACCAAGTCGGCGGTGCGCTACGCCCGCCACGCACTCGACATCGACGAGGTCCGCCAGCACATCGCCGGCGGCAAGGTGCCGACCCAGCTGGCGCTGACCTGGCAGGGCCGGGTCTCGCTGCTGCTGACCGAATCGATGCAGGTCAAGAAGATCGCGTTCCTCGAAGGGGTGTTCGAAGGCGGCAGCAAGCCGAAGGCGGACGAGGCCTTCGAGGCCGACGCCGCCATCGCCACCGGCGAACTCGGCAAGCTCATCCCCGACCTGATCGACGCGCTCGGCGGCGAGCACCAGCCGGGCGTGCCGGCACTCGCGGCCTGACGGCGCCGCGCGCTCCCGGCGTTACCAGCCCGCGGCCAGCGCGCGGGTGATCTCGGCCGCCGGCACCGCCCGGCAGCCGCTCGGGTTCTGGCCCGACCACAGCGGCGAGAAGTCGCCGCTGCCGGCGCGCTCGGCCGCGGCGCGCAGCGGCGCGATCGCGGCGGTGCCGAGCGGGAAGGCCGGTGCCGCCGGGTTGATCGGCCCGAGCTCGCGCATCAGCCGGTTCACGACCCCGCGCGCCGGGCGGCCGGTGAACAGGTTGGTCAGCGCGGTGTGCTCGGCCTGCGGGCTCTGGAGCGCGGCGCGGTGCAGCGCGCTGGTGGTCGCTTCCGGGCACAGCAGGTAGGCGGTGCCGACCTGCACTGCCGCCGCGCCGAGCGCGCGGGCCGCCGCCACACCGGCCGCATCGGCGATGCCGCCGGCCGCGATCACCGGCACCCGCACCGCGGCGACGATGCGTGGCAGCAGCGCGAAGGTGCCGAGCTGGGTGCTCAGGTCGTCGCTCAGGAAGTTGCCGCGGTGCCCGCCGGCTTCCACGCCCTGCGCGATCACCGCGTCCACGCCCTGCGCCTCGAGCCAGCGCGCCTCGGCCACCGTGGTCGCCGAGGCCAGCACCTTGGCGCCCCACGCGCGCACCCCGGCCAGCAGGCCCGCGGAAGGCAGGCCGAAGTGGAAGCTGACGACCGGCGGGCGGAATTCGGCCAGCACCTCGGCATACGCCGCGTTGAACGGCGCGCGGCCCGGCCCCGCGCCCACGCTGGCCGGGTCGATGCCGAACTCGGCGTAGTACGGCCCCAGCGTCGTCTTCCAGGCCGCCTCGCGGGTCGGGTCGACCACCGGGTCGGCATGGCAGAAGAAGTTGACATTGAACGGCCGCTCGGTCTGCGCGCGGATCGCGCTCAGCTCGGTGCGCATCTGCTCGGGCGACAGCATCGCGCAAGGCAGCGAGCCGAGCCCGCCGGCGTTGCACACGGCGATCGCCATCGCGCTGGCCTGCGCGCCGGCCATCGGGGCCTGGATCACCGGCAGCTCGGTACCGAGAAAGGCATGCGGGGTGCTCATCGGGTCGCTCCGGTGGTTGTCGGGCCACCGTTATAGCGAACCCGCGCGGCACGCCCGGAACTGCGGGCAATCACCGATCACTCCATGCGCATACGCGCATACAGTGCTGCTCATGGATTCGATGAACGATGTCTTCGATTCGGTGGCGCGCTACTTCGCGCTGCTCTCCGAGCCGACCCGGCTGCGCATCATGCACAGCATCTGCCAGCAGGAGAAGTCGGTGAACCAGATCGTCGAGGAGATCGGCGCGACGCAGACCAACGTCTCGCGCCACCTCGGCCTGATGCACCGCGCCGGCGTGCTCGGCCGCCGCAAGGATGGCAACCTCGTGCTCTACCGCGTCACCGACGCCGCGTTCACCGAGTTGTGCCGCACGGTGTGCGTGCGCGTCGCGTCGGAACTCGACGGCGACAAGTCGCTCAAGCGCAAGGTGAAGAACCTGATCGAGGAGCTGGGATGAGCGGGACCGATTCGTCGGTTCCCGGCCGACTCGTCAAGGCGCCGGAGGGCCACCTCGACGCCGCGCAGCTCGAGGCCGCCCGCGTCGCGCGGCGCAGCTTCATGGGCAAGGCGCTGGCGATCGGCGCCGGTGCGACGGCGGGTGCCGGTGCGGCGCGCGCGGCCGATGACCCGGCGATCGTCGAGCTGCCCGCGCACACCCGCGGCCTGGGGCAGGGCGTGGCGACCACCGGCTACGGCCTGCCCTCGAAGCACGAGCGCAACCTGCAGCGCCGCGAGAGCCCGGGGCTGACGCGGGTGCCGCAGGCCTCGGTCTCGTTCTGCCCGCTGCAAGGGCTGTTCGGCATCATCACGCCGAACGGGCTGCACTTCGAGCGGCATCACCAGGGCTGGTGGGACGTCGACCCCGCGCAGCACCGGCTGATGGTCAACGGCCTGGTCAAGCAGGCGCGTGTGTTCACGATGGACGACCTGATGCGCCTGCCGTCCGTCTCGCGCATCCACTTCATCGAGTGCGGCGCGAACACCGGCATCGAGTGGAACAACGTCGCGCTGCCCAGCGTGCAGTACACGCACGGCATGCTCTCCTGCTGCGAGTACACCGGCGTGGCGCTGTCGACGCTGCTCGACCTGTGCGGCGCGGATGTGAAGGGCGAGCGCTACGTGCTGGCCGAGGGCGCCGACGGCTCGTCGATGACCCGCACCATCCCGATGAAGAACGCGCTCGACGACGTGCTCGTCGCGTGGGGCATGAACGGCGAGATGCTGCGCCCCGAGAACGGCTACCCGCTGCGTCTGGTGGTGCCGGGCGTGCAGGGTGTGAGCTGGGTCAAGTACCTGCGCCGCATCGAGGTCGGCGACCGGCCCTGGTTCACCAAGGACGAGGAGGTCCACTACGTCGACCTGATGCCCGACGGCCTGCACCGCCAGTTCACCTCGATCCAGGAGTGCAAGTCGGTGATCACCACGCCGTCGGGCGGCCAGAAGCTGCTCGACAGGGGCTACTACAACGTCAGCGGCCTGGCGTGGTCGGGCCGCGGCAGGATCAAGCGGGTGGACGTGAGCGTCGACGCGGGCCGCAGCTGGCGTCCGGCGCGCATCGACGGGCCGGTGCTGGGCAAGGCGCTGACCCGCTTCAACTTCGACTGGGCGTGGGACGGCGCACCGGTGATCCTGCAGTCGCGCGCGGTCGACGAGACCGGCTATGTGCAGCCCAAGATCAACCAGCTGCGCGCGGTGCGCGGCACCCGCTCGATCTATCACAACAACGCGATCCAGTCGTGGCGCGTGGCCGAGGACGGCACCGTCTACAACGTGCAGACATCATGAGCCTGCACCGCACATTCGCCATCGCGCTGCTCGCACTCGCCGGCGCGGCCGCGCACGCCCAGCCCAAACCCTGGAGCGCGATCGGCCGCCCCGCGACGCCGGGCGAGATCAAGGCCTGGGACATCGACGTGCGCGCCGACTTCAAGGGCCTGCCGCCCGGCCGCGGCTCGGTCGCGCAGGGGCAGGACCTGTGGGAGGCGAAGTGCGCCTCCTGCCACGGCAGCTTCGGCGAATCGAACGAGGTGTTCACGCCGCTGATCGGCGGCACGACGAAGGACGACATCTCCCGCGGCCGCGTCGCCTCGCTCACGGCCACCGGCGTGCCGCACCGCACGACGCTGATGAAGGTCTCGAGGGTCTCGACGCTGTGGGACTACATCCACCGCGCGATGCCCTGGAACGCGCCCAAGTCGCTGAGCGTCGACGAGGTCTACGCCGCGACCGCGTACCTGCTCTCGCTCGCCGACGTGGTGCCGGCCGATTTCACGCTCAGCGACCAGAACATCGCCGAGGTGCAGAAGCGCCTGCCGAACCGCGACGGCAAGGTGTTCTTTCCCGGGCTGTGGGACGTGGCCGGCAAGCCGGACGTGCGCAACACCGCGTGCATGACGAACTGCCCGGTCGACGGCAAGCTCACCTCGACCTTCCCTGATTCGGAGTGGGGCAGCAACGGCAACCTCGCCGACCAGAACCGCCCCATCGGGCCGGTGCGCGGGGTCGGCAAGCCGACGGCCGTGAGCGCGGCGCCGGGCGGCACAGGCGCTGGCACGAACGTCGCCGAGCTGCTGGCGCGCAACGCCTGCACCGCCTGCCACGCCGCGACGCAGAAGATCGTCGGCCCGGCGTTCCAGGACATTGCGCGCCGGCATGCCGACCGCAAGGACCTGGTCGACTACCTCGCTGGCCGCATCCGCAGCGGCGGCGAGGGAATCTGGGGCACGATGCCGATGCCCGCGCAATCGTTGCCCGAAGCCGACGCGCGTAGCATCGCCGGCTGGATTGCGAACGGGGCGAAATGAGTCTTCATCGTCGGGAATTTCTGCAGCTGCTGGCGTATGCGTCGGCCACGGGTCTCGCGCTCGACGCGCCGGGCGTGCTGGCCGCCGAGCCGGCCGCAGCGCAGCGCTTCTATGAGCTGCCGGCCTTCGGCAACGTCAGCCTGCTGCACTTCACCGATTGCCACGCGCAGTTGATGCCGGTGCACTTCCGCGAGCCGAGCGTCAACCTCGGCGTCGGAGCGGCCGCGGGCCAGCCGCCGCACCTGGTCGGCGAGCACTTGCTCAAGGCGTTCGGCATCGCGCCGGGCACGCGCGAGGCGCATGCCTTCACCTCGCTCGATTTCACCGAGGCCGCGCGCACCTACGGCCGCGTCGGCGGCTTCGCGCACCTGGCGACGCTGGTCAAGCAGCTGCGCGCCTCGCGCCCGAATTCGCTGCTGCTCGACGGTGGCGACACCTGGCAGGGCTCGGCCACCGCGCTGTGGACGAACGGGCAGGACATGGTCGACGCCGCCAAGCTGCTCGGCGTCGACATGATGAGCTCGCACTGGGAGCACACGCTGGGTGCCGAGCGGGTCAAGACCATCGTCGAGAAGGACCTGAAGGGCCGCATCGCGTTCCTGGCGCAGAACATCAAGACGGCCGACTTCGGCGATCCGGTGTTCGAGCCGTATTCGATCCGCTCGCTGGGGGGCGTGCCGGTGGCGGTCATCGGCCAAGCCTTCCCGTACACGCCGATCGCGAACCCGCGCTACTTCGTGCCCGACTGGACCTTCGGCCTCCAGGAAGAGAACCTGCAGAAGGTGGTCGCCGAGGTCCGCGCGAAGGGCGCGCAGCTCGTCGTGCTGCTCTCGCACAACGGCATGGACGTCGATCTGAAGATGGCCGGCCGCGTGACCGGCATCGACGCGATCCTCGGCGGTCACACGCACGACGGCATGCCGGCGCCCACGGTCGTGAAGAACGCCGCCGGTCGCACGCTCGTGACCAACGCCGGCTCGAACGGCAAGTTCCTCGGCGTGCTCGATGTCGACGTGCGCGAGGGCCGCGTGCGCGACCTGCGCTACAAGCTGCTGCCGGTGTTCGCCAACCTGCTGCCGGCGGACGCCGCGATGCAGAAGCACATCGACACCGTGCGCGCGCCGTTCAAGGCCAAACTCGACGAGACGCTCGCCACCACCGAAGGCCTGCTCTACCGCCGCGGCAACTTCAACGGCAGCTGGGACCAGCTGATCATCGACGCGCTGATGCAGGTCAAGGGCGCCGAGATCGCGTTCTCGCCCGGCTTTCGCTGGGGCACGACGCTGCTGCCCGGCCAGCCAATCACGCGCGAGCTGATGATGGACCAGCTCGCGATCACGTACCCGGCCAGCACGCTCACCGAGATGAGCGGCGCGACGATCAAGACCGTGCTCGAAGACGTGGCCGACAACCTGTTCAACCCCGACCCGTACTACCAGCAGGGCGGCGACATGGTGCGTGTCGGCGGCATGGCCTACACCTGCACGCCGGGCGAGCGCGCCGGCGCGCGCATCTCCGACATGCGCCTGAACGGCAAGGCAATCGAGGCCGACAAGACCTACAAGGTGGCCGGCTGGGCGCCAGTGGCCGAGGGCGCGAAGGGCCCGCCGATCTGGGACGTGGTCGAGACCTGGCTGCGCGACCAGAAGGTCGTCAAGCCGCGCCAGCCGGCGCAACCCGCGCTCGTCGGCGTGAAGGGCAACCCCGGGATCAGTTGATCCGGCTGCTCAGCTGAAGCGCGTGTCGATCCGCTCGAGCAGGTTGTCGAGCACCGAGAGCAGCTCCGCCACGTTGACCGGCTTGGTCAGGTAATGCGTGCAGCCGGCCTCGTAGGCGGCGTCGATCTGCTGCGCCAGCGCGTCGGCCGAGACGACCACGACGGGGATGTCGGCGCTGTACGGATCGTGCTTCAGGTGGCGCAGCAGCTCCATGCCGTTGATGTCGGGCAGGTGCATGTCCAGCAGCACCAGGTCGGGCCGGCGCGCGCGGATCGCGGCCAGGCCGTCCAGGCCGGTGATCGACACCTGCAGCTCGACCTGCGGCCGCTGCGCCAGGATGCCGCGCATCACCTCGACATTGGTCTCGTTGTCCTCCACGTAATGCACCAGCCGGCGGTGGTAGTCGGCCGTCTCGGCCGCGAGCGTGCCGAGGTCGGAACGCACCGTGTCCGGATCGGCCGAGCAGGGCAGCTGCAGGATGAACGACGAGCCCCGGCCAGCCACGCTGTGCGCGCGCAGCGAGCCGCCCATCAGCTCGGCCAGGCGCTGGCTGATCACCAGGCCGATGCCGGTGCCCTGCTGCGTGGAGCGCTCGCGGCCGAGCCGGTTGAAGGGCTGGAACAGCTCGGCGAGCTGTTCGGGCGTCATGCCGAGGCCGGTGTCGGTGACGACGATCTCCAGCGCGTCGTCGCCGACCAGCCGCGTCGCCACGTGGATGCGCCCGCCGTCGGTGTTGTACTTGACCGCGTTGCTCAGCAGGTTGGTGAGGATCTGCTTGACGCGGGTGGCGTCGCCGAGCAGCGTCGAGGTGCCGGGCGCGAACTCGCGCGAAAGCGCGATGCGGCGCTGCTGGGCGTCGCCCTCGATCATCGCCACCGTCGCGTCCAGCAGCTCCATCAGGTTCAGCGTCTCGATCTGCAGCCGCAGGTTGCCGGATTCGATCCGCGACAGGTCGAGCACGTCGTTGATCATCTCCAGCAGGTGCCAGCCGGCCTGCTGGATCTGCGTGACCCACGGGCGCTGCGCGTCGGTGAGCGGGTGGCGCGGGTCGAGCTCGAGCAGCTGGGCGAAGCCGAGCATCGCGTTCAGCGGCGTGCGCAGCTCATGGCTCATGCGCGAGAGGAACTCGCTCTTCGCGCGGTTCGAGGCCTCGGCCGCCTCGCGGGCGCGCTCGGCTTCCTCGAGCTTCAGGTGCTCGGTGATGTCCTCGACGACGCCGACGATGCTGCGCGGCTTGGCGTTCGCATCGCGCAGCAGCGAGACGGTCGCCTGCACCCAGACGATCGCGCCGTCGCGCGCGATGTAGCGCTTGTGGTGGCGGTACATCGGGATCTCGCCGCGCACGAGTTGCGACATCAGCTCCACGTCCTGCACCAGGTCCTCGGGATGCGTGTAGTCGGCCAGGCTCAGGCCCAGCAGCTCGTCGGCACTGTAGCCGGTCAGCTCGCAGAAGCGCGGGTTGGTCTGCTTCACGTTGCCGCGCAGGTCGGTGTAGATCACGCCGATCGGCACGTTGTTCAGGATGTTGCGGAAGCGCTGTTCGCTCTCGCGCAGCGCCGCTTCGGCCACGCCGCGCTCGCGCACCTCGGCCTGCAGTGCGGCGGTGCGCTCGCGCACGGCGATCTCGATGCGCCGCGTGCGGCCGGTGACGGTGAGCAGGAAGCCGCCGAGCACCGCCGTGGAGAGCAGGCCGACGAGCGCGAACAGCCACACGTCGGCGCTGTGCACCGCGGGCAGCTGGCCGTCGACCGGCGTCACGCGCACCTCCCACTGGCGGCCGGCGTAGTTCAGCGGGCGCCGCAGTTCGAGCCGCGAGGTGCCGGTCTCGCAGCCCGGTGCACCCGCCAGCCGGTGCGGCGTGCCGCCGGGCACCGCCTCCATCAGGCACAGCGCGAGGTAGGGCGGCAGCTGGGTCGACAGCGCCTGCAGCTGCGCATCCATCCGCAGCACCACCGCGACCGCGCCGCGCATCGCCGCGGGCCGCTCGGCGGGCGGTGGATCGATCGGCGCGTAGATCGCCTGGTAAATGACCACGCCGTACTCGCCCTCGGTGCTGGCGGACTGGGTCAGGCGGAAGCCGGCACTCGCGGCCGGCTGGCCGCTGCGCCGGGTCGCCTCGACCGCGGCCCGCGCCGCCGGGATCGACATCACGTTGACGCCGAGCGCGCCGGCGTTGCCGGCCGGCGGCTCGATCAGGCGCAGCGCGAGCACCTCGTCGGCCGGGTCGCCGGCCTGGCCGGACGGCACCGGCGCGCCGGCGTCGTTGCGGTCGAACACGGCGTAGCGTTCGCGCGCATCCTCCTGCCGCACCCGCGCCTGGAAGGCGGCGACCTCGTCGCGTCGCAGGCGCACGTTCCAGGTCATGGCCTGCAGCCGGCCAGGGGTGAGCCAGGCGTTCGTCGCCAGGCGCATCTCGGCGGCCGTCACCTCCTCGGAGGCCACGAACACGCCGCGCAGGGCCTCGAGGGCCTGCAGTGGTTCGCGCAGCTGCGCGTTCAAAGCCTGCACCGCGTTCGCGGCGTCGTGCGAGAAGGCGGTGCGGATGCGCTCGGTGTTCCACTGCACGATCTGGCGGATGCCGAGCGCGAGCATCAGCGTGACCAGCGCCATCGTCAGCCCCACGCTCAGCCGCCGCGGCACCCAGGCGTCGCGCGGGCGCCCGAACAGCGTCAGCATGATGGGTGCGGCGATCAGCATGCCGAGCAGGTCGCCGACCCACCAGGTGGCCAGGTTGGCCGGCAGCTCGCTCGTCAGCACCGCGCCGGAGGTCCACAGCGCCAGGTTGCCGATGATCGGATTCACCAAACCGGACACCATCGCGATCAGCATGAACGCGGCGATGTCGCGCGGCTCGGAGAGGATCAGCGGGCGCTGCAGGTAGCGGTTGACGAGCCACGCGCCGACCAGCGCCTGCAGGCTGGCGCCGATCGCGATCGCCAGCGGCACCGCCAGCGACATCGCGCTCAGCGGCTCGCGCGTCAGCATCAGCGAGAGGTTGACGACCAGCGAGCCCAGCAGCACCGCCGGCAACACCCCGCGGCCGAAGATCAGCAGCCCGGCGAGCGCGACGCCGGCAGCGGGGTAGAGCGGTGTCGCGAAGCCCGGCGGGATCGCCAGCGGCAGGGCCACGAGGCCGCCGATGGCGTAGAACAGCGCCGTCAACGCGAAGGCGGCGGTGCGGGAGAGCGTCGGCTCGTGGGCGGGTGAGGCGTTTTCGGGCAAGCGGCGGGCACCGTTCGGGCTGCGGGCGGCCAGGTCGTCCGGGCCGTCGAACCCCGCGATTTTGCGCGGCTTGGCGCGTCGCGGGGCTGCCTCACTTCACATTTCGTTGAAACAAATGCGGGCCCGGCGCGTAACAGCGCGAACTACACGTTGAACAGGAAGTTGAGCACGTCGCCGTCCTTGACCACGTATTCCTTGCCTTCGGCGCGCATCTTGCCGGCGTCCTTCGCGCCCTGTTCGCCCTTGAACTGGACGAAATCGGCGAACGCGATCGTCTGCGCGCGGATGAAGCCGCGCTCGAAATCGGTGTGGATCACGCCGGCGGCCTGCGGCGCGGTGTCGCCGATGTGGATGGTCCAGGCGCGCACTTCCTTCACGCCGGCGGTGAAGTAGGTCTGCAGCCCGAGCAGCGTGAACGCGGCGCGGATCAGCCGATTCAGGCCCGGCTCGGTCTGGCCCATCTCGCCGAGGAACATCAGCTTATCCTCGTCCTCCATCTCCGAGAGCTCGGCCTCGGTCTTGGCGCAGATCGCCACCACCGGCGCGCCCTGGCCGTCGGCGTAGGCGCGCAGCTTGTCGAGGTACGGGTTGTTCTCGAAGCCGCTCTCGTCGACGTTGCCGACGAACATGGCCGGCTTGGCGGTGATCAGGCACAGCGGCTTGACCAGCACCATCTCCTCCTTGCTGAACGCGACGGTGCGCACCGGCTTGCTGTCGTTCAGCGCGGTCATGCACTTCTCGAGCACGGCGACGATCTTCTGCGCTTCCTTGTCGCCCGAGCGCGCGACCTTGTTGTAGCGGTGCAGGCCCTTCTCGACCGTGGACATGTCGGCCAGGCACAGCTCGGTCTGGATCACCTCGATGTCGTAGAGCGGGTCGACCTTGCCGGCGACGTGGATCACGTTCTCGTCGTCGAAGCAGCGCACCACGTTGACGATCGCGTCGGTTTCGCGGATGTGCGCGAGGAACTGGTTACCCAGGCCTTCGCCCTTGGAGGCGCCGGCCACCAGCCCGGCGATGTCGACGAACTCGACGATCGCCGGCACGATGCGCTCGGGCTGGACGATCTTGGCCAGGTCCTGCAGGCGCGGGTCGGGCAGCTCGACGATGCCGACGTTCGGCTCGATGGTGCAGAACGGGTAGTTCTCGGCCGCGATGCCGGCCTTCGTCAGCGCGTTGAACAGGGTGGACTTGCCGACGTTGGGCAAGCCCACGATGCCGCATTTCAAACTCATGGGGGTCTTTCTGGATGGCCCGGCAATTCGGCGGGCGAACCGCGGATTTTAGGCGACCGACCTACACTCGCCGAAACGATTGCCGGAGTGCCCTGTCATGCCCGAACTTCAGACCCTGCAACCCCACGAGAAGGACCTCGGCGGGGGCTTCAAGGTGCGCCGGCTGCTGCCCTCCGCGCAGCGCCAGGCGGTCGGTCCGTTCGTGTTCTTCGACCACTTCGGCCCGATCACCGCGCATGCCGGCGACAACCACGACGTGCGCCCGCATCCGCACATCGGCCTGGCCACCGTCACCTACCTGTTCGAGGGCGCGATGATGCACCGCGACTCGACCGGCGTGGTCCAGCGCATCGAGCCCGGCGCGATCAACCTGATGACGGCCGGCCGCGGCATCGTCCACTCCGAGCGCACCCCGAAGGACCTGCTCGGCGCCGACCGCCGCAGCCACGGCCTGCAGCTCTGGCTGGCGGTGCCGGCCGAGCACGAGGAGGACGCGCCGGCGTTCCAGCATGTCGACGGGGCCGAGATCCCGGCGCGCGATGTCGGCGGCGCGCTGGTGCGGGTGCTGATCGGCAGCGCGTTCGGCCTCACGTCGCCGGTGCAGCCGGTGTCGCCGACGCTCTACCTCGACCTGAACTTCGAGATCGCCTCCGGCGCCACGCTGGCGGTCCCGGATGCCGCCGCCGAGCGCGCGCTCTACAGCGTCGACCACGATTTCGAGCTCGACGGCGAGCTGATCCCGGCGTGCACGATGGTCGTGCTCGAGCCCGGCACCGAGCCGGTGATCAGCGCGCCGCGCGGCGGCCGCATCATGCTGGTCGGCGGCGCGCCGCTCGGCCACCGGTTCATCGTCTGGAACTTCGTCTCCAGCCGTCGTGAGCGCATCCTGCAGGCGCAGGACGACTGGGAAGCGCAGCGCTTCGAGCGCGTCCCCGGCGAGACCGAGTTCATCCCGCTGCCGCCGCGCCATGTCTGACGCCGCCCTGTCGCCCGAGGAAGCCTGGTGCGGCGAACGCGCGGGCGAGGTCGAGGCCTGCATCGCCCGGCTCGCGCCCGAGCACGGCCGGATCGGCGAGCGGCCGGCCTGGTTCGCGATGCCGTACGCCGGCCTGTGGGCGGTGGAGAGCGCGCACCGGCCGGAATGGATCGGCTGGTGGGTGATCGCCGGTGACCTGCCGACCGACGCGCTCCCCGCGCACGACCTGGCGACGCCGCGCGACGCGATGCGCGCGTTCGGCAAGCGTTGGGCGCTGCACGCCGAGCAGCTCGACCGCGGCGACGTGCCGCCCGCGTGGGCCCACCTGCCCGACGATGCGCTGCCCAAGCTCGCCGCGACGCTGAAGCGGCGCGGCGCGGCGCTGCAGACCTGGGCCGACGAAGCGGGCTCGTGGCCTGACGACACCGAGGCCGTCGACTGAACCCGCTGCCCGAGGCGCCGCCACCGTACGTGCGCGAGGACCTCGCCGCGCGTTCGTTGCACTTCTCGTCGGCGGCGATCCAGAGCCGCATGGACCTGCGGCGGCCGGACGCGCTGACGCTCGAATACACCCGCACGATGATGGCCTGGACGATGCTGCGGCCGGCGGCGCGCACGCTCGCGATGATCGGCCTGGGCGGCGGCTCGATCGCCAAGTTCTGCCATCGCCACATGCCGCAGGCGACGCTGGTCGTCGTCGAGATCGATCCGCGCGTGATCGCGCTGCGCGAGGCCTTCCGCGTACCGGCGGACGACGCGCGGCTGCGCGTGGTCGAGGACGACGGCGCGCGGTTCGTCGCCGCCACCGCCGAGCGTTTCGACGTGCTGATGGTCGACGCGTTCGACGCCGACGGCCTGCCACCGCCGCTGGGCACACAGCGCTTCTACGACGACTGCCTCGACGTGCTGACGAGCGACGGCCTGCTGGTCGTCAACCTGCATGCCGGCGACGCGCAGCTCGGCACGTATGTGGAGCGCATCGCGCGCAGCGTCGGCGGGGCGGTGCTGCGCGTCGACGACCGCGACGGCACCAACAGCGTGGTGTTCGCGGCGCGCGGGGGCGGCGTGCGCTGGCGGTCCGGCGGCGGGGCCCTGCGCCGGCCCGCGAATCTCTCGGAAGCCGGCTGGAAGGAACTGCGCGGCGCGTTCTCGCGCGTGACGAACGCGCTGGCCGCTCAGGGCGCGTCGGACGACCGCGTCAGCGACGAACCAGCGTGATCCGGCCGCCCGGATCGACCGTGCCCTCGAACCGACGGTCAGGCGCCTCGCGCACCGGCGTCGTCTCGACCGTGAGGTTCGCGCACGCCGGCGAGACCTGATCGCCGAAGACCGTGAACGCCAGCCCCGACGCGTTGCTCTGCTGGACGGTGACGGGGAATCGGCGCGCGGTGCACCCGCCCTTCGCGCCCGCCACTTTGGCGACCGGCCCGTGCCAGGTGCCGGTGAACTGGCGCAGTTCCAGTCGCGCGACCTGACGCCGGCCGTCGGCCGACGTGACCGTGGCCGTCCAGGCGCCGTCGCGCATCACGTCGGGCTCGGCCTGGGCGAAGGCGGTCGTCGCGAACAGCGCGCCGGCCAGCGTGACGAACAGGTGAAGTCGCATGGGCAAAGTGTAGGGGTGCTGCGCTGCTGAAGTGCGCCGTGTCGCGCAGGCGCGCGTTCTGACTAAAAGAACAGCGTATCATTTTATGCATGCCTCGCAAAGCCGCCCAACCGTCCATGTCCGAAGAGCAGGCCGCGCCGGGCGGGGTCGGTGCGGTCGACCGCGCGATCTCGCTGCTCGACGTGTTCACGCCGGACCGGCCGATGCTGTCCCTGGCCGAACTGGCGGACGAAAGCCGGCAGTACAAGAGCACGGTGCTGCGGTTGCTGGCCTCGCTGACGCACGCGCACATCGTCGAGCGCCACCCGGACGGCCGCTTCAGCCTGGGCTCGTCGATCCCACGCCTGCACGCGGTCTATGCCGCATCGTTCTCGCTGGAGCGCGTGCTGATGCCGGCGCTGCGCGGCCTCGTCGAGAGCACGCGCGAGAGCACGGCGTACCACATCCGCCAGGGCACGAAGCGGCTGTGCCTGTACGGCGTGGATTCGCCGCAGACGATCCGCGACCACACGCAGGTCGGCGCGCTGCTGCCGGTGAACCGTGGCGCGGCGGGCAAGGTGTTCGCGATGTTCGATGACGCGGCGGGCGCCCCATCCGCACGCCAGCGCGCCGAGCCGTTCGTGATCGTGCCGGCCGACGTGGTGCGCGAGGTCGCGGCGATCGCGGCGCCGGTGTTCGACGCGGCCGGTGCACTCGCGGGCGTGATCGCGCTGACGATGCCGGCGATGCGCCTGGACCGTCGGCACGCGGCCGACGTGCAGGCCACCGCACGCCGGGTGACGGCGCGGCTCGGCGGTCGCTCCCCGCCGATGACCTAGGGCGAACCCTCGTTGACCCTCGGAGGCCCATCCTTAAAATTGGAACTGCGTTCTGCTAGACGCAACGCATCTGATCCCACTCCCGCATCACGCTTCGAGCGCCCCGCCGGCGCGTGCCACCGCGCTCGACCACCCGCCCATCCCCTCCCGGAGACGACATGAAATCACCCCTGATCAAACTCACGACGATGGCTGTGCTGCTCGCCGCCGCGGCGCTCGCGCAGGCGCAGGACATCCAGGAACGCACGATCCGCTTCGGCCACCTGAACAACACCGATCACCCGGTCAGCATGGGCGTCAAGAAGTTCGCCGAACTGGTCGCGGCCAAGAGCGGCGGCAAGATCACGGTCAAGGAGTTCCCGGCCAACCAGCTCGGCAACGAGATGCAGCAGACCTCGGCGCTGCAGGGCGGCGTGCAGGAGATGCAGGCCCCGGCGACGACCTCGCTGGTGGGCATCGTGAAGGAGTTCGGCCTGGTCGACTTCCCGTTCGTCGTCAGCAACTTCAAGCAGGCCGACGCGATGCTGGACGGCCCGCTGGGCAAGCAGCTGACCGCCAAGCTGCCCGAGAAGGGCCTGGTCGCGCTCGCGTTCTGGGACCTGGGCTTCCGCAACGTGACGAACAGCAAGCGCCCGATCGCCAAGGGCGACGACCTCGACGGCATCAAGCTGCGCGTGATCCCGAACCCGGTGTTCCTCGACACCTTCAAGACCTTCAAGGCCAACCCGCTGCCGCTGCCGTTCGCCGAGCTGTACAACGCGCTCGAGAGCAAGGCGGTCGACGGCCAGGAGAACCCGTTCTCGGTGATCCTGTCGAACAAGTTCTACGAGGTGCAGAAGTACCTGAGCGTGACGAACCACGTCTATGCCGCCAACATCATCCTGATCAGCAAGAAGTTCTGGGACAAGCTCTCGCCGGCCGAGCAGAAGGTGCTGCAGGACGCCGCCAACGAGGCGCGCGACTACCAGCGCGTGGCCAGCCGCGAGGCGGCAGGCAAGGCGATCGGCGAACTCAAGGCCAAGGGCATGCAGATCAACGAGGTCGGCGCCGCCGAGCTGGCGAAGATGCGCGCCGACATCAAGCCGGTGATCGACAAGTACTCGGCGGCGTACGATCCGGCCGTCGTCTCGACCTTCCGGAGCGAAGTCGACCGCGTCCAGAAATTCTGACCGAACGAGGCTGACTTGGAACGAATCGCCGACCTGTACTGCAAGCTGCTCAGCGCCGTGATGGCGGTGGCGCTGTTCATCATGGTGGTGCTGGTCTTCGGCAACGTCGTTCTGCGCTACGCGTTCAACTCCGGCATCACGGTGTCGGAGGAACTGGGCCGCTGGCTGTTCGTCTGGGTCACCTTCATGGGGGCGGTGGTCGCGCTGCGCGAGCACGCCCACCTGGGCACCGATGCGCTCGTCGCGCGGCTGCCGCCGCTGGGCAAAAAGGTCTGCCTGGTGCTCGGCCACCTGATCATGATCTACATCTGCTGGCTGGTGTACCAGGGCAGCATGGCGCAGGTGAAGATCAACATGGAGGTGCTGGCGCCGTCGTCGCAGCTGCCGCTGGCGATCGTCTACTTCGCCGGTGTGTTCTTCGCGATCTCGGGCGGCGTGATGCTGCTGCTCGACCTGTGGCTGCTGTTCACCGGCCGCATGGCCGACGACCAGCTCGTGATGATCCAGGAATCCGAAGACGTCGCGGCGCTCCAGCACGCGACGCACGACGCGCCCAAGCCGCGTTGAACCTGCCACTCGCCACGAGCACGCCATGACCCTCGCCATCTTCCTCGGTTCGCTGCTGCTCGCGATGGCGATCGGCATCCCGATCTCGTTCGCGCTGCTGGCCTGCGGCGTCGCGCTGATGCTGCACATGGACATGTTCGACGCGCAGATCCTGGCGCAGAACGTGATCGGCGGCGCCGACAACTACCCGCTGCTCGCGGTCCCGTTCTTCCTGCTGGCCGGCGAAATCATGAACGTCGGCGGGCTGTCCAAGCGCATCGTCGAGTTCGCGCTGGCGCTGGTCGGTCACATCCGCGGCGGGCTGGGCTATGTGACGATCATCGCGTCGATCATGCTGTCGGCGCTGTCGGGCAGTGCGGTGGCCGACGCCGCGGCGCTGACCACGCTGCTGCTGCCGATGATGATCGCCGCCGGCCATGCGCCGCAGCGTGCGGCCGGGCTGATCGCCTCGTCCGGCGTGATCGCGCCGATCCTGCCGCCGTCAATCGGGCTGGTGATCTTCGGCGTCACCGCCAACGTGTCGATCTCGAAGCTGTTCATGGCGGGCATCGCGCCGGGGCTGATGATCGGCCTGGCACTGTGGATCACCTGGGCCATCGTCGCGCGCAAGGAGAACATCGTGCCGCCGCCGCGCAAGTCGGGCGCCGAGGTGTTCACCGCCTTCCGCCGCTGCGGCTGGGCGCTGATGCTGCCGGTGATCATCCTGGTCGGGCTGCGCTTCGGCGTGTTCACGCCGACCGAGGCGGGCGTCGTCGCGGCGGTCTACGCGCTGTTCGTGTCCACCGTGATCTACCGCGGCCTGAAGCCGGCGCAGCTCTACGGCATCTTCGTCAGCGCGGCCAAGACGACCGCGGTCGTGATGTTCCTGGTCGCCGCAGCGATGGTCTCGGCCTGGCTCATCACCGTGGCCGACCTGCCGGGCAAGGTGGTCGAGATCCTCAAGCCCTTCCTCGACAGCCCGATCCTGCTGATGGCGGTGATCATGGTGATCGTGATGATCGTCGGCACGGCGATGGACATGACGCCGACCATCCTGATCCTGACGCCGGTGCTGATGCCGGTCGTCAAGGCCGCGGGCATCGACCCGGTCTACTTCGGGGTGATGTTCATCATGAACAACGCGATCGGGTTGATCACGCCCCCGGTGGGCGTGGTGCTCAACGTCGTCGCGGGGGTCGGTCGCATGTCGATGGACAGCGTGACGAAGGGCGTGCTGCCGTTCATGCTGGCGCAGTTCCTCATCATGTTCCTGATGGTGCTGTTCCCGTGGCTGGTGACGGGGCCGGCGAAGTTCTTCCACTGAGGGGCGTGCCTCGACCGACTCCCTCTCCCGCGGGGCGGGAGAGGGAGCGGGTCTCAGTTGGTCTCGGTGTTCTCGTCGGTCGACGGGGCCGGCGGGGGCGAGGGCACTGCGGGGCTTGTCGGCAACGCCGGCTCGCCGACCGCCGCGGGCGCGCCATTCACCCCGACGGCACCCGTCGCCGCACGCATCGTCGGCGTGACGCCGACGATCCACAGCTCACAGCCCGCGCCGCCGCACGACACGCCGATGCTCGCGAAGCGCCCGAGCAGCGCGTCCCACGCGGCTGCCACGTCGGCGCCTTGCCACTTCAGCGTGACCGGCGTGCCGATGGCGGCCAGCGTCTCGCCGCCCTTGATCGTCGTGCGCGTCGCCTGCGCCAGCGCGCGCACCGCATCGGCGAGCGCGGCATTCGTCGCGTCGATGCGGATCACGCCGGCCTGGCGCGTCACTGCGAGCGCCGCGGGCGGCATGACCTGCTGCGGCACGATCGCCGATGTCGCGGCGGGCGCGACGGGCGGCGACGTCGCAGGCAGGGCGGCCACGGGCGGCTGAGGCACGCTCGCCGGCACGGCCTGCGTCGGGCCGCCCAGCCAGTCGGCCGCCAGCCAGCCCGTCACGCCGGCCGCGGCCACCGAGGCCGCGGCGATCGCGAGCCAGCGCGCGGAACCCCGCTGCTCGCGATGAACCTCGTTCCACGGCGTCGGCGGGCCGGCGACCATCGCGGCCGCCTGCTGCTGCGCCTCGCCGAACGACTTCCGCACCGCGGCGGTCGGCTGGTGGATCGTCATCGCGGCGTCACGGGATAGCGACGTGCGACACGTCGCGCTTGCCCGGCGAGTAGATGTCGTTGATGTTCCAGTGGCCGGCGGTCGGCACCGGGTTGTTGAGCATCGCCACGTCGATCACGAACGGCTTGTTCGAGGCGATCGCCTCGGCCAGCACGCCCTTGAACTGGTCGGCCGACTCGATCTTCACGCCCTCCGCACCATAGGCGCGCGCCACGGCCGCGAAGTCGGGCGAGTAGGGTTGGCCGTCCTTGCGGAACAGCACGCCGACCGTGGTGCCGTAGTGCGCCATCTGCAGGCCGGCGATCGTGCCGTACGCGAAGTTGTTCATCACGACCCAGATCACCGGAATGCCCATCTCGACCGCAGTCGCGAGCATCGCCGGGTTCTGGCCGAAGCCGCCGTCGCCGACCAGCGCCAGCACCACCTTGTCCGGGCACGCCAGCTTGGCGCCCAGCGCGGCCGGTGCGCCGAAGCCCATGGTCGCGTATCCGCCCGGGGTGAGGATGCTGCCGGGCGTGTAGATCGGGAACTGCTGGCCGACGCCGTTCTTGTTCCAGCCCACGTCGGTGGTGATGATCGCGTCGCGAGGCAGCGCCTCGCGCACCACCGCGAGGATGCGCTCGGGCTGCATCGGGAAGCCCGGCGCAATCGTCAGCGGCTGGTTGCCGGCGAGGAACTCCGCGCGGTAGTCGGCGATCGACTTGACCAGCTTGTCGTTCCTGCGTGCCGCGGGCGCGAGCTTCTTCGCGACGCGGTTCAGCACGACCAGCGCCTGCTTCAGGTCGGTCACGACGCCGATCTCGGCGGGATAGTTGCGGCCGATTTCGCTCGGATCGATGTCGATGTGGATCAGCTTCGTCGGCGGGAAGCTGAAGGTGAATTCGTTGTCCCAGGAGCTGCAGTCGGCCTCGGCGAAACGCGTGCCCAGGCCGATCACCCAGTCGGCGTTGCGGCACTGCTCGTTGACGAACTTCGTGCCCCAGAAGCCGGTCATGCCGAGCGTCAGCGGGTGGTCGTCGGGCAGCGCGCCCTTGCCCATCAGCGAGTGTGCGACCGGGATCTGCAGGTGCGTCGCGAACTCGGCCAGTTCGGCCGCCGCATCAGCGCCCAGGATGCCGCCGCCGGCGTAGATCACCGGGTTCTTGGCTTCGAGCAGCGCGCGCACGATCTTCTCTGCCGTCGGGTCGTCCATCGACGGCTTGTGCAACGCCTTGGTGTGCAGCGCCAGGCGCTCGAACAGGGCGGTGTCGACTTCCATCGAGAAGATGTCCATCGGCACCGAGACCAGCACCGGGCCGGGGCGCCCGCTCTCGGCGAGCTGGAATGCCTTCTCGAGGATCTCGGGGAACAGGTCGGGGCGCTCGACGCGCCACACGCGCTTGACGAACGGGCGGTAGATCTCCGATTGAGAAGCATCCGAGTGCAGGTTCACTTCCTGGTGCGGGTGCTTGCCGTAGTAGTGGCTGGGGATGTCGCCGGCGATCACCACCATCGGGATCGAATCGAGCGCGGCGTTGGCGACGCCGGTGGCCGCGTTGGTCAGCCCCGGCCCGAGGTGCGAGAGCAGCACCGCGGTGGTGTGCTTGGCGCGCGCGTAGCCATCGGCCATGTGCGCGGCGATCTGCTCGTGACGGGTGTTGACGAACTTCACGGACGAGCCTTCCAGCTCCGTCAGCACCGCGATGTTGGTGTGGCCGCACAGGCCGAACAGGTACTCGACGCCGCGGTCTTCCAGGTACTTGACGAGTTGCTTCGAGATCAGTTGCTTCATGGGGCGGGCCTCACGGTTCTGCGGGATGGGGAGGGGCGTCGTCGGGCAGCGAGCGCGGCGCGACGCCGGTGTAGCGGTAGGGGATGCCGGGCGACATCGGCCCCTTGATGCGGCCGCCCTGCTGCGTCTGCTCCCACGCGTGCGCGAGGATGCCGACCGAGCGTGACAGGATGAAGAGGCCGCGGCCGAGCGGCGCGGGGAAGCCGAGCTCGCAATAGATCACTGCCGTGGCGCCGTCGATGTTCATCGGGATCGGCGCGCCCTTGCGCGCCTGCAGCACGCGCTCGACGCCCTCGGCGATGCGGCCGAAGCGGCCGCCGACCTCGCCGCGCGCCTGCGCGTCGCGCACGAGTTGCAGCAGCCGAACCGCGCGCGGGTCGATGCCGTGCCAGCGGTGGCCGAAGCCCGGGACGATCTTGCCGTTGGCGGCGATGTAGCGGTCGAGGCCGGCCTCGATCTGCTCGGGCGTGGCCTCGCCGTCACCGGCGTCGGTGTCGATCTGCTGCAGCAGCGCCATGCACTGCTCGCCGGCGCCGCCGTGCACGTCGTCGAGCGCGTTGATCGCCGAAGCCATCGCGCCGTTCAGCGGCAGCCCGCAGGTCACCGCCATGCGTGAGATCGCGATCGAGGGGGCATGCGGGCCGTGGTCGACGGCCGCCACCATCGCGGCCTCGAGCAGCGCGGACTGCGCCGGCGTCGGCAGCTCGCCGCGCAGCATCAGCCACACCATGTCCGGGAAGCGGACGCGGCCGATCAGGTCCTGGATCGGGTAGCCGCGCACGCCGATCTGGCCGGGATGGATGTCGATGATGGAGGTGGACCACCAGTCGCTCGCGTCCTGCAGGCGCTCGTCGGCGGTCTTCGCGGGCTTCGCAGGCTTGGCACTCATATGACACCCTCGTCGCGGAAGCGCGCGATCTCGCTCGCGCTGTAGCCCACCGAGCGCAGGAACTCCTCGGTGTGCTGGCCGAGTTGCGGCGGCGGCGTGCTCACGTCCGGGTCGCCGCCGGAGAGCTTGAAGCCGGTGCGCGACACGGTCAGCGGCCCGTCCAGGCCGTCGACCTGGTCGAAGGTCTTCAGGAACTCGCGCTGCTGCATCTGCGGCAGCGCGAGCGCCTGCGGCACGGTGAGCACGGCGCCGGCCGGCACGCCGATGCGGTTCAGAGCCGCCTCCCAGTGCGCGGAGTCGTTCTTCGCCAGTTCGGCTTCGAGCTCGACGGTGAGCGCCGCGCGGTTGCGCTTGCGGTTCTCGCGCTGCGCGAAGCGTTCGTCCAGGCCCAGGTCCTCGCGGCCCAGCATCGCGACCAGCGCGATGAACTGCTCCTGCTTGTTGGCGGCGATGTTGATCAGCCCGTCGCGGGTGCGGAACGCGCCCGACGGTGCGGCGGTGATGTTGTCGTTGCCGTGCGCCTGCGGCTCGACGCCGGCGATCAGGTAGTTGGAGACGACCCAGCCCATCGCCGTCAGCGCCGAGTCGAGCATCGAGACGTCGATGAAGCCGCCTTCGCCGGTGGCGTTGCGGCGCACCAGCGCGCTGCTGATCGCGAACGCGGCCATCATGCCGGCCAGCGTGTCGGCCACCGGGTAGCCCACGCGCAGCGGCGCGGCCTCGCGCGTGCCGGTGATGCTCATGATGCCGGACAGCCCCTGGATGATCTGGTCGTAGGCCGGCGCCGCGCGCATCGGGCCCTCCTGGCCGAAGCCGGAGATCGCGCAATAGACGAGCTTCGGGTTGGTCTGCTTCAGCTCGTCGTAGGAAACGCCGAGCCGCGCCATCACGCCGGGGCGGAAGTTCTCGACCAGCACGTCGGCCGAGGCGACGAGGCGGTGCAACACCTCCTTGCCGCGCGCGGACTTGAGGTTCAGCGTCACCGATTTCTTGCCGGCGTTCTGCGCCAGGAACGAGGCGCCCATGTGGCGCGCGTTCAGCGCCGGATCGGCGCCGAGCTGGCGCGCCAGGTCGCCGCCATCGGGCACCTCGATCTTCACGACCTCGGCGCCCAGCAGCGCGAGCTGGTAGGCGCACAAGGGGCCGGCCAGCACGTTGGTCAGGTCGAGCACGCGGATGCCGTTCAGCGCACTGCTCATGGATCAGCCCTGTTCAGGTTCACTTTCACGCGTGGCGCCGGTCAGCGCCGCACGAACGGGTTCGGCACGTCGAGGTCGGACGAGATCCACACGCACTTGGTCTCCAGGTACTCGCGGATCGCCTCGCTGCCCGACTCGCGGCCGATGCCCGATTCCTTGAAGCCGCCGAACGGTGAGGTGAAGCTGGTGGCGCGGTAGTTGTTGACCCACACGGTGCCGGCCTTGATCTTCTCGGTCATCAGCATGGCACGGCGCAGGTCGCGGGTCCAGATGGCGGCGGCCAGGCCGAAGGCCACGTCGTTGCCGATGCGGATCGCGTCGGCCTCGTCGTCGAACGGGATCACCGCCAGCACCGGGCCGAACACCTCTTCCTGGGCGATGCGCATCTCGTTGCGCACGCCGGTGAAGATCGTCGGTTCGACGAACTGGCCGGCGCCCAGGTCGGGCCGGCTGCGGCCGCCGAGCACGCAGGTCGCGCCCTCGTTCTTCGCGATCTCGATGTACGACAGGATCTTCTCGAACTGCGGGCGGGTGGCGATCGGGCCGACCTGCGTCGCCTCGTCGGCCGGGTCGCCGAGTTTCACGTCCTTCATGAACGCGATCAGCCGGGCGACGAACTCGTCGTGGATCGAACGCTGCACCAGCAGCCGCGAGCCGGCCTGGCAGCTTTGCCCGGCGGCCGCGAAGATGCCGGAGACGGCGCCCTTGACGGCCTGGTCGAGGTCGGCATCGTCGAACACGATGTTCGGCGACTTGCCGCCCAGCTCCAGCGTCACGGTCTTGAAGTTCTTCGCGGCGAGCTGGTAAATCGCGCGGCCGGCCTCGGAGCCGCCGGTGAAGCCGATGTGGGCCACGTCCGGGTGCGTGACGAGCGCCTCGCCGACTTCCTTGCCGAGACCCGTTACCACGTTGACCACGCCCTTCGGGAACCCGGCCTGCTCGAACAGCAGCGCGAACTCGAGCATCGAGGCCGAGGTGAACTCCGAGGGCTTGATCACCACCGTGCAGCCCGCCGCCAGCGCCGGCGCGAGCTTCCAGCTGGTCAGCGTGAGCGGCGAGTTCCACGGCGTGATGATCGCGATCACGCCCTTGGCCTCGTAGCGCGTGTACGCGAACACGCCCTTTTTGTCGGTCGGGATGACGGTGCTCTCGACCTTGTCGGCCTGCCCCGCGTAATAGCGGAAGTAGTCGGCCATGTAGCGCACCTGCGAGACCACCTCGGTCGCGAGCTTGCCGTTGTCGCGGCGCTCGATCTCGGCCAGGCGCGGCGCGTTCGCGGTGATCAGGTCGGCCAGGCACCACAGCATGCGGCCGCGTTCGGAGGGCGTGAGCGCCGGCCACGCGCCGGTGTCGAACGCGGTGCGGGCAGCCAGCACCGCGCGCTCCGCATCGGCGCGGTTGCCGCGCGCGATGCGGCCCCAGGTCAGGCCGGTGTAGGGGTCGTCGGTCGGCAGGTACTCGCCGGAGCTCGGGGGCTGCGCGGCACCGTCGATGAAGTGGTCGTACGTGGGCAGCTTGTCGGGTGAAGTCATGACGGGAGCGATCTGAAATGAGCTTCCGGAAGCGTTCCGTTCAGCATAACAGTATTCTAAAGTGGCGCGTCATCCCCGGGTCTAGGTGAACCTACCAGTTGCCGGGGTCGATCACGCCGCGGCGAGCCCGGCCGAAGCCCCGGTTCCGATCGGCTAACCTCGACGCTTTCGCGGCAAGAAAACCGGGGGTTGGCATGGGTGAAGAAGGCGGCGTGGCGGCGGTGGAACGGGCCCTGTCCATCCTGGACGCGCTGACGGAGGACCGCGTGACGCTGGTCGAGCTGTCCAAGCGCACCGGCCTGTACAAGAGCACGGTGTTGCGGCTGCTGAAATCGCTCGAGAAGTACGGCTACGTGCTGCGCAACCCCGAGGGCCTGTACCGGCTCGGCTCGAAGGTGCTGCTGCTCGGCTCGATCTACCAGCGCCACTTCCGCACCTCCGACATCGTGCCGCCGGTGCTCGAGAAGCTCGCCGCCGACCTCCACGAGGGCGCCTCGTTCTACGTGTGCGAGGACGACAAGCGGATCTGCCTGCACCGTGTCGACAGCACCCGCGCGATCCGCGATTCGGTGCACGTGGGCGACCGCCTGCCGTTGACGGTGGGCGCGGCGGGCCACGTGCTGCGCGCCTTCACCGGCGCGCGCGGCGAGCGCTTCGACGAGATCCGGCGCGGCATGTACGCCGCCTCGTTCGGCGAGCGCGACGCCGAGACCGCCGCCATCGCCGCACCGGTGTTCGGCAGCGGCAACCGGCTGATGGGCGCGCTCAGCGTCTCCGGCCCGCGCTACCGCCTGGAGGAGATGGGCGAGGCGCGCATCGTGCCGGTGCTGTTCAAGTACGCGAAGGAACTGACGCGCACCTGCGGCGGCAATGTCGACGACCCGACGCTGGCCGGCTGGAACCTGCCCGAGCCCAAGCGCAAGGCCGCCGCCAAGGTGGCGCGCGCCGTGAAGCCGGTCGCGGCGAAGACGCCCGCGCGACGCGGCGCCAAGGCCGCCGACACGGCGGGCTGACCCGCCCGATCGTCGCGCCGCGTGACGCGGCCGCGGCGCCTCCGCACCCCTGAACTCGACGCATCGCGCCGGTCCGCGTGACCGGCCGGCGAGGCGCAGCCGTGCGCGTCTTGTTTCCGTTTTCGGCCGTCGATCGCACAAACCCCGTTGACATGCCGGACATCGCTGCCTAGCATTTTAAAACGATGTTCTGTTAGACAGAACGTCTGCAAAAAGGCATCGCACTCGCGATGCGATGTCAACTCAAGGAGACTTCATGAAACTCAACCTGATCACGGCGCTGCTTGTTTCCGCGGGCGCGCTCGCCGTGCCGGCGGGCCTGTCCGCCAAGCCGGCGGCGGCCGACCTGGTCGACTGCTGCACCCCGGGCGACAAGGACTTCCCGAAGGTCGGCGGCAACCTCGGCAACCAGAACTACTCGAAGCTGCGCAACATCAACCGCGTCAACATCAAGAACCTCGGCGCCGTCTGGCTGAACCGCGTCGAGGGCGGGCTGGCGGGCGACAACCAGAGCACGCCGGTCGTCGTCGACGGCGTGCTGTTCCTCGAGACCTCGCAGGCCAACGTGATCGCGGTCGACGGCAAGACCGGGCTGACCAAGTGGAAGTGGACCGCGCCGGCGCGCGCCACGCGCCGCGGCGTCGCCGTCGCGAAAGACCTCGGCCTGGTCTACACGCTGTCGCAGGGCCGCGTCGTCGCGATCGACATCCACACCGGCGTGACGGCGTGGACCTCGCCGGCGTTTCCGGTCGCGGTCGGCAACGTCGGCAAGGTCGCGGTGATCTATCACAACAAGAAGCTGTACGTCGGCACCAACGACGGCAACGTCGGCGCCGCGCTGATGGTCGACGCGACCAACGGCACCATGCTGACGAGCTTCTTCGGCGTGCCGCAGAACCCCGGCGAACTCGGCTTCGACACCTGGGGCGGCGCGCCGATGGACCAGCGCCGTGGTGCCACGCCGTGGATCCACCCGGCCGTCGATCCCGAGCTCAACATGGTCTACTGGACCTTCGGCAACAACCGCGGCGGCTCGTCGCAGAACGGCTCGACGCGGCCGGGCCTGAACCTGTTCGCCAACTCGATCGTCGCGCTCGACCTCACGACCGGCGCCTACAAGTGGCACTTCCAGTCGGTGCACCACGACATGTGGGACATGGACAACGTGAACGGCCCGGTGCTCGCCGACGTCAACATCCGCGGCCAGATGCGCAAGGTCATCGTCTACGGCAGCAAGACCGGCATGTTCTACATCCTCGACCGGCAGGACGGCAGCGCGCCGCTCGGCATCGACGAGGTGCCGGTGCCGGTCGACACGCGCCAGGCCTCGTGGCCGACGCAGCCGCGCCCGCGCCAGGGCGGCTTCGTCGAGAGCTGCCCGGTGACCGAGCCGCTCGGCGGCCCGGTGCCCGGCAGCCCGAACCGCGCGGTGCCGAACTACCCCACCGGCTGCCTGTACGCGCCGCACTGGGACGGCGCGCCGGTGCTGAGCTTCCCCGGCCACGGCGGCGGCGCGGACTGGAACCACTACTCGTTCAGCCAGAGCACCAAGCTGCTCTACACCGGCGCCGGCTACGTGGGCGCGGCGCACTCGCTCAACGAGGGCAGCAACGGCCTGCGGCCCCCGGGCGAGTACATGACCGGCGCGGTCATCGCGGTCGATCCGTCGACCAACCTGGTGCGCTGGAAGAAGCCGATGCCGTACTCGCTGGCGCACGGCAACGGCATCCTGACCACCGCGTCCGACGTGCTGTTCATCGGCCAGCCCGACGGCAACGCGATCGGCATGGACGCGACCGACGGCCGCGAGCTGTGGCGCTTCCAGACCGGCGCGGCGATCAGTGCCAGCCCGATCAGCTACGAGATCGACGGCGAGCAGTACATCGCGTTCTACGCCGGCGGCACCGGCATCCCGTACGGCGCCTCGGCGCCGCGCGGCGACCACCTGTGGGCGTTCAAGATCGGCGGCAAGCTGCCGCCGGCGCCGACGCCGAAGCCGCCGACCGTGCGACGCCCGGTCGCGGGCACGCCGGTCGCCGGTACCGCGGTCGGCCACACGGTGCTGCTGGGCCGCTCGTCGGCGACCGCGGCCGAGCAGTCGATCAACAGCGGTTCGACCAACGGCATGTACCCGACCCACATGCAGATCGCGCGCGGCACGACGGTGACGTTCACGAACCCGGGCAGCAGCGCCTACACGCACTGCGCGACGCAGTTCTTCGAAGGCCTGTTCAACTTCTCGCTGGCGCCGGGCCAGTCGGCGACCTACACCTTCACGCAGCCGGGCGAGTTCTTCTTCAACGACTGCCACAACCCGCGCTCGACGGGCAAGATCGAGGTCGCGCCCTGATCGTTTCAGGCGCCCATGAAAAAGCCGCGCACTGCGCGGCTTTTTTTTGGCGCGCGGGACGCGAGACGAACGTCAGGGCAGGTCGGTGCCCAGCCGCGTGACGGCGCCGGCCGCGTCCAGCAGCCAGAGCCGCTCGATGCCGCCGGCGTCGCGCGCCGCGAACGCGACGCCGCCGGCGAACGGCGTGAACCGGCTCGGGTAGGGCAGGCCGAGCGCATCGCCCGCCGCGCCGATCCGCTGCGTGCCGGCGGCGGTGCCGTCGCTGCGCCACGGCTGCTGCTGGCGCGCGCCGTCGAGCGCCGAGAAGTACAGGCGGTCGCCGAGGCGCGTCAGGTGGTTGGGCAGCGCGCCCTCGGGCCCGGGCAGCAGGTCGGCGACGGGGCCGGTGCCGGCGCTGCGCCCGTCGCTCTTCCACAGCTCGAGGCCGTCGCGGCCGTTGGTCGCGGTGAAGAAGGTCGTCGCGCCGACGGTCGTCAGGTAGGCCGCGCCCGAGCTCTCCTTGCCGGGCCGCAGGTCCAGCACGAGCGACGTGTCGGTGCCCTCGCTCCGCCACAGCTCGTTGCCGTGCACGCCGTCGTCGGCCGCGAACAGCACGCCGTCGCCGTTCGCGGCGAGGTAGGTCGGGCGCGCGCCGTCGCGGCCGGGGCGGATGTCCTTCACCAGCGCCGTGCCGTCGGGCGTGCCGTCGGTGCGCCACAGCTCCTGGCCGTGCACGCCGTCGTTGGCGACGAAGTAGAGCGCCGCGCCCGCCGCCGTCAGCTGGCCGATGCCCGCGTCCTCCGGGCCGCGGCGGATGTCGCGCACCAGGCGTGGCGCCGCGCCGTGGCGGTCGATCGCCCAGAGCTCGTCGCCGTGCGCCGGATCGGTCGCCGTGAAGAACAGGCGCGCGCCGACCACCGTGAACTGCCGCGGGTTCGACAGCGCTGCGGCGCTCGCGACCGGTGCGGTCGAGTCGGGCGTGCCGCGCGAGGACCACAAGCGCGGGCCTGAACCGCTGGAAGCCGAGAAGTACAGCTGCGCGTCGAACGCGATCAGGCCGGCGGGGTTCGAGCCGGCGGCGCCGGGCAGGATGTCGGCGACCTGCCGGGTCGTCGCGGCCGTGCCCCCGGTGGCCCACAGCTCGGTGCCGCTGCGGCCGTCGTTCAGCGTGAAGTAGACGCTGTCGCCCAGCCTCACCAGGCCGTTCGGGAACGCGCCGCGGAAGCCGGCGTGCGGCTGCACGAGTTGCTCCGGCGCGCCGCCCGCGGCCGACACGGCGAACAGCGTCTGGCTCACGGCCGGGTGGTAGGCCGCGAAGATCAGCCGCCCGCCGAGCGGCGTGAGTTCGCGCGGGTCGGCGAGTTCGGCGGCGCTCGCCGCACCTGCGAATAGCGCGAGCACCGCCGCGCCGATCGCGCCGCGCAGCCAGGCGTGCGGTCCTTGGGTCGTCATGGTCGTCTCCAATGCAGGACGCCCGCAGATCGCAAGACCCGCGGGCGCCGGAGGGACTGCGCTGCGGCAGTCTTACTTGGTGCAGAAGTCGGTCAGGCCCATCGCCGACTTGACGCCGCCGACGATCAGCTTCTTGAAGTCGGCCTGGCCGGGCGAGCCCGAGCCGTCCTGGAAGGCCGCGGCGTCGTGGCCCAGCGTCGTCAGCCAGGCGCGGCCGCCGTCGTAGTACTGGCACCAGGCCACCGGATGGAAATCGCCGTGGCCCGGGTGGGTGGACGACTTGCTCGCCAGCGAACTGGTGTCGACCGTGGCCAGGAACTTGACCCGGGTCGGGAACGGCACGAGGTTGTACCACTCGTCGCGGAAGCCGAACGACGAGGCCACGCCGGCGGTCGACGGGTCGCTCGAGCCGACGATGTTGACCGTGCCGGCCTGCGCCGCGCCGTGGTTGAAGTAGTTGGCGTTGCCGAGCAGGCCCTCGTACCACGGCCAGTTGTACTCGCCGCCGTACGCGTTGTGGATGGCCACGAAGCCGCCGCCGCCGCGCACGAACTGGCGCAGGTTGACCTTCGCCTGGTCGAGGTAGGCGCTGGTGGTGGTGTCGACCGCGTAGGCCGGGTTCACCGCGCGGCCGTGCGCGTGCATGAAGTCGCGCGAGGTGCTCAGGAAGATCACCGCTGCGTAGTTGGCGGTGTGGCCGGGCAGGCGGGTGACCTCCTCGGTGTGGTCGGCGACGATGCCCTCGGCCTGCAGCCAGGCCTTGAGGCCGGCGACCGCGGAGTTGTTGGCGTTCAGCGGCGGGTTCAGCCCCGGGCCCATCGCGGTGCCGAGGTTGGCGTGGCGCGGGCCGGCGGTGCGGCTGAAGATCAGCACGCGCTTCTGGCGGTTCGGGATCCAGTTGTTGTAGCACTTGGGGTCGGTGCCACGGCAGACGTTGTACGTCGGGTCCCAGCTGGTGGGGTTGGCGCCCGGTGGCAGGTTGCCGTTGTTGCCCAGGCCAGCGCCCTGGGCCTGCGCCCCGACGGTGGCCAGTGTCGCGACGGTCGCTGCCAGCGCGTGTTTGACTCCGAATTTCATTCTCTTGCTCCTGTTGGTGTGGATCGCTTGCGCGATGCCGTCGTTGTCGCCCGGGTTCCCGCAACGGATCGAGCCGATTGCCTTGATTCTGTCTAATAGAACGACGTTTTGTTTTGGGAACAGGCCGAGTATAGGAGTCGAGGGGGTCGTGTCAATCGGGATCGACGCAGGCGCACCCCCGGAACGCAGGGCCGCGCCGGCCGCGCCACAATGCCGCGATGACGAGCATCGACACCGGCCTGTTCACCGCCGACGACGGCAGCGCGCGCTGTCGCTGGTGCGAGGCGAGCGAGCCCTATCGCCACTACCACGATCGCGAATGGGGCTTCCCGGTCACCGACGACCGGCGCCTGTTCGAGAAGCTCTGCCTCGAGGGCTTCCAGGCCGGCCTGAGCTGGCTGACGATCCTGAACAAGCGCGAGTCCTTCCGCGCGGGCTTCGCGAACTTCGACGCCGAGCGCGTGGCACGCTTCGATGCCGCCGACGTCACGCGCCTGCTCGCGGACGCCGGCATCGTGCGCCACCGCGGCAAGATCGAATCGACGATCAACAACGCGAAGCGCGTGATCGAGCTGCGCCGCGAGTTCGGCTCGCTCGCGGCCTATGCGTGGGCGCACGAGCCGCCGGCGAGCGCGCGGCCGCCGGTGATGACGCTGGCGGCGCTGCGCGCGGCGACCACCTCACCCGAATCGGTCGCGATGTCGAAGGACCTGAAGAAGCGCGGCTGGAGCTTCGTCGGCCCGACGACCGTCTACGCCTTCATGCAGGCGATGGGGCTGGTCAACGACCACCTCGACGGCTGCCACGTGCGCGGCCGCGCACTGCGGGCACGGGCGGCGCTGCCTCCGCAGGGGACGCTGGCGCGCCGCCCGGCCTGAGCATCAGGGCATTGCCGGCGACCGCAAGCGCCGCCCCGACGACCGTGAGCGCATCGGGCCGGAACTGCTCGAAGCCCATCGAGATCGCCAGCGCGAGCAGCGGCGTCATCACGCCGACGGTGCCGGTGCGACCGACGCCGATGCGCTGCTGCAGCGTCAGGAAGCACGCGAACGTGAGCACCGAGCCGGCCAGGGCGAGGTAGAGCAGCGAGGCCCACCACGCCGGGCTCGCCGGCAACTGGAAGCTGCGGCCGGCGGCCAGCGCGATCACGGCGCTGATCGCGGCGCCGTACGCCATGCCGTAGCCGAGCGCCGGCCAGAACGGCAGCCGGTTCTCGCGGTTGCGGCTCGCGGTCAGGCTGCCGACCGTCGAGAGCAGCACCGAGGCGACGGTGAACAGCGCGCCGGTGGCGGTGTCGCCGGGGCTGGACGCGCGCCCGAACTCGGGCCAGAAGATCAGCGCGACACCGACGATCCCGCACAGCCCGCCGAGCACGAAGCGCCGCGCCAGCCCGGCGCCGAACAGCAGCCGCGCGCCGAGCCCGCCGACCAGCGGCGACGCCGAGTAGCCGACCGCGACCAGCCCCGACACCACGTGCTGCTCGGCGTGGTACACGCAGACGTACGAGACGCCGTAGAGGAACGCGCCCTGCAGCCCCAGCAGCGCGTGTGCGCGCCAGCCGAAGCGCAGCGGCAGGCCGCGCAGCGCGCACATCGCCAGCACCACCGCGCCGGCCAGGCCGAAGCGCAGCGCCACACCAACCTCGGGCGCGGCCTCGCCGAGCTGGAACGTGATCGCGTACCAGGTCGTGCCCCAGACGAGCACGCAGACCGCGAGCAGCTGCCAGGTGCGCAGGCGATGCACGCGGGGTCAGTCGAACCGGAAGGTCGCGCGGCCGGTCATCCCGGCGCGCAGCACGCGCTCGACGCCCTCGACGACGACGGCGTTCATACCGAACGTGATGCCGCCGTCCATCCGCGCATCGGCGCGGTAGCCGGCGAGCGTGTCGCCGACGGCGTGGCCGGTCTCGGCGGTCGCCGGGTCCACGTCGGGAATGCTGCAGCGCACGCAGGGCTTGACGAGCTTCAGTCGCACCGGACCCTCCGGGGTCTCGAACGCGATCTCGTCGAGCGCGTCCTCGCCGTGGGCATCGAGCCCGTCGAGCACGAGGTTGGGGCGGAAGCGCGCCATCGTCACGGCGGGATGACCGTTCGCCTGCAGGCGGCGGTTCAGCTCGTCGAGCGCGGCGGTCGAGGTCACCAGCAGCGGGAAGGCGTCGGCGAACGCGTTCTCGGCGTCGATCGCGCCGGTCCAGCGCTTTTCGGACAGCCGCTGGTGATCGGGATCGAAGCGCACCAGGCGCAAGGGCCGGCCGAGGAAATCGCTGAACCACTGCGCGCACAGGTCGCCCATGTCGAAGGCCGCGACCTCGTCGTTCCAAACGGTTGCGCGCACCGGCTGCTCGACACGGTCGAGCGCGACATGCAGCGCCAGCATGCCGGGGGCGCGCAGCACCAGTTCGCTGAACTTGAGCGTGGGCTGCACCAGCGCCATGCGCGGCAGGTCGCGCTGGCTGACGAAGCCGCCCGCCGGGTCGACGACCATCCAGGCGCGGTCGAACTCGAGCCCGGTCTCGATCAGCATGGACTCCGCCAGCGCGACTCCGCCGCACGACTTGATCGGGTACACGTGCAGGGACGCGATGCCGACTGCCTGATCACCTTCCATCGCTGCCGCCTCGTGCTTGAAAAGGAGGCGATTGTGCCCTCGACGCCGCCTGCGCCGCATCGGCGTGCTCCCTACAATCGGCGCCATGAAGAAATTCGACGTGCAGGTGCTCGGCGCCGGCATCGTGGGGCGCAGCCTCGCGCTCGCGCTCTCGCGCGCCGGCCTGAGCGTGGCGCTGCAGCGCGACGCCGCCCACGCGCCCGATGCGCCGGACGTGCGCGCCTACGCGCTGAACGCCGCGTCGGTCGCGTTGCTGCAGGGCCTGAAGGTCTGGGACGCGCTGCCCGCGCACGCCGCCACGCCGGTGCTCGACATGCACGTGCAGGGCGATGCCCATGCGTCCGCGCTCGATTTCTCGGCCTGGCAGCAGCAGGTCAGCGCGCTGGCCTGGATCACCGACGCCGCGGTGCTGGAACGCGAACTCGCCACGGCGGTGCGCTTCGCGCCGCACATCACGGAGCTGGCGCCCGGCGAGCTGGTGACGGCCGCACTGACGGCGCTGTGCGAGGGCAAGAGCTCGGCCACGCGCGAGGCGCTCGGCATCTCGTTCGACCGGGTCGACTACGGCCACCAGGCGATCGCGGCGCGTCTGCGCAGCACGCAGGCGCACCAGGGCATCGCGCGCCAGTGGTTCCGCGCGCCTGACGTGCTGGCGCTGCTGCCGTTCGACACGCCGCAGCCGCAGCACTCCTACGCGCTGGTCTGGTCGCTGCCGGCCGAGCGCGCCGCGCAGTTGCTGGCGCTCGATGCCGCCGCCTTCGAGCACGAGCTGATGCAGGCGACCGGCGCCGAGGCCGGCGCGCTGACGCTCGCCTCCGAGCGCGCCGCGTGGCCGCTGATGCGGGCGAACGCGAGCGCCTGGTCCGGCCCGGGCTGGGTGCTGCTCGGCGATGCCGCGCACGTGGTGCATCCGCTGGCCGGCCAGGGGCTGAACCTCGGGCTGGCCGACGTGGCGGCGCTGGTCCGCGTGATCCGCGAGCGCGAGGCCTGGCGGCCGCTCGGCGACGAGAAGCTGCTGCGCCGCTACGCCCGCGAACGCGCCGCGCCCACCTGGGCCATGGGCCAGGTGACCGACGGCCTGCTGCGACTTTTTGCCGATGACACACCAGCGCTGCGGGAACTTCGCAACCGCGGCCTGACTCTGGTGGACAAGCTCTCCCCGCTGAAGCGTTGGCTGACGTCGCGCGCCCTGAACTCCTGAGGAACCCCATGAACCACCTGTTGCGCTCCACGCTGGCCCTGACCGTCATGAGCCTGAGCCTCGCCCACGCGGCGTTCGCCCAGGAGGCGGTGATCCGCAAGAACCTGGCCGAGCGGCTTCCCAACTTCCCGCCGATCGACGAGGTCACCAAGACGCCGATCCCGGGGCTGTACGAGGTCCGCATCGGCACCGAACTGCTCTACACCGACGAGCGCGGCGATCACGTGATCCAGGGCAGCATCATCGAGACCAGGACGCGCAGCGATCTGACGCAGGCGCGCATCGACAAGATCACCGCGATCGACTTCGCCGCGCTGCCGCTGAAGGACGCGATCGTCTGGAAGCAGGGCACCGGCGCGCGCAAGCTGGTGGTCTTCGCGGACCCGAACTGCGGTTATTGCAAGAAGTTCGAGACCGACATGCTGCAGGTGAAGGACGTGACGATCTACACCTTCCTGTACCCGATCCTCGGCGCCGATTCTTCCGAGAAATCGAAGAACATCTGGTGCGCCAAGGACAGCGGCGCCGCCTGGCGCGACTGGATGATCAAGGGCGCTGCGGCACCGCGCAGCATGGGCAACTGCGACACCTCGGCGCTGACGCGCAACGTGGCGCTGGGCAAGAAGTACCGCGTCACCGGCACGCCGGCGCTGGTGTTCGAGGACGGCAAGCGCATCCCCGGCGCGCTGCCGCCGGCCGAGGTCGAGAAGCAGTTGCTCGCGAGCCGCGGGAAGGTCTGACCGCTCAGGCGTACGAGCCCGGTCCCTTGGCGGCCGGGCCGCCCTTGAAGCCCGCGGCCAGCGCCCGGGCCGACTGCACCAGCATCATCGCGTCGACACCGACCGCGACGAACAGCGCGCCCTGGTCGAGGTAGTACTGCGACGCGGTGTTGTCCGTCATCAGGATGCCCGGCGCCTTGCCGGCGGCCCGCACGGTCGCGATGCCCTTGGTGAGCGCGGCCACCACGTCGGGGTGGGTGGCCTGGCCGAGGTAGCCCATCGAGGCCGACAGGTCGGCCGGGCCGAAGAACACGCCATCGACGCCGTCGACGGCCGCGATCTCGGCCAGGTTCGCGTAGCCGGTCTGGGTCTCGACCTGCACCAGCACGCACATCTCGTCGTCGGCCTCGTGCAGGTAGCGCGGCACGCTGCTCCAGCGCGACGAACGGGCGCCCGCGCTGCCGACGCCGCGGATGCCGCGCGGCGGGTAACGGGTGGCGGCGACCATGCGCGCCGCCTGCTCGGCGGTGTCGACCATCGGGATCAGCAGCGTTTGGGCGCCGATCTCGAGGAGCTGCTTGATCAGCACCACGTCGCCGATCGGCGGGCGCACGATCGGGTGCGCGGGGTAGGGCGCCACCGCCTGCAACTGGCCGAGCACCGAGCGCAGGTCGTTGGGCGCGTGCTCGCCGTCGATCAGGAGCCAGTCGAAGCCGGTGGTGGCGAGCGCCTCGGCCACCAGCGGGTCGGCGAGGCTGACCCACAGGCCGATCTGGGGCTGGCCGGCGCGCAGCGCCTGCTTGAAGGTGTTCTTGATCATGTGCCGGTTTTAACCGATCACGCGTACTTCAGCTCTCCGGTCTTGCCCCGGAACACCCGGTACGAGAACACCGTGTAGCCGGCGATCGCGGGCACCGAGATGCACACGCCGATCAGGATCACCTTCAGCGCGGCCGGGCTGCTGGCGGCTTGCCAGATCGTGAGCTGCCCGATCACGACGAACGGGTAGATGCTGTAGGCCAGGCCGAGGAAGCCGAGCACGAACACCACGATCAGCAACACGAACGGCAGCCAGCAGACCGAGCCGCGCACCACGTGCGAGTTGAGCAGCCCGCGCACCGCGAGCAGCGCCACGCCCGTCATCAGCGGGATCGCCATCAGCGCGATGATCTCGGGCAGCGCGAACCAGCGCTCGCGCACCACCTCGCTGACCCAGGGCGTGGCCATCGAGATCAGCACCATGCCGCCCACCATCGGCAGCCACGCGACCTTGGCCCAGTGGATCGCCCGCTCCTGCAATTCGCCCTCGGTCTTCATGATCAGCCAGGTCGCGCCCATCATCACGTAGGCCATCGGCAGCGCGACCGCGATGGCCGCGGCGAACAGCGGGTAGTTCCAGCCGGTGCCGAAGCCGCTCACGTAGCGGCCGAGCATCCAGCCCTGCGAGACGGCGGCCAGCGTCGAGCCGGCGAAGAACAGCCGGTCCCAGGTCTGCTTGTGCTTGTCCTTGGCCTTGACGCGGAAGTCGAACGCGACGCCGCGCAGCATCAGCCCGATCAGCATGAACGCGACCGGCAGGTAGAGCTCGCCGAGCACCACGCCGTGCGCGCGCGGGAACGCGATCAGCAGCACGCCCACGCCGAGCACCAGCCAGGTCTCGTTGGCGTCCCAGAACGGGCCGATCGAGGCGACCATCACGTCCTTCTCGGCGTCGGTGGCGCGGTGCATCAGCATGCCCACGCCGAGGTCGTAGCCGTCGCTGACGACGTAGACGAGCATCGAGATGCCCATCAGCGCCATGAAGATGACCGGCAGCATCTGGTCGAACGTCATCGTGGTCATACCGCGGCTCCGGTGATGGCGCCGGCGGGGGTGACGGCCTGGTCACGGGCGTCTTCGGCGAGCACCTCGTCGGGCTTCTCGGCCATGTACTTCAGCACCGTCACGTAGGCGATGATCAGCGCGATGTAGAGCGTGATGTACAGCGCCAGCGTCAGCCCGATCATCGACGACGGCACCTTCGACACCACGTCGGCGGTGCGCAGCAGGCCGTAGACGATGAACGGCTGGCGGCCGATCTCGGTCACGTACCAGCCGGCCACGGTCGCGACCCAGCCCGAGAACGTCATCGCCGCGAATCCCCACAGCAGCGCGCGCGGCAGCGCGGCCGGCTGCCACTTCGCACGGCGGTACATCCACCAGCCGAGCCAGCTGGTCGCGAGCATCAGCAGGCCCATGCCGACCATGATGCGGAACGCGAAGAACACCGGCAGCGGCGGCGGGTGCGCGTCGCGGAACTCGTTCAGGCCCTTGATCTCGCCGTCGGCGTCATGGGTGAGGATCAGGCTGGCGATCTTCGGGATCGCGATCTCGAAGTGGTTCTTGCGTTCGGCCGCGTCGGGGATCGCGAACAGCAGCAGCGGCGCGCCGCGCTCGGTCTCCCACACGCCTTCCATCGCGGCGATCTTGGCCGGCTGGTGCTCCAGCGTGTTCAGGCCGTGCATGTCGCCGACGTAGATCTGCACCGGGATCAGCAGCGCCCCGAGCGTCAGGCCGACGCGCAGCACGCGCGGCGCCGCGCGCTGGCCCACGCCGCGCAGCAGCTGCCACGCCGACAGCCCGACCAGCAGGAAAGCGCACGTCAGCCCCGAGGCCAGCAGCATGTGCGTGAACCGGTACGGGAACGAGGGGTTGAAGATCACCTCGACCCAGCTCTTCACGTGGTACACGCCGTCGATGATCTCGTGGCCGGCGGGCGTCTGCATCCAGGAGTTCAGCGCCAGGATCCAGAACGCCGACAGCGTGGTGCCGAACGCGACGAAGAAGGTCGCCATCAGGTGCACCTTCTCGCTGACCTTGCCGTGGCCGAACAGCATCACGCCGAGGAAGCCGGCCTCGAGGAAGAACGCGGTCAGCACCTCGTAGCCGAGCAGCGGCCCGGCGATGTTGCCGGCCTGCTCCATGAAGCCGGGCCAGTTGGTGCCGAACTGGAAGCTCATCGTGATGCCGCTGACCACGCCGAGGGCGAAGCTCAGCGCGAACACCTTGGTCCAGAAGCGGTAGGCGTCGAGCCAGCCCTGCGCGGCGACCTTGTCCGGGCCGTTGCGGGCCTTGAGCCAGCGCACGCGGAAGAACAGCAGCAACCAGCCCAGGCCGATGCTGATGGTCGGGAACAGGATGTGGAAGGTGATGTTGGCCGCGAACTGCATGCGGGCGAGGATCAGGGCGTCCATGGGCTCGTGCCTCCTGGGTCAGCGGCGGGCCGTGCTGCGGCCGGTGAACTCGAGCACCTTCTGGACCTTGGCGCCCATCTTCATCAGGCGCGACAGGGTCTGCTGGTCCATGCGCTGCACGTCGTCGAACCAGGTCGTGGTCAGCTCGATCAGGTCGTGCATGCCGCGCATGCGCTCCAGCGCGATGCGGTCCTCGGGGGTCGACGGCTCCTCGAGCAGCGCGTTGCGCAGCATCGACAGCGTCGGCTCGATCTCGCGGCGGCGGCGCTCCTCGGCGAGGGTGCGGAAGATCTCCCACGCGTCGCTCGGCGCATCGAAATACTCGCGCCGGTCCCCCGGCTGATGCCGCAGGTTGACGAGCCGCCAGGCCTGCAGCTCCTTCAGCCCCATGCTGACGTTGGAACGCGAGAACTCCAGGCGCTCGGCGATGTCGTCGGCGTTCAGCGGCTCGGGCGAGACGAAGATCAGCGCGTAGATCTGCCCGACCGTGCGGTTGATGCCCCAGCGGCTGCCCATCTCGCCGAAGTGGGCCACGAAGCTGCGGACGAGGGGGGAGAGCGGAGTCATCGGCCAGACTTTCGGAGTGCGCTCGCAGTGTATTTGAATTTTCAGTAATTACTGAAAAATGGATATTCCGGGCCATGCGGGCCGCGCACGGCACGGCGGTGGCACTTTGATAGATTCGACCTCCATGATCACCTACGCCGTCTCTGCCCACGACACCCACGCCCACCTGTTCCGCGTCACGCTGCGCATCGAGCGCCCGGCCGCCGAGCAGCGCCTGAGCCTGCCGGCGTGGATCCCGGGCAGCTACCTGGTGCGCGAGTTCGCGCGCCACCTGTCGGGCCTGACCGCCACGCAGGGTACGCGCGAGGTGCCGCTCGTGCAACTCGACAAGGCCACCTGGCAGGCCCGCTGCGAGGGCCGCGCGGCGCTGCAGGTCAGCTACCTCGCCTATGCGTTCGACACCTCGGTGCGCGCCGCGTTTCTCGATGCGGCGCGCGGCTTCTTCAACGGCACCTCGCTGCTGCTGCGCGTGGAGGGCCGCGAGGCGGAACCGCACCGCCTGACGCTGCGCAACCTGCCGCCGGGCTGGGAGGTCGCCACGGCGATGCCGCCCGTGCAGGTCGATGCCGCGGGCCGGGACGTTTACGAGGCGGCCGGTTACGACGAGCTCGTCGACCACCCGGTGGAGCTCGGCCGCTTCTGGCGCGGCCGCTTCGAGGCACACGGTGTGCCGCACGAGTACGTGGTCACCGGGGCGCTGCCGGATTTCGACGGCACGCGGCTGCTCGCCGACGTGCAGCGGATCTGCAGCGCGCAGATCGCGTTCTGGCATGGCACCCCGGCCCGCAGGGGCGGCACCAGGGCCACGAAGCCGCCGTTCCAGCGCTACGTCTTCATGCATCAGCTGCTCGAGGACGGCCACGGCGGACTCGAACACCGCGCCAGCACGGCGCTGATTTCGGCCCGGCGCGACATGCCCGTGCGCGGCCGCGCCGAGACGACCGACGGCTACGCCAACCTGCTCGGCCTGGTGAGCCACGAGTACTTCCATACCTGGAACGTCAAGCGCATGCGCCCGGCCGACTTCACGGCCTACGACTACACACGCGAGAACTACACCGAGCTGCTGTGGTTCTTCGAGGGCTTCACCTCGTACTACGACGACGTGTTCCTGCTGCGCACCGGGCTGATCGACGCGCCGCGCTACCTGCGGCTGATCGCGCGCACCGTCAGCGGCGTGCGGGCGATGCCGGGCCGGCACGTGCAGAGCGTCGCGCAGGCGAGCTTCGACGCCTGGGTCAAGTACTACCGCGCCGACGAGAACACGCCGAACGCGACGGTCAGCTACTACACCAAGGGCTCGCTGGTCGCGCTGGCGCTCGACCTGACATTGCGGCGCGAGGGCCGCGGCACGCTGGACGACGTCATGCAGGCCCTGTGGGCCGCGAGCGGCGGCGGCCCGATCGACGAGGCGCAGATCGCCGCGGCGCTGCAGCAGGTCGGCGGGCGCTCGTATGTGACGGAGCTGGCCGACTGGGTGCACGGGACCGACGACTTGCCGCTGCCCGGCCTGCTTGCCGCCTGCGGCATCGAGTGGACGGACGACGCCGCCACGCTCGCGCAGCGCCTGGGCGTGCGCGTGGCCGAGAGTGCGCTGACCGGCGTCAAGGTCAGCCACGTGCTGCGCGGTGGCGCCGGCGAGGCCGCGGGCCTGGCGCCGGGCGACGAACTGCTCGCCGTCGCCGGCTGGCGCGTGCGCCGGCTCGACGACGCGAACCGCGTGCTCGAGCCCGGCCGCGCCGCGCCGCTGCTGGTCGCACGCGACCAGCGCGTGCTGCCGCTGACGCTGACCCTCCCGGCCGCCGGCGCCGGCGGCGTCTCCCTGCGACCCGCGGCCGCGCCGGCGAAGGCCGCCGCCGCGCTGCGCAAGGCATGGCTGGCGGCCTGAAGCGCGTGCTCGGCGCGACGCCGTCGTGGCGCCGCCGTGGCGCCGCCATCGCGCTCGTCGTCGGGGTGATCGTGCTGCACGGCTGGGTCACGCAGGGCGTGATGGATGGCCTGGCCGGTGCCGCGGCCGACCGCGACCTGCCGGCGCGCATGGAAGTGGCCTACGTGCGCCAGATGGAACTGACCGCGCCGCCGCCGACCGCCGCGCCCGCGGCACCCCCCGCACCGCCGCCGGCCGCCGTCGCGCCGCGCCCGCGCCGCCCGAAGCCTGCCAAGCCGGCGTCCGCCCCCGAGCCGCGCCGCGAGGTTGAGCCGGTGGTGGTGGCCGAGGCGGCGAGCGCGCCGGTGGCCGAGGCGGCCGTCGAGGTCGAGGCCACGGCGCCGGCGGCGTCCGTCACCGAGCCGAGCGAGCAGGTGGCCGCCGCCGCGCCGCCCGCTCCGGCGGCCAGCGGTGGCGGGGCGCCGTTCGAATGGCCGGCGTCGACGCGCATGAGCTACGTGCTGACCGGCAACTACCGCGGCGAGGTCAGCGGCACCGCGCAGGTCGAGTGGATCCGCATCGGCTCGCGCTACCAGGTGCATGTGGACTTCGTCGTCGGCCCGAGCTTCGCGCCGCTGATCACGCAGCGCTCCAGCAGCGACGGCGAGATCACCGCCGCCGGTCTCGCGCCGCGCCGCTACGACCAGGACATCAAGTTCCTGACCAAGACTCGGCCGCGCCAGACCATCCTGTTCGACGCCGGCGGCGTGGTGCTCGCCAACGGCGACGTGCGCCCTTCGCTGCCCGGGCTGCAGGACACCGCGAGCCAGTTCGTGCAGCTGACCTACGTGTTCAGCACGCGGCCCGAGATGCTGAAGGTCGGCGGCAGCGTCGACATCCCGCTCGCTCTGCCGAAGAAGGTCGCGGTCTGGACCTACGACGTGGTCGAGGAGGAGACGCTGAACACGTCGTTCGGCCCGATCACCGGCATCCACCTGAAGCCGCGCAACCCGGACCAGAAGGCCGGTTCGCTGAGCGTGGAGATGTGGATGTCGCCGCAGCTGCGCTATCTGCCCGTGCGGCTGCGCTTCGAGCAGGACGCGCAGACGTATGTCGACCTGATGATCGCCAAACCCCCCGAGATACAGTGACGCTTCCACCCGAGGACCACCGACCGCCATGAGCTACGACAACATCCTGACCGAGACCCGCGGCGAGGGCGCGCGCAAGACCGGCCTGATCACGCTCAACCGCCCGAAGCAGCTGAACGCGCTGAGCGACGGCCTGATGGACGACCTGGGCGCGGCGCTGAAGGCGTTCGACGCGGACCCCGGCATCGGCTGCATCGTGATCACCGGCAGCGAGAAGGCGTTCGCCGCCGGCGCCGACATCGCCGCGATGGCCAAGTACACGCTGACCGACACCTACGGCGGCGACTTCATCACCCGCAACTGGGAGACGATCCGCACCATCCGCAAGCCGGTGATCGCGGCGGTGGCGGGCTTCGCGCTCGGCGGCGGCTGCGAGCTGGCGATGATGTGCGACTTCATCATCGCCGCCGACACCGCGAAGTTCGGCCAGCCCGAGATCAAGCTCGGCATCATCCCGGGTGCCGGCGGCACGCAGCGCCTGCCGCGCGCCGTGGGCAAGGCCAAGGCGATGGACATGATCCTGACCAGCCGCATGATGGATGCGGCCGAGGCCGAGCGCGGCGGCCTGGTCTCGCGCGTGGTGCCGTTCGCCGAGCTGATGACGGTGACACTCGCCGCCGCCGAATCGATCAACGAACTGAGCGCGCTGAGCGTGATGGCCGCGAAGGAGAGCGTGAACCGCGCCTACGAGGGCACGCTGGCCGACGGCGTGATGTTCGAGCGCCGCCTGTTCCACTCGATGTTCGCCACCGAGGACCAGAAGGAAGGCATGGACGCGTTCCTGAACAAGCGCAAGGCGCAGTTCAGGCAACGCTGAACGGGGCACCCGGGACGGGGTCCGTCCCACCCGCCGGGCGGGTGCGCGGCCGCTTGGGGCGGCCCGGCGCCGGCCGCGCGGCGTTCGCCCCTAGAGCAGCTTGAGGTGTTGGGGTTGGGCGCCGATCACCGCTGAGAGCGCAATCGCGCGAACTTAAAAGCAGCTCCCGCACATGTTCGCACGTTACAACCTCGTCTCTTCTCGGCAGCAAGGCGAATCGCCCGCGTAACGGAGACGCTGGTTTGGTGATGAACGGGGTCGTATCGGCGCCCGCTCGCACGAGCCGCGAGATCGCTTCACCGAGCGAGACGCCTTCGTGCGTTGCGACTTGCCTGGCGATGAGGAGCGCGTCGTCTGATAACTCGAAGGTCGTCCGCATGGTGCCGAATCGTCGCATTGATTTTGTCGCGATGCATCAGGGCTGCAGCCAGCGCGCGCCCGCGCTGTCGAAGCGGGCGCGGCGGTGGCCTTCGCGGTGCAGTTCGAGCCAGTCGAGCGACTCGATCTCGGCGGTGACGACGGCGAAGAACGCGCGCTGCGCGCCGCGCGGCGCGGCATCCGCGTCGGACCCGGTGGGCAACGCCGTTCCCGGAGGTGTAGGCGCCAGGTAATCCTGCGCCGCCGGCGTGTGCTGCAGCCGTGCCCATCGCGAGGTGACCCCTAGGCCCTCGGCCTCGACGCTCAGACGCACGCGGCAGCGCAGCTGCCAGCCGAGCGCCGGCGACCACATCGCCAGCGTGCCCAGTGGGTGCGCGGCGATCTGCGCGACCTTGCCGGCGCGGTGGTCGGTGTAGACCACGAGCCGGCGGTCCGCGGCCGACGCCTCGCGCAGGATCACCGTGCGGGCGTCGGCAGCGTCGCCGTCGATCGTGGCCAGCACCGGCGTGCGCCAGGGGTGCGCGCGCTCGCCGGGCGCGGCCTCGAGCTGCTGCCAGATCGCGCGCTCGATCTCGGGCAACGACGCGAGTCGCGGCCCGGCGTCCATGCTCAGGCTTCCTTGCGCAGGGAAGGGAACAGGATCACGTCGCGGATGCTGGGCGAATCGGTGATCAGCATCACCAGCCGGTCGATGCCGATGCCGCAGCCGCCGGTGGGCGGCATGCCGTATTCGAGCGCGCGGATGAAGTCGGCGTCGTAGAACATCGCCTCTTCGTCGCCGGCCTCCTTGTTCGCGACCTGCGCCTGGAAGCGCGCGGCCTGGTCCTCGGCGTCGTTCAGCTCGGAGAAGCCGTTGGCGTACTCGCGGCCGGTGATGAACAGCTCGAAGCGCTCGGTGATCGACGGGTTCGTGTCCGACGCGCGCGCCAGCGGCGAGACCTCGACCGGGTAGTCGATGATGAAGGTCGGGTCCCACAGCTTCTCTTCGACCGCCGCCTCGAACAGGCCGAACTGCAGCTCGGCCAGCGTCCAGTGCGCGGGCGGTTCCTCACCGAGCGACTTGAGCTTGGCGTGCAGCGCGGCGGCGTCGCCGGCCTCGGCCTCGCTGAGCCCGGCGTGCACGACCAATGAATCGCGCACCGACAGGCGCGCGAACGGCTGGTCCAGCGCCACCGGCTTGCCGGCGTAGGTGATCGCGGCCGAGCCGGTCGCGACCCGCGCGGCGTGGCGCAGCACCTCCTCGGTGAAGTCCATCAGGTCGTGGTGGT
>JAZKIO010000100.1:0-26866 GCA_040384825.1 Pseudomonadota bacterium
AGCAGCGCAGAGCAGTCATCGCGAAGCGATGACCGCCTCCGTGGCGCGGCGCAGCCCGCCCCGGGCGCGCCTGAGCCGCTCAAGCCTTGATCAAGCGAGGATCAAGCCTCCACCAACCCCGCCCGAGCAAACGGCAGCCGACGCACCCTCGGCACACCCAGTCGTGCAACGGCATTTGCCACCGCCGGCCCGAGCGGCGGCACGCCGGGCTCGCCAACGCCGGTCGGTGCCGCGGTGCTCGGCACGATGTGGACCTCGACCTTCGGCATCTCGTGCATGCGCAGCGACTTGTAGGTGTCGAAGTTGAGCTGCGCGGCCCGGCCCTTCTTCACCTCGATCTCGCCGTAGTACAGCGCGCCGAGCGCGAAGCCGATGCAGCCTTCCATCTGCGCCTTGACGACGTCGGGGTTGACGGCGGTGCCGCAATCGATCGCGCAGACCACGCGCTCGACCTTGATCTTGCCGTCCTTCATCGACACGTCGGCCACCTGCGCGACGAACGAGCCGAACGACTCGTGCACCGCCAGGCCCTGCGCCATGCCGGCGCGCGTCGGTCGGCCCCAGCCGGCCTTCTCGGCCGCGAGCTTGAGCACGCCGGCCGCGCGCTCGCTCTTGCCGAGCAGCGCCAGGCGGAACGCGAGCGGGTCCTGTCCGGCGGCGCGCGCGAGCTCGTCCATCATCGTTTCCATCACGTACGCGGTGTGCGTGTGGCCGACCGAGCGCCACCACAGCGGCCGCGGCGCGACGGTGGTGGTGTGCAGGTCGGCGCTCATCAGCGGCAGCGTGTAGATGGACGGGAAGACGCCCTCGACGGAAGTGGGATCGATGCCGTCCTTGACCATCATCTCCATCGCGGTGCCGGCCATGATCGACTGCCCGACGACGGTGTGCTGCCAGCCGGCGATCCTGCCCTGCGCGTCGAGCCCGGCCTTGACGGCGTGCACGTACATGGGCCGGTAGAGCCCGGCGCCCATGTCGTCCTCGCGTGAGTACTGCAGGCGCACCGGCGCGCGCCCGTTGATCGCCTTGGCGACGTTGACGGCGGCGACGGTGAAGTCGCTGTACGCGTTCGCGCGGCGGCCGAAGCTGCCGCCGGAGACCAGCGTGTGCAGCTTGACCTTCTCCATCGGCAGCCCCGCGGCCTTGGCGGCGAACATGTGGTCGAAGGTCGGGAACTGGTGGCCGCTCCAGGTCTCGAGCATGCCGTCGTGCAGCCAGGCGACGCAGTTCATCGGCTCCATCGTCGCGTGGGCGAGGAACGGGAACTCGTAGACCGCTTCGACGGTCTTGGCGGCCGGCGCCGCTGCCGGCGCGTCCTTGGCCGGCCGCGCGAACGCCTTGCCGGCGGTGGCGGCCTGCGCCTTGTACTGCGCGAGCAGCGCGTCGGAGTCGAGTTGGCCGCTCTGCGCCTCGTCCCACACCACCTTGAGCGCGCGGCGGCCCTGCAGCGCGGCCCAGGTGCCGGTGGCGACGACGGCCACGCCCTCGGGCACCTGCACCACGTCGGTCACGCCCTTGACTTTCTTCGCGTCGGCCGCGTCGAAGGACACCAGCTTCGCGCCGAACGACGGCGGCCACGCGATCACCGCGGTCAGCAGGCCGGGCAGCTTGACGTCGATGGTGTAGGTCGCCTGGCCGGTGCACTTCTCGAGCGAATCCAGGCGCGGCGTCGCGTCGCTCCGGCCCATCAGCGTGAACTGCGCCGGCGTCTTGAGCACCGGGTTGGCCGGCGGCGTCTGCTTCGCCGCGGCGGCGGCCATCTCGCCGTAGGTGGCGCGCTTGCCGGAGGCATGCGTGAGCACGCTCTTCGAGGCCTGGACCTCGCCGACGGGCACCTTCCAGGCCTCGGCCGCGGCGGCCACCAGCATCGCGCGCGCGGTCGCGCCGGCGCTGCGCATCTGCAGGTACGAGTTCGCGATCGCCGACGAGCCGCCGGTGCCCTGCATGCCGAACGCGAGGTTGGCATAGAGCTTGGCGTCGGCCGGGGCGAACTCGGTGCGCACGAGCGTCCAGTCGGCGTCGAGTTCGTCGGCTGCCATCGACGCCAGGCCGGTCGCGTTGCCCTGGCCCATCTCGTGGTGCTTGCAGACGATGGTGACGAGGTTGTCGGTGCCGACGCGCACGAACTGGTTCGGCGCGAGCGGGCCCGTCGCCGGGCTGGCGGCGCCGGCGGTGCCCGGTGTGGCAGCCCGCGCCGACGACGGCAGCAGCCCGCCGACCGCGATCACCAGGCCGGTGCCGGCGCCGGCGGCGAGCACGGCGCGGCGCGTGACGCCACGGCCGACCACCGCGCGCGGCGGCAGGCCGAACGCCGCTTCGAGCTCGGCGCGTTGTTCGGGGGAGTTCAGGCTCTGGAGCAGGGGATGCATGTGCGTGCTCCTCAGGCGGCGAGCTGCTTCGACGCCGCGTGGATCGCGGCGCGGATGCGCTGGTAGGTGGCGCAGCGGCAGATGTTGCCGGCCATGGCCTGGTCGATGTCAGTGTCGGTCGGCTTCGGGTTCTGCTGCAGCAGCACCGTGGCCGTCATGATCTGGCCCGACTGGCAGTAGCCGCACTGCACGACATCCAGATCGACCCAGGCCTTCTGCACCGCCTTGGCGGCGCGCGACTCCAGGCCCTCGATGGTCGTGATCTTGCGCCCGGCCATCGCGCCGGCGGGCGCCGCGCACGAGCGCATCGCCTCGCCGTCCACATGCACGGTGCAGGCGCCGCACTGCGCGACACCGCAACCGAACTTGGTGCCGGTGAGGCCGAGGTCCTCGCGGATGACCCACAGCAGCGGGGTCTCGGGATCGGCGTCGACGGTGCGGTTCTGGCCGTTGACGTTGAGCGTGATGGGCATGGCCGACGTCCTTGTCCTGTGAAAAAGTGGATGCGGCAGTATGCTCGTGCGTCGTAAAAGATGCAGGAGCCCAGCGATGCAACGATCGATCCGTGCCGCGGCTGTCGCGCTGATGTGGGTGTCAACAGGATGGGGCCTGGCGTTCGCGCAGGCCACGGACCTGCGCACGCCGCAGAGCTTCGACAACATCGCCGACAAGACCGAGCGTTCGCGCGCGCAGTTCGTCGAGGCCGGCAAGGTGATCCAGAGCCCGCGCTGCCTCAACTGCCACCCGAACGGCGACCGCCCGACCCAGGGCAACGACATGCACCTGCACGTGCCGATGGTCGTCCGCGGCCCGGCCGACAAGGGCGCGACCGCGCTGCGCTGCATGACCTGCCACCAGGCCGCCAACTTCGAGCCGGCCGGCGTGCCGGGCCACCCGCTGTGGCACCTGGCGCCGGTCTCGATGGCGTGGCAGGGCAAGTCGCTCGGCCAGATCTGCGAGCAGATCAAGGACCGGCAGCGCAACGGCGGCAAGTCGCTGGCGCAGATCCAGGAACACATGGCGCACGACACGCTCGTCGGCTGGGGCTGGAAGCCGGGCGGCAACCGCGCGCCCGCGCCGGGCACGCAGGCGGCCTTCGGGCAGCTGGTCGAGGCGTGGATCGCCAACGGCGCGGCCTGCCCCCCGGTTTGAGGCAGGAAAGCGCCTACAGCGAGTCCGACAAACGTCCGGCAACTGTCGGGCCGCCTTCGGGTGAACATCTCCTTACCGAACGCGACCTCCGCGTCGGGTTCAGGAGCTGACCATGTCCTCGTTCGACACCGGCCGCCGCGCGCCGACCCTGCCGCACAACTCGTCCCGCCTCACGTTCCGGCGCCTGCGCCAGCCAACGCCGCTGCCGAGCGTGCCGGGCCGCACCTGGGGCCAGTACCTGGCGCGCCTGAACTGGCTGTTCAGCTGACGGGAGGCCGCGATGCAGCTCGCCTCCAACATGCTCGGCCGCAACTCGGTCGACTGGATTCGCATCTGCGCGACGCACCTGCAGCAGACCCGCCCCGAACTCAGCCCGGAGGACGTGGTGCAGGCCGCGATCCGTCAGTTCCACGCCTCGGGCCACTTGGCACCCGAGCAGGCCGCGGAGCAGCCGCTGGCGTCGTGACCGGCGCTGCGCCCCGACGCAGCGTTCCGCTCACTCGCGCTTCAGGATCCACCCCGCCGCGCGCTCGGCGATCATCAGCGTCGGCGAATTGGTGTTGCCGCTGGTGATGCGCGGCATGACGCTCGCATCCACGACCCGCAAGCCGCTCACGCCATGGACGCGCAACCGCGCGTCGACGACCGCCATCGGGTCGGCGGCCGGGCCCATCTTGGCGGTGCCCACGGGGTGGAAGATAGTCGTGCCGATGTCGCCGGCCAGCGTCCACAGCTCCGCATCGGTCTCGAACGCCACGCCCGGCTTCACTTCCTTCGGCGCGTACTTGCCGAGCGCGGGCTGGGCGACGATGCGGCGCGTCAGGCGCAGGCTGTTCGCGGCGATCAGGCGGTCCTCGTCGGTGCTCAGGTAGCGCGGCGCGATGCTCGGTGCGTCCTTCGCGTGCGGCGTCTTGATCGTCACCGCGCCGCGGCTCGAGGGGTTCAGGTTGCACACGCTGGCCGTGAAGGCGTTGAAGCGGTGCAGCGGCTCGCCGAAGGCCTCGAGCGAGAGCGGCTGCACGTGGTACTGCAGGTTGGCGTGCGCCTGGCCCGCGTCGCTGCGCGTGAACAGGCCGAGCTGCGACGGCGCCATGCTCATCGGCCCGCTGCGCTTGAACGCGTACTCCATGCCGATCAGCGCCTTGCCCCACCACGAGTTGGCCATCGTGTTCAGCGTCTTGACGCCGTCGACCGAGTAGACCGCGCGGATCTGCAGGTGATCCTGCAGGTTCGCGCCCACACCCGGCAGCGCGTGGACGACCGGGATGCCGAGCGGCTGCAGCAGCGCCGGGTCGCCGATGCCCGAGAGCTGCAGCACCTGCGGCGTGCCGACCGCTCCGGTCGCGAGGATCACCTCGCCGCCCGGCGACAGCCGCGCCTGCACCGCGGCACCGCCGTTGACCGGCAGCGCCTCGATGCCGACGGCCACGCGCGCGCCGTCGCGCTCCTCGATCAGCACGCGGCCGATCTGCGCGCCGGTCCAGACCTGCAGGTTGCCGCGCTTCTGCTGCGCAGGGCGCAGGAAGGCCTTGGTCGCGTTCCAGCGGATGCCGGCCTTCTGGTTGACGTGGAAGTAGCCGACGCCTTCGTTGTCGCCGCGGTTGAAGTCCTCGCTGTGCGGGATGCCGGCCTGCTGCGCGGCCTGCGCGAAGGCGTCGAGCACGTCCCAGCGCAGGCGCTGCTTCTCGACGCGCCACTCGCCGCCGGATCGCGCGCCGGTCCGGTCGAAGCCGGGCGCGGCGTGGAAGGCGTCGGCGCCCTTGTAGAAATCCTCGTGCTTCAGGAAGTCGGGCAGGCACTCGTCCCAGCTCCAGCCGGGGTTGGCGCCGTAGCCGTCGCCGGCCCCCCAGCCGTCGTAGTCGCGGGCCTGGCCGCGCATGTAGATCATGCCGTTGATGCTGCTGCAGCCGCCGAGCACCTTGCCGCGCGGGTAGCGCAGGCTGCGGCCGTTCAGGCCCGGGTCGGCATCGGTCGCGTAGAGCCAGTCGGTGCGCGGGTTGCCGATGCAGTAGAGGTAGCCCACCGGGATGTGGATCCAGTGGTAGTCGTCGTTGCCGCCGGCCTCGACCAGCAGCACGTGGTTGTTCGGGTCGGCGCTGAGCCGGTTGGCGAGCAGGCAGCCGGCGGTGCCGCCGCCGCAGACGATGTAGTCGTAGCGCGTGTCGCTCATGAGGTCACTTCAGGCCGGAGAGAACGGGAAAGAGCTTCATCAGCCCGTCGGACATCACCTCGACCGCGAGCGCGGCGAGCAGCAGGCCCATCAGCCGCGTCATCACGTTGATGCCGGTCTGGCCGAGCGCCTTGGCGATGCGGCCCGACAGGCGGAACGCGATCCACACCGCCAGCCCGATCACGACACCGTAGCCGACCAGGATCGCAAGCTGCCACCAGTGGCGGGTCTTGTCGGCGTAGATGATCATCGTGGAGATCGCGGCCGGGCCGGTCAGCAGCGGGATCGTCAGCGGCACGATCGCGATGCTGGCGCCGGTCTCGGCCTTGTCGCCGCCCTGGTCGAGATCGTCCTTGCGGCTTTCGGCCGGCTGCGCGTTCAGCATCTGGATCGCCGCCATCAGCAGCAGCAGCCCGCCGCCCACCTGGAACGACGCCAGCGAGATGCCGAACATCTCGATGATCCGCAGCCCGGCAAGCGCGCTGATGGCGATCACCGCGAAGGCCGCGATCGCCGCGACGCGCGCCGTGTTGTGGCGCTGCTCGCGCGTGAAGCCGTGGGTGAAATGGATGAAGAACGGAATCACCCCGATCGGGTTCACGATGGCGAGCAACGCGATCAGGGGTTTGTAGATGTCCATGTCGAATTGTGTCTTGTCAGGCCGCCCCCGCGGCCAGCGCGCGCAGGTAGCGCAGCCCGGGGACCGCGCGCGGCCCGTACCAGCTCAGCATCTCGCCGTCGACGAGGCGGGCCTGCGCGTTCGGGCACAGGCGCCGCGCCTCGGCCAGGTGCGAGGCGTCGAAGCGATAGGGTTCCGAGCTGAGCAGCACCTGCTGCACGTCGGCCAGCCACGGCTCGTCGCCGCGCAGGGCCGGGTAGCGCGCGGCGCCCGTCGGGCCGCCGCTCGCGGCCGGCAGCGTGTGCCATCCGATGCGCGCGAGCATGCGGGCGATGTAGGTGTCGCGCGCGACCGTCATCCACGGCTCGCGCCAGATCAGGTACAGCACCTGCTGCGGGGCGCGGCCCTCGGGGCGCGTCTGCGCCAGCTCGGCGCGCAGGGCGTCGGCCAGCGCCGCGGCGCGCTCCGTCACGCCGGGATGCAGACCGAACGGCGCGACCAGCTGGTCGATCAGCGCCAGGTTGTCTTCGGGATCGACCGGGTGCGTCACGACGACCTGCGGCGGTTGCGCCCAGGCGCGGATCGCCTCGACGGTCTCGCGCCGGTTCTCGTCGATGTTGACCAGCACGTGGCTCGGCGCCAGCCGCTCGAGCTTGGCGAGGTTGACGTCCTTGGTGCCGCCGACCTTGGGCACCCGGCGCAGCGCGTCGGCGGGGTGGATGCAGAAGCCGGTGCGCGCCACCAGCGCCTCGCCGAGGCCCAGTGCGACGACGAGCTCGGTCACGCTCGGCACCAGGCTCGCGATCCGCAGGGTCATGGGGACGCCGGCTCGTCGGTCAACGCCAGGTAGGCGGCACAAGCGCCGCGCAGGTAGACGAGGCCGGGCAGCAGCAAGGCGATCGCGAACACGACCCCGCCGCCGACCAGCGCCGCCGCGGCGTGGCCGGTGGAGCCGGTCGGCGCGCCCGCCGCGCCCAGGCTGCGCAGCCCGTAGCCGAACAGCCCCGCGGTGAGCTGCTGCGCCGGCACGTCGACCCCGACCACGCGCACGCCCAGTTCGGCGACCACGCGCCCGCCGACCATCACCACCGACGTGACCAGCGCGCCCATCGCCGCGGTCAGCAGGCTGACGACGGCGGCAAGCAGCGCCGCCATCGGCAGGCGCCGGCGCATCACGCGGAGCAGCGCCGCCACGGTGGCGGCCACGCTGGCGCCCGACCAGACCGCCGGCGCCGCCAGCGGCACGACGACCGCCATCGCGCTCACCGCCGCGAGGCCCGAGACGACCACGCCGATCGGCACCGCCACCCCGAACAGCAGCGGCCCGAGCACCGGCCCGCTGACCGACGCCCGGCTGAGCCAGAACAGGCCGAGCACCAGCGCCGCCAGCGCGGCGTAGACGCACAGCAGCAGCGCCAGCACGAGCAGCAGCCGGTGCGCAGTGGCGAGCGAATCGCGCAGGGCGTCCTGCACCTCGCGCACGACGCGGCCGCGCGCATCGTCCATCACGAGGATGCCGGCCGCGTTGCCGCCGTAGAACGCGACGAACAGCGCCGCGCCGGCCTGCAGCGGGCCCCACCAGCCGGCGTCGCGCGCCAGCGACGACTCGGCCATCGCGACCAGGATGCCGGCCGTCGCGAAGGTGCCGAGCAGGACGAACAGCGCGCGCGTGTTGCGCAGGGCATCGACGCTGCGAAGCACCAGGCTCAGGGCGCTCGACGGGTCGCGTTCGGGCATCGGCAAGGCTCGTTCAGGGGACCAAAAGGGCGAGCCGGATCATAGCGGCGAGGGTTGCTGAGCCAGTCGCGCGTCGGGGGGTATCCGGGTTGATACTTGCTTGCCCGAAAACAACACTTTATTCAAGCGCTCTCTGCGCGGATTCGTGCAATTCACTTATATTCACAAATCTGTGTATGGAAGCAGCGCCTTCGCTTGAATGGTTCACGATGGGTAGAAGCTCCACATGGTCTTCAGGAAATGGAAAGGGGCTCTCCCATGGGCAACAAACTCTACGTCGGTAATCTCTCCTACAACATCCGTGACGAGGATCTGCAGCAAGCGTTCGCGCAGTACGGCAGCGTCTCGTCGGCCAAGGTCATGATGGATCGCGACACCGGTCGCTCCAAGGGCTTCGGTTTCGTCGAGATGGGTTCGGATGCGGAAGCGCAATCGGCCATCAACGGCATGAACGGTCAGGCCCTCGACGGCCGCGCGATCGTCGTCAACGAGGCCCGCCCGCGCGAAGAGCGTCCGGGTGGCTTCGGCGGCGGCGGCGGCAGCCGTTCGGGCGGTGGCGGCTTCGGTGGCGGCGGTGGCCGCACCGGTGGTGGTGGCGGCGGCTTCGGCGGCGGCGGTGGTGGCGGCTACGGCGGTGGTGGCGGTGGCCGCTCCGGCGGTGGCGGCGGCTACGGCGGCGGCGGTGGCAGCCGTTCGGGTGGCGGCGGCGGCGGTGGCCGCGGCGGCTACTGATCCAGCCTCGGATCGACTCTGAAAGCGGTGGCGCGAAAGCCCACCGCTTTTTTCATGGGCGCGCGGCGGCGACGCGTCAGTTCGTCTTGCGGGCCTTGCGGCCGCGGCCGCTGACCGCGCGGTCGTAGAGCGCGTTCGGCAGCAGGCGCAGCAGCTTGGCGACCACGCCCATCTGCCACGGGATCACGCGGTAGCTGGTGCCGGCGGCGATGGTGCGGAAGGCCTGGTCGGCGAACGCCTCGACCGGCATCAGGAACGGCATGCCGTAGCGGTTGCCGCGCGTCAGCGGGGTGTCGACGTAGCCGGGCGAGATCGTCACGACCTTCACGCCGTGGCCGCGCATCTCGACCCGCAGGCTTTCGCAGTAGCTGATCACGGCGGCCTTGCTCGCGCTGTACGCGCCGTGGCCCGGCAGGCCGCGGATGCCGGAGACGCTGGCGATGCCGACCAGCGTGCCGCTGCGCCGCGCCACCATCGGCGCGACGAACGGGTGGAAGCTCGCGGCCGTGCCGAGGTTGTTGGTCTCGAAGACGGCGCGCATCACTTCCAGATCGTCGAACTCGGCGGTGTCGAAGCCGATGCTGACGCCCGCTGCAGCGATCACGACGTCCGGCAGGCCCTGCGCCGCGATGCAGGCGTGGCCGGCGCCGACGATCGACCCGACCTGCCGCACATCGGCGGCGTAGACGACCGCGCGGTCGGCGCCGAGCCCCTGGGCGTCGACCCACGCCTGCATCTCGGCCGCTCGCCGCGCCACCAGCGCCAGCCGGTAGCCGGCGCGGTGGAAGCGCAACGCCAGCGCCTGCCCGATGCCGCTCGACGCGCCGGTGATGAAGACCAGCGGCCCGCCCATCGGAGCGCCTGCGCTCACGGCTTGCTGCCCGGCGGCGTGAGCACGCCGCGCACGCGGCCCTTGAGGTTGAGCTGCCCGGTCAGGTTGTCGTAGGTCATCGCGTCGGCCCGGATCTCGGAGTTGCCGCGCGTCACCACGATCGGCAGGTGCGAGCGCACGCGCTCGGTGTACTGGAAGTAGTGCAGGAACTCGCCGCGGAAATCGATCGCGGCGTCCTTCGCGGTGGCCTCGCGCACCACGTGGGCGCCGCCGGTGAGCTGCACCTCGCTGCCGTCGCGGTTGGACAGCGCCTGGCGCGCGCTGGCGAGCGTGACGCGGCCGTCCTCGCCGATGGCGCGGATGCGCGGGTTGTCGATCTCGATGGTGTCGGTGTCGGGGTAGTGGCGCATCTGGTCGCCCTCGATCTGCACGCGCATCGCGCCGTCGGCGCCGAAGCGCTGCACCAGGAACTCGGTCATCGTGTAGTCGGGCTCGTGACGCGGCGGCGCGGCGACGCGGTCGCCCTCGAACAGCGGTGTGTTCTTCACCAGCCACCAGGAGCCCAGCGCCAGCACCGCCATCAGCAGCAGCGGCAGGTAGGTCGACAGCGCGTCGACGACACGCAGTGACCAGGACGCGCGCCGCTGCTGCCAGGACACGGGCGGCGGCGCGACGCGGGCGTTCACGGGGCGCCGCCGTCGTCGAGCGTGACGAGGTGGTCGCGCAGCGCGGCGGCGTAGCGGCCGGCCGCGGTGAGCAGCAGGTCGCAGCACTCGCGCGCCGCGCCATGCCCGCCGCGGGCCGCGGTGACGTGGTGCGCGATCGCCTTCACTTCGATGTGCGCGTTCGCCGGCGCGCAGGCGAACGCGGCGCGGGTCAGCAGCGGCAGGTCGGGCCAGTCGTCACCCATCGCGGCCAGCGTGTCCCAGCCGAGGCCGAGCGCGGGCATCAGCGACTGGGCGGCGGCGAGTTTGTCGGCCGCGCCGTAGACGGCGTGCGCGATGCCCAGGTCGGCGACGCGCCGGCGCACCGCCGGCGAATCGCGGCCGGTGATCACGACCGGCACGATCCCGTGCTTCGCGAGCAGCTTCAGGCCGTGGCCGTCGAGCGTCGAGAACGCCTTGACGGTCTCGCCGTGCTCGCCGATGTAGATGCGGCCGTCGGTCAGCACGCCGTCGACGTCGAAGATCGCCCAGCGGATGCCTTGCGCCTTGAGCAGCAGCTCGGGCGGGAGCACGAGCGCGGGTGTCAGCACGTCGGACATCGTCAGATGAGCTTCGCCCGTCATCGTCAGATGACCTTCGCTCTCATCAGGTCGTTCGAGTTCAGCGCCCCCGCGAGCCGGCCCGCCGCGTCGACGACCAGCACGCCGGTGATGCGGTGCTGCTCCATCAGGTCGGCCGCGTCGACCGCGAGCGCATCGGCGCTGACGAGCCGGGGCGAGGCATGCATCACCTCGGCGGCAGACAGCGCGCGAAGGTCCTCGCCGCGCTCGATCAGGCGGCGCAGGTCGCCGTCGGTGAAGATGCCGAGCACGCGGTCCTCGGCATCGGCCACGGCGGTGAAACCCATGCCCTTGCGGGTCATCTCGCGCAGCATCTCGGTGAAGGCGGTCTCGGGCGTGACGCGCGGCACGTCGGCACCGCTGCGCATCAGGTCGCGCACGTGCATCAGCAGCTTGCGGCCCAGGCTGCCGCCGGGATGCGAGCGCGCGAAGTCCTCCTCGCGGAAGCCGCGCGCATCGAGCAGCGCGACCGCCAGCGCATCGCCGAGCGCCATCTGCGCGGTGGTGCTGGTGGTCGGCGCGAGGTTCAACGGGCAGGCCTCCTGGTCGACGGCACTGCTGATCGTGATGTCGGCGGCGGTGGCGAGCGTGGAGTCGGGGCGGCCGGTCATCGCGACCAGCGTGACGTCGAGGCGCTTGAGGGCCGGGATGATCGCGGCGAGCTCGTCGCTCTCGCCGGAGTTGGAGATCGCCAGCACCACGTCGCCCGGCGCCACCATGCCCAGGTCACCGTGGCTGGCCTCGCCGGGGTGCACGAACAGCGCCGGCGTGCCGGTGGAGGCGAGCGTGGCGGCGATCTTGCGACCGACATGCCCGCTCTTGCCCATGCCCATCACGACCACGCGACCGCGGCACTCGAGCATCGCGCGGCAGGTGCGTGCGAAGCCCTCGCCCTGGCGCGCCTTCAACGCGATCAGCGCCTGCGCGGCGATGTCGAAGGTCTCGCGCGCGAGCTGCAGCGCGCGGGCCGCGTCGAAGTCTGGAATTGAGGCTGGGGAAGGCACGGTACGGATAGGAGCCGGGCGGGGCGTCCAGTAGGATCGGCCGATTCTATGACCCCGCCTGCGCGCGACCGCGGCGTGGGGCACGGCGCTTGCAACCCCTCGACGATGATCTCTTCCCCGCTCGGTCTGGTGCTGCTCTACCTCGTGGCCGCGGTCGCGGGCGTGGTCGTGTGCCGCATGGCCAAGCTGCCGCCGATGCTGGGCTACCTGGCGGTCGGCGTGCTGATCGGCCCGAACGCGACCGCCCTCGCGAAGGACACGTCCAGCGTCGGCTACCTGGCCGAGTTCGGCGTCGTGTTCCTGATGTTCGTGATCGGCCTCGAGTTCAACCTGCCCAAGCTGAAGAGCATGCGCCAGCTGGTGTTCGGGCTCGGCCTGAGCCAGGTCATGCTGACGATCCTCGCGGCCGTCGCCGGCAACCTGCTGCTCGCCTGGGGCATGGCGATGACGGGGCGCGCGTGGGGGCTGAACTGGCAAAGCTCGGTCGCGCTCGGCGGTGCGCTGGCGATGAGCAGCACCGCGATCGTCGTCAAGCTGATGTCCGAGCGGCTCGAGCTCGAGAGCGAGCACGGCCGGCGCGTGATGGGCGTGCTGCTGTTCCAGGATCTGGCCGTGGTGCCGCTGCTGGTGCTGATTCCGGCGCTGGGCTCGCCGCCGGCGCAGCTGCTGGAGGCGCTGGCCATCGCGGCGCTCAAGGCCGCGGCGCTGCTGACCGTGCTGCTGGTCGGCGGCCAGCGCGTGATGCGCTGGTGGCTGACGATCGTGGCGCGGCTCAAGAGCGAAGAGCTGTTCGTGCTGAACCTGCTGCTGGTCACGCTGGCGCTGGCCTACCTGACCGAGCACGCGGGCCTGTCGCTCGCGCTCGGCGCGTTCGTGGCCGGCATGCTGATCGCCGAGACCGAATACAAGCACCAGGTCGAGACCGACATCCGCCCGTTCCACGACGTGCTGCTCGGTCTGTTCTTCATCACGATCGGCATGAAGCTCGACGGCGAGGCCGTCTGGCGGCAGTGGCCGCTGGTGCTGGCGATGACGATCGCGCCGGTGGTGTTCAAGTTCGTGCTGGTCACGCTGCTGGCGCGCGTGTTCGGCGCCGCGCCCGGCGTGGCGCTGCGCACCGGTTTGTACCTCGCACAGGCCGGCGAGTTCGGCTTTGTGCTGCTGGCGCTGGCGACCGACAGCGCGCTGCTGCCGCCCGACCTGCAGAGCCCCGTGCTGGCGAGCATGGTGCTGTCGATGCTGGCGACGCCGTTCCTGATCATGTACAGCAACCGGATCGTGATGCGGCTGTCGGCCAACGACTGGCTGATGCAGTCGGTCGCGATGACGACGATCGCCAAGCGCTCGATCAATGCCGAGGCCCACATCATCATCGCCGGCTACGGCCGCAGCGGCCAGAACCTGGCGCGGCTGCTCGACGGCGAGAACATCCCGTACATGGCGCTCGACCTCGACCCCGACCGCGTGCGCCAGGCCGCCGCCGCCGGCCAGAGCGTGGTCTTCGGCGACGCCGCGCGCCTGCAGAGCCTGATGGCCGCGGGCCTGGCGCGCGCCAGCGCCGTCGTCGTCAGCTACGCCGACACCGCGTCGGCGCTGAAGATCCTGCGGCTGGTGCAGGAGCACGCGCCCAAGGTGCCGGTGATCGTCCGCACGATCGACGACAGCGACATCGAGCGCCTGCAGGCGGCCGGCGCGACCGAGGTCGTGCCCGAGGCGATCGAAGGCTCGCTGATGCTGGCCAGCCACGCGCTGGCGCTGGTGGGCGTGCCGATGCGGCGCGTGATCCGCGTAGTGCAGGACCAGCGCGACGCGCGCTACGGCCTGTTGCGCGGCTATTTCCACGGCGCCGACGACGACACCGTCGACGAGATGAAGACCGCGCGGCTGCTCAGCGTCACGCTGCCGGCGGCGGGCAGCCACCTCGGCCAGACGCTCGCCGCGCAGGCGCTGCACGCGGTCGGCGTCTCGGTGGCGTCGGTGCGGCGCGCGAGCGGCGCGGTCGTCAAGCCCGACGAGAAGATGGTGCTGGCGGCCGGCGACACGCTGGTGCTGGCCGGCAAGCCCGAGGCGCTGGCCCTCGCCGAAGGCCGGCTGCTCGGCAAGAAATAGAGCCGCGCGCGACCCTGGGCAGCGCAGGGTCGGCGGCTTGCGGCAGCATGCACGCCATGCAACGCCGTGACCTGCTCCGATTCGCCGCCGTGCCGCTGTGCGGCCCGTCGCTCGCCGGCCTGGCGCTCGCCGCCCCCGACGCCGCGCTGGTCGAGCGCCTGCGCGCTGGCGGCGTCGCGCTGATGCTGCGCCATTCGACGACCGACCCGGGCATCGGCGACCCTCCTGGCTTCCGGCTCGACACCTGCAGCACGCAGCGCAACCTCAGCGAGCCGGGCCGTCAGCAGGCCGCGCGCATCGGCGCCTGGGTGCGCGAGCAGCAGCTCGTGCCGGCGCGGGTGCGCAGCAGTGCCTGGTGCCGCTGCCTCGACACCGCCCGCCTCGCGTTCGGCAACGCCGAGGCGTGGCCCGCATTGAATTCGTTCTTCGGCGAAGCCGCCGCGCGCGAGCGCCAGACCGCCCTGCTCGCGACGGCCGTGGCGGCGATCCCGGCCGGCCGCTTCGAGGTGTGGGTGACGCACCAGGTCAACATCACCGCGCTGACCGGCACCTATGCCGGGATGGGCGACGGCTGCGTGATCGAAGGCCGCGCCGGCTCGCCGGTGCGCGTGCTCGGCGCGTTCGCGCTCAGCTGAACGGCGTCTGCTTCGCGAGATTGGCGCGCATGCGCGTCGCCATCACGCCACCGGCCGCGCGCATCAGTTCGAGCGCGAGCGCCGGCAGGCGCTGGGCCAGTTCCTCGAGGCGCGGCACGCGCAGCGCGTAGACGACGCAAGGCGTCATCGCCTCGACGTTGGCCATGCGCGGGCTGTCGCCGAACAGGCCGGGCTCGCCCACCACCGAGCCGGTGCGCAGGATCGCGATGCGGTTGCTGCCCGGCGGGCCGCCGGTCACGAAGATCTGCAGGCTGCCCTGCGCGAGGAAATACATCGAGCGGTCGGCATCGCCCTGCTTGATCAGCAGGTCGCCGGCGCGGATCTCGTGGCGGGTCAGGTAGGGCGCGATGCTGCGCCACTGGTCGAGGCTGAGGCGCGCGCGAAAGGCGTCCTCCGCGTTGAGGGTCTGTATCGCCTGGACCAGTTCGTCGATTTCCATCATGAGCGGTCTCCCTGCGACGGCGACGACATGGGTGCGACGCTCGCGCCGCTCGATTATGGGTGCGCGCACCGCGCCCGCGCGGCGATCGATGCGCGCGGCGGCGCCCCCTGTCACCGCGATCGGGCCGTCTGTCCGCCTCGCGTGCAATCGCCTCCAAGCGTTATGTACTCGGCTATATTTCGATGATGCGTCTCGCCTCACGACTGCTGGCCCTGGCCGTCACCGCCTCGCTCTCGCTCGCGGCGCAGGGCGCGGACCTGGTGGTCTCGGCGGCATCGAGCCTGACCAACGCGTTCCGCGAGCTCGGGCCGGCCTTCGAGGCGCAGCAGCCGGGCACCTCGGTGGTGTTCAACTTCGCGGCGTCGGACGCGCTGCTGACGCAGATCGCGAAGGGCGCGCCGGTCGACGTGTTCGCCTCGGCCGACCACGCCGCCATGGACCGCGCCGACGCGCAACGCCTGCTCCAGCCCGGCACGCGCCGCGATTTCGTCGGCAATACGCTGGTGATGATCGTGCCGGCCGACAGCCCGCTCGCCCTGAAGCGCCCCGCCGACCTGACGCAGGCGGCGGTCCGGCGCGTAGCGATCGGCAACCCGGCGATCGTGCCGGTCGGCCGCTACACCCGCGCCGCGCTCGACGCCGCGCAGCTCTGGCCGCAGATCGAGCCGAAGGCCGTGCTGGCGCAGAGCGTGCGGCAGGCCCTCGACTACGTCGCGCGCGGCGAGGTCGAGGCCGGCTTCGTCTATGCGACCGACGCGGCGGTGATGAAGGACAAGGTCCGGGTCGTGGCCGCCGTGCCGACCGGGACCGCGATCACCTACCCCGTCGCCGCGATCGCCGGCGGCCCGAACCCGGTGGCGGCGCGCGCGTTCCTCGCCTTCCTGGCCACGCCGGCCGCGCAGGGCGTGCTGGCGCGCCACGGCTTCACGCCGCCCTGACACGGCGCGGCGCATATGGACTCCCCGATCTGGATCACGCTCGCGTTGACGCTCAAGGTCGCCGCGTGGGCGACCGCGATCAACCTCGTGCTCGGGGTCGCGGCGGGCTGGCTGCTGGCGCGGCGGCGCTTCGTCGGGCGAGAGTTCGTCGATGCGGTGCTGACGCTGCCGCTGGTGCTGCCGCCGACGGTGCTGGGCTACTACCTGCTCGTGGTGATCGGCCGGCGCGGCTGGCTCGGTGGCTGGCTGGAGGCGAACCTCGGCATCCAGCTGATCTTCACCTGGCAGGGCGCGGTAGTCGCCGCGACGATCGTCGCGTTCCCGCTGGTGCTGAAGGCCGCGCGCACCGCGTTCGAGGCGGTCGACCCGCAGCTCGAGAACGCGGCGCGCGTGCTCGGCCTGGGCGAGTGGGCGCTGTTCTGCCGCGTCACGCTGCCGCTGGCGTGGCCCGGCATCCTGGCCGGCACGTTGCTGGTGTTCGCGCGCGCGCTCGGCGAATTCGGCGCCACGCTCATGGTGGCCGGCAGCATCCCCGGCCGCACGCAGACGCTGTCGGTCGCCGTGTACGAGGCGGTGCAGGCGGGTCAGGACGACACCGCGAACCTGCTGGTCGCGATCACGTCGATCACCTGCATCGTCGTGCTGCTCGCGGCCGGCCGCCTGACGCCGCGCCTGCGCGGAGGCACGCGGTGAGTTTCCAGGTCGACATCGTCAAGACGGTGCACAGCGCCCGGCGCCGCTTCGAGCTGCGCGTGCGCTTCGAGACCGATGCGCAGCGCACCGTGATCTTCGGCCCGTCGGGTGCCGGCAAGACGCTGACGCTGCAGGCGATCGCCGGGCTCGTCAGGCCGGACAGCGGCCGCATCGCCTTCGATGGCCAGACGCTGTTCGACGCGGCGGCCAGGACCGACCGGCCGGCGCGCGAACGCGGCTTCGGCTACCTGTTCCAGGACTACGCGCTGTTCCCGCACCTGAACGTGCGCCAGAACGTCGCGTTCGGCCTGTCGCGCGGCTGGCGCAATCCGCCGGCGCGCGGCGACGACGAGGCGGCCGTCGCGCACTGGCTGCGCGCCTTCGAGTTGACCGAGGTCGCGAGCCAGCGGCCCGACGAGCTCTCGGGCGGCCAGCGCCAGCGCACCGCGCTGGCCCGCGCCCTGGTGCACTCGCCGCGCGCGCTGCTGCTCGACGAGCCGTTCTCGGCCCTCGACCCGGCCCTGCGCGACCGGTTGCGCGCCGAGCTCGACGCGCTGCTGCGGCGCATCGACATCCCGGTGCTGATGATCACTCACGATCCGGACGACCTGGCGTGGTTCGGCGACACCGCGCTGTACCTGCGCGACGGCCGCATCGCCGACGCGCCGGCACCGCTCGAACGACCCGTGCCCACGCGCGAAGCAACAGGGCTGCCGCGATGAGCCGCCCTGCCGCCACGCCGGCGCTGACGGTCGGTGCCGACATCTGGCTCGATCTCGGCGGCCACAACCTGGCCGGCGCGCGGCGCGTCGCGCTGCTCGCGGAGATCGCGCGCGTCGGCTCGATCACGCAGGCCGCGAAGGTCGTGGGCCTGAGCTACAAGGGCGCCTGGAACGCGATCGAGGACATGAGCAACCTGGCCGGCGAGCCGCTGCTCGAACGTGCCGCGGGCGGCAAGGGTGGCGGTTTCACGCGGTTGACGCCGCGCGGCGAGACGCTGGTCCGCAACTTCGAGCTGGTGCGCGACGAGCACGCCCGCTTCGTCGCGCGCCTGAACCGCCAGGCGCGCGGCCTGACCGACGACTACGCGCTGATGGAGAGCATCGCGATGAAGACCAGTGCCCGCAACCAGTTCGCCGGCGTCGTGCGCGCGGTGCGCAGCGGGGCGATCAACGACGAGATCGAGCTGCGGGTGATCGGTGGGCTGCACATCGTCGCGACCGTCACGCGCGAGAGCCGCACCGAGCTCGGGCTGGAGGTCGGCGCCAAGGCGTTCGCGCTCGTGAAGGCCTCGTCGATCCTTCTGATGACCGATGCGGGCGACGTGCGCCTGTCCGCGCGCAACCAGCTCGCCGGCACGGTGAGCCGGGTGCTGCCCGGCGCCGTCAACACCGAGGTGGTGCTGACGCTGCCCGGCGGCGGCAGTGTCGCGGCGGTCGTCACGAACGCCAGTGCGCAGGCGATGAAGCTGAAGGTCGGCGCCGCGGTGACGGCCGTCTTCAAGGCGTCGAGCGTGATCCTGGGCGTGGCGGCCTGAGCGCACGTCGCCTCGGCCGGGCGCCAACGTCGGTTTGTCCTACCGCTCGCGCTCCGACGGCGGGCGAGGATGCGGGCTCACTCCACGAAAGCCATCCATGACCGACCCGCGCAACATCGCCCACGACAAGAAAGTCCAGCAGGAAAAGAAGCACCACGGCGAGGAGATCGCGCCCGGCGCCGACAAGACCCCGCAGCCGGGCAAGAAGACGCCCATGGAGCACCACGCCTCCGATGTGCCGAAGGTGCCGGACGAGGCCGCGCCGGTGCCGACCGAGGAAAAGCCGCTGACCTGAGCTACTTGCCGATGCAGAAGCGGCTGAAGATCTCGCCGAGCAAATCGTCCGGCGTGAACGCGCCGGTGATCGCGCCGAGCGCGTCGTGCGCGAGGCGCAGGTCCTCGGCGAGCAGGTCGAGCGCCGCGTCTGCGCGCGCGGCCTGCGCCCGCGCCGAGGTCAGGTGCGCGCGCGTCTCGCGCAGCGCCTGCACGTGGCGGGTGCGGGCGATGAACAGGCCCTCGGGCTGCGCGTGCCAGCCGGCGAGTTCGAGCAGCTTGGTGCGCAGCGCGCCGATGCCGGCGCCCGTGAGCGCGGACACGGCCAGACCGTTCTCTGGCGTGCCGCCCGCTGCCACCGCATCGGCCTTGTTGAAGACGTGCAGCAGGCGATCGCTTGCCATCGATGTGGCCGGCAGGCGCGCGGCGATCTGCGCCTCGCCGGCCTCGTAGGCGCGCTCGCCCGCGCGCGTGAGGTCGTGCAGCAGCAGCACGGCGTCGGCGCGCTCGATCTCGCTCCAGCTGCGCGCGACGCCGATCTTCTCGACCTCGTCGGTCGAGTCGCGCAGGCCGGCGGTGTCGATCACGTGGACGGGCACGCCCTCGATCTGGATCGTGCCGCTGACCTTGTCGCGCGTGGTGCCGGCGATCGGCGTGACGATCGCGAGCTCGGCGCCGGCCAACGCGTTCAGCAATGAACTCTTGCCGACGTTCGGCTGGCCCGCGAGCACCACGGTGATGCCCTCGCGCAGCAACGCGCCCTGGCGCGCGCGGTCGAGCACGGTGTCGACCTGAGCGGCGATCGCCTGCAGGCGGCCGCGGGCGTTCGCTTTCTCGAGGAAATCGATCTCCTCTTCCGGAAAATCGAGCGTGGCCTCGACCAGCACGCGCAGGTCGATCAGCTTGTCGCGCAGCGTGTTGATCTCGCTGGAGAACGCGCCGCTCAGCGAGCGGCCGGCGGAGCGCGCGGCGGCCTCGGTGCTCGCCTCGATCAGGTCGGCGACGGCCTCGGCCTGCGCCAGATCGAGTTTGTCGTTGAGGAAGGCGCGTTCGGTGAACTCACCCGGCTCTGCCAGCCGCAGGCCTGGCAGGTGCGGGCTCGCGAGTTCCAGGCAGCGGGCCAGCAGCAGCTGCAGCACGACCGGGCCGCCGTGGGCCTGCAGCTCGAGCACGTCCTCGCCGGTGTAGGAGTGCGGCGCCGGAAAGTGGATCGCCAGGCCGCGGTCGATCGGCGCGCCGGCCGCATCGGCGAACGGCAGATACGTCGCATGGCGCGGTTGCAGCGCCTTGCCCAGCAGCGCCTCGATGAAGGCGCCGAGCGCCGGCCCCGAGACCCGCACGATGCCGACCGCGCCGCGCCCGCTCGCCGTCGCGACGGCGACGATCGGCTCGTGGTGGCGCGGCAGCATCGGCGTCGCGGCGGCGCTACTTGCCGAGCACGCCCAGCCGCTTGTTGATCAGGTACTGCTGCGCGATCGACAGGATGTTGTTGGTGAGCCAGTACAGCACCAGCCCGGACGGGAACACGAAGAACATCACCGAGAAGATCAGCGGCATGAACCACATCATCTTGGCCTGGATCGGGTCCGGCGGCGTCGGGTTCAGCCAGGTCTGCAGCAGGCTGGTCAGCGTCATCAGAATCGGCAGGATGAAGTACGGGTCCTTGGCCGACAGGTCGGTGATCCAGCCGATCCACGGCGCGCCGCGCATCTCCACCGTCGACAGCAGCACCCAGTACAGCGAGATGAAGAATGGCATCTGCACGAAGATCGGCAGGCAGCCGCCGAGCGGATTGATCTTCTCCTCGCGGTAGATGCGCATCATCTCCTGCTGCATCTCCTGCGGCTTGTCCTTCAGCCGCTCGCGCATCGCGGTGATCTTCGGGTTGATCGCCTTCATCTTGGCCATCGAGCCGTAGGCCTTGGCGTTGAGCCAGTAGAACGCGATCTTCAGCAGCACGACGAGGCCGACGATCGACCAGCCCCAGTTGCCGATCACCTTGTGCAATTGCGTCAGCAGCCAGAACAGCGGCTCGGCCAGGATCTTGAAGATGCCGTAGTCCTTGACCAGCTCGAGCCGTGGCGCGAGCTTGGCGAGCTTCTCCTCCTCCTGCGGGCCGACGAACAGCTTGGCGTCGAAGGCCTTGGTGGCGCCGGGCGCGATTTCGCCGAGCGGCACGAACATGCCCACCGAGTAGACCCGCGCCACCTGGCCCGTCGCCGGGTTGACGGCGTCGGTCTTGCCGGTGAAGTACTCGCGCGGCAGCTTGCTGCCGTCGGCCTTGTCGATCAGCCAGGCCGAGGCGAAGTAGTGCTGGACCATCGCGACCCAGCCGGCATCGGCCTCGACCGTGTGGTCGGGCTTGTCGGTGGGCGCGCGCTTGTTGATGGCCGAGAACTCGACCTTCTGGAACTTGTTGCCGTCGTCGACGGCCGGGCCGGTGAACGTGAAGTAGAAGCTCGATTCGCCGGGCGGCGGCACGCCGTCGCGCACGAGTTGCAGGTACAGGCGCGGCGACACCGCGGCGCCCGATTCGTTGACCACCTCGTTCTTCACGTCGATGACGTAGTCGCCACGCTTGAAGGTGTAGGTCTTGACCAGCTTGACGCCGCCGACGACCGGCGATTCGAACTTCACCTGCAGCGTGTTCTGACCGGCCGCCAGCGTGCGCTCGCCCGGCACCAACGTCATCACGGTGTGGTGGTTCGGCAGCCCGGAGCCGCCCGCGGTCGGGATCAGCCCGGATTCGGCGACGTACAGGCGCTCGGGCGATTGGTCGAGCAGCACCACGTCCTTCGGCGTCGGTGCCGCGGCCTTCTTGCCGAACAGTTCCAGCAGCGGGTCGTACCACTCGGTCTGGACCTGATCCGGGTAGTCGAGCAGCTCGACGCGCGTCAGCGAGCCGCCGGCGCCGCTCAAGGTGGCCTTGACCACGTCGGTCGTGATCGTCGTGCGCTCCGCGACGACCGCCGGGGCACCGCCCGGCGCACCGGGCGTGGCGACTGCCGCCGCCGTCGTGGCGCCGGCCGGGCTCGGCAAGCCGCCCGCCGCCGATGCCGCCGGCGCAGCCACCTTGGCCGGCACCGGGCTGAAGAACGACGGCTGGCCGTTGTGCTTCTGCCAGGCGTCGTAGATCAGGAACAGGGACATCGAGAACACCACCCACAGCAGGGTGCGACGCATATCGGTCATGGGGAGGCTTTGTCGGTCGGGGTAGGGAACAGGCGGGGCGCGCGCTCCGGCACGGGGTCATGGCCACCGGCGCAGAACGGGTGGCAGCGCGCCACGCGATGAAGTGTCAAGTAAGTGCCTACTGCGGCGCCGTGTCGGTCCAGCGCTTCGAGGGAGTAGGCCGAGCAGGTCGGCTCGAACCGGCATGAGCTGCCGAGCCACGGGCTCAACAGCAGCCGGTAGCCGCGCACCAGCGCCATCAGGGCGCGCTGCGGCAGCATCTCGATCGAATCGGGCATGGCGTGAGGCCGGCGCGCTAGGCGCCGACGGCGACGCGGCGGGCGGCGCTGCCGATCAGGCTGTCGAGCTCCTCGCGGGCGACACGCCGGAGTTCGTCCGACGCCGCGCTGACGAAGCGGCTGCGGTCGAACGGCGCGCGCAGCCGCACCACCCACAGGCCAGCCGCCAGCGAGGCGGCATGCGTGGTCACGGCGTGGCGGATCTGGCGCTTGAGCAGGCTGCGGGTCACCGAGCGTCTGGCGTGCCGCTTGGGCACCACCGTCCCCAGCCAAACGGCGTCGACGGGCAGGGAATCGACGACAGGGCCCGAGTCATCCACAGGCGGAACTTCAATTCGTAGCTCACCTGTTGACAACTCGCCCGGAACCGCCTTGCGAGCGGGTTTGGTGGGCGTGCCCGGACGGTCAGCCACATGGTGCACCGCGAAGTGCAGGCTGTTCACCCGGGTGCGCGTGCGCAGCACGCGTTCGAAATCCGCCGACCGCACGAGGCGCGCGATCATGGCTGCCGCGGCTCGACGACGAGGCGCGCGGGCCTCAGACGGCCAGGCGCTTGCGGCCCTTGGCGCGGCGCGCGTTGATCACGGCACGGCCGCCACGCGTCTTCATGCGGACGAGGAAGCCGTGGGTGCGGGCGCGGCGGACTTTAGAGGCTTGGTAGGTGCGTTTCATGATCTGATCCCAGCTGGCGCTAGGCCAGTTCGTGTTGCGTTCACTCGCTGCGTGCCGCTCGGCGTGGTGCCTTGCGTCTGCGCATGCGTGATTCTTGGTCCGCCGCCGAGGTCGGCTTCGGGAAACCCACTATTACACCAAAAACCCCCTGCCCGGTCAATGACTTACACCGCGCACCTTGGGATGGCGGGGCTATTCGCCTGGCCGCCCGAACTGTGGATAACCGTCGCGAAGCAACCCGCGCAACGTACAATTCGCCCGCTCCCGAGACAAGTTTTCCACAATGAGCGCTGACCTTTGGCAACGCGGCTGCGAGCGACTCGCCGCCGAATTGCCCGAACAACAATTCAACACCTGGATTCGACCGTTGGCAGCCGCCGAGGTCACCGACCAGGGCGAGGCCGGCGCGGTCGTCACGCTGCGCGTGCCCAACCGGTTCAAGCTCGACTGGATCCGCAACCAGTACGGCGGGCGAATCGAGGCGCTGCTGGCCGAGCTGGCCGGCAAGCCGGTACGCCTGGACATCGCACTCGCGGCGCGTGCCGCCCCGGTGGCACACGAGGCAGCGCACCAGCCGGTGTCCAACGGCGCTGCCGGCCCGGTGCCCGCCGCCCAGGCGCTGCACGTCGCCCGCGCGCCGGCGGCCGCGGCGTCGCTGGCCTCGGCGCAGCAGGTGCCGTCCCGCAGCCGCCTGAACCCGGCGCTGACCTTCGACACGCTCGTGCCCGGCCGCGCCAACCAGATGGCCCGCACCGCGGCCCTGCACGTCGCCGGCGCCCCGGGGCAGATGTACAACCCGCTCTTCATCTACGGTGGCGTCGGCCTGGGCAAGACGCACCTGATCCACGCGGTGGGCAACGCGCTGCTGGCCGACAAGCCGGACGCGCGCATCCTCTACCTGCACGCCGAGCAGTTCATCACCGACGTGGTGAAGAACTACCAGCGCAAGACCTTCGACGAGCTGAAGGCCAAGTACCACCAGCTCGACCTGCTGCTGATCGACGACGTGCAGTTCTTCGCCGGCAAGGAGCGCACGCAGGAGGAGTTCTTCAACGCGTTCGAAGCGCTGCTGGCCAAGCGCGCCCACATCATCATGACCAGCGACACCTACCCCAAGGGGCTGGTGGACATCGACGAGCGCCTGACCTCGCGCTTCGACGCCGGCCTGACGGTGGCGATCGAACCGCCCGAGCTCGAGATGCGGGTCGCGATCCTGATGCGCAAGGCCGAGCTCGAGGCCACGCCGATGCCCGAGGACGTGGCCTTCTTCGTCGCCAAGAACGTGCGCGCGAACGTGCGCGAGCTGGAAGGCGCGCTGCGCAAGATCCTCGCGTACTCGCGGTTCAGCCACAAGGAAATCAACATCGGCCTGGCGCGCGAGGCGCTGAAGGACCTGCTGTCGATCCAGAACCGCCAGATCGGCGTCGAGAACATCCAGAAGACGGTGGCCGACTTCTACAAGATCAAGGTCGCCGACATGTACAGCAAGAAGCGCCCGGCCTCGATTGCCCGGCCGCGTCAGATCGCGATGTACCTGGCCAAGGACATGACGCAGAAGAGCCTGCCCGAGATCGGCGAGCTGTTCGGCGGCCGCGACCACACGACGGTGCTGCACGCGGTGCGCAAGATCGCCGCCGAGCGCCAGAAGAACACCGAGCTGAACCAGCAGCTGCACGTGCTCGAGCAAACCCTGAAGGGATGAGGCGATGTCAAGCGACAAACCTGGGGACAACTTTCTGGCAACTGCCCACCTGTCCACAGGCCCGGCGGCTTTCCGGAAGTTGTTGTCTGTCGGCCATGGTCGTGCCAAGGGCTCCGACCCCAGGCTTGTGATTGGCCTAAGTGATTGAAGGAACAGGCGAAAATGGCGTTGTCCACAGAAACCGGCGTTCTCTACTATTACGACCAAGTTGAGAGGTTCAAATGATTGTCTTGAAGACAGCACAAGAAAAAGTTTTGAGCGCGCTGCAGGCTGTGGCGGGAATCGTGGAACGGCGCCACACGCTGCCGATCCTGGCGAACGTACTGATCCGCAAGACCGGCGAGAACCTCGAGCTGACGACCAGCGACCTGGAGATCCAGGTTCGCACCCGCGCCGAGCTGGGCGGTGACAGCGGCAACTTCGCCACCACGGTCGGGGCGCGCAAGCTGATCGACATCCTGCGCTCGATGCCGGCGGACCAGATCGTCACGTTGACCGCGAACCAGAACAAGCTGACGCTGCAGGGCGGCAAGAGCCGCTTCACGCTGCAGACGCTGCCGAGCGACGACTTCCCGCTGGTCCAGGAGGCGGCCGATTTCGGCCCGGCTTTCAGCGTGCCGCAGAAGGCGCTCAAGGGGCTGATCAACCAGGTGCACTTCGCGATGGCAGTGCACGACATCCGCTACTACCTGAACGGCATCCTGTTCGTCGCCGAGGGCAGGAGCCTGACGCTGGTCGCGACCGACGGCCACCGCCTCGCGCTGGCGCAGGCGACGCTCGATGTGGAGATCCCGAAGCAGGAGGTGATCCTGCCGCGCAAGACCGTGCTCGAGCTGCAGCGGCTGCTGAAGGAAGACGGCAAGGACGACGAAGGCCTGATCGAGATGCGCTTCGCCGGCAACCAGGCCAAATTCAGCTTCAGCGGCATGGAGTTCGTGACCAAGCTGGTCGAGGGCAAGTTTCCCGACTACAACCGCGTGATCCCGAAGAACCACAAGAATTCGGTCACGCTCGGCCGGGTGCCGTTCCTGGCCAGCCTGCAGCGCGCCGCGATCCTGACCAGCGAGAAGTTCAAGGGTGTGCGCGTCAACCTCGAGCCGGGCACGCTGCGCATCGCGTCGAGCAACGCCGAACAGGAAGAGGCCAAGGAAGAGCTGGAGGTCGACTACGGCGGTGACGCGATCGAGATCGGCTTCAACGTGACCTACCTGATCGACGCACTGTCGAACATGAGCGTCGAGATGATCAAGATGGAACTGCAGGACACCAACTCCAGCGCCTTGATCACCGTGCCCGAGCAGGCCGGATTCAAGTACGTGGTCATGCCGATGCGCATCTAGCGCCGCTGCAGACGACCCATGACCAAGCGGGCTTCGGCCCGCTTGAGTGCTTTTCAAAGGGCTGGCTTTTGTTGATTCCGGCCCCAGATGTGAGTGTGAAAGACCCGATGAGCGACACCCCGAACACCCCGACCACCCCCGAAGACAACGCCGCCAAGACCACCCGGCACGCCGCCGACAGCGCAGCGTACGGAGAGGGGAGCATCCAGATCCTCGAAGGCCTGGAGGCGGTGCGCAAGCGCCCCGGCATGTACATCGGCGACACCTCCGATGGCACCGGCCTGCACCACCTGGTGTTCGAGGTCGTCGACAACTCGATCGACGAATCGCTGGCCGGCTACTGTGACGACATCGTCGTCACCATCCACTCCGACAACTCGATCAGCGTGACCGACAACGGCCGCGGCATCCCGACGCGCGTGAAGATGGACGACAAGCACGAGCCCAAGCGCTCGGCCGCCGAGATCGCGCTGACCGAGCTGCACGCCGGCGGCAAGTTCAACCAGAACAGCTACAAGGTCTCGGGCGGGTTGCACGGCGTGGGCGTGAGCTGCGTCAACGGTCTGTCCAAGTGGTTGCGGCTGACGGTGCGCCGCGACGGCGAAGCGCACTTCATGGAGTTCAAGCAGGGCATTCCGCAGGACCGCCTGCTGGAACAGCGCGACGATGGATCGGGAAAGAGCGTGGAAGTGAGCCCGATGAAGATCATCGGCGAGACCGAACTGCGGGGCACCGAGGTGCACTTCCTGCCCGACCTCGAGATCTTCTCGAACATCGACTTCCACTACGACATCATCGCCAAGAAGCTGCGCGAGCTGAGCTTCCTGAACAACGGCGTGAAGATCCGCCTGAAGGACGAGCGCAACAACAAGGAAGACACCTTCGCGTTCGCCGGTGGCGTCAAGGGTTTCGTCGAGTTCATCAACACCGGCAAGAAGGTGCTGCACCCGACTGTGTTCGGCGCAACCGGCGAGAAGGTCAGCGAGCAGGGCACGACGATCACCACCGACGTGGCGATGCAGTGGAACGACGGTTACAGCGAGAACGTTCTCTGCTTCACCAACAACATCCCGCAGCGTGACGGCGGCACCCACCTGACCGGCCTGCGCGCCGCGATGACGCGCGTGATCAACA
>JAZKIO010000101.1:0-60680 GCA_040384825.1 Pseudomonadota bacterium
TCGAGCGCCGTCTGCGTGCCGGTCGGCTCCAGCTTGCGGCTGCTGTTGTTGGTCAGCGTGTAGTAGATCTCGCCGGTGGTCGGGTGCACGGCGCACCACTCCGGGCGGTCCATCTTGGTCGCGCCGACGGCATCGGCCGCCAGGCGCGCGTTGACCACCACATCGGCCTGGTCGGCGAACGCGTAGGTCGCGTAGCCCGAGATCAGCGGGTTCGCGATGCTCAGCTCGACCCAGGTGCCGGTGCCGGTCGCATCGAACTTCGCCACGTAGAGCTTGCCGCTGTCGAGGTACTTGTCGCCGGTGGCGAGGCGGTTGGCGGGGTTCGCGTCGGCCTCGACCCACGTCGCCGTGGAGACGAACTTGTAGATGTACTCGCCCTGCGAGTCGTCGCCCATGTACACGGCCAGCGGCTTGCCGACCACCGTCTTGCCGAACGCGGCGCTCTCGTGCGCGAAGCGGCCCAGGCCGGTTCGCTTCTTGATCGCGGCGGCCTTGTCGTAGGCGTCCATCTCGACGATGTAGCCGAAGCCGTTCAGCTCGTTGCGGTAGTCGTCGCTGCCGTCGGCGCTGACGCCGATCTTGCCGATGATCCAGCGCGCGTACTGGTCTTCGGCGCCGGCGGTTTCCCAGCCGTGGCGGCTCGCAGCGCCCTGCGCGCGGCCGTAGCGGTTCAGCGAGACCACGCTCTTGTCGGCGCGGGCCGCGTTGTCGGTCGCCGAGCGGGTGAAGTAGCCGGCCCAGTTCTCCTCGCCGGTCAGGAAGGTGCCCCACGGCGTGTAGCCGGTGCCGCAGTTGTTCAGCGTGCCGCGGGTGCTGAGGCCCGAGGTCGAGTACTTCGTCTTCATCAGCGCGTTGCCGGCCGCCGGGCCCGACAGCAGCACCGGCGTCAGCGGCGTGACGCGGCGGTTGTAGGCCGAGTTCTGCACGTAGGCCCAGGCGCCCGCGGTCTTGCGCACCTCGACGACCGACAGGCCGTGCACCGGGATCTCCTTGTCGGCCTCGCTCTTCGGGCGCGGGTTGAGCGTGCCGCCGTCGGCGTGCAGGTAGTACGAGCGCACGTCGGTGCCGCTGGTGGCCTCGTGGTTCATCGCCAGCAGGCCGCGCTCGGAGCCTTTGGCGTCGCGCGCGCTGCCGTCGGCCGTCAGGCCGAAGTACTCCATGCCGTCGTGGTGGTCACCGGCGCGGTTGGCGTAGTCGGTGTCGGTGCCGTCGTTCCTGAATGCCGGGGTGGCGGCGGTGAGCGGGTCGCCGAGCGCATAGATCGCGGTGGCGGTGTAGCCCACCGGCACCGTGACCTTGTCGGCCGTGCTCTTCGCCACCGCGCCGAAGCTCAGTGCCGTGACCGGTGCGGGCGCCGGGGCGTCGTCGTCACCGCCACCGCCGCAAGCGGTGAGCGACCAGCCGCCGAGCAGCGCGGTCGCCGCAGTGCCGACCCCGCCGCGAAGCACCGAGCGCCGGCTCAGGCGGGCGTCGAGCACGGCCTGGAAGTCGGTGTTGCCGGAGGTGTTGAGATCGACCTCGTCGGCGTGCATCGCGTCGAGCGGGAAATTGACGGCCTTGTTCAAGATATATCCTCGTTGATGGGTAAGTTGCCTGGCTGGGCGCGAGGATAGGAAGCGCATGTGAACGCGGCGTGACACGGCCGTGACCGGCCGGCGACAAGCCCGCATCGCGCAGGACGGGCATGCGAGTTGCAATCCGGCACCTCGACCCCGCCCGACAGCGTGGACAATCGATGCAGAACACCACGAAGGATCACTTGATGGCGCACATCCATTTCATCGGCGGCGAAAAAGGCGGCGTCGGCAAATCACTCACCGCGCGTGTCTTGGCGCAGTACATGATCGACAAGAACATCCCGTTCCTGGGCTTCGACACCGACCGCTCGCACGGTGCGCTGATGCGCTTCTACGCTGGCTACGCGTCGCCGGTGGTGATGGACCGCTACGAGGCGCTCGACGTGATCGTCGAGGCCGCCGCCGAGCAGCCGGAACGGCGCATCCTGGTCGACCTGGCCGCGCAGACCCACGAGCCGCTGGTCAAGTGGATGGACGACGTCGGCCTGGTCAACATGGCCGAGGAGATGGGCATGACCATCCATTACTGGCACGTGATGGATTCGGGCAAGGACTCGGTCGACCTGCTGCAGCGCCTGCTCGACCGCTTCGGCACCGGGCTGAAGTACGTGCTGGTCCGCAACCAGGTGCGCGGCAACGACTTCTCGGTGCTCGAGCAGTCCGGCCAGCAGCAGCGCGCGCTGGAACTCGGCGCGCGCATCGTCTCGATCCGCAAGCTGCACGATGGCGTGATCCAGAAGATCGATGCCGGCAGCAGCAGCTTCTGGAAGGCCAAGAACCCGCAGGAGCCGAACAGCGGCGGCCTTGGCATGATGGACCGCCAGCGCGTGAAGATGTGGCTGCGCGATGTCTACCGCGAGATCGACGATGTGGGGGTCTAGAGCCGTTCTGGCCGCGCTCGCGGCCTGCGCGCTCAACGGCTGCGCGGTCGTGTCGATCGCCGGCGCCGCGGCGGGCGCCGCGATCTCGGTCACCGGCGCCGTCGTGTCGGCCGGCGTCAAGGTCACCGGCAAGGTGATCGAGAAGACGATCGACGTGGTCACGCCCGGCAGCCCGCCGGAGCCGTGACCCGGGCGGCCTCAGAACAGCCCGGCGCCCGCAGCGGCTTCGAGCACGCTGCGTGAGAGCTCGGCCAGCTGGCCGTTCACGTCGGACGACGGTGGCGCGCTGGCACGGGCCGTCCACATCAGGCGGGCCGAGTTCACGTCCGTCACGCGCACGTTGGCCGCGTACCCCTGGCTGACCTGGCCGCCGCCGATCGGCGCGGAGACGCCGATGCCGCCGCCCGTGTGGCGCCCGAAGCCGAAGCCGCCGATGCCGATCGTCACGCCCGGGCTGACCCGCTGCGACGCCAGCCCGACGCCGACGCTGACTACCGCGCGCGCGCCGCTGCGCCGCGCGGCCGGCAGCAGTTGCAGGTCGCCGGTCCCGCCGGACGGCACCGGTGCCGCATCGCCGGGCGACGGCAGCAGCGCGCGCACGCCGCGTGCGCCCAGGTCGGCGACGACCTGGTCCTCGCAGATCCGCTTGACGACGACCTCGCCGGTCTCGCAGCTGACGATCACGGTGGCGCCGCGCAGGTAGGCGGCGGGCAGCTCGGTACTGCGCCACTGGGCATCGACGGCGGTGCTCGCGCACCCCGCGAGCAACAGGCCGAATGCGGCGAATGCGCCGACGGCTCGGATGAACTTCATGGACAACTCCTTCCTCATGGAATCGGCGTCAGCTTGGCCACCGACAGCGCGAGCCACTTCATACCATGCCGGCCGAAGTTGACTTGCGCGCGTGCGTCCACGCCGGTGCCTTCGAGCGTGACGATCACGCCCTCGCCGAACTTGGTGTGGAACACGCTCTGCCCCGAGCGCAGGCCGTGGCTCGGCGCCTTGGGCACCACCGCCGGCGCACTCGATACCCCGCGCACGTCGCCCGCGCCGACGATCGAGTGCAGGCCCGAGCCCCTGGCCCACGCCGCCTGGTAGTCGCGCTGGAAGCCCGAGCCGAAGCCCTGGTTGCGCGGCGTGATCCACTTCAGCGCGGCCTCGGGCAACTCCTCCAGGAACCGGCTCTTGACGTTGTAGCGGGTCTGCCCGTGCAGCATCCGCGTCTGCGAGAAGCTCAGGTACAGGCGCTTGCGGGCGCGCGTGATCGCCACGTACATCAGGCGGCGCTCCTCCTCCAGCCCGTCCGGATCGGCGGCCGAGTTCTCGTGCGGGAACAGGCCCTCCTCGAGGCCGGTGATGAACACGCAGTCGAACTCCAGGCCCTTGGCGGAGTGCACGGTCATCAGCTGGATCGCGTCCTGCCCGGCCTGCGCCTGGTTGTCGCCGGCTTCGAGTGACGCGTGCGTGAGGAACGCGGCGAGCGGCGACATGATCTCGCCGGTCTCGGCGTCGGGTGTCTGGGCCAGCGGCGCGATCGTGCCGCTGGCGGCCTCGGCGCCCGGCGTGTTGAACTCGGCACGGCCCGATTCGTTGCCGTCGCCATGCTCGTCGACCGGCAGCGCAACCGCGTCCTTGCCGAAGCCCTCCTGCGTCACGAAGGCCTCGGCGGCGTTGACGAGTTCGTCCAGGTTCTCGAGCCGGTCCTGGCCTTCCTTGTCGGTCTTGTAGAAGGTGACCAGGCCCGACGCGTCGAGCATGTGCTCGATGATGTCGCGCAGCGTCAGGCCGCGCGTCTTCTCGCGCATGGTGTCGACGAGCGCGACGAAGGCCTGCAGGTTGGTGCCGGCCTTGCCACTGAGCGCGCCGACGCTCTGGTAGAGGCTGCGGCCGGACTGCCGGGCCGCGTCCTGCAGCTGCTCGATCGAGCGCGCCCCGATGCCGCGGGTCGGGAAATTGACGACGCGCAGGAAGCTCGTGTCGTCGCTCGGGTTCTCGATCAGGCGGAGATACGACAGCGCGTGCTTGACCTCCGCCCGCTCGAAGAATCGCAGACCGCCGTAGACCTTGTACGGCACGCTGGCGTTGAACAGCGCGCTTTCCATCACGCGGCTCTGCGCATTGCTGCGGTAGAGCAGCGCGATGCTGCTGCGCGGCGTGCCCTCGCGGTGCAGTTGCTGCGCTTCCTCGACGAACCAGCGCGCCTCGTCGAAATCGCTCGGTGATTCGCGGACGCGCACCGGTTCACCCGGCCCGGCCTCGGTGCGCAGGTTCTTGCCCAGGCGGTTGGTGTTGCGCGCGATCAGCTCGTTGGCCGCATCGAGGATGTTGCCGAAAGAGCGGTAGTTGCGCTCCAGCTTGATCACGTGATCGACCCTGAACTCGCGCTCGAACGCCGCCATGTTGCCGACCTGCGCGCCGCGGAAGGCGTAGATGCTCTGGTCGTCGTCGCCGACCGCCATCACCGCGGTGTGCTCGCCGCAGAACATCTTCAGCCACGCGTACTGAAGGCGGTTGGTGTCCTGGAACTCGTCGACCAGGATGTGGCGGAAGCGGTGCTGGTAGTGCTGGCGCAGCGCGTCGTTGTCGCGCATCAGCTCGAAGGTGCGCAGCATCAGTTCGGCGAAATCGACCACGCCCTCGCGCTGGCACTGCTCCTCGTAGTTCTGGTAGATCTGCACCTGGATGCGCGACTGCTCGTCCTTGACCTCGCAGTCCTTCGGCCGGTAGCCGTTGTCCTTGGCGCCGGCGATGAACCACGTGACCTGCTTCGGCACGAAGCGCTCCTCGTCGAGGTTCATCGCCTTGATCACGCGCTTGACGGCCGAGAGCTGGTCGGCCGAGTCGAGGATCTGGAAGCCCTGCGGCAGGCCGGCCAGCTTCCAGTGGGCGCGCAGGAAGCGGTTGCACAGGCCGTGGAAGGTGCCGATCCACATGCCGCGCACGGGGATGGGCAGCAGCGCGCCGAGGCGCGTCAGCATCTCCTTCGCGGCCTTGTTGGTGAAGGTCACCGCCATCACGCCGCCGGGCGAGAGCTGGCCGGTCTGGATCAGCCAGGCGATGCGCGTCGTCAGCACCCGCGTCTTGCCCGAGCCCGCGCCGGCCAGGATCAGCGCCGGGCGGGCCGGCAGCGTCACCGCGGCGAGTTGTTCGGGGTTGAGGTTGTGGAGCAGCGGCGAGTCGGTGCCGGCATCGAGTTCAGGAGCCATGCGGGGATTGTCGATCACCCTCGTCCGGACCGTCGCGCAGCAGGCAGATACCATGCCGGTGCGCCCCCGTTGCGGCGCGCATCCGATCCCACGCTTTCGATGTCCGACGCCTGCTGTACCCCGCCCCCGCCGAGCGCCGATCCGGCCTACCGGCGCATCCTGTGGATCGCGCTGGTCCTCAACGCAGCGATGTTCGTGGTCGAGATCGCCGGCAGCCTGCAGTCAGGCTCGGTCTCGCTGCTCGCCGACGCGATCGACTTCTTCGGCGATGCCGCTAACTACGGGCTCTCGCTGCTCGTCATGTCGAGCGCGCTGCACTGGCGCGCCCGCTCGTCGTTGCTGAAGGCCGCCTCGATGGCCGGCTTCGGCCTGTTCGTGCTGGGCCGCGCCGGCTGGGCCGCATGGCAGGGCGAGCCGCCCGAGGCGCTGACGATGGGCGCGGTGGCGGTGCTGGCGCTGGCCGTGAATGTGGGCGTCGCGGTGATGCTCTACCGCTACCGCAGCGGCGACTCGAACATGCGCTCGGTGTGGCTGTGCTCGCGCAACGACGCGCTCGGCAACATCGCCGTGGTGCTCGCCGCCGTCGCCGTGGCCGGCACGCGCAGTGTGTGGCCCGACCTGATCGTCGCGATCGGCATGGCGGCGCTGGCCCTGGGCAGCGCCCGGTCGGTGACGCGCCAGGCCCTGGCCGAACTGCGCAGCGCGCCCGCCTGATCCCTCAGGATTCGTCGATCACGGCGGCCTTGCCGGCCGGCCCTTCGCGGCGGCCGAGCTGGAAGAAGATGCCCGCGGCCAGTGCCGACAGCGCGCCCATGCACAGGTAGGTGTAGTGAAAGGTCTGCACCACGTTGCTGGGGCCGACATCGCTCGCGATCGGGATCACGATCGGCGTCGCGAACGCCGCCAGCAGCGCGCCGGCCGCCGCCACGCCCAGGCTCATCGACAGCTGCATCACGACCGACAGCAGGCTGTTGCCGCCGCTGGCGCGCTCGTCGTCCAGGTCACCCAGCGTCAGCGTGTTCATCGCGGTGAACTGCATCGAGTTGCAGATGCCGAACAGCGCGAGATAGACCAGGATGGCGGCGTGCGGCGTGGCGCGATCGACCAGCGAGAAACCGGCGATGAACCCGCCCAGCAGCAGCGTGTTGACGACCAGCACGCGGCGGTAGCCGAAGCGGTTGATCACCCGCTCGGCGACGAACTTGATCATCATCGCGCCGAGCACGGTCGGCACCATCGTCAGGCCGGCCGTGCTCGGCGAGTAGCCGAGGGCGACCTGCAGGAACAGCGGCGTGAGGAACGGCATCGCGCCGCTGCCCAGGCGCGCGAACAGGTTGCCGAGGATGCCGACCGAGAAGGTGGGAATCTGGAACAGCGTCAGGCTGAAGAGCGGCTTGTCGGCTCGGGCCGCGTGGACCCAATACGCGGCCATCGACGCCAGGCCGCCCATCACCAGCAGGATCGAAACCGGCGCGCTGATCGAATGCTCGCCCAGCCCCTGCAGCCCGAGCGTCACCGCCACCAATCCGAGCGAGAACAGCACGAAGCCGGCCCAGTCGAAGCGCTGGCCGACCGGCCCTCTCAGGTCGGGCATGTAGCGCCACGCCACGAACACGCCGACCAGCCCGACCGGCAGGTTGATCAGAAACACCCAGTGCCAGCTGGTCACCTCGACCAGCCAGCCGCCCAGCGGCGGGCCGAGCAGCGGGCCGACCAGGCCGGGGATGGTCACGAACGACAGCACTTTCAGCAGCTCGCTGCGCGGGTAGGCGCGCAGGATCGTCAGGCGCCCGACCGGCAGCAGCAGCGCGCCACCGACGCCCTGCACCACCCGCGCGGCGACCAGCCACGGCAGCGTGGGCGACAGCGCGCACAGCAGCGAGCCCAGGCTGAACAGCACGATCGCCGCGAGGAAGGTGCGCTGCGTGCCGAACCGGTCGGCCAGCCAGCCCGAGGCGGGGATGAACAGCGCCACCGTGAGCATGTAGGCGATGACGATCGACTGCATGCGCAGCGGGCTCTCGCCCAGGTCCTTCGCCATCGTCGGCAGCGCGGTGTTGAGGATCGTGCCGTCCAGCGTCTGCATGAAGAACGCGATCGCGACGACCCAGGGCAGCAGGCGTTTGGTGGTGGGGTCCAGCACGTGGCGGTCGCAGGGCTTCTCGGAAAGCGGCCAGTGTAGGGGCCGCGTAGAATTCGTCACCGGGCCCGAATTTGGCGCCCGGTTTTTTTTTGGCTGATCCACGGGGCGCGCATCATGGAAATCTTCGACTACGACAACATCCTGCTGCTGCCGCGCAAGTGCCGCGTCGAGAGCCGCTCGGAATGCGACGCCTCCATCCAGTTCGGCCCGCACAGGTTCAACCTGCCGGTCGTGCCGGCGAACATGAAGACGGTCGTCGACGAGCCGATCACCGAGTGGCTGGCCGCCAACGGCTACTTCTACGTGATGCACCGCTTCGACATCGACAACGTGGCCTACGCCCGCAAGATGCGCGACAAGGGGCTGATCGTCTCGATCAGCTCGGGCGTGAAGCCGCCCGACTACGCGGCGATCGACCGGCTGGCGGCCGACGGCGTCGGCGCCGACTACCTCACCATCGACATCGCGCACGGCCACGCCGACAGCGTGCAGAAGATGATCGAGTACATCAAGAAGAAGCTGCCGAGCACCTTCGTGATCGCCGGCAACGTGGCCACGCCCGAGGCGGTGATCGACCTGGAGAACTGGGGCGCGGACGCGACCAAGGTCGGCGTCGGCCCGGGCAAGGTCTGCATCACGAAGCTCAAGACCGGCTTCGGCACCGGTGGCTGGCAGCTCTCGGCGCTGAAGTGGTGTGCGCGGGTCGCGACCAAGCCGATCATCGCGGACGGCGGCATCCGCGACCATGGCGACATCGCGAAGAGCGTGCGCTTCGGCGCCTCGATGGTGATGATCGGCTCGCTGTTCGCCGGCCACGAGGAGTCGCCCGGGCAGACGGTCGAGGTCGACGGCAAGCTGTTCAAGGAGTACTACGGCTCGGCCAGCGATTTCAACAAGGGCGAGTACAAGCATGTGGAGGGCAAGCGCATCCTCGAGCCGATCAAGGGCAAGCTGGCCGACACGCTGCGCGAGATGCGCGAGGACGTGCAGAGCTCGATCTCGTATGCCGGCGGCACCCGGCTGATGGACGTGCGCAAGGTCAACTACGTGATCCTCGGCGGGGACAACGCGGGTGAGCACCTGCTGATGTAAGGCGCCCTCGTGGCGCCTTACCTTGATAGAATGTAAGGAACACCACCGGACGAGGATCGAACATGATCGTCACACTCACCAGCAAGGGCCAGCTCACCCTGCCGAAAGCGATCCGCGACGAACTGAAACTCGACGCCGGCGCCCAACTCGATTTCGTGGTCGACAAGGACGGCTCACTGCGCGCCCGCCCGCTGCGGCCCCTGTCGTCGCTGTTCGGCCTGCTGCATCGCCCGGGCATGAAGCCGCTGTCGCTGGCCGACATCGACACCGCGATCGGCGAGCACGTTTCTGCCGAGGAAGACCGGGTCAGGAACCAGTCGACAGGCCGCAAGAAGACCGCCGGACGGCCGGCGCGTTGATCGCCATCGACACCAACGTCGTCCTCAGGATCATCCTGCGCGACGACGCCGAGCAGCACGACGTGGCGGTGCGCGAGCTGGCCCGAGCCAACCGCGCCGGCACGGACATCCTCGTGAACGACATCGTGTTGGTCGAGACGGTCTGGACATTGGTGCGAACCTATCGGATCGACAAGCCCGTCGTCATCGGCGCGCTGCAGGCGTTCATGCAGACGAGCGGCATTCGCTTCGAGAGCGATGCAATCGTCGCTCGCGCGCTCGAGCTGTTCGAGCACTCGCCCGCCGGCTTTGCCGACTGTCTGACCGTCGCCAAGAACACCGCGTTGGGATGCGCCTCGACGCTGACCTTCGACCAAGGCATGCGCAAACTACCGGGCGTCAAACTCTTGACCACACCATGACCGAACTCGCCAAATCCTTCGAACCCAAAGCCATCGAGGCCCGCTGGGCGCTCCAGTGGAACGAGCCCGGCGCGTTCGCGCCGACGCTCGATCCGGCCAGACCCTCGTTCAGCATCCAGCTGCCGCCGCCGAACGTGACCGGCACGCTGCACATGGGGCACGGCTTCAACCACACGATCATGGACGCGCTGACGCGCTACCACCGCATGAGCGGGTTCAACACGCTGTGGCTGCCGGGCACCGACCACGCCGGCATCGCCACGCAGATCGTCGTCGAGCGGCAGTTGCAGGACGAGGGCCTGAGCCGCCACGACATCGGCCGCGCCAAGTTCATCGAGCGGGTGTGGGACTGGAAGGCGCACAGCGGCAACGTGATCACCTCGCAGATGCGACGCCTGGGCGACACGGTCGACTGGTCGCGCGAGTACTTCACGATGGACGCCACGCAGTCGGCGGTCGTCAACGAGACCTTCGTCCGGCTGTACGAGGAAGGACTCATCTACCGCAAGAAGCGGCTGGTCAGCTGGGACCCGGTGCTGCGCTCCGCCGTGTCCGACCTCGAGGTCGAGAGCGAGGAAGAGGACGGCTTCCTCTGGCACATCCGCTACCCGCTGGCGGACGGTTCGGGCTCGCTGGTCGTCGCGACCACCCGGCCGGAGACGATGCTCGGCGACACCGCCGTGATGGTCCACCCGGACGACGAGCGCTACACCGCGTTCGTCGGCAAGCAGGTCACGCTGCCGCTGTGCAACCGCACGATCCCGGTGATCGCCGATGCGTATGTCGATCGCGAGTTCGGCACCGGCGTCGTCAAGGTCACGCCGGCGCACGACGCGAACGACTACGCCGTCGGCCAGCGCCACGACCTGCCGATCATCGGCGTGCTCGCGCTGGACGCGACCGTCAACGACAACGCGCCCGAGGCCTACCGCGGGCTCGATCGCTTCGTCGCGCGCAAGCAGGTCGTCGCCGACCTGGAGGCACTCGGCCTGCTGGTCGAGACGAAGAAGCACAAGCTGATGGTGCCGCGCTGCGCCCGCACCGGGCAGGTCGTCGAGCCGATGCTGACCGACCAGTGGTTCATGGCGATGACGCAGCCCGGCCGCGACGGCGAATCGATCGCCGGCCGCGCGATCCGCGCGGTCGAGAACGGCGACGTGCGCTTCGTGCCGCCGCAGTGGGTCAGCACCTGGAACCACTGGATGGGCAACATCCAGGACTGGTGCATCTCGCGCCAGCTCTGGTGGGGCCACCAGATCCCGGCGTGGTACGGCACGGGCGGCGAAATCTTCGTCGGCCGCGACGAAACCGAAGCGCGCGCCAAGGCCGCAGCCGCGGGCTACACCGGCGCGCTGCGGCGCGACGAGGACGTGCTGGACACCTGGTACTCGGCCGCGCAGTTCCCGTTCTCCACGCTCGGCTGGCCCGCCAGGACGATCGAGCAGGACCTGTTCCTGCCGTCGACCGTGCTGGTGACGGGCTTCGACATCATCTTCTTCTGGGTGGCCCGGATGATCATGATGACGCTGCACTTCACCGGCCGGGTGCCGTTCCGAAACGTCTACATCCACGGCCTCGTGCACGACGCGCAGGGCAAGAAGATGAGCAAGAGCGAAGGCAACGTGCTCGACCCGGTCGACCTGATCGAGGGTGTCGACCTCGACACGTTGATCAGGAAGTCCACGACCGGCCTGCGCCGCCCCGAGACCGCGCCCAAGGTCGCGGCACGCGTGAGGAAGGAGTTCCCGGAGGGCATGCCCGCGTACGGCGCCGACGCGCTGCGCTTCACGATGGCCAGCTACGCGAGCCTGGGCCGCCACATCAACTTCGACACCAAGCGCTGCGAGGGCTACCGCAACTTCTGCAACAAGCTCTGGAACGCGACCAAGTTCGTGCTGATGAACTGCGAGGGGCAGGACTGCGGCCTGAAGGAACACACCAAGGCCGAATGCGCGCCGGGCCAGCCGTTCCACGGCTACATGCAGTTCAGCCCGGCCGACAAGTGGATCAGCAGCGAGCTGCAGCGGGTCGAAGCCGCGGTGGCGCAGGGCTTCGCCGACTACCGGCTCGACAACGTCGCCAACGCGATCTACGGCTTCGTCTGGGACGAGTATTGCGACTGGTACATCGAGATCGCGAAGGTGCAATTGCAGACCGGCACCGAAGGCCAACAGCGCGCCACGCGCCGCACGCTGATCCGCACGCTCGAGACCGTGCTGCGCCTGATGCACCCGGTGATGCCGTTCATCACGGCCGAGCTGTGGGAGTCGGTCACGCCGGTAGCCGGGCGCCAGATCGAAGGCGGCAGCATCGTCACCGCGCCGTACCCGAAGGCGCAGCTCGAGCGCATCGATGCGGAGTCGGAGGCGTGGGTCGCGAAGCTGAAGACGGTGGTCGGCGTGAGCCGCACGCTGCGCAGCGAGATGAACCTGTCGCCGGCCGCCCGCGTGCCGCTGTGCGTGGTCGGCGACGAGGCGTTCGTCACGCAGGCCGAGCCGCTGTTGAAGGCGCTGGCAAAGGTCTCGGAGCTGCGCCGCTTCGACAACGATGCGGCGTTCGCCGAGGCGACCCGCAGCGCCGCGGTGGCGGTGGCGGGCGAATCACGCCTGGCGTGGCTGGTCGAGATCGACGTGGCGGCCGAGACCGAGCGCCTGAACAAGGAGATCGCGCGCCTGCAGGCCGAAATCGCCAAGGCCGCCGGCAAGCTCGCGAACGAGAGTTTCGTGGCGCGTGCGCCGGCCGCGGTGGTGGCTCAGGAGAACCAGCGCGTTGCCGACTTCACGGCAACTGTGGCTCGGCTGCAAGATCAGTTGGCTCGCCTGGCATCGTCGCCTTGAACGTGCGCGTGGCGTTGGGCGTGGCGCCGAGCATCTCGTCGATGCGGCGTGCCACGGCCCAGGCGCTGCGCAGCCGCGACTCGCGGGTCGTGCTCGCCACCCGCGGCGTGATCTGCAGGTTCTCGATGCCGTGCAGCGGCCGGCCGATGTCGAGTGCGCCGGGTTCCAGGCTGTCGAGCCAGACGGCGGCGAGCCGGTCGCTGTTCAGCGCGTCGGCCAGGGACGCCTCGTCGAACAGGCCCGAATGGGCGATGCTGACGATCACCTGGTTCGGCTTGCAGAACGGCAGGAAGCGTTCGCCCAGCAGCCCGCGGTAGCGGCTGAAGTAGCTGAGTTGAACGCACACCGCGTCCGACTGCTCGAGCAGTTCGCGCAGCCCCAGCGGCTTGACGCGCCAGCGCTCGAAGACCGGATCGCTTGCGTGCAGCGCCGGGTCGTAGCCGACCATCGTGGAGCCGAAGCCGGCCAGCATCTGCGCCATCGAACGCGCCGACGGCTGCATGCCCACCAGCCCGACCGTGGCGGCGCCGAGCTCGCGCCCGACGAGCATGCCGTCGGAGCCGATCACCGGCACCCGCCGCAACATCGACAGCAGCGCGCCGATCATGAACTCGGCCTCGGCCTGCGCGGTGGCCGTGAGCCCGCGCACCACCTCGACACGGGCGCGGGCGCAGGCGTCCAGGTCGATGTTCTCTGCGCCGGCGCTGACCCGGCCGACCGCCCGCAGCACCGGCGCATAGTGCAGCGCCTGCGCGTCGATGGTGACCGACGGCGGCACGATCAGCGCGCGGACGTTGTAGAGGGCCTGGCGGAACGCGCGCGGGTCCCCGGCGAGCTCCGGCGCATAGCGGATCGCGTAGCGCGACTCCAGCCACTGCATGACCTCGGCTTCGAGCGGTTCGATGATCAGCAGATCCATGCGCAGGTGTGCATTGGTGAGGCTTTGTCCGACGAACGCCCCGTCAGCCGCGTGCCAGAATCGAAGGACGACATCAGGGCCAGTGAAGGGGATTGTAAGTAAATGTTAGTCACCAAAGCGATTTTTCCAGTGGCCGGTCTCGGGACCCGTTTCCTTCCGGCCACGAAGGCCCAGCCGAAGGAGATGCTCCCGGTTGTCGACAAGCCGCTGATCCAGTATGCGGTGGAGGAGGCGTACGCCGCAGGCGTGCGCGAGATGATCTTCGTGACCGGCCGCCACAAACGCCCGATCGAAGATCACTTTGACATGACTTTCGAGTTGGAGGTAGCCCTCGAACAGGCGGGTAAGCAGGAACTGCTCGACGTCGTGCGATCGGTCAAGCCCGACGACATGGAGTGCATCTACGTGCGCCAGGCCCAGGCGCTCGGCCTCGGCCACGCCGTGCTTTGCGGCCAGCGGCTGGTCGGCAACCACCCGTTCGCGGTGCTGCTGGCCGACGACCTGATGGTCGGCGACAAGCCCATCCTGAAGCAGATGGTCGAGCAGTACGAGGAGTGGCGGGTGTCGATCCTCGCCGTCCAGGAGGTGCCGCCGGAACATACACGGCGCTACGGCATCGTCGACGGCACGGCCGTCACCGATCAGCTGATGGACGTGACGCGGATCGTCGAAAAGCCCGCGCCGGAAGACGCGCCCTCACGCCTGGGCGTGGCGGGCCGGTACATCCTCACGCCGGGCGTATTTCACGAAATCGCCAACCAGTCGCGGGGCGTGGGCGGCGAGATCCAGCTCACCGACGGCATCGCCGGCCTGCTGCGGCGCGAGAAGGTGTTCGCGTACCGCTACGACGGCAAGCGCTACGACTGCGGCAGCAAGGAAGGCTTCCTGCAGGCCAACGTCGAACTCGCGCTCGCGCACCCGACGCTGGGGCCGGGCTTCCGGGACTTCCTCAAGGGCCTCGCGATCTGAGGCCGGCGGGCGCTGCGCCCGCCTGAACCGCGCTGCGCCTAGCGCCGGCGCAGGAAGTGGATGAACTCGTCGTTGCTGCTTTCCTGCTCGACGAGTTCGTTGCCGGTCTGGCGGGCGAACGCCTGGAAATCGCGCATCGAGCCCGGGTCGGTCGAGACGACCTTCAGCACCTCGCCGCTGTGCATGTCGGCAAGCGCCTTCTTGGCTTTCAGGATCGGCAGCGGGCAGTTCAGGCCGCGGGTGTCGAGTTCTTTTTCGGCGTTCATTCGGTTCCTCGTTTCCCGCGATTCTAGGTTCGGGCGGGCAGTTCGACCCACTGCGGGGTGATGCCTCGCGCGGTCAGCCAGTCGGCCACCGCATAGCCGGTGCCGGCCCGCCAGCACTTGATGTCCTCGGGGCGGTAGAGGCGGTACTCGGCCAGTTCCGGCGAGAGCACGACCTCGCCGCGCGCGACCGCGTGGTACGCCACGATGATCTGGTTCATGCGCTGGAAATCGTAGACGCCCACCAGCTTCAGCGACTCGACATCGAGGTTGGTCTCTTCCTTGACCTCGCGCGCGATGCCCTCCTCTGGCGTCTCGCCCGCCTCCATGAAGCCGGTGATCAGCGCGAACATGCGCCCCGACCACGCCGCGTTGCGCGCCAGCAGCACCAGGCCGTCGCGGTCCGCGCACTCGACGATCGCGGCGAGCACCGGCGTCGGGTTGTTCCAGTGCGTCCAGTCGCAGGCCGGACAACGGGTGCGCGCCTTCTCGCCACCGTCTTCCATGCGCGCGAGCACCTGCAGCGGCGTCGCGCAGTTCGGGCAGAAGTTGAACGCGGTGGTCATGCGGGGAACACTCCGGTGGACAGGTAACGATCGCCCCGGTCGCAGACCACGAACACGATGGTCGCGTTCTCGACCTGCTTCGCGACCTGCAGCGCGACCCAGCACGCGCCCGCCGCCGAGATGCCGGCGAACAGGCCCTCCTCGGCCGCCATGCGGCGCGCCATCTGTTCGGCGTCGGCCTGGCTGACGTAGATCATCTCGTCGATGAAGGTCGGGTCGTAGATCTTCGGCAGGTAGGCCTCGGGCCACTTGCGGATGCCCGGGATGCGCGAGCCTTCGCTCGGCTGCGCGCCGATCACGCGGACCGCCTTGTTCTGCTCCTTCAGGTAGCGCGAGGTGCCGGTGATGGTGCCGGTCGTGCCCATCGCGCTGACGAAGTGCGTGACGCGGCCCTTGGTGTCGCGCCAGATCTCCGGGCCGGTGGTCTCGTAGTGGACGCGCGGGTTGTCCGCGTTCGCGAACTGGTCGAGCACGCGGCCCTTGCCGTCCTTCTGCATCTGCTCGGCCAGGTCGCGCGCGTATTCCATGCCGCCGGAACGCGGCGTCAGCAGCAGCTCGGCGCCGAAGGCCTTCATCGTCTGCGCGCGCTCGATGCTCAGGTCCTCCGGCATGATCAGCAGCATGCGGTAGCCGCGGATCGCCGCGGCCATCGCCAGCGCGATACCGGTGTTGCCGGAGGTGGCCTCGATCAGCGTGTCACCCGGCTTGATGTCGCCGCGCTCCTCGGCACGCCGGATCATGCTGATCGCCGGGCGGTCCTTCACCGAACCGGCCGGGTTGTTGCCCTCGAGCTTGCCGAGGATCACGTTGCCGCGCTGCTCGTTGTCGAGCCCGGGAATGCGCACCAGGCGCACCAGCGGCGTGTTGCCGATCACGTCTTCGACGGTGGGGTATTTCGGGGCGGCTTTGGATCGCGATGGGGCGCTCATGAACTCTCCTCGGCGGCGATTCTCGCAGGCCGGGGACAGGAGTGCTCGATCAGGGGTTGGTGCCTCGGGCCGGACTCGAACCGGCACACCTTTCGATAATGGATTTTGAGTCCATCGCGTCTACCGATTCCGCCACCGAGGCCCGGTGCTGTAGAGGGCGCGATTCTGCCACAGCAGGGGTATCGGGGACGCGCCCTTAGACTCTCGACCTTGCCCGCCCAACCGGAAGTTCGCGCATGCCGCCGATGCCCCCTGTGACCCAAGCCCTGCTGCTGATCAACGTGGCGGCGTTCTGCATCGACTTCTTCCTCGGCCCCTGGTTCACCCGCGCGCTGGCGCTGTGGCCGCTGGGCGGCGGTTTCCTGCCGTGGCAGGTGGTCAGCTACTCGTTCCTGCACGGCAGCATCACGCACCTGTTCTTCAACATGCTCGGGCTGTGGATGTTCGGCTCCGACCTCGAGCGGCTGTGGGGGCCGAAGCGCTTCCTGCAGTTCTACTTCGCGAGCGTCCTGACGGCCGGTGCGACGCAACTGCTGTTCGCCGCGGCGACCGGTGCCATCTACCCGACGGTGGGCGCGTCGGGCGGGCTGTTCGGGCTGCTGCTCGCGTTCGGCATGATGTTCCCGAACCGCATGATCATGCCGCTGTTCCCGCCGATCCCGATGAAGGCCAAGTACTTCGTCGCGATCTTCGGCGGGCTGGAGCTGCTGTTCGGCGTGACCGGCACGCTGCAGGGGGTGGCGCACTTCGCCCACCTGGGCGGCATGCTCGGCGGCTTCCTGATGATCCGCTACTGGCAAGGCCGCGCGCCCTTTGGACGCTGACAGGGTTCAGTAGCCGCGCGCTCGATCCACCGTCTGCGGCGGCGCCTCGCCGCGTTCGACGCAGCGCAGACCGGCGACGAACTGCGCCGCGATCGTCTGCGGCGAGGACTGCGCCGCGATGTGCGGCGTGATGGTGATGCCGGGCACGCTCCAGAGCGGGTCGTCGGCCGCCATCGGCTCGTTGCGCTGCACGTCGAGCGCGGCGCCGGCGAGGTGGCCGCTGCGCACCGCTGCGATCAGGTCGGGCTCGACGACATGCGCGCCGCGCGCGATGTTGATCAGGTAGCTGCCCGCCGGCATCTTCTCGAACGCTCGCGCGTTCAGCAGACCGTCTGTCTCGGGCGTCAACGGCAGCGCGCAGACGACGATGTCGCTGCTCGCCAGCAGCGCGTCGAGCGACGCCCCGGTGCTGCGGCTCCAGCCCGTCACCGCGAAGCCGACCGCACCGAGCAGCCGCGCCACCGCGCCACCCATCGTGCCCATGCCGAGCACGGCGACACGGCTGCGCGCCGCGGCCATCGGCTTGCGCGTCCACGCGCGCTCGCGCTGCAGCGCCTCGTAGCCTTCGAGGCCGCGCACATGCCGCAGCGCCATCAGCACGACGAACTGCGCGATGCCCTCGGCCTGCTCGGTGTCGACAATCCGCGAGAGCGGCACGTGCGCCGGCAGCTCGGGCACCAGCAGCTTCTCGACGCCGGCCGCGACCGAGCAGACCCACTTCAGGTTCGGCAGGCGCGCGGCCACGCCGGCGGGGAAGCGCCAGCCCAGCACCACCTTGACCTCGGCGAGCTCGCCGTCGGTGAGGTCGCGCCGGTAGGCGAGCAGGTCGACATCCGGCGCGATGGCATGGATCGCGGATTGGAATGCGCCCGCGGGAATGGGGTCGGTCAGCAGCAGTGTCTTCATGGTCGGCAGGTTCAGGCGATCAGGCCCTGGTTCACGGTGGGGTAGCGCAGCCGCAGGCGCAGCTCGCGCTTCAGCCGGTCGTTGACCAGCCGGCGCGATTCACCCATGAAACTCAGCTGCATCGGCGTCATCTCGGTGGCGGCCTGCGCGCGGGCGATGCGGCGCGGGCGCGGCACGCCTTCGAGGTCGGCCGCGAGGTCGAAGTAGTCGCCCATCTTCATCTCGGTGTCGTCGCTCGCGTGCACCACGCGCTGCGGCAGGCCGCGGTGCAACGCGGCGGCGCAGGCCCGCGCCAGGTCGTCGGCGTGGATGTGGTTGGTGTACACGTCGTCTTCGGCGGCCAGCACCGGCGTGCCGCGCGCGATGCGCTCGCGCGGGTGGCCGCCGGCACGGTCGCCGGCGTAGATGCCGGGGATGCGCAACAGGCTCACGCGGGCACCGAACGCGCGGCCGTACCAGCGCAGGCGCCGTTCCGCATCGACGCGGCGTCGGCCGCGATCCGTCGCCGGGTTGACCGCGCGCGTCTCGTCGAACCGCGCACCACCGCCGTCGCCATACACGCCGCTGGTGCTGCCGTACACGATGCGCCGCACGCGCGCATGTCTCGCGAGCGCCTGCAGCAGGTGTGCGGTGCGCGTGTCGCTCGCGCCGTGCCAGGGCGGCGGTGCAAGGTGAAGCACCGCATCGGCCAGCCCGGCCAGGCGCGCCAGCGTGGCCGGCGCATCGAGGTTGCCGACCAGCGGCACGGCGCCCGCGGCCCGCAGTTCGGCGCGGCGCGCCGGGTCGGACGTCAAGGCCAGCAGCCGCCATCGGCCACGCAGCAGCCGCACGACGCGCAGGCCGACATCGCCGCAGCCGACGATCAGCAACGTCGGCCGCTTGAAGTGCGTGGCGCGGTCCATCAGGAGGCGGTCATGGGGTAATGCGATGTGCAGGCAAAATCACCGGCTCAGTTTAATGAGAACGCCACCAGGCGCTCGCCGACCCCATGCCTTTCACCGTCACCGTGCAACCCAGCGGCCGCACCTTCTCGGTCGACCGCGACGAGCCGATCCTCACCGCCGCCATCCGTCAGGGCGTCGGCCTGCCCTACGGTTGCAAGGACGGCGCCTGCGGCTCGTGCAAGAGCCGCATGCTCGAGGGCCGCGTCATCCACGGCGTGCACCAGAGCAAGGCCCTGAGCCCCGAGGAAGAAGCCGCCGGCTGGATCCTGACCTGCCAGGCCGCGCCGCAGAGCGACGTGGTCGTCGAGGCCCGCACCGTGCCAGGCGCAGGCGAGTTCGCGATCCGCAAGATGCCCTCGCGCGTCACCTCGATCAGCAAGCCGGCGCCCGATGTCGCGATCCTGCAGATGCAGTTGCCGGCGAACGACCGGCTGCAGTACCAGGCCGGCCAGTACGTGGAGTTCATCCTGCGCGACGGCTCGCGCCGCAGCTACTCGATGGCGAACGCGCCGCACACGCAGGTCGACAAGCCCGGCATCGAATTGCACCTTAGGCACCTGCCCGGCGGCAAGTTCACCGACCACGTGTTCACCGCGATGAAGGAGAAGGACATCCTGCGCATGGAGGGCCCGTTCGGCAGCTTCTTCCTGCGCGAGGACTCCGACAAGCCGATGATCCTGCTCGCCTCGGGCACCGGCTTCGCGCCGATCAAGGCGATCATCGAGCACCTGCAGTTCAGGCACTCGAAGGACAAGACCCAGACGCGGCACGCGGTGCTGTACTGGGGCTGCCGCAGCAAGGCGGATCTGTACCTGCACGATTGGGCGCTCGAGGCCGCGAAGTCGCTGCCGAACCTCACCTACATCCCCGTGCTGTCCGAGCCCAAGGCGGAGGATGCGTGGACCGGCCGCACCGGCCTCGTCCACCAGGCCGTGATGCACGACCACCCCAACCTGATGAACCACCAGGTCTATGCCTGCGGCGCGCCGATCATGGTCGAGTCGGCGCAGAAGGATTTCGTCGCGAAGTGCGGCCTGCCCGACGACGAGTTCTACGCCGATTCGTTCACCTCCGAAGCCGACAAGCACGGCGCGTAGCCCCCAGGCATGAACAGCAGCACCGACGCGGGTTCGTATGGCGCCGTCGCCATCGGCCTGCATTGGGTGCTGGCCGTCGCGCTGGTCGGCGCGTTCAGCGTCGGGCTCTACATGCACGACCTGCCGTTCTCGCCGCAACGCCTGCGGCTGTTCAACTGGCACAAGTGGGCCGGCATCACGATCCTCGCGCTGTCGCTGCTGCGCCTGCTGTGGCGCCTCACCCATCGCCCCCCGCCCTTGGCCGACGCGGTGCTGCGCGCCATGCCGCCCTGGCAGCGGCACGCCCACCACGCGACCCATGGGCTGATGTACCTGCTGTTCCTCGCCGTGCCGCTGTCCGGCTGGGCCTACAGCTCGGCCGCGGGCTTCCCGATCGTGTGGTTCGGCGTGCTGCCACTGCCGGACTGGGTGGCGGTCGACAAGGCGCTCGCCACCGACGTGCTCAAGCCGCTGCACCAGGCGCTCGCGTTCGCGCTCGCGGCGCTGGCCGTGCTGCACGTGGCCGCCGCGCTCAAGCACCAGTGGATCGATCGGGACGGCCTGTTCTGGCGCGTCTGGCCGCGCCGCACCGCCCGATGAGGGCGCTCGTCGCACTGACGCTGCTCGCCGGCGCCGCGCAGGCCCAGCCTGCGGCCACGCTGGATGCGGCCCGCAGCGAGGTCACGTTCACCAGCACCCAGATGGGCGTGCCGGTCGAGGGGCGGTTCCGCCGCTTCGACGCGACCATCGCGTTCGACCCCGCGAAGCCCGAATCGGGCAGCGTCGCGATCACGCTGGACGCGACCAGCGCGACGCTCGGCATCGCCGAGACCGATGCGGAGTTGCTCAAGCCGGCCTGGTTCGACACCGCGCGCTTTGCCCGGGCCACCTTCCGCTCGACCACCATCAGGAGCACGGGCCCGGGCCGGTACGAGGTGGCCGGCATGCTGTCGATCAAGGGCAGCGCGCAGCCCGTTGTCGTGCCCGTCACGCTGGTGCAGCAGGGCCCTCAGGCCACCGCGACCGGCGCCTTCACGATCAAGCGCCTCGCATACAAGATCGGCGAAGCGGAATGGGCCGACACCAGCCTGGTCGCGAACGACGTGCAGGTGCGCTTCAGGCTGGTCGTGCGCGGGCTGCCGCCCCCTTGATTGCAGGCGGGCAGGCGGCGGCGATCACCCTAGAATTCTTCGCGCGGCCGCTCGAGCCGCGTCACCTCGGGAGGCCCACATGTTCGATCCACATCGCCTGGGCGCGCGCACGCTGGTGCTCGCCGCCACCCTGTCGACCGCGTTCGCCGTGAACGCCCAGACGCTCGGCCGCGGCGGCTCGCTCGCCACCGGCGGCGCCGGGCCGGACGGCGCCCAGGGCGCGAACGCCCAGCTCGAACGCTGCGACGCACCCAAGGGCACGCTCGCGGTCGTCGAGCCGCAGAGCCAGGTGCTGTCGAACCTGCAGCGCTACGGCCTGGGCTCGCCGACCGCGGTGCTGCGGATGCTGGTGCAGCAGTCCAACTGCTTCCAGGTCGTCGAGCGCGGTGCCGCGATGGGCAACATGATGCAGGAGCGCGCGCTGGCGCAATCGGGCGAGCTGCAGGCCGGGCAGAACATCGGCAAGGGCCAGATGGCGGTGGCCGATTTCATCGTCAACCCGAGCGTCGTGTTCAGCGAGAACAACGCCGGCGGGGTGGGTGGCGCGATCGGCGGCCTGCTCGGCGGGCGCGCCGGGTTGATCGCCGGCGGGCTGGTGGGCGGCCTCAAGTTCAAGGAGGCGCAGACCATGATGCTGCTGGTCGATTCGCGCTCCGGCATCCAGGTGGCGGCCGCCGAGGGCAGCGCGCAGAAGGCCGATTTCGCGCTCGGCGGCGCGCTGTTCGGCGTGGGCGGCGGCGCCACGGGCGGCGGCTACAGCAACACGAACGAGGGCAAGGTGATCGTCGCGTCCTTCGTCGACAACTGGAACAACATCGTGCGTGCGATCCGCGCCAACCCGTCGCTGATCCAGGGCCGCAGCGCGGCTTCGGTCAACAACGCGGCCGCGAGCCCCAAGGCCAATCCGACGGCCGCCGGCGACGTGATGATGCCCAAGATCAACGGCGTCAAGCTGCTGCGCCAGCCGCGCGACGGCAGCGGCGACGTGCAGACGCTGACCAAGGACGACGAGGTGCTGCTGCTCGGCGAGGAGCAGAACGGGTTCGTCAAGGTCACCGCGGCCCGCGGCGACGGCTGGATCAAGGCGATCCTGCTGCGCAAACCCTGAAGAAAGACCCGATGACCCAGCCGATGCCCTCTCGCCGAACCACCCTCCGCGCGGCCGCCGCGCTCGCCCTGCTGTCCGCCGGCGCGGCGTTCGCGCAGCCCCGGCCGATCCGGCTGATCGTGCCCTACCCGCCCGGCGGCCCGCTGGACATCGTCGCGCGCGCGCTGGCCGAGAAGGTGCAACCGGTGCTCGGAACCGTGATCGTCGAGAACCGGCCCGGCGCCGGCGGCAACCTGGGCGCCGATCTGGCCGCCAAGGCCGCGCCCGACGGGAACACGCTGGTGATCGGCGCCGTCGCGACGCACGCCATCAACCCGTGGCTGTTCCGCAAGATCCCGTACGACCCGATCAAGGACTTCACGCCGATCACCGGCATCGCGCAAGTGCCGAACGTGCTGGTGATGAACGCGCAGACGGCCGAGAAGCTCGGCATCCGCCAGGTCGCCGATCTGGTGAAGTACGCCAAGGCGCACCCCGGCCAGCTGAACTACGGCTCAGGCGGCAACGGCAGCGCCGGCCACCTGGCGGGCGAGATGTTCAAGTCGCAGGCCGGCGTGTTCATGGTCCACATCCCGTACGCGGGCGGCAACCCGGCGCAGTTGGCGCTGCTGTCGGGCCAGGTCGACCTGACCTTCGACAACCTCGCCTCGGCCTCGGCCAACATCCGCGCCGGCAAGCTGCGCGCGATCGCGGTGACCACGTCGACGCGCTCTTCCGCGATGCCCGAGGTGCCGACCATCGCCGAAGGGGGCAGCGGCGTCGGGCTCGGCCGGTTCGCGATCAACACCTGGTTCGGCCTGTTCGGCCCGGCGCGCCTGCCGGCCGATGTGACGCAGCGCCTCAACAAGGCCTTCGTCGATGCGCTCGGTTCGCCCGAGCTGAAGACGCGGATGTCCGGGCTGATGCTCGAGAACGCCGCGTCCACGCCGGATCAGTTCGCCGAGTTCGTGAAGGCGGAGCTCGCGAAGTACGAGCAGGTCGTCAAAAGCAGCGGCGCCACGGTCGAATGACACGTGGCGCCGTAAGGGGGCCGGCGCGCGAGGCGCCGGCCGGGTCAGGATTTACGCCTGGGTTTTGCGCGAGCGGCGGGCGACGAAGCCCATCACGCCCAGGCCGGCCAGCAGCATCGCGTAGGTTCCGGGTTCCGGCACGGGCGTGACCGTGGCGGTGTTGGCGACGTAGAACGTCTCCAGGCCACCGGTCGCGTCGCTGGCGGCGGCCGACAGGCCGACGTAGTTGCCTTCGAAGCCGGTGCCGAACGCCAGCGACTGCGCCGATGCGGCGTCAGTCGCGCTCAGGCCGAACACGAAGCCCGAGTTGCCGGTGCCGGTGTTGGTCGAGTCGAACGAGACCGGCGTGAACGCGGCCGACGTGAACAGCACCGAGCCGCTCGCGCTGTAGATGTTCAGCACCAGGTCGTCGAGCGTGATCGAGCCGCCGGACGGTTCGCTGGCGTTGAAGACCACGCGCAGGTCGCTGGCCGAGGTCACGCCCAGGCTGCCGATCGTGCGCGCCATGGTCTGCGCCTGGGTGTCGCCGGTCATGAACTGGTTGCCCGAGCCGTCGATGCCGACCGCGCCCGACTCGAAGGTCGTATTGGCCGGGCTGGTGATCGTCAGCACCGTGTTGACGGCGCCCAGGCCGCTGCCGCCGAAGTCTTCGGGCGCGACGAGCACCAGCTGCGCGTTGGCGGCGCCGGCGCCGGCCAGCAGCGCGGCGGTCACGGCGGCCAGCGGCCACCGGGTCGAGATCTTCTTGGGAAGGTGTGTCATGTGTTCTCTCCTGCAGGGTTGTTTCGAGGTCGGCAGCGGGTGGGCCACCGGTCCGGATTTCGAGGCCCCATCTTCTTTGTGCCCTGGCGGGATCCTGTAGGACAAGGCGCCCAATCACGGTCGGAGGATGCAGCCGGCCGGCCCGGGTTCGCCCGGCCCCGGCGGACCCGCTTTGGTAGACTCTGCCCCCGCTGACGTGCCGCTTTCCGGCCGTTGCAAACGGATTCCACGCACGCATGACCATCGTTCAAACCGATCTCCAGCGCGAAGTCGCCGCGCTGATGGTTGAAGCCCTCAACCTCGATGTCGCCATCGAGAGCATCGACCCGGCCGCGCCGCTTTACGGCGAGGGCCTCGGGCTGGACTCGATCGACATCCTCGAGGTCGCGCTGGTCGTCTCGCAACGCTACGGTTTCCAGCTGCGCTCCGACGACGAGGACAACGTCCGCATCTTCACCTCGCTGGCCAGCCTGACCGAGCACATCGCCGCGCACCGCGTCGGCTGATCGGCCCGCGATGGCACTCCGCCTCGGGCTGCGCGTCGCCGCGATCGTCGTTGTCGGCGTCCTCTACGTCGGCGCCTCGCACTGGCTGATGACCCGCGCGCCGGCCTCGCCCTGGAACATGGTCGGCGTGCTGGCGCCGATGCTCGCCGCCATCGCGCTGGGCGCCTGGCGCGCCGGCCAGCACTGGCTCGGCGGCGCCTCGACGCTGCTGCTCGTCGCGCTGTGCGCGCAGGCCGTGCTCGGTTGGCACCTCGAGCCGGGGCTGCTCTACATGGCGCAGCACGTCGGCGTGAACGCGATGCTGGGCATCGCCTTCGGCAGCACGCTGCGCGCCGGCCAGACGCCGCTGATTTCCACGCTCGCGCGGCGCGTGCACCGCAACTTCACGCCCGACATGGCGGTCTACACCCGCAAGTGCACGCTGGCCTGGACGCTCTACTTCGTCGGCATCTCGGCCGTGTCGATCGCGCTGTATGCGTTCGCGCCGTTCGACACCTGGGCGATCTTCGCCAACCTGGTGTCGCCGATCACGGTCGGCGTGATGTTCGGCGGCGAGTACCTGCTGCGCTACCGGCTGCACCCGGAGTTCGAGCGCGCCAGCGTCGCCGACGCGATCCGCTCCTACATGCACTCGACGAAATGAGCACGACCGAGCCGCTGATCCGCGCCGAGAACCTCGCCGCGCCGCTGGCCTGGCGCGAGGGCCGCGCGATTTCGCGGGCACAGTACCTGGCCGATGTGGACGCGCTGGCCGCGCGCCTGCCCGCCACCGGGCCGATGCTGAACCTCACCGGCGACCGCTACCGCTTCGCCGTCGGCCTGGGCGCCGCGCTGCAACGTGGCCAGGACAACCTGATGCCGCCGAACCACACGCCCGACACGGTGGCGCGGCTGCGCGCGCTGTTCCCCTCGACCTACGCGCTGGTCGACGGCGACGCGGCGGCACAGTGGGACCTGCCATTGGTGCGGCATGCCGCCGCCGCGCCCGTCACAGCGGCCCTCAACGTGCCCGCGATCCCTGCCGACGCGCTCGCCGCGCAGGTGCTCACCTCCGGCTCGACCGGCGCGCCGATGCCGCACGCCAAGCATTGGGGCGGCCTGGTGCGCAACACCCGCGCCGGGGTGCAGCGGCTGGCCGAGCAGATGGGGCTGGCGACGCTGGACGGCGTCACAGTCGTTGCCACCGTGCCGGCGCAGCACATGTACGGCTTCGAGTCGACGGTGCTGGTCGCGCTGCTCGGCGGCGCCGCGTTCGAGGCCGAGCGGCCGTTCTACCCGGCCGACATCGCCGCCGCGCTGGCGCGTGCGCCGCGCCCGCGGATGCTGGTCACCACGCCGTTCCACCTGAAGATGCTGCTCGATGCGCAGCTCGCGCTGCCGCCGGTCGACCTGGTCGTGTGCGCGACCGCGCCGCTCAGCCCGCAACTGGCGCAGCGCGCCGAGGCGCAGCTCGGTGGGCCGCTCATGGAGATCTACGGCTGCACCGAGGCCGGCCAGGTCGCGACACGCCGCACTACCGCGGGCGCCGAATGGCGCACCTACGACGGCCTGGTGCTCAGCGGCGACGGCGCCGGGTCGATCGTGCAAGGCGGCCACGTGCCGCAGCCGACCCCGCTGGCCGACGTGCTCGAGGTCGTCGACACGCAGACCTTCCGCCTGCTCGGCCGCTCGAACGACCTGATCAACGTCGCCGGCAAGCGCAGCTCGCTCGGCCACCTGAACTACCACCTGAACTCGGTCGACGGCGTGCGGGACGGCGCGTTCTGGCTGCCGCCCGAAGCGGAGGACGGCAGCGTCGTGCGGTTGGTCGCGTTCGTCGTCGCCGCCGACGGCGTGGCCGCACCGGCGTTGCACGAGCGCGCGCTCGCGGCGCTGCGCACGCGCGTCGACCCGGCCTTCCTGCCGCGGCGCCTCGTCGCGGTCGCGGCGCTGCCGCGCGAGCCCGGCACCGGCAAGCTGCCGGCCGGCGCGTTCGCGGCGTGGGCGCAGCGCACGCTTGCCGGCGCACGGGGGTGAGCGCGATGCACCGCGTCGAGCTGACGATCGCGAACGACCACCCGGCGTTCGCCGGGCACTTCCCGGGCGACCCGCTGCTGCCCGGCGTGGCGCTGCTGGCGGAGGTGCTCGAGGCGGTGCTGGACGAGCCCGCGCTCGCCGCGGCGGTCGGCGCAGCGCCGCGCCTCGGCGCGGTCAAGTTCCTCGCGCCGGTGCGCCCCGGCGCGCGCTTGGCGATCACGCTGGAGCCGGGCCCGCGCGGCCTGCGCTTCGAGGTGCGCGAGGGCGAGCGACTCGCAGCCTCGGGTCAGTTCGAGGCCGTCGCATCGTGAGCGCGCCGCCCCGCGCCGCGGCCGGCTGGACGGCGGAGCGCGAGCGCAGCAACCGGTGGGCGCTGCGCTTCATGCGCTGGGTCGCCGTCACCGCGGGCCGGGCGCGCGCGCGCTGGTTGCTGCCGCCGATCGCGCTGTACTTCCTGCTCTTCCACGTCAACGCGCGGCGCGCGTCGCTGAACTACCTGGTGCGTGTGCTCGACCGGCCCGTGGACTGGCGCGACGCGTACCGCCACATCCACCACTTCGCGGCGACCATCCTCGACCGCGTGTATTTCCTCCAGGAGCGGGTCGACCAGTTCGAGGTCACCGCCACCGGCGCGCAGGCGTTGCACGGCCCGCTCGATCGGGGCGAGGGGGTGATGCTGGTCGGCGCGCACCTCGGCAGCTTCGAGGCACTGCGTGCGAGTGCGCAGGGCCGCGGCGCGCGCGTCGCGATGCTGATGTACGAGGACAACGCGCGGCTGCTCAACGCGACGCTCGCCGCCATCGCCCCGAATGCCGAACTGCACACGATCGGTCTCGGCCGCGCCGGCGCGATGCTGACATTGCGCCGCTGGCTCGACGATGGCGGCATCGCTGGCTTGCTGGCCGACCGCACGCTGCCCGGACACTCGGACCGCGCGCGCACCCAATGGATCGATTTCCTGGGTCAGCCCGCGCGCTTCTCGGACGGCCCGTTCCGCCTCGCCGCCATGCTGCGCCGCCAGGTCGTGTTCATGGCGGGTCTCTACGACGGCGGCAACCGCTACGAGCTGCGCTTCGTCGAGCTGGCGGACTTCCGCACGCCTTCGGCGACAACGAGCGGGACAGTCGGCGACCCGCGCATCGCCGAGGCGATGCAGCGCTACGTGTCCCTGCTCGAATCCCTGTGCCGCGAATCGCCGTACAACTGGTTCAACTTCTTCGACTTCTGGTCCGCCGATGACGCTGCCACGCCCGCCACGCCCTGACCGCCGCCGCGCGCTCGCGCTCGCCGCCGCCTGCACGGCCGCGGTGTGCCTGCCTGCGCGCGCGCAAGCCCCGTTCGACCTCGCGCAGCTGATGCAATCGCTCGCAAAGGTCCGGGCCGGCGAAGCGACCTTCGTCGAGACCCGCACCGTCGCGATGCTGGAGCGCACGCTCGAATCGAGCGGGCGCCTGAGCTTCGAGGCGCCCGACACCTTCGTGCGCGAGACGCTGAAGCCGCGCCGCGAGAAGATCGCGATCGTCGGCAATACCGTGACGATGAGCCTGGGCTCGCGCAGCCGCACCGTGCCGCTCGATTCGGTGCCCGAGGCGGCCGTGATCATGGAGGCGATCCGCGGCACGCTGACCGGCAACCGCGACGCGATCGAGCGCCACTTCGCCGCCGCCGTGAGTGGCACCCCGCAGCGCTGGGTGCTCGAACTCAAGCCGCGCGAGCCGCGGCTGCGCGAGCTGGTGATCTCGGTGCGCCTGACCGGCGCGCAGTCGCTGGTGCGCGAGGTCGCGGTCGCGATGGCCGACGGCGACCGCTCGGTGATGGCGATCGAGCCGATCGCGCCTGGCGCCCCGCGGCCTGCCAGCGCGGCCAGCTGACCACCGTGGCGACGCCGCCCACCTTGCCGACCCGGCTCGCCGCGTTCGCCCGCCGGCGCGCGGTCGCACTGTGGCTGGTGCTGATGGTGATCGCGGCGACCATCACGGTGCGCACCAACTACGTCGCCGACCTGTCGGCGTTCCTGCCGTCGACGCCGACCGCCGAGCAGGCGGTGCTGCTCGACCAGCTGCGCGGTGGCATCGCGGCGCGGCTGTTGCTGATCGGCATCGAGGGCGGCACCGCGGCGCAGCGCAGCGACGCGTCGATCGGCCTCGCCAACGCGCTGCGCAAGAGCGGCGCGTTCGACGCCGTGCACAACGGCGACAACTCGAGCTTCGAGGCGACCGGCAAGTTCCTGTTCGAGCACCGCTACCTGCTCAGCCCCGCGGTCGATGCGCAGCGCTTCACGGTCGAGGGCTTGCGCGCCGGCATCGACGAGGCGACATCCCTTCTCGGCACGCCGGCCGGCGCCGCCGTGAAGGCGGTGATCCTGCGCGACCCGACCGGCGAGACGATCCGCATGGCCGAGGGCATGCTGCCGTCGCAGGCGCCGCGCAGCGACGGCCGGGTGTGGATCTCGCGCAGCGTCGAGCGCGCCGTGCTGATCGCGACCACGCACGCCGACGGCGCCGATCTGGACGCGCAGGAGCGCACGCTGCAACTGGTACAGACCAGCTTCGCACCGTTCGAGCAGCAGGGGCTGAAGCTCGTGCTGTCGGGCTCGGGCACCTTCGCGGTCGCGTCGCGCACGCAGATCAAGGCCGAAGTCGAGCGGCTCGCGATCGCCGGCGGCGTGGCGATCGTCGGGCTGATGCTGCTGGCCTTCGGCGGCTCGCTGCGCACGCTCGCCACGGCACTGCTGCCGGTCGCTTCGGGGGTGCTCGCCGGCATCGCCGCGGTCAGCCTGATCTTCGGCAACGTCCACGGCATCACGCTCGGCTTCGGCACCACGCTGATCGGCGAGGCGGTCGACTACGCGATCTACTACCTGATCCAGGCGCGCGCGGCGCCCGGCATGGCGGCGGGCACCGGCGCGCGGCGCTGGATCGCCGACAACTGGCCGACCGTGCGGCTCGGCCTGTGGACCTCCGTCTGCGGCTTCGCGGCGTTGCTGTTCTCGGGCTTCCCGGGGCTCGCGCAGCTCGGCGTGTTCTCGATCGCCGGGCTGACGGCGGCGGCGCTGACGACGCGCTGGGTGCTCACCGCCACCTCGCCCGACGGCGCGCCCGGCATGGGCCTGCGGCGCCACCTCGGCCACGTCGTCGGCGCGTGCACCGAGGTGCTGCCCCGGTGGCGCTGGCCGCTCGCGGCAATGGCGCTGCTGGCCGCGCTGACACTGGCGTGGCTGCCCTCGCCGTGGCGCGGCGACCTCTCGTCGCTGAGCCCGGTCGGCGAGGCGAAGATGAAGATCGACGCCGACCTGCGCGCCGACCTGGGCGCAAGCGACGCCGGCACGCTGGTCGCCGTCTCCGCGCCCGACGAAGCCGGCGCGCTGGCCGCGGCCGAGGCCGCCGGCGCGCGGCTCGACAAGCTGGTCGAGTCCGGCACGATCACCGGCTACGAATCGCCGGCCCGCCTGCTGCCCAGCCCCGCGCTGCAGCAGGCCCGGCGCGACGCCCTGCCCGAGGCCGCGACGCTCGCGGCGCGCCTGGCCGAAGCCACGGTCGACGGGCCGCTGCCGGCCGCGCGCCTCGGCGGCTTCATCACCGACGTGCAGGCGGCGCGCTCGCAGGCGCTGCTCACGCGCGCCTCGCTCAAGGGCACGCCGCTCTACGCCGCGCTCGATGCGCTGCTGGTGCCCGGCGACGGCACGCGCCCCTGGCGTGCGCTGCTGAGCCTGCAGGCCGGCGGCAAGGCGCTCGACCCGGCGGTGCTGCGCGCCGCGCTGGCCGGCGTGCCCGGCGCGCAGGTCATCGACATCGGCGGCGAGCTGCGCGGCCTCTATTCCCGCTACCTGCACGAGGCGACCGTGCAGGCACTGCTCGGCGCGGCCGCGGTGTGCCTGCTGCTGTTGCTGCATCTGCGCTCGCCCAAGCGGCTGTGGCGCATCGCGCAGCCGGTCGCGGCCGCGGTTCTGATCGTGCTCGCGGCGTTCAGCATCGCCGGCGCGGCGCTCGGCATCCTGCACCTCGTCGGCCTGTTGCTGACGGTGGCGATCGGCTCGAATTACGCGCTGTTCTTCGACCAGATCCGCGAGCAGCAGGACACCGCGCCGCCCGGCACGCCGTGGGTCGTCGACAACGACACGCTGGCCTCGCTGGCGCTGGCGAACCTGACGGCGGTGGTCTCGTTCTGCCTGCTCGCGTTCTCGAACATTCCGGCGCTGTTCGCGATCGGCCAGATCGTGGCGCCCGGCATCCTGCTGAGCCTGCTGCTGTCGGCCGCGTTCATTCCGGCGCGGGCGCGCTGAAACCGCGGCCGAAGCGCGCGGGCGCCGTGTAAAAATCCGTCGCCCTCCGCCCACCACCCGATGCACGCCCCCACCACCCCGGCCCCGACGACGCCTGCCCGCTGGCCCCTGCCGCCGCTGCTGAAGGCCAGTCTCGCGTGCCACGTGGGCGCGGGCGCACTGGCGCTCGCGCAGCCCGCGCTGTGGCCGTGGGCGCTCGGGGCGGTCGCGCTCGACCACGCGCTGATCACCGCCACGGGCCTGTGGCCGCGCTCGACCTGGCTCGGCGCGAACCTGTTGCGCCTGCCGCCTGCGGCCGCCGCGCGGCGCGAGATCGCGCTGACGATCGACGATGGCCCCGATCCGGACATCACGCCCGCGGTGCTCGACCTGCTCGACGCGCACCGCGCGCGCGCCACCTTCTTCTGCATCGCGCGCCACGCCGAGCAGCACCCGGCCCTGTGCCGCGAGATCGTGCGCCGCGGCCACAGCGTGCAGAACCACAGCTACGCGCACTCGCACACCTTCTCGCTGAGCGGGCCGGGCGCGCTGCGCCGCGAGATCGGCCGGGCGCAGGACGCGCTCGCGCAGGTCACCGGCCAGCGGCCGCGCTTCTTCCGCGCGCCGGCCGGGCTGCGCAACGTCTTCCTCGCGCCGGTGCTGCACGAGGCCGGCCTGCAGCTCGCGAGCTGGACGCGGCGCGGCTTCGACACCGCCGAGCGCGATCCCGCCACCGTGCTCGCCCGCCTGACGCGCGAGCTGGCGCCCGGCGACATCCTGCTGCTGCACGACCACCACAGCGCACGCGCGGCCACGGGCAGGCCGGTCAGCCTGGACGTGCTGCCGGCGCTGCTCCAGCGCTTCGACCACGACGGGCTGCGCGCCGTCACCCTGCCCGAGGCCTTCGCATGACGCCCGCCCACACCGCCCTCTGGGTCGCGCTGATCGCGGCCGCGAGCCTGCCGTACCGCAACGTCGGCCGCTTCGCGTGGCACTTCGCGCGCGGCAAGCTCGGCATGGACCCGGTGTTCCGCCACATGCTGCGCTCGGGCCTGATCCCGCCGCGCGCGCGCGTGCTCGACATCGGCTGCGGCCAGGGCCTGCTCGCGAGCCTGCTGCGCACCAGCGCGCAGTTCGAGCAGCAGGGCCAGTGGCCGCCGGGCTGGGCGCCGGCGCCGGTCGCGGCGCGCGTCACCGGCGTCGAGCTCATGCCCCGCGACGTGCACCGCGCCAAGGCCGCGCTCGGCGACGCCGCCGAGTTCGTCTGCGGCGACATGCGCCACACGCCGTTCCCCGAGGTCGACGCGGTCGTGATCCTGGACGTGCTGCACTACATCACCATCCCCGAGCAGGACGAGGTGCTGGCCCGCGTGCGCCGCGCGCTCGGCCCCGACGGCCGGCTGCTGCTGCGCATCGGCGACGCCGCGTCGCGGCGCGGCTTCGTCACCAGCCAGTGGGTCGACCGGGTCGTGACCTTCGTGCGCGGGCACCGCGTCGTGCCGCAGTACGGCCGCACGCTGGCCGAGTGGACGCGGCAGCTCGAGGCGCTCGGCTTCGAGGTGCAGCCGCAGCCGATGAGCGCGGGCACACCGTTCGCCAACGTGCTGCTGGTCGCGCGCGTGAAGGTCGCCGCATGACGCCGCTGGCGATCACCGCGTACACGCTGACCACCGCGCTCGGCGCGGGCCAGGCGCCGACCTTGGCCGCCCTGCAGGCCCAGCGCAGCGGCCTCGCGCCGGTGCGCTTCGAGAACCTGCCGCTCCCGACCTGGACCGGCGAGGTCGAGGGTGTCGACGCGGTCGAGCTGCCGGCCGCGCTGCGCGAGTTCGACTGCCGCAACAACCGCCTGGCCTGGCTCGGCCTGCAACAGGACGGGCTGCGCGAGGCCGTCGCGGCTGTGCGCGCACGCTGCGGCGCGCGTCGCGTCGGCGTGTTCCTCGGCACCAGCACCTCGGGCCTGCTGCAGACCGAACACGCCTATCGGCACCGCGGCGCCGACGGCGCGCTGCCGCCCGACTTCCACTACGGCCCGACCCAGAACACCTTCTCGGTCGCCGACTTCGCCGCGCGCGCGCTCGCGCTCGAAGGCCCGGCCTGGGTCGTCTCGACGGCGTGCTCGTCGAGCGCCAAGGTGTTCGGCAACGCGGCGCGGCTGATCGAGGCCGGGCTGATCGACGCGGCGCTGGTCGGCGGCGTCGACAGCCTGTGCCTGACCACGCTGTACGGCTTCAACTCGCTGGAGCTGCTGTCGAAGGACATCTGCCGGCCCTGGGACGGCGCGCGCGACGGCCTGTCGATCGGCGAGGCCGCGGCCTTCGCGCTGCTCGAACGCGACCCCGGCGCGCCGCCGCAGGGCTGGATGCTCGGCCTCGGCGAGAGCAACGACGGCTACCACATGAGCACGCCCCACCCCGAAGGCGCCGGCGCGATCGCGGCGATGCGCGCGGCCCTGGCCGACGCCCACCTCGCACCCGGCGACATCGACTACATCAACCTGCACGGCACCGCCACGCCGAGCAACGACGCGGCCGAGGACGCCGCGGTGCGCGCGGTGTTCGGCACCGCCACGCCGTGCAGCTCGACCAAGGGCGCGACCGGCCACACGCTCGGCGCCGCTGGCGGCGTCGAGGCCGCGATCGCGCTGCTGGCAATGCGCCACGGGCTGATGCCGGGCGGGCTGAACGTGCTACAGCGCGACCCGGCGCTGCAGCTCGACTACCTGCTCGCGAACCGTGCCGCGCCGGTGCGGCGCGTGCTGTCCAACTCGTTCGGCTTCGGCGGCTCGAACGCCAGCCTGGTGCTGGGAGCGGCGGCATGAGCGGCTTGCGCGTCTGGGTCGAGGGCGTCGGGCTTGCGGGCCCCGGGCTGGCTTCGTGGCCCTCGTCCGTCGACGTGTTGCGCGGCATGCAGCCGTACACGCCGGCGTCGACCGTGCTGCCGCCGCCGGCCCGCCTGCCGCCGGCCGAGCGGCGCCGCGCCGGCGCCGCGGTGAAGCTCGCGCTGGCGATCGCCGACGAGGCGGTCGCGCAAGCGCAGGTAGATCCGGCGCTGCTCGCGACGGTGTTCACGTCCAGCAGCGGCGAAGGCACCAACTGCCACGCGCTGTGCGAGACGCTCGCGACGCCCACGCCGATGGTCTCGCCGACCCGCTTCACGAACTCGGTGCACAACGCCGCGTCGGGCTGCTGGCACATCGCGGTCGGCAGCCGCGCGTCGTCGACCAGCCTGTGCGCGTTCGACGGCAGCTTCGGCGCCGGGCTGATCGAGGCCGCGACCAGCGTGGTGCTCGGCCGCGCGCCGCTGCTGCTGGTCGCGAGCGATTCGCCCTACCCCGAGCCGCTGCACGCGACGCGGTCGCTGCCCGATCACTTCGGCCTGGCGCTCGTGCTCGCACCGGCGCCGAGCGCACGCTCGATCGCCGCGCTGACGATCACGTTGATCGGCGCCGACGAGCCGGCGACCCTCTGCGCCGATCCCGCGATCGACCATCTGCGCGAGGTGATTCCCGCCGCGGCGGCGCTCCCGTTGCTCATCGCCATCGCGCAGAAGAAGCAAGCCGACCGGGTCGTGCTCGCGTACCTGGCCGGCAGCCATCTGCAGATCGATCTCGGCTAGAGCGGGAGCTTTACGGCCTACTTGGGCGAACAAGCGGTGTACGATCCTCAGCCATGAAGTTGGCCACTGGCACCGTCGTCGAAGGCAAGATCGTCGTCCTGGGTGACCCCTTGCCGGAGGGATCGACCGTGACCATCCTTTCCGGCGTCGATGAGGGGACGTTCGTCGTGCCGCCTGAGCTCGAGCGCGAGCTGGACGAATCGCTCGCCCAGGCCGCCCGGGGCGAAACCGTCCCGGTGGCCGAAGTCATTCGCCGTCTCAACCGCTTCTGACGTGCTCGAGGTCGAGGTGACCCGGCGGGCGCCCAGTTGGAGCGAGCTGCCCTGTGGTGGGCAGATCACCGGCCGGCAGCCCCGGGCGCCATCGCGCACGACTTCGAGACCGCCACCCGATTGCTCGCGTTGCAGCCCGGCATCGGCGCTCGGTGCGCATCCCCCAGGTACCCCGGGCTTCGCAGCCTTCAGCTCGATCGAATTCGCTATGACCTTTGCTACGAATTGCGGCCGGGAAGGATCGTCGTCCTGGCGTTCTGGCATTCGAACCGCAGCTCGGCACCGAAGCTGTAGGTTCATCTGATTCGCCAGGAGACCACCGACATGACCGGATCGAATCAGACGCTGACGCGCGACGGCATCGCTGCGCTGATTCCGCACAGCGGCACGATGTGCCTGCTGGACAGGCTCGCCGCGTGGAGCCCGGAACGAATCGCGTGCAGCGCCGGCAATCACCGCGATGCCCACCACCCGCTGCGCACGCGCCGCGGGCTGCTGGCGCCGATCGCGATCGAGTACGCCGCGCAGGCGATGGCGCTGCACGGCGCGCTGATCGGCCAGGCCGCCGGCACGCCGGCGACGCCGGGCTATCTGGCCAGTGCGCGCGGCGTGCAGCTGCACGTGCTGCGCCTCGACGACCTGCCGCAGCCCGGCGCTGGCAGTGATGACGCGCTGCGCATCGAGGCCGTGCGCCAGGCCGGCGACGCGCGCCAGATCCTCTACGCCTTCACGGTCCACCATGCCGACCGCCTGCTCGCCGAAGGGCGCGCCGCGGTCGTGCTGAACACGCCACTCACCGCATGAACGACACGTCCCCCCTCAAGCGTGCCCTGGTCACCGGCGCCAGCGGCGGGCTCGGTCGCGCGATCGCGCTGCGTCTCGGGCACGACGGCCTGCACGTGATCGTGCATGCGAACAGCCGGCTCGAGGCGGCGCAGTCGATCTGCGCCGAGATCGTCGCGGCGGGCGGCAGCGCCGAGGCGATCGCGTTCGATCTCACCGACCGCGAAGCCACCCACGCGGCCTGCGCGACGCTGCTCGCCGCCGGTCCCATCCAGGTGCTGGTCAACAACGCCGGCACGCACGACGACGCGGCGTTCCCCGGCATGCGGGCCGCGCAATGGGACGGCGTGATCGATGTGTCGCTGAACGGCTTCTTCAACGTGACGCAGCCGCTGACGATGCCGATGATCCGCACCCGCTGGGGCCGGGTGATCAACATCTCGTCGGTCGCGGCCCTGACCGGCAACCGCGGCCAGGTCAACTACGCGGCCGCGAAAGGCGCGCTGAACAGTGCGACGAAGGCGCTCGCGCTCGAACTCGCGAGCCGCGGCATCACGGTCAACGCCGTCGCGCCCGGCATCATCGAATCGGGCATGGCCGAGGGCACGTTCGACAAGACCATGATCGAACGGCTCGTGCCGATGAAGCGCGCCGGCCGCGCCGAGGAAGTCGCCGCGCTGGTGGCCTTCCTCGCCTCCGACGCGGCCGGCTACATCAGCGGGCAGGTGATCTCGATCAACGGGGGGATGGTCTAGCGAGGTCGAGACCGATCACGCTATTTCTTGATCGCAAAGAACGCCAAGGCGCAAAGGACGCCAAGAAAGAATCAGGCCTTCTTTTCCTTCTCTTCCTTGGCGTCCTTTGCGTGACCTTGGCGCCCTTTGCGATAACTCTCTTAATCTTTTGCCGAGAGCCGCTGAAACGGCGGACGCCGCATCACCCTGCGCCACACCAGCATCGGCAGCCGCAAAAAGAACTCCAGCATCAGCCGCGTGTGCATCCAAGTGAGCAACACGTTGTCCCGCCCGTACTGGAAGTGCGAGACCCCGCCCTCTTCCGCCGTGAGGTACTTGACCGGTGCCGCCATGTTGACCGGCTTGACGCCGCGCCACGCGAGGCGCACGACGGCCTCGGTGTCGAAGTCGAACCGGCGCATCCACGGCTGCCCCCGCATCACCGCGATCAGCTCGGCGATCGGGTAGACGCGGAAGCCGTAGAGCGAATCGTCGATGCCGGCGCCGAGCGTCTCGAGGTTCGTCCAGCCGTTCGAGATGCGCCGGCCGCGCACGCGCAGCAGCGGCGCGGACGCATCGAACACCGGCCGTCCGAGCACCATCGTCTCGGGGTGGCGCAACGACGTCTGCATGAACTCCGGGATCAGCGCCGCCGGGTGCTGACCATCGGAGTCCATGGTCAGCGCGTGCGTGAAGCCGGCCGCGCGCGCCGCCTGCAGGCCGTGCAGCACGGCCGCGCCCTTGCCGGCGTTGACGGGCAGCTCGATGACGCGCAGGCCCGGATCGAGCGCCGCCATCGCGTGCAGGGCGGCGGGCGTGCCGTCGGTGCTGCCATCGGTGACGACCCACACCGGGTTCCACTGCGCGCGGGCGGCCTGCACCGTCGCGCAGACCTGCGGGCCGGTGTTGTAGCTCGGGATCAGCACCAGGTGGCTGCGCGACGCATCGTTCATCGGCTCAACTCTCTCGCGAAATACGCTTCCAGCCGCTTGAGCAGGCCTTGGTGATCGGCTTCGGGCGCGAAGCGCTCGCCGAGCCGCACGCGGATCACCACCGGGAACTGCGGCGTGCGCCAGATCGGCCAGCCCTTGCCGAGGTACGGCGATTCGGACTCGATCAGCACCGTCTGGATCGGCACCTGCGCCATCTGCGCGATCAGCGTGATGCCAGGGCGGAACGGGTTGATCGGCGGACGGATGGTGCGCGTGCCTTCCGGGAACAACACGAGCTGGCCGCCGGCCTGCAGGTTCGTCACGCAGCTGCGGATCATGCCGCGCGGCGGCTCGTTGCGGATGTAGCGCGCCAGCCGCGCGCCGGCGCCGAGGAACGGGTTGCGCATCAGGCTCGCCCGCATGATGCAGATGCCGCGCGGCACGCGCGCGATCACCAGCAAGGCGTCGAGCATCGTCGGGTGGTTGGCCGCGATGATCAGGCCGGCATCGCGCTCGAGCACGTCGAGCGCGGTGTAGTCGATGCTCATCAGCCCCAGCCACTGCGCGCAGGCCCAGAAGCCGCGGTAGACGGAGGAGATCGCCGCCCGGCCCACGACCACGCCCTGCTCGCGCGTCAGGAACGGATAGAGCGCGAAGCACACCAGGTTCCAGGTCAGCGACATCGCCCCGAGATGGGCGAGCAGCACGTAGAAGAGGAAGCTTTGCCAGAGGCGCCGGAGACTACGCAAGCAGGACCTCAGTCGGGAGCGGTGACGCGCTCGGCGGAGGTCGCCAGGATCCACGAGATGCCGAAGCCGAAGGTCAGCGCCGAGCGGCGGCGCACCAGCGGGCTGTCGTCGAAGGTGGCGCCGCGCAGGTGGTCGTAGCGCATGAACGCGCCCAGCCACATGTCGCCGAAGCGCCGCGAGCCCGCGGCCAGCGCGCGCCAGCCGCCGTAGCCGCCGTGCGCCTCGTAGGCCGGGCGGCTCGCGGTGGCGTAGGCCGGGTCGACGCCATAGAAGTAGCCGTGCTGCTTGCGGTCGGCGAACACCGGGCCGGTCAGCAGACCGAGGTTCCAGCCGCCGGCGAGGCCGCCGAGGTCCAGGTTCAGGTTCGGCTCGAAGGTGGTGCCGACGAAGCGCGGCGAGCGCTCGATCGAGAAGCCCACGCGCACCGGCAGCCGCAGGTCGAGCTTCCAGCGGGCCTGGCGCGAGCGGGCGAGCGTGATGTTGAGGTTGGGGCCGAGCTCGAAGGTGCCGCGCAGATCGGGCATGCCCTGGCGCGCGTCGTTGTCGGAACTCTGGGTCGGCGTCGAGGCCGCGGCGGAGACGTCGACCTTCACGCGCGCCGAGTCGAACAGCAGTGCGCGCGCACCGTCGCGATCGGCCTTCAGCCAGGTGCCGCGGTAGACGATGTAGGGCAGCGGCAGCAGGTAGGCGTGGCGCTCGTCGGAGCCGCGGTAGTCCGGCAGGCTCAGGCCGGCGACGCCGAGGCCGAGTTCCCAGAGCGGTCGCTGCACGCCGGTGCCGAGGCCGGAATCCACATCCGGCCCGGGCTCGACCGGTTGCGCGCTGGCGAGGCCTGCGGTGACTGCGAGCAGCAGTGCGGCGCTGTGCCGATAGATCGCGCTCATGCCGCGTCCTCCCGCGATGCGAAGCCGTGCGCCTCGATCTCGACCAGCAGTTCGCTGCGGCAGATGTCGGCCTGCAGGTAGACCGCCTCGCGCGCGGCGCCCGACGCGGCGCCGACCGCGCGCTCGAACACCTCGCGCACCACCGCCAGATCGTCGGCGCGGCGCACGTAGACGGTGTAGCTGAGCGCATCGGCAGGGAACGGCACGCCGGCGCGCTCGGCGGCGACCTGGCGCACGGTGTCGATGTTCAGCAGGCTCTCCTCGGCCTGGCGCCGCACGTCGCCGAGGTGCACGGTGGCGTGGCCGACGATGCTCGCGGTGCCGGAGATGAACAGCGCGTCGCGACCCCCGCCCACGTCGACCAGTGCCGCACGCGAGAACGTCGGGCTGCGCGGGCCGTAGGTGTCGGGATAGCGGTAGGCGCTGACCTGGCGCGGGTTCTCGATCGCCAACGGCGGGCGGCGGCCGGCGAGGAAGTAGACGCGCAGCGGCCCGCCCGAGGTGCCGAGCGCGCAGGCCGCGGGCGAGCCCTCGAACGCGCTGCGGCGCGCCTCGATGAAGGCCTGCTGGCGGCCGGCATTGAACTGGCGGTAGCGCTCGCTGCCATCGGCCACACGGTTGATGTCGGCGAGGTAGTTCCACAGCCGCAACAGGTTCGGGCTGCGGCTCTGCGCGAGCACGGCGAACAGATCGGCGTAGGCGCGATGCGAAGCCGCCTGCAGGCCGACCGCCTCGTCGTCGATCTCGGCGACGCCGTGCAGCCAGTCGCCATCGGTCACGAACTGCACGCAGCCGTGCCGCTGTGCCGCGCCGACATCGCCCGCGAGCCACAGGTCGTGCGCGCTGCCCTCGCGCGCCAGCAGCGGCGCGTGCAGCGCGGCGGCGTGCTGGCCGACGACACGCCCCCCGAGCGCATGCGCCGGCGCAGCGGCGGACGACCCGTCCGCGTCGCACCACACGCGACGGAACAGCAGCGGTTCGGTGGCAGCAGCGAGCTCGCGCGCGGACGCCGGTACCACGCTCACGCGACCGAGCCCTCGGCGTCGCGGATGTTGATGCGGCGGCGCTTCCAGGCGCGTACCGTGCGGCCCAGGTGGCCGATCGAGACGAGGTAGTACAGCGCCTTCATCACGCGCAGCGAGCCCCAGATCGGCGTCTTGCCGAAGATGTCGCCGGCCAGCAGCGACAGCAGCGCCTCCTTCACGCGCAGCGGGTTCTGCGGGTACATGAAGAACTCGCGCATCGTGGGGTTGGTGACGCGGAAGATGAACCACGAGAACTCGCGCGGCCCGTGCTGCATGCGCTTGTCGAAGCGGCGCCGCGCCGCGGGATACGCGCGGGGCCGGTCGAGCGCGGTCTCGACCACGTCGGCGCCCTCGAACGCGCTCTGCATCGCCAGGAACACGCCGCTGGAGAACACCGGATCGACGAACGCGTAGGCGTCGCCGAGCAGCAGGTAGCGGTCGCCGCTGCTGCGCGTGCTGCTGTACGAGTAGTTGCCGGTCGCGTGGACCGCGTCGTCGACCAGCGTGGCACCTTCGAGCCGCTCGGCCAGTTGCGGGCACAGCGCGATCGTGTCGCGCAGGAACTCGGGCAGCGGCCGCTTCTGCCGCGTCTTCAGGTAGTACGGCCAGCAGACTGCGCCGATGCTGGTGGTGCCGTCGGCCAGCGGGATGAACCAGAACCAGCCGTGCTCGAACCAGAAGATCGTGATGTTGCCTTCGAGCCTGCCTTCGAGGCGCCTGGCGCCGGTGAAGTGGCCGTACAGCGCCGAGCTGTTGTGCTTCGGGTTCTTTTCCTTGATCCGGAACTGGTTGGCCAGCAGCGTGTCCCGGCCGGTCGCGTCTACCAGGAACTTCGCGCGCCAGGTCTGGCGTGCGCCGTCGTCGAGTTCGACCTGCACGGTCGCGCCCTCCGCATCGAACTCGACCTGGCGGACCGCGTGGCCCTCGAGCGTGCGCGCGCCCTTGCGCGCGGCGTTGCGGAACAGGATCTCGTCCATCTCGGAACGACGCACCTGCCACGCGTAAGGCATGCTCTTGTCCCACGCCTCGGAGAACTCGACGAAGGCCCGGTGATCGTGGTCGGGCGAGACGAATTCGACGCCCCACTTGGGCATGCCCACCGCGGCGACCTCGTCGCGCACGCCGAGCCGATCGAACAGCGCCACGTTCGCCGGCAGCAGCGATTCGCCGATGTGGAAACGAGGGTGATGCGCCTTCTCCATCACGACCACATCTCGCCCGCGCTCGCCGAGCAGGGCACCGATCGTGGCGCCCGCGGGACCACCGCCGACGACGAGCACGTCGCAGTGGAAATCGGCCGCGCCGAGTGAGTGGGACGGGGTGTTCATGGCGGGCGAATTGTATCGTCGCCCACACGGCATCGAAGCCCGCGCCGCGGGGGCGCCCCGCGTCAATCCAGCTTGATTCCCAGGTCGACCGCGAGCTTCACCCAGACCGGCACATCGCGGTCCCAATCGGCGCGCGTGGCCTTCAGGTCCTTGGGCTTGTTCGGGATCGCGAAGGTCTCGCGCAGCTTGGCGGCGCGGTCCGAATCCGCGCCCTGCACCACCACGCGCGACAAGGCCTGCAGCACCGCCTCCGGCGTGCCCGCCGGGGCCATCAGCGGCAGGCCGCCTTCGAGGCTCCACAGGCGACCCTGCATGCCCTGCTCCATGGCCGTCGGCACGTCGGGCAGCTTGGGGCTGCGGTAGTTGCCGGTCACGGCGACCGGCTTGACGCCGCGCGTCGAGACGCTGTTGAAGGCCTGGTAGCTGCCGACCGCGACCTGCAGGTTGTTGGAGGCGACATCCACCCACATCGGGCTCTCGCCGCGGTAGTGCACGACCTGGATCTTGGTGCCCTCGCTGCGGTTCAGCTGGTCGGCCACCATGTGCGGCACCGAGCCCGGCGCGTAGGTGCCCATCGAGCAGGGGTTCTGCCGCGCCCACTCGATGAACTCGCGCAGGTTCTTCACGGGCACCTTGTCGCCCACGCCGATCACGAGCGGGCCGCTCGGGAACACCGCCACGGGCGTCAGGTCCTTGTCGAGGCTGTACGGCAGCTTGGCGTACAGCACGCGGTTCTGCCACACGGTGCCCGAGGTGGTCATCAACAGCGTGTGGCCGTCGGCGGGGGACTTCGCCACCGCGTCGATGCCGAGGATGCCGCCGGCACCCGGCTTGTTCTCGACGAAGGCGCTGCCGCCGAGCGCGCTGGTCAGCTGCTCGGCGTACATGCGCGCACACGCGTCGGTCAGGCCGCCGGGCGGGAACGCCACGACGATCCGGATCGGCTTGCTCGGGAACTTGCTGCCCTGGGCTCGCAGCGGCATGGCGCCGAATCCGCCGGCCAGTGCAGCAGAGGTGGCGACGATGAAGCGGCGGCGATCGCGGGCGGACGTCATGGGTTCACTCTCCGAGGTAGGCCGCACGAACCTTGGGGTCGTTGAGCAGTTGCTTGGCATCGCCGCTCATCGTGACCTCGCCCGAGTCCATCACGTAGCCGCGCGAGGCGAGCTGCAGCGCGCGGCTTGCGTTCTGCTCGACCAGCAGCACCGTGGTGCCGCGCTGGTGGATGTCGTTGACGACCTCGAAGATCTTGTCGACCATGATGGGCGACAGGCCCATCGACGGTTCGTCGAGCAGCAGCACCTTGGGCTGCGCCATCAGCGCGCGGCCCATCGCCAGCATCTGCTGCTCGCCGCCGCTCATCGTGCCGGCGAGCTGGTTGCGGCGCTCCTTGAGGCGCGGGAAGATCGCGAACACCTTGTCGATGTCGGCCTCGATCTGCTTGTTGTCGTTGCGGATGAATGCGCCCATCTGCAGGTTCTCGGTGATCGTCATCCGCGTGAAGGTGCCACGCCCCTCGGGCACCATCACCAGGCCCTGCTTGACCAGGTCCCAGGGGCCCTGGCCCTTGATCGATTTGCCGAGGTACTCGATGTCGCCGCCCACGGAAGGCTGGATGCCGGTGACGGCCTTCAGCGTCGTCGTCTTGCCGGCGCCGTTGGCGCCGATCAGGCTGACGAGTTCGCCCTCCTGAACCTCGAAGGTCACGCCCTTGACCGCCTGGATGCCGCCGTACGCGACCTTCAACCCCGTGACCTTGAGCAACGTGTTTGCCATGGTGTTCGTTCCCGTGCTCAGTGTGTCTTGTGGCCGGCGCCGAGGTAGGCCTCGATCACCTTCTCGTTCTTCTGCACCTCGGCGGCCGTGCCTTCGGCGATCTGCTTGCCGTAGTCGAGCACGGTCAGGCGGTCGCACAGGCCCATCACCAGCTTCACGTCGTGCTCGATCAGCAGGATGGTGCGGCCGTCCTTGCGGATCTGGTCGATCAGCTCGCGCAGCACCACCTTCTCGCTGGCGTTCATGCCGGCGGCGGGTTCGTCGAGCGCGATCAGCTTGGGATCGGTGGCGAGCGCGCGGGCGATCTCGAGGCGGCGCTGGTCGCCGTAGCTCAACGTGCGCGCCTTGTACTGCGCGAAACGGCCGATGCCGACGTAGTCGAGCAGCTCCTGCGCCCGGCTCGCGATCGCCGCCTCCTCGGCCTTGAAGCCGGCGGTGCGGAACACCGCGCCGCCCAGACCGGAATGGGTTCGGACATGGCGGCCGACCATCACGTTCTCGAGCGCCGTCATCTCGGCGAACAGGCGGATGTTCTGGAAGGTGCGCGCAATGCCGGCTTTGGCGACCTCGTGCACCGCGGTCGGCTTGTACGGCTTGCCGCCGAGCTCGAAGCTGCCCGAGTCGGGCGTGTACAGGCCGGTCAGCACGTTGAAGAAGGTGGTCTTGCCGGCGCCGTTCGGGCCGATCAGGCCGTAGACCTGGCCCTTCAGGATCGTGATGCCGACATCGGACAGCGCCTGCAAGCCGCCGAAGCGCTTGGACACGCCGGCGACCTTGAGAATGATTTCGCTCATGGTGTGGCGCTCCTCACTTGGCCGTCGGCACGATGGGGGTGGCCGGCGGCGGTATCTGCTCGCCGGGCGCGAGTTTCGCGTGCGGGTTGACGGGCAGGGTGTCGGGCGTGATGTCCTGCCCGTGCTCGGGTGACGGCCACAGGCCGCGCGGCCGCGACAGCATGATGCCGATCATCGCCAGCGCGATCAGCAACTGGCGCAGGATCGAGGCATCGAGCCGCCCGCCGGTCATCGCCTGCAACGGGCCGGCCACGTAGCGCAGCACCTCGGGCAGCGCCGCCAGCAGCAGCGCGCCGACGATCACACCGGGCACGTGGCCGATGCCGCCGAGCACGACCATCGCGACGATCGTCACCGACTCCTGCAGGCTGAACGACTCGGGCGAGATGAAGCCCTGGAAGCTCGCGAACATCGCGCCGGCGACGCCGCCGAAGGTGGCGCCCATCCCGAACGCCAGCAGCTTCAGGTTGCGGGTGTTGATGCCCATCGCCTTGGCGGCGATCTCGTCCTCGCGGATCGCCATCCAGGCCCGGCCGATCCGGCTGCGCTCGAGGCGGTAGGTGACGATGATCGCGATCACGACCAGCGCGAGGAACAGGTAGTAGTAGTTCGTGACCTTCGGGAACTCGAGGCCGAACAGCTCCTGCGTCTTGCCGAGCGAGACGCCGAACATCGAGATGTCGTCGATCTGCGCGATGCCCTTCGGACCGTTCGTGATGTTGACCGGGGCGTCCATGTTGTTCATGAACACGCGCACGATCTCGCCGAAGCCGAGCGTCACGATGGCGAGGTAGTCGCCCCGCAACTTGAGCGTCGGCGCGCCGAGCAGCACGCCGGCGATGCCGGCGAGCACCGCACCGAGCGGGATGATCACCCACCACGGCGAGTGCAGCCCGTTCGGGAACATCGCGGCGATCGCCGGGAAGGTGTCGGTCAGCTGCGGCGAGGCGAGCAGTCCGAACATGTACGCCCCGACCGCGAAGAACGCGACGTAGCCCAGATCGAGCAGGCCGGCGTAGCCGACGACGATGTTCAGCCCGATCGCGAGCAACACGTACAGCAGCGCGATGTCGACGATGCGCACCCAGCCGTTGCCGGGGTTGCCGCTGATCAGCATGGAGGTCTGCTGCAGCACGAAGGGCAGCACGATCAGGCCGAAGGCCCACAGCAGGTACTTGATCGACTTGTTCTTGGTCATCGCGTTCTCCCGGTCAGGCACGGTCGGCCACACGCTCGCCGAGCAGGCCTTGCGGGCGCAGCGTCAGCACGAGGATGAGCACGATGAACGCGAAGATGTCCTGGTAGTTGCTGCCCAGGACGCCGCCCGTCAGCGCGCCGATGTAGCCGCCGCCGAGCGCCTCGATCAGGCCGAGCAGCACGCCGCCGACCATCGCACCGGCCAGGTTGCCGATGCCGCCGAACACCGCCGCCGTGAAGGCCTTCAGGCCGGGCAGGAAGCCCATCGCGTGCTGCACCGTGCCGTAGTTGGCCGCGTACATCACGCCGGCCAGCGCGGCCAGCGCGGCGCCGATGATGAACGTGGCCGAGATGACATGGTCGGGCCGCACGCCCATCAGGCCGGCGACCCGCGGGTTCTCGGCGGTCGCGCGCATCGCGCGACCGAGCTTGGTCTTGTTGACCAGGTACATCAGCCCGCTGAGCGTGATCGCGGTGACGACCAGGATCATGATCTGCACGTTGTTGATGACCGCGCCGCCGATGTGGTACGGATCGCTCGGCAGCAGGATCGGATAGGACTTGTAGGTCGGCTCCCAGATGATCATGGCCAGCGTTTGCAGGAGCAGGCTCATGCCCATCGCGGTGATGAGCGGCGCCAGGCGCGGCGCGTTGCGCAACGGGCGGTAGGCGATCTTCTCGATGCTGTAGTTCAGCGCGCAGCAGATGACGATGGCGCAGATCAGCGAGATCAGCAGCATCAGCCAGCCGGGCAGGCCCATGCCCGCCAGCGCGGTGACGACGGTCCAGCTCGTCAGTGCGCCCACCATCAGCACCTCGCCGTGCGCGAAGTTGATGAGGTTGATGATGCCGTAGACCATCGTGTAGCCCAGTGCCACCAGCGCATAGACGCTGCCGAGCACCAGACCGTTGATGATCTGCTGGATGAAGGTGTCCATTCGATGTCACTCCTGCGTTGTCGACTCGGATCGCCGCGCCGGCGTGGACGGCGGCGCGCTTCCGGCGTGCCCGTCATCTGCGGGTCTGTTTTCGGTGGGTCATCCAGTAGCAATATTCCGGCCACGGTGAGTGCGCCGACGGCCCGCCGCGGCAAGCCTTCGCCGGGCGCAGCGGATTCTAGAAGCCGGCGCAGGCGCTACCGACCCTGACTTTCCCGGTAATGGTGCATCAAATCCGTATCAGGACCGACGCGGTCAACGGGCCTTGCGCGCGGCCTCGTTGAGCTGGCGCAGCTCGTCCAGACGCTCGCCGATGCGGATCTCGAGACCGCGGTCGACGGGTTGGTAGAAGCGCGGCGGGCGCACGTCGTCGGGCCAGTAGGACTCGCCGGCCGCGAAGCCACCGGCCTCGTCATGGGCATAGCGATAGCCCTTGCCGTAGTCGAGCCCCTTCATCAGCGCGGTCGGCGCATTGCGCAGGCGCAGCGGCACGGCGCGCGTGCCGTCCTGCTTGATGAATGCGCGCACTGCGTTGTAGGCCGCGTAGACCGCATTGCTCTTGGCGGCGACCGCGAGGTACACGACGGCCTGCGCGAGCGCGAGTTCGCCTTCGGGCGAGCCGAGACGCTCGTAGGTCTCGGCCGCGTCGAGTGCCAGGCGCAGCGCGCGCGGGTCGGCCAGACCGATGTCCTCGGTCGCCATGCGCACGATGCGGCGGGCCGCGTAGCGCGGGTCGACGCCGCCGTCGAGCATGCGCACGAACCAGTACAGCGCGGCATCGGGGTCGCTGCCGCGCACGGCCTTGTGCAGCGCGGAGATGGTGTCGTAGAACTGCTCGCCGCCCTTGTCGTAGCGGCGCAGCTGCTCGCCGAGCGAGCGTTCGAGCAAGGCCTCGTCGATCTCCTTTACGCCCTCGGCGGTGCCCATCAGGTTTTCGTAGGCGTTGAGCAGGCGCCGGGCGTCGCCGTCGGCATAGCCGATCAGGCGGTCGCGCGCCGGCTCGGTCATCGGCGGCGCGCCGAGCAGTGCCTGGGCACGCGCCAGCAGCTCGCGCAGGTCGTCGTCGCCGAGCGGCTTGAGCACGTGAACGATCGCGCGCGACAGCAGCGCCGAGTTCACCTCGAACGACGGGTTCTCGGTGGTCGCGCCGATGAAGGTGAACAGGCCCGATTCGACATGCGGCAGGAACGCGTCCTGCTGCGCCTTGTTGAAGCGGTGCACCTCGTCGACGAACACGACCGTTCGGCTGCCGCCGTGGCGCGCGATCTGCGCGCGCTCGACGGCATCGCGGATGTCCTTGACGCCGCCGAGCACCGCGGAGATCGCGATGAACAGCGCGTCGAAACCCTGCGCCATCAGCCGCGCCAGCGTGGTCTTGCCGACGCCGGGCGGGCCCCACAGGATCATCGAATGCAGCTTGCCCGACGCGAACGCCACGCGCAGCGGCTTGCCTTCGCCGAGCAGGTGCTGCTGGCCGATCACCTCGTCGAGCGTCTTCGGGCGCAGGCGCTCGGCGAGCGGTGCATCGAGCTCGTCTTCGAACGGGAGCAGCGGCTCGTCGGCAAGGCTCACGGCTGCTCGACGACGTCCGCCCCCGGCGGCGGCTTGAACTGGAAGGTCTCGGGCGCGATTGCCACACCCGGCGCGAACTGGCTGAACTGCAGCAGCGAGCGCTGGTCGAACGCGTCGACGATCTCGACCGCCGCCAGGTCCTTGCCGCGGAAGCCGACGCGAACCGACTTGAAGCTTCCGTCCTTCGCCTTGGGCGTGGCGGCGACCCATTCCAGGCCGTCGCTGGCGGGCAGCGGCGCGAGCTCGAAGTCCTTGTCGAGCGAGCCGCCGGCGAGCAGCGCCGCCGGCGTGGCACCCAGTGCCGAGCTGAACTTGCGCGAGCTCGCCTGGTTCAGGTCGGCGTCGTAGATCCAGACCTTCTGGCCGTCGGCGACGATGATCTGCTCGAACGGCTTGGCATACGCGAAGCGGAAGCGGTTCGGCCGCGCGAACTCGAAGCTGCCGGTCGACGTCTTCTTCTTCGCGCCGTCCGGCGACGTGACCGTCTGGGTGAACTGCGCGCGGCCGCTCTTCACGTCGCGGATGAACTCGCGCAGCGTGTCGACCGAATCGGCGTGGGCGGCGAACGCCATGGCGCTCAGCGAGAGCGCGGCAAGCAGCTTGGTGATCATTCGGCGGGGCGGTTCGGGGCGATGATGTCCCGGTTACCGTTGGTGGACATGCTGGATACGAGCCCGGATTTCTCCATTTGTTCCAGCAGTCGCGCCGCGCGGTTGTAGCCGATGCGCAGATGGCGCTGCACCAGCGAGATCGATGCGCGCTTGTGCTGCAGCACGATCGCGACCGCCTGGTCGTACATCGCGTCGCTCTCGCCGCCGCCCATCACGCCGCCCTCGCTGGTCAGCGCATCGGGGCCGTCGTCGAGCACGCCGCCTTCGAGGATGCCCTCGATGTAGTTGGGCTCGCCCTGGCTCTTCAGATACTCGACGACGCGGTGAACCTCGTCGTCGCTGACGAACGCGCCGTGCACCCGCACCGGGAAGCCGGTGCCCGAGGGCATGTACAGCATGTCGCCCATGCCGAGCAGCGCCTCGGCGCCCATCTGGTCGAGGATGGTGCGCGAGTCGATCTTGCTGCTGACCTGGAAGCTCAGCCGTGTCGGGATGTTGGCCTTGATCAGACCGGTGATCACGTCCACGCTCGGCCGCTGCGTCGCGAGGATCAGGTGGATGCCGCAGGCGCGGGCCTTCTGCGCCAGCCGCGCGATCAGTTCCTCGATCTTCTTGCCGACGACCATCATCAGGTCGGCGAGTTCGTCGATCACGATCACGACGTTGGGCAGGCGCTCCAGCGGCTCGGGCTGCTCCGGCGTCAGGCTGAACGGGTTCGGGATCAGCTCACCGCGCGCCTTGGCGTCGTCGAGCTTCTTGTTGTAGCCGCCGAGGTTGCGCACCCCCATCTTGCTCATCAGCTTGTAGCGGCGCTCCATCTCGGCCACGCCCCAGGTCAGCGCGTTGGCGGCGAGCTTCATGTCGGTGACGACCGGGCACAGCAGGTGCGGGATGCCCTCGTAGACGCTCATCTCGAGCATCTTCGGGTCGATCAGGATCAGCCGCACATCGCGCGCCTCGGCCTTGTAGAGCAGGCTCAGGATCATCGCGTTGATGCCGACCGACTTGCCCGAGCCGGTGGTGCCGGCGACCAGGCAGTGCGGCATCTTGGCGAGATCGGCGACGACCGGGTTGCCGACGATGTCCTTGCCCAGGCCCATCGTCAGCTGCGAACTCGCGTCGTTGTAGACCGCCGAACCCAGGATCTCTGACAGGCGGATCGTCTGGCGCTTCGGGTTCGGCAGCTCCAACGCCATCGTGGTCTTGCCGGGGATCGTCTCGACCACGCGAATGCTGACCAGGCTCAGCGAGCGCGCCAGGTCCTTCGACAGATTGAGCACCTGCGAGCCCTTGACGCCGGTGGCCGGCTCGATCTCGTAGCGGGTGATCACCGGGCCGGGCGAGGCCGCGACCACGCGCACCTCGACGCCGAAGTCCTTCAGCTTCTTCTCGATCAGCCGCGAGGTCATCTCCAGCGTGTCGGGCGAGACGCTCTCGGTGCGGCCGGGCGCGGCGTCGAGCAGGTCGACCTGCGGCAGCTTGGTGTCGGCCAGCTCGGTGAACAGCGGCTTTTGGCGTTCCTTGACGACACGCTCGCTTTTGGGCACCTCGACCACCGCGGCCTCGATGACGATCGGCAGGTGGTCCTCGTGCAGCCGGTGTTCGACATCGACGATCACCTCGCGCTCGCGCAGCGCCTGCTCGCCGACCCGCACGTCCTCGGCACGCTCGATGCGCTCCACGCGGCGCTCGCGCAGCGACTCGGCCCAGGCGCCGATGCGCTCGGCCAGCCGCAGCCACGAGAAGCGCAGCGCCATCGCGATCCCGGCCACCAGCACGGCGATCCACAACACGCCCGAGCCGGCGAAGCCGAGCAGTTGCTGGCTCAGGTGGCCCAGCGTGTAGCCGACCGCACCGCCCGCATGGCCGCCCGCGACGCGCCCTTCCCACTGGTACAGGCGCGTCCATTCCAGCGCCGAGCTGGCGGCGAGCAGCAGCGCCAGGCCGACCCAGAAGAGCCACAGTGGTCGGGGCGTTCCGGTTGCCGCGACCGGCGTCGCAGCGTCGCTGCGCAGCACCCCGGCGAGCGAGCCGAGCCACGCCCGCAACGCCACCGCCACGGCCCACCAGACCGAGTAGCCGAAGACGAAGAACGCGATGTCGGAGAACCAGGCGCCGAGCGCGCCGGCCTTGTTGAGCGTGACCGGTGCGATGCCGGAGGTGGAGAACGCGGCATCGGCCGCGTTGTGGGTGGCGAGTGCCAGCACTGCCAGCAACCACAGCACGCCACCGATCAGCAGCCCGAGCTGGGCGCGCCAGCCGGCCGGATGGTGCGGCGCGGCGGCGTTGCGGGAGAAGGACGCGGAGCCGGGGACGAGGCCACCGGCGGCATGGCCGTCGGAGCGGAGCGAACCGAGGGGGAAAGTCATCCGCGGATTGTGGCCGATCAGCTCTGCGTCAACTGTTCCTTGATGATGACCGAGCCGTTTTCCTGGGTCTCGATCATGCCGCGCTCCTCCAGGTCCTTCATGACCCGGCTGACCATCTCGCGGGAGGCGCCGACGACCTTGGCCAGATCCTGGCGCGAGACCTTGTTGCGGATCGTCTTCACCTCGCCTTCCATCTCCGCCATGTCGAGCAGCGTGCGGGCGACGCGGCCGTAGACATCGAGCAGCGCGAGCGATTCGATCTGACGATCGGCGCTGCGCAGGCGCTGCACCAGCCCGCGCATGATCGCGTACGAGAGGCTCGAGTTCTCGGGCAGGCAGCGGGCGAACTCGGCGCGGCCGAGGATCAGCATGTCGGTCTGGACCTCCGCGCGCACGGTGGCCGAGTGCGGCTCGTTGTCGATCAGGCTCATCTCGCCGACGTAATCGCCCGGCTGCAGCACCGCGAGGATCACTTCGCGGCCGCGCGAATCGGCCGTGAGGACCCGCGCCCGGCCGGTCAGCAGGATGAACAGCGCATTCGATTTCTTGCCGTGCTCGACGACGATCTCGCCGCGCCTGAAGCGCCGCTTGACGACCGCATCGGCGATGCCTTGCGCCTGGTCGTTGGTGAGGAGGGAAAACAGCGGCACGCGCCGGATCAGATCGAGATTGGACAACATCGCCATGCGGATTTGCCTTTGCTTCTTGTTGAGAACAGGCCCTTGCCACGGGCCGACACGGCCCGGGCGTGAGGCATGCCATCGCAGGCGGCAGGCCAGTTTCGCCGGCTGCCTACAATTTCCCTATTGTCACCATTAATCCGTGGCGCGCCAGCCCGATCGACCCCATGTCAGACTCCTGCGTCACAGGGTCGTGCGGCCCTGGCAGCACCCAAGAACCCCATGAAAACACCTGACCAACACGCGCGCGTCCTGATCCTCGGCTCCGGGCCTGCGGGCTACACGGCAGCGGTCTACGCCGCGCGGGCCAACCTCAAACCGATGCTGATCACCGGCATGGCGCAGGGCGGGCAGCTGATGACGACGACCGACGTCGACAACTGGCCCGCCGACGTGGATGGCGTGATGGGCCCGGACCTGATGCAGCGCTTCCAGAAGCACGCCGAGCGCTTCAACACGCAGATCGTGTTCGACCACATCAACAGCGTCGACCTCAGCCAGCGGCCGTTCACGCTGGTGGGCGATTCGGGCAAGTACACCTGCGACGCGCTGATCCTGGCCACTGGCGCCAGCGCCAAGTACATCGGCCTGCCGTCGGAGGAAGCGTTCATGGGCCGGGGCGTCAGCGGCTGCGCCACCTGCGACGGTTTCTTCTATCGCGACCAGGAGGTCTGCGTGGTCGGCGGCGGCAACACCGCCGTCGAGGAAGCGCTGTACCTGTCCAATATTGCAACCAAAGTTCATTTGATCCATCGGCGTGACAAATTTCGCGCCGAGCCGATCCTTGTCGACAAGCTTCACGCCAAGGTCGCGGAGGGCAAGATGGAGTTGCACCTCTGGCAGACGCTCGACGAGGTGCTCGGCGACACGTCCGGCGTCACCGGTGTCCGGCTGAAGAGCACGAAGGACGGCGCCACGTCGGAGCTCAAGCTCACGGGTTGCTTCATCGCGATCGGCCACGAACCGAACACGTCGATCTTCAAGGGCCAGCTCGAGATGAAGGACGGCTACCTGATCACGAAAAGCGGCCTGGCGGGCATGGCGACGCAGACCAGCGTGCCGGGCGTCTTCGCGGCCGGCGACGTGCAGGATCACGTCTATCGCCAGGCGATCACGAGCGCCGGCACGGGCTGCATGGCGGCGCTCGACGCCCAGCGCTTTCTCGAGCAGTGACGGGCGTGCGGGGTCGTTTGACCTGCTATACTCGCGGTCTTTGCCGAAATTCCGGTACCGGCGGTTGTTTTCAAGTCCGAAACAAGCGCCGGATCTAATCGTTTAGGAGAAGCGTCATGGCACGCGTCTGTCAGGTCACGGGCAAGGGCCCGATGGTGGGTAACAACGTTTCCCACGCGAACAACAAAACGAAGCGTCGCTTTCTGCCGAACCTGCAGTACCGCCGCTTCTGGGTCGAGGCCGAGAACCGCTGGGTGCGCCTGCGCATCTCCAACGCGGCGCTCCGCCTGATCGACAAGGTGGGCATCGAGAAGGTCCTTGTCGACCTGCGCGCCCGCGGCGAAATCTAAGGAGCACCGATCATGGCAAAAGGTGGACGCGAGAAGATCAAGCTGGAATCCAGCGCTGGCACCGGTCATTTCTACACGACCGACAAGAACAAGAAGACCACGCCTGAAAAGCTGGAGATGATCAAGTTCGATCCCAAGGCACGCAAGCACGTGACCTATAAGGAAACGAAGTTGAAGTAAGCGCCCCGCGCTTCGCTGAAGAACCCGCCGCCGGCGGGTTTTTTGTTGCCCGCCGCATCCCGGGGGCGGGCCAAAGAAAAGGGCCGCATTCAGCGGCCCTGGGCAAAGCGGAAGCGCGCTCGGCGCGTCAGGCGTGTGCCGCGCGCAGCTTGAGCGCGAACTCCTGGAGCGCCGCGATGCCGCTTTCCTCGGCCTTCCTGCACCAGGTTTGCAGGTCGACGACGAGTTGCTCGGCCGACACGTTGGTGCGGGTCCAGAGCGAGCGCAGTTCCTCGCGCATCGCGACCAGCTTGGCCAGGCCCGGGCTGTGCTCCACGGCGGCCGCGACCTGCGCCTTCACCGCGTGCGGGATCTTGTCCTCGTCGCGGTGCAGCCAGCGCCGGGCCAGTTCCATGTTGGCGAGCTTGGCCGCGCTCGGCTGGCCCTCGGCCTTCAGGCGGGCCACTTCGGCGCGGCTGGCGTGGCGCAGGCTGCGCGCGTATTTGGCCATGACCTCGTAGCGGTTGGCGATGATCGCCTCGAGCGTCTTGCCGTCGGCCACCGGCTTGACCTCACCGAGCTTGAGCATCGGCGGCGTGGTGCGCACCTTGGCCAGGCCGATCATTTCCATGCCGCGGATGTAGACCCAGCCGACGTCGAACTCGTAGGGCTTCACGGAGAAGCGCGCCGAGGTCGGGTAGGTGTGGTGGTTGTTGTGCAGTTCTTCGCCGCCGATGAGGATCCCCCACGGCGTGACGTTGCGCGACGCATCCGGCGCCTCGAAATTGCGGTAACCCCACCAGTGGCCGATGCCGTTGATGATGCCCGTCGCCATCACGGGGATCCAGGCCATCTGCACCGCCCAGACGGTGATGCCGATCGCGCCGAACAGGCTCACGTTGAGCAGCAGCATCACGCCGACGCCCTGCCAGCTGAAGCGGGTGTACAGGTTGCGCTCGATCCAGTCGTCGGGCGTGCCCTTGCCGTACTTGACCATCGTCTCGGCGTTCTTGGACTCGGCGCGGTACAGCTCGACGCCGGTCAGCAGCAAGGCCTTGATGCCGCGCGTCTGCGGGCTGTGCGGGTCTTCCTCGGTCTCGCACTTGGCGTGGTGCTTGCGGTGGATGGCGACGAACTCCTTGGTCACCATGCCGGTCGTCAGCCACAGCCACAGGCGGAAGAAGTGCGACGGGATCGCGTGCAGTTCGAGCGCACGGTGCGCTTGCGCACGGTGCAGGAAGATCGTCACCGCGGCGATGGTGATGTGCGTCACGACGAGCGTGTACACCAGCACCTGCCAACCCGAGGCCCCGACCAGCCCATCGGCCAGCCAGCTCACGAGCGCATCCCGAACCATCATCAACGAATCCATTTTTACCTTTGTGCCCGCTTGACGCGCGGGTGCAGCATTGTAAGGGACCGCCCCGAGGCAAAGCCCTTTGAAATGACGGGTTTGCCGGCGCCTGATTGAGTCATGTCAAGGCGTGGCGGGCGATCTCAATGGCGCTGCCAGACGGCGGCGAAGAAACCGTCTGTTCCGTGCCGATGCGGCCACAGGCGCAGGTAGTCGCCGCGCACCAGCGTTTCGGCCTGCGCCACATGCGCCTTCGCCAGCACCTCGGCGGCCGGAACGACGGCGAAATCCTTCCCCCGCTCCGCGGTGAACGCCTGCGCGATCTCCTCGTTCTCGGCGTCGAGCAGGCTGCAGGTGGCGTAGACCAGGCGACCGCCCGGCTTCAGCAGCCGCGCGGCGCTGGCCAGGATCGCCGCCTGCTTGACGCGCAGTTCCTCGACGGCCTGCGGGGTCTGGCGCCACTTCAGGTCGGGATTGCGGCGCAGGGTCCCCAGGCCGGAGCACGGCGCATCCACCAGCACCCGGTCGAGCTTGCCGGCCAGGCGCTTGATGCGCTCGTCGCGCTCGTGCGCGATCTGCACCGGGTAAACGTTCGACAGGCCGCTGCGCGCGAGCCGCGGCTTGAGCGATGCGAGGCGGTGCCCGGAGGTGTCGAACGCGTACAGGCGGCCGGTGTTGCGCATCTCGGCACCGAGCGCCAGCGTCTTGCCGCCGGCGCCGGCGCAGAAATCGGCGACCATCTCGCCACGCTTCGCGCCGGTCATCAGCGCAAGCAACTGGCTGCCCTCGTCCTGCACCTCCACGTCGCCGCGCATGAACACGGCCAGCTTGTGCAGCGCCGGCTTGCTGGCGATGCGCAGGCCGAGCGGCGAATACGGCGTCGGCAGCGCCTCGATGTTCTCGGCCTTGAACGCGGCCTGCGCGTCGTCGCGCTTGGCCTTGAAGGTGTTGACCCGCAGGTCGAGCCCGGCGCCCTGGTTCATCGCCTCCACCAGCGGCCAGAACTCCTCGCCCACCGCGGCCTGCAGCCGCTCGGCCAGCCAGTCGGGCAGGTTGTGGCGCAGCTTCTCGGGCAGCGCGCTGCGGTCGACCTGGCTGACCTGGGCGAGCCACTGCTGCTCGGGCTCGCTGAGCGCGGCGCGCAGGAAACCCTCGTTGCCCTGCCACGCCAGCACCGCGAGGCGCCGTTCCATCTCGCCCTTGCCGGATTGCGCGAGGTGCTGGAACAGCAGCCGCTGCCGCAGCACCGTGTAGGTGGTCTCGGCCAGGGTGTGGCGCTCGCGGCTGCCCAAGGCGCGGTTCTGGCGGAAGAAGTCGGACACCACGCCATCGGCCGGGTGCCTGAGCTGCAGGACCTGGTGGATGAGTTCGGTGGCGAGTTCGAGCAGGGCGTTCGGGTGCATGGTCGGATTATCCTTGGCCGATGACCGACGCCGCCGCCCTGCCCGACCTGCCCGCCACGCCACTCGGCCGCTACCGGCACTACAAGGGCGGCGAATACGAGGTCATCGGCGTGGCCCGGCACAGCGAGACGCACGAACCGCTCGTCGTCTACCGCCCGCTCTACAACAGCACCGGCTGGTGGGTGCGGCCGCATGCGATGTTCTTCGAGACGGTGACGATCGACGGCGTGGCGCGCCCGCGCTTCGAACCGATGGACGGCGCGTGAGGGCGTTCGTCGGCCACCTCCGCGCCCACCCGCACATCGTGGTCTCGGCGGTGCTCGGCACCGTGGCGGCGCTGGCGCCGGTCGGTGTCGAGGGCACCCTCGCCCGCGGTCTGATGGGCTGGAACGTGGGCGCGTGGTTCTACCTCGCCTGGACGGGGTGGACGATGCTGCATTCGGACGAGGCGCACCTCAAGCGCGTCGCCCTGGCGCAGGCGGAAGGCGCCATGACCGTGCTGGCCATCGTGGCGCTGGGCGCGCTGGCGAGCTTCGGCGCCATCTTCATGGAGCTCGCCGCTGCCAAGGCCGCCGGGCCGCGCAACGCCTGGCCCCATGTGCTGTTCACCCTGAGCACGGTCGTCGCCTCGTGGCTGCTGGTGCCGACCCTGTTCTCGCTGAACTACGCGAGCCTGTACCACGCCAGCGCGGGCGACGACGGCGGGCTGAAGTTCCCGGAGGCGGACCGGAACTTCGAGCCCGACTACGGCGACTTCCTCTACTTCTCGTTCACGATCGCGGTGGCGTCGCAGACTTCCGACGTGACGATCTCCAGCCGCCCGATGCGGCGCCTCGTGCTGCTGCAATCGGTGCTGTCGTTCGTGTTCAACACGACGATCCTCGCGTTCACGATCAACATCGCCGCCAGCCTCATCTGAGGCCGCTCAGCGCAGCAGCTGCGGCTCGCCCTTGATGTGCGTGACGATGCCGTCGGCGTTGCGCAGCAGGCCGTGCACGAGCCAGCGCACGGCGCGCGGGTACAGCACGTGTTCGCGCTCCAGCACGCGCGCGGCGAGCGCCTCGGGCGTGTCGCCGGGCAGCACCGGCACCACCGCCTGCGCGATGATCGGGCCGTGGTCCAGCGTCGGCGTCACGAAGTGGACCGTCGCGCCGGCGAGCTTGCAGCCCGCCTCGATCGCGCGGCGGTGCGTGTGCAAGCCGGTGAACGCCGGCAGCAGCGACGGGTGCACGTTGACCAGCCGCCCCTGGAATTGCGCCACGAACTCGTCGGTCAGGATGCGCATGAAGCCGGCCAGCGCCACCACGTCGGGCATGTGCGCCTCGATGGTCAGCGCCAGTTCGGCATCGAACGCGGCACGCGTTTCGAACGCGGTGTGATCGACGACCGCCGTTGCGATGCCGTGTTGGCGCGCGAACTCCAGTCCGCCCGCATCGGCCCGGTTGGCGATCACCGCCGCGACGCGCGCGTTCCAGCCCTCGGTCGCGCAGGCACGCACGATGGCTTCCATGTTCGAGCCACGGCCCGAGATCAGAATCACGATTCGCTTCACAGGGCGCGCAGTGTACCCAGCAGCGGCCCCTAAACTCGTGCGGATGAAGCAACGCGTCCTCTCCGGCATGCGCCCCACCGGCGCCCTGCACCTCGGCCACTACCACGGCGCGCTCAAGAACTGGGTCAAGCTGCAGGACGAGTTCGACTGCTTCTACTTCGTTGCCGACTGGCATGCGCTGACCACGCATTACGGTGACCACGCCGACCTGGAGCGCAACGTCTACGACATGGTCGTCGACTGGCTCGCCGCCGGCATCGATCCGGCGAAAGCCACGCTGTTCATCCAGAGCCGCCTGCCCGAGCACGCCGAGCTGTTCACCTTGCTGGCGATGGGCACGCCGCTGTCGTGGCTCGAGCGCGTGCCGACCTACAAGGACCAGATCGAGAACCTGCGCGGCAAGGACCTGGCGACCTACGGCTTCCTCGGCTACCCGCTGCTGCAGGCCGCGGACATCCTGATCTACCAGGCCGCGTTCGTGCCGGTCGGCGAAGACCAGGCGCCGCACGTCGAGATCACCCGCGAGGTGGCGCGCCGCTTCAACCACCTGTACGGCCGCGGCGAGACGGTGCTGCCGGAGCCCGCGACGCTGCTGACCGAGACCGCCAAACTGCCCGGCCTCGATGGCCGCAAAATGAGCAAGAGCTACGGCAACGACATCGCGATGCGCGAGGCGCCGGCCGAGGTCGAACGCAAGGTCCGCCGCATGCAGACCGATCCCGACCGCGTGCGCCGCACCGACAAGGGCGACCCGGACCGCTGCCCCGTGTGGCAGTTCCACGCGGTGTATTCCGATGCCGACACGCAGGCCTGGGCACGCACCGGCTGCACCACCGCCGGCATCGGCTGCCTCGAGTGCAAGCAGCCGGTGATCGACGCGATCGTCAAGGAGCAGCAACCGTGGCGCGAACGCGCCGAGGCCTACCTCTCCAACCCGAAGCAGGTGCAGTGGATCGTCGAGGTCGGCACCGAGCAGGCGCGCGGCGTGGCACGCGCGACGATGCGCCACGTGCGCACCGCCATCGGCCTAAATTACTGAAGCGGCCGATCAGGGCGCGGCGAGCGCCGCCAGCGCGTCCGCCACGTCCTGCGCGCTCACGCCCACGCCGTGCGCGACCGGCGCATCCGGCACCGCGGCCACGCCCTCGGCCTTGAGCCGCGCGACGCACTGTCCGGCCTCGCGGCCCGACTCGAACGCATCGCTCTGCAGCAGCACGCGGCCGTCCGCGGCGGCGAGCTTGAAGTAGAACTTGCCGTCGGCCTCGCGGTACTGCTTGAAGCTCGGCAGCGCGACCTTGGCCTTGGCGGCCGCCGCCGGCGCGGCCACCGCGACCATGCGGCGCAGGCCGACGGCGTCGCGCAGCTCGGCCAGGAACGGCGCCGCCACCAGACGCGCCTTGCGCGCGCCTTCGAGCAGCGTCTCCTCGATGCGCTCCGGGTGCGCCATCAGCTCGGCGTAACGCGCGCGCAGCGGGCCCATGTCCCGCTCGATGCGCTCGACCACATGCGCCTTCGCGTCGCCCCAGCCCATGCCCGCCTTCAGCTCCGCGCGGAACGCCGCGCGCTCGGCATCGTCCGCGAAGGCCTCGAAGATCGACACGAGGTGCGCGCTGTCCGGGTCCTTCGGTTCGCCGGGCAGCTTGGAGTCCGTGACGACGCGGGCGATCGCGTCGCGCAGGCCCTTCGCGCCGCCCTCGAACAGCGGCACGGTGTTGTCGTAGCTCTTGCTCATCTTGCGGCCATCGAGGCCGGGCAGCATGGCCACGCGCTCGTCGATGTCGGCCTCGGGCAGCACAAACAGCTCGCGCCCCTGCCCGAACAGGTGGTTGAAGCGCTGCGCCAGGTCGCGCGCCATCTCGATGTGCTGGACCTGGTCGCGCCCCACCGGCACGCGGTGCGCGTTGAACATCAGGATGTCGGCGGCCATCAGGATCGGGTAGCTGAACAGGCCCATCGTGATGCCGGCGTCCACGTCCTCGCCCGCGGCGATGTTCGCGTCGGCCGCGGCCTTGTAGGCGTGGGCCCGGTTCATCAGGCCCTTCGACGCGACGCAGGTCAGCAGCCAGGTCAGCTCGGGGATCTCGACGATGTCGCTCTGGCGGTAGAACGTGGCGCGCTCGGTGTCGAGCCCGCCGGCGATCCAGGTGGCCGCGATCTCGAGCCGCGAGCGCTCGATGCGCGCCGGTTCGTCGCACTTGATCAGCGCGTGGTAGTCGGCCAGGAAGAAGAAGCTCTCGACGCCCGGCTCGCGGCTCGCGGCGATCGCCGGGCGGATGGCGCCGACGTAGTTGCCGAGGTGCGGTGTGCCGGTCGTCGTGATGCCGGTGAGAACGCGTTGGATCATGTGGTGGGTCGAGGTTGGAGAGGCGGTCGCCGTTCGAGCGCGTCGGCGATCGCGCGGGCGTCGAAGCCGAGCAGGCGCTGGCCGCGCACCAGCATCACCGGCGTGCCGGGCGCCATCAGCGCGTTGTACTTGGCGGCGCAGACGGCGTCGCGCTCGATCAGGCACTCGGTGAACGGCACGCGATTCTCGTCGAACCAGGCGCGCGCCGCAGCGCAGTAGATGCAGGTGACCGACGCGATCATGTGGATGTCGCCGGGCTGCGCTGCGGCCGCCACCTGCGCGCCGAGCCGCTCGCCCGACCACCACTGGAAACCCTGCACCGCCGCGCTGCCGACGACCACCGCGGTCACCAGCCCGAGCAGCGAGCGCACCGGCGTCGCGCTCGAGGGTGCGGCGGGCGTGTTCACACCGCGGCCGTCACCACCATCTCGACGCGCCAGTCGGGCTTGGCGAGGTTGGCCTGCACGGTGGCGCGCGGCGGCGCATCGCCGGGCGCGAGCCAGTCTTCCCAGACCTCGTTCATGGTCGGGAAATCGGCCAGGTCCTTGATGAAGATCTGGCACATCAGGATGCGCGCCTTGTCGGTGCCGGCCTCGTGCAGCAGCTTGTCGATCGCCGCCAGCACCTGCTCGGTCTGGCCGCGGATGTCGGCCGAGGCGTCGGTCGCCACCTGGCCGGCGAGGTAGACCGTGCCGTTGTGGATGGTCATCTCGGACAGTCGATCGCCGACGTGGAATCGGCGCAGGCCCTGGGTCATGATTTCGCTCCGTGCTTGGGTGAGGGGTGTCGGGTGGCGGCCACTTTCTGGCCGAGCTTGCTTTCGGTGCCCTTGAGCAGCTTGTCGATGTTGGCGCGGTGCCGGTAGATCAGCAGCCCGCCCATCGCCGCGACCGCCACGGCGACCGGGCCGCCGCCCCAAATCAGGATCTGATAGAACGGCGCGAACACCGCTGCCACCAGCGCGGCCAGCGACGAGTAGCGGGTGAACGCCGCGATGATGAGCCAGGTCGCCAGCGTGGCCAGCCCCAGCCACGGGTTCAGGCCGAGCAGCACGCCGGCCGCCGTCGCCACGCCCTTACCGCCCTTGAAGTGGAAGAACGCCGGCCAGAGGTGGCCGAGGAAGGCAGCCAGCGCGACCAGCGCCAGCGTGCCTTCGTACAGCCCCCAGGCGGGGCCGAACTGCTGCACCAGCACCACCGGGACGTAGCCCTTGAGCGCATCGAGCAGCAGCGTCACGACCGCCGCGGCCTTGTTGCCCGAGCGCAGCACGTTGGTGGCGCCCGGATTGCCGGAGCCGTAGGTGCGCGGGTCGTTCAAGCCCATCGCGCGGCTGACGATCACGGCGAACGACAGCGAGCCGATCAGGTAGGCGGCGAGCGT
>JAZKIO010000102.1:0-18036 GCA_040384825.1 Pseudomonadota bacterium
TCGTTGCGCCACGGTTGGCTGCTGCTCGCCGCGTCGCGCTGTGCTCTTCGGCTTCTCGCCGTCTCGCACGGTTGCGGGTCACTCGTCGATGTTTCAGATAACGCTCGCCGTTGTGATCGCGTTCTGCGCGATACCGATGGCGAACGCCATTGGCGACAGTGGTGGTTGCGGAGATCCGTCGGGAGGCCCCTTGGGCAAGGCACTCAAGTCTGGACGATCAGAAGACGTTGAGCGCGAAGTACTGAACTGGATAAGCTACAAAGAGAAGAATCTCGGCGTTGCTACGAAGTTCACTCACCTGCTCGCTGGTGGTGACAAGGCAAGGCAGCAGTGGCGCCAACAGCAAGCCCTCGACTTGCTCGAAGGCACGCACGACAAGAATGCGGTCTGTGTCCCAGTCCCACTACTGCCCGTCGCGGTTCGTGCGGGCAACCTTGGAGTCGTTCGCTTTCTACTGGGAACGCCAATGGGCATGAGCTTGAAGATGCCACCGGGCATTCTGTTTTCCTGCGACTACGACATGTTGCTAACCGACGAGCAACGTACGCGCCGCCGTGTCGCATTTTCTTTGGTCCTCGACACGAAGCTGGTAGATGTAAACGCGTTGCAGCGCGGACGAACGATTCTTCAGGAGTGCACCGAACCGGAACTCGTTACCCTCTTTGTCGAGCGCGGTGCAAACATCAATGTCGAAAGCAACGCGAATGACGTCCCGCAAAACCTGCTGGAGATCGCCATTCTTGATGCTGTTGGGTCCGAGGAAGGCGGCTATACGGCCAAACGACTTCACGGAGTCGAGCGTGCGAGGATCTATTCGCGCCTAATTGCAGACTCAATCAACGGAAGGCCGGTTGAGCGACGCATTCGTTGGTCGTGCAACCTACGCATAGGCGAAAAGCGTTGGAACGCCGAGACTTGCCGGCAACTCTCAACCTTCATCAAAGCTTCGCCAGGTACGTTCGGCGAGAATTGAACCCGGCCATTGCAGCATGCTCTATGCGAATGACGCCCAACCCTTCCTTCAAGCGGACGTGCCTTCGGCACGCCGCTTAAGTCAAACGTTAGGCGCTACGCACGCGAACCATGACATCCACTACCACCTGGTACGCCAATGCGACGCTCGTGATCACTGGACTCGTTGTCGCTGTCTTACCTGCGCTCGTGCTGCATGCAATGACTGCGATCATGCTCATCGCGGCGACACCTGCGCTCTGGCTGGCCTATGTCATAGGCTGGTGGGCTTTGTTTTCGTTGTTGCGTGTCTTCGCAAGCTTTATTCGTGCAGTCGTACAAATCGGTCCGGTGACCGTCCTTGGTCTAACGGCGGGTTCGGTCACCGTCATCACACTTCTATGGCCGGTCTTCACGGGCATGCCCGCTTGTTCAACCTGCAAGCCGCCGGAGCTGTTCGCATACCGAGCAAATTTGCTCTGCGTAGCAGTCGCGATGCACTGGTCTTTCCTTCATTGGAGGGGGTTCCGCCTAACCCGTCGTCCCAGCGGACCGCCGACGACGGCCGCTGAACTGCAACGTTAGACGGCATGCATGCGCGAACTTTCACTTCGTCTGTTGCTTTCGCTCTGGTGTTCTGCGGCAGCCCTCGTGTCCGTCGGCGTTGTGCTGCATGCCACGCATCTACTGTGGAAACTTCAGCAAGAGGGAAAGGCGGTAGGTATACCCGGCCTGCTTTTCGTTCTCTTGCTCGGCCTTTCGCTTGTCGTCACCGGAGTGTTCGCACACGTCATCAGTGCGGCAAGGAGCGGACCAGTTCAGCCAAAGTTGGCCCGATGGTCATTGTTGTTGGGGTTACCTTGCTTAGCACCTGCTTTTTGGCTCATCCTCAGGTGAAGCGAATGCCGCCTAACCTGTCGCTCAAGCGGACGTGCCTGCGGCACGCCGCTTACCTTCAACGTTAGGCGCCACAGGCAGAGAGCGACGCGATGCAAATTTTCCGACGTATGCGGTACTCGCTGTACCTGCTTATCGCCTTCACCATGGTCGTCGGCTTGACACTGAGCATCGGTGAAGGTGTCGGATTCATCCGCGGTGTCAGTATGCAGCGGCTGGTGTTCCATCCTCTGTACTTCGTTCCTGTCCTTCTCATTGGCTTCGCACTTGCTCCGCTGCTTTCCGAGCGCCTTCCCATCTCGGGCGATCAGCCCACCCCGAGCCCAAGCGGCAAAGCTCCGTTCGGCTATGCAGTGCGCACGTTCGCGCTAATGGCCCTTGGCCTTGCCCTAGCATTGCTGGCAAACTTGGTTGTCTTTCTCATTGGCAGGGTTGCGTGAAGGTGTCGTCTAACCCTTCGGTCAAGCGGACAGCCTCAGGGGTACCGGGTTCTGCCGCTTACCTCAAACATTAGGCCGCATGAACCAAATGCCAGTCCTCAGCTGTCGTGAAGTCTCGGAAATGGAGAACATTGCCGCACTCACCGTGCTCATCCGCTCCGCATATGCTCCGCATGCCGCAAGCGGGCTTCGGTACTGGGCTGTCGCGAGTCATTGGCTGGTGCGACATCGTGCCTGGTTGGCAACCCACCTTGCGCCACTGTGGCTCGCTTGGGATGGGACTCGTGCCAGAGTATCGTGGTTGAGGTTTGGGCAGATCGCTCTTTGATGAGTGTTTGCGCCTCGCAGTGCGAGCTGGAACTACTCGTGTCGAGCTTGAGGCGCGCGAAGACAACAAACCTGCCTTGGCTCTGTATAGACAACTGGGCTTTTCAGTCGAGGGCTGCAAGGTTCGTGGCATGCGAGTGAACGATGAGTACGTCAACACCATTGCAATGTCGTTGCTCGTCTAGCGTGTGTAAATTCAATCGGTGCAAGTTCTCGCGCCAACGGCACGCCGCCTAAGTCAAACCTGAGGCGGCAAGCAACCGAGGGCTCTGAATGACGTTCGCATTCATCATCGCGACCTGCTGGGCAACAGTTGGCTGCTTGATTGCCCGCGCATTTCAACGCGCCAGCTTCTCAAGACTCACAGTGTTTTTGGCGATGTCAGTCTTTGCCTTCACATTCGCCAATGAGCTTGCTCTGTTCCCTCTGTTCGCTCCGCCTAGCGCCCTCTTTGTCGGCGCAGTTGCAAGCGTTGCCGTAGTGGCCGCGAATCATCGGTTTGAAAGCGCCGACCCGAGGGCAGAAGCCGCGCCCTGGGGAGAAGCCCGTGTTCGCCGGCACGCTGGTCGCGGCCGGCACTTCCAGTTCCTTCAACAGAGCCGTGCTGCCCTACCTCTCCTTCGAGCGGATGTATCAAGGGCCGCTTCGAGCAACTCGCCCGCCACTGATGTCAAACGTTAGGCATTCCATGGCCGCGAAGCCGCCTTCGCACAGTTACCCAACGTTGGCCGCCATTGCTGCGCTCGCATTCATCGTCGCATGCGTCTCGCACGAGGCCGTCGGTCATGGCGGCATGTGCATCGCCATTGGCGGTCACGTCACATTACTCACCTCCGTCTACTTTCGCTGCGCCACTGGAGGACCAGTCACCGATGCTGCTGGCCCACTCATGAACCTTGCAGTTGGCGCAGGGTTGTACAAAGTCTTGCACATGCGGCGGTCGCTTTCGGCCGACTGGCGTCTGTTCCTGGCATTGGCAATGGCCTTCAATCTCCTGTGGGGCGCGGGCTACTTCATCTTCTCCGCAGTCACCAATACTGGCGATTGGGCTTTCGTACTTCGAGGCCTCGCGCTTCAACCAAGTTGGCTCTGGCGGTGCCTCATAGGCGTGCTGGGTGTGTTTCTCTACTATCGGTCGCTTGCACTCATTGCATTGCACCTGCGTCCAGGCACGCCGCTGGTCGTTCCATATCTCGTCGCTGGTGCGGTGTCCTGCGCCGCGGCCCTCTTTTTCGCTGGCCCCGTGCTACCTGCCGTTCGCGAGGCCGCACAACAAAGTTTGGGTGCGGCCGTTGGCCTGCTATGGCTCGCATATCGCAACTCAAGTCGAGCCGAGTCTCAGTCCTCGGCTATGCTGGTTGATCACAGCAACGGTTGGCTCCTCGTCTCGGCGCTTGTAACTCTCGGGTTTGTCGCCAGTTTCGGGCGGGGTTTCGCAGTCGGCGGCCATCCCTGATCATTCGATCGAGCGGGCAACCCCCGCGGTACCGAAATCTGCCGTTCGCCCAACCAGTCGAAACCCCATGAACCTACGCAAGGCCCTCCTGCTCGCCGCGTCGCACGCAGCTGTCGCCGCCGCCGGCTTCGCCGCGGGGATCTACGCGTTGCCCATCCTGATCGCACCGGCTGCCCCCACCATGGACGACATCAGGGCCGCGACGGCCGGGGTCCTGTTCACCGGCCAGTTCAAGCGCGACCTGAAGGACAGCGACGCGCTTCATTGGGGTGAAGGCACCGTGTCGATCGGGCGGGAGGCCATCTCGCACGTCGGGCGGCTCGCGCCGGGGCCGGACTACAAGCTCTACCTGTCGCCCGAGTTTGTGGAGACGGAGGCAGACTTCAACCGAGTCAAGAAGAGCATGGTGCGTGTGGGCGACGTGAAGACGTTCGAGAACTTCCTGGTTCCCGTCCCGGCCGGCATCTTGCCCCAGAACTACTCGACCGTCGTGGTCTGGTGCGAGACCTTCGGTCAGTTCATCACCGCTGCGAAGTACCGTTAAGAAAGGTCTGAACAACGTGCAAACGCGAGCGCATTCAGCAGCTCGAAGTGCGTTTAGCCGCAAGAACGCCGGCGCGTCGAGGGTTTCAGGCGCACTGCGCCGCGTTCTTGGCACCTCATGCTGTCTGCGGGCGGACTACTCCCGCCATCATCGCCATCAACTTTCTTGCGCGCCATCCAGCGACCCGTCTTTCGGCGCATCGTCACGCCCCTGGCGTTGCCCACTTGACCTGCATCGCTCATGCGGGGAGCATTCACTTGCAAGGTGTCGAACCTGAACTGGAGGCGTCGCATGACTCGAGAAGCTCGTGAGGTCACCGCGGAGACTCTGAAGGAGTTCGCCGATGCCTGGAACCGCCATGACGCCGATGCGCTCATGTCGTTCATGACCGAGGACTGTGTGTTCGAGGCCTCTGGTGGACCAGAAGCCTGCGGCACGCGCTATGTCGGCTCCGCGGCCGTGCGAGCTGGCTACGCTGAGGTCTGGTCGACCTTCCCGGATTCCCATTGGGGCAACGCGCGTCATTTTGTGGACGGCGATCGAGGCGTTTCAGAATGGACGTTCACAGGCACGAGAACGGACGGCAGCCGCGTCGAAGTCAACGGCTGTGATCTGTTCTCGTTCCGAGACGGCAGGATCGCCGTGAAGAACTCCTATCGCAAGAATCGTCCTCCCTTGCCAGCGGAAGTGAAACAGTGACCCCTCCGTTCTTGCGATTGCGGATCCTTCGACAGATCGGCTCGTCGGTGACGTCGGACTGCACCTGGGCATCGATTCGACCCAGGTCGAGATCGGGTTCACGGTCAGCCGCGAAGCCCAAGGGCGCGCAGTGGCCACGGCCGCCGCGCACGGCGCGCTGGAACTGGTGAGGGAGGCCTCCCCCGCTCTGCGCTTCGTCGGCGTCACCGATTCTCGAAACGCCCCGTCCATCCGTGTGCTGCAGAAGCTTGGAATGCGACTCGTCGAGTCGCGCAGCACCCTGTTCAAGGGTGAGCATTGCCAGGAGCTCGTCTTCAGCCGACATGCGAAAGTGACGGAATCCCATTGCACTCGCCTCGACACGAACTACCCGGACCATGCCAAAAGCCCTTCCCTCTGACGAATCACGCCGCGCGCTCCTGGGCCTGCTGAGCGACCGGTTCACGAAGAACGTTCAACGCCACCGCGGTATCGGCTGGCCCGATGTCCTGGCCAGGCTCGACGCAAACCCCGCCGCGCTCGACGCGCTCGCGCGCATGGAATCCTCGGGCGGCGAGCCGGACGTGATCGGGCTCGACGAGGCCTCGGGCCGGCTCCTCTTCTGCGACTGCTCGCCGGAGAGCCCGGCCGGCCGGCGGAGCCTGTGCTTCGACCACGCGGCGCTGGATTCGCGCAAGGAGAACAAGCCCGCAGGCAGCGCGGTCGAGGCGGCTGCCGCGATGGGCATCGCGTTGCTCGATGAAGCGCAGTACCGCGCGCTGCAGTCGCTCGGCGAGTTCGACACCAAGACCTCCAGCTGGGTGGCCACGCCCGACGACGTGCGCGCGCTCGGTGGCGCGCTCTTCTGCGATCGCCGCTACGGGCGGGTGTTCGCCTATCACAACGGTGCGCAGTCGTATTACGCGGCGCGCGGCTTCCGGGGCCTGCTGCGCGTCTGAACGGGCCCAGCATCGCGCCTTGTCGTCTTCCGGACTCGATCGCCCATGAACGCTGCCACCATCGCCCGGCTCGCTGCTGCCACCTTGAGCGGCTCGATGCCGTTCCCCGAGATCATCTCGCGCCTGATGGAGGAAGACGTCGACTGCTATCTGGTGGACTACCGCGCGCTGCAGCTCACGTTCTACGGCGCACAGGGCGGCGTGGTGATCGCGCCGCTGACGTTCGAGGGGCTGCCGCCGGTCGCGGCCGCCTTCGATCTGCCGGCACTTCGCGCGGCCATTCTGGACAGCCAGACCCGAGGCGAGGCGTTCCGGGCGTTCAGTGCCCGCGCGATGCTCGCCGGCGTCCAGTCGTACGTCGCTTTTCTGGGCGGCCGACGCGTGACCTACTTCGGCCGCCACGGCGATCAGCACGTGGAATGGTTCGTGCCGTAGCGCGGCCCCGTCCTACAGCACCCCGCGTGGCGCTCCGATGGGCCGCGCTGCCACTCCTTCTTACAGTTCGGTATCGAAACCAGGGCGGGCCCGGAAGCACGGCCGAGCTTGCACGACAGGAGGACGGGATGCTGAAGTGGGCGCTGATCTTCGCGGTGATCGCGATCGTGGCGGGCCTGTTCGGCTTCACCGGCATCGCAGCAGGTGCAGCCGGTATCGCGAAGATCCTGTTCGTCGTGTTCCTGGTGCTGTTCGTCCTGGTGGTGCTGCTGGCGCTGCTCGGCATCGGCGCCGCCCGTTGAGCCACCCGGCCCTCACCCTTTCCCAGGAGTCTTCATGAGCGCGAATACAGAAACCGGCAACGTCACCACGCTACCCAAGAACGTCGAGCGTCTCGCGTTGGACGAAGCCGGCCTGGAGGCCGCCAAGCGATCCCTGGACCAGGGCGCTGTCGTGCCGAGCTACGGCCCCTGGCGCGAGGACATCATCAAGCTGTTGAACGATGCGCTGGCGACCGAGATCGTCTGCATCATGCGCTACAAGCGCCACCACTTCACCGCCAAGGGCCTGTCGTCGCCGAAGATCGCCGAGGAGTTCCTGGTGCACGCCGAAGAGGAAACCGCGCACGCTGACCAGATCGCCGAGCGCATCGTGCAGCTCGGCGGCGAACCCGATTTCTCGCCGGCCACCCTGCTCACCCGCAGCCATGCCGACTACGACGACTCCACCGAGCTCAAGTCGATGATCAAGGCCAACCTGATCGCCGAGCGCGTGGCGATCGAGGCGTACACCCAGATGATCCACCTGATCGGCGACAAGGATTCCACCACGCGCCGCATGCTCGAAGGCATCCTCAGCCAGGAACAGGAACACGCCGACGAACTCAGCGACTGGATGACCGACAACTAAGCGTTCGCCCCCGGTGGCGGGCTCCCAGCCACCCAACACGTCATAACTCTGCTCACTACTCAGGAGAACACACCATGCAAGCACGCACCACCCTCGCCTCGGCCCTTTGCGTCTTCGCGCTCATCACCGCCTCGGGCTGCGCGGTCACGCGCGGTCAGGAGACCGTCGGCGCCTACGTCGACGACGCGGCGATCACCACCGCCGTGAAGGCCAAGTTCGTCGAGGACAAGACCGTCGACGCCGCCTCGATCAAGGTCGAGACGCTGAACGGCACGGTGATGCTGTCGGGCTTCGCCAAGAACGCCACCGAGCGCAGCTCCGCCGAGAACATCGCCTCGGGCGTCAAGGGCGTGAAGAGCGTCCGTAACGCCATCGCCGTGCGCCCGTAATTCCAGCGCCGCAACCCAGGGGCCGGCAAGTGTCGGCCCGATTCCAGGCCCCGGATTCCGCGCGAATCACGGGGCTTTCATTTGCCCGACCGAACGACTCCTCACCAGGACCGCCATGAGCGCTGCGCCGCCCGACACCACCACGCAACCGAACTCGAGCGTCGCCACGACCGTCCTGGCCACGCTCGCGATCGTGGCGATGCTGTGGTTCGGTCGAACGTTCCTGATCCCGGTCACGGCCGGGTTGATGCTGGCGCTGCTGGTGATGCCGCTGGCCGCGTTGCTGACGCGGATCGTGCGGCTGCGCATCGTGGCGGTGACGATCACGCTGGCGATCGTCGTCGGCGCGATCGGCATGGCGGGCGCAGCCTTCGGCGAGCAGCTCGCGCGGGTCGCCGGCCGCGTGCCGGACATGATCACGCTGGTCGCGCAGCAGGTGGCCGACAGCGAGCCGGGTGCCGAGTCGGTGCTCAAGCGGGCCCGCGAGGCGTTCCGCGAGCTGGACCGGGCCGCCGACCGCATGTCCGGCGTCAAGGCGCCGACGACCACGGCGACCGTGCGCAGCAAGGCCGCGGCGGCGCGCCAGGCCGCCGCCGCCAGTGCCGCCGCCGCTGCAGCCGCGGCCTCGGAGCCGGCGGTGAGCATCTCGCAGACGGCCACGGTCGCGCTTCGCGACAGTGCCGTCAGCGGCTCGGGCGTGCTGTTCAAGCTGGCGGCCGACCTGACCATCGTGTTCTTCATCGCGTTCTTCGTGCTGGTCGGTGGCGAGTCGCTGGGCACGCGCGTGCTCGATCTGTGGGACGAGCGGCCCGGCCTGCGGCTGCGCGCCGAGCACGCCGCCAAGGAGTGCGTACGGCAGATCCACATCTACGGCGGCGTGCTGCTGGTGACCAATACGGTCGTCGGCCTGGCCGTGTGGGCCGCCTTCATGCTGGCCGGCCTGCCCGACGCGGGCGGCTGGGGCCTCACCGCAGCCATCCTGCACGTCGTGCCCTATCTGGGCATGGCGCTGCTGACCGGCCTGGGCGCCGCGGAGGCCTTCCTCGCGCACGGCACGCTCAGCGCTGCATTCGGCATGGCGGGTTTCGTGGTCGTGCTGTCCACCTTGATCGGCACCGTCGTGACGGCCTGGCTGCAGGGGCGCGCGGCCAAGATGAACGCTGCGGCCGTGTTCATCGGTGTAGTGTTCTGGGGCGCGATCTGGGGCATCTGGGGCCTGCTGCTGGGCCCGGCTCTGGTGGTGCTGCTCAAGGTGATCGCCGAACACACCCGCCCGGGCCAGCGCCTCGCTCACCTGATGCAGGGTTGAAGCAGGCGCGGCGTGCGAGAAGCCGCGCGCCGCGGCGAGTCCGAACGCAGCGCGCGCGTGGCGCGCGCCTCAGCGCCCGGTCTTGAGCTTCTTGTAGGCGGTGTCGGCCTCGGTCCCGCGGGTCGTGTCCTTGACGCCGCGTTCCACGTCGTCGTGCCCCTTGCGGATGGTCTCGTCGGGCTTGCGGTCGGTCATGCCGACGCGCTCGTCGCGGTCGTGCGGCATGTGCGGGTTGCTGGAATCGTCCGCATCGGTCAGGTCGACGTTCGGCGTGCCGCGGGGCGGCTTGGGAGCGGTTGGCTCGGTCATGGGAAGGCCCGGAGTGGTGGGGTTCAGAACTTGGTGCGCATGTAGATGCCCAGGCCGCCGCGCCGCATGCGCACGGTCATGCGCGCGTCGCCGGCCAGCTTGACGCCGAGGCCGCCGTAGGCGATGTTGAAGCGCGACTGTGCCGACTTGAACTCGACGCCGACCTTGCCCGCCACCTGGTCCCCGCCGTCGAAGCCGCCGCCGCCTCGCCAGCTCGCCGCATCGGCGAAGACCGACGAGCGGTCCGAGGTGCGGTAGCGCATGCCGAGCGTCAGCACCGTGCCCGAGGCGACGACGCTGGCCGCCGAGTCGGGCACGAGCCCGGCGCTGCTGCCGACCGGGCGGATCGAGTAGGCGAGCGTGCCCAGGCCCAGGCCCAGGTCGGCGCGGCCGCGCGAGATCCACCAGCGGTAGCCGATCTCGGCGGCCTCGCCGCGGAACCCGGGTGCGGTGCGCAGGGTCTCGGGCACCGCGTCCTCGCGAACGAACCGCGGCGCGTCGTTCTGGCCGGCACCGGTCAGTGCGGCGACGGTGCGCGCTGCGCCGTGGGCGACATCCTCGTCGGCGCGCGCGGCCGCGGTCCAGGTCAGCGCGGCCAGCAGGGCGACCACGGGTGCGGTGCGGTGCATGCGGGCGCTCATGGGGCGGTCGATGTCAGTAGCGGGCGCGCAGTTCGCGGATCTGGCGTTCGGCCTCGGCCGAGCGCAGGGCGTGCGTCTTGTGGCCCTTGTCGGGCTGGCGCGCATGCTCGCGCGCCTCGAGCTGGTGGGCATCGTTGCCGGTCGGCTCCCATTCGCGGCGACCCGGGTGACGTTCGGACTTGAGCCCGGCCTGGTGCTGGCGATCGCGGTGCATGTGGCGCTCCTACGAGGGATCTGGGCGGCGCCGCGGCCCCTCCGCGCGCCTGACCATGACCGCAAGCGTATCGAGCAGCCCCGCTTCGGCCGGTCGGAGCGCACCGAAAGCCGCGTAGGACGGGATCGCGTCGCCGGTCCCCGGCGCGGGGTCAGATCAGCGGGCGCGGCGCCGGCTTGCCGTCGCCGTACAGGTCGGCAATGCGCGCCAGCGCGTGCACGTCGAGCAGGTGCAGGCGGCCGTCCTCGATGCGGTGCAGGCCGCGGCGCTCGAGCTTGCGCAGCGTCTTGTTGGTGTGCACCAGCGAGAGCCCGAGCCCGTCGGCGATGTGCTGCTGCGTCAGCGGGAACGGCACGCCGGCCGAATCGGCGTCCGGCAGCAGCGCGGCGGCGCGCTTGTAGAGCAGGATCAGCAGCGTCGCGATGCGCTCCTCGGCATTGCGCCGGCCGACCGACAGCAGCGTGTCGTCGACCACCGACTCCTCGTGCGCGGTGAGCCAGGTGACGGCGAAGCCGAGCGACGGCGCGGAGCGGTGCAGTTCCCACAGCGCGTCGCGCTGGAAGACGCACAGCACGGTGTCGGTGAGGGTGTGCACGCCGTGCGCGGCGGCGTCGCCCATCTTCTGCTGCACGCCGATGAAATCGCCGGGCAGCAGGAAGTTGAGGATCTGCCGGCGCCCGTCGCTCAACGTCTTGTAGCGGAAAGCCCAGCCGCTGAGCACGGTGTAGAGCGGCGCGTCCGACTGGCCCTCGTGGATGATCGCGCGGTCCGCCAGCACGACGACCTGGTCGCGCTTCAGCGTCTCGATCAGCGCCCGCTCGGATTCGGACTGCTCGACGAACAGCGGCAAGGCCCGCAGCGGGCATGCAGCACACGGCACGATTTTCATGGCTCCCTCTCCCCAGACGATCCGTTTCCCGACCCTGTCGGACGGCACCTACCGCGGCGAGCGGTATCGCCCGCTCGCGACGAGCAGCGCAATTTTCTATTGTCGGACCACCCCAACCACGGAGACAGCCATGAGCGACCCCCAACCCGACAAGAAGGATCTGCAGGGAGAAGGCAATTACGAGGCCACCCGGCGCTACGACAAGTCGGCGCGCGAGTTCGTCGAATCGGGCAGCGTCGACGACGCTGCAGCTGCCGCCGCACCCGAGACGGCCCAGGAGGCCGAGGAGATGGAGCGCGCCGAGCAGATCGGCAAGTCGCACTCGAAAGGCGAGGACCGGCCGAGCCCCGGCGACGCCGCGAAGAAATGAAAAAGCCGGCGCGAGCCGGCTTTTTCACGGGCTGAGTGGCACGCCAGGTCAGGTCTTGCCGTAGCGCGACTTGGCGGCGCTGATGCAGGCGGATTTTGCATCGCCGGCCAGGCTGTCGCACTTCTCGGTCGCGACCTTGTAGTCGGCTTCACGCTTGTCCTCGGCGGCGTCGTTGCGGGCCTCGCCGACCTTCTTGCTCATCTTGGCATCGGCCAGGGCCTTCTTGTGCTCGGCCTTGGCCTCGCTCACGCACACGTCCTTGGCGTTGCCGCCCTTCTCGTCGCACATCTCCTTGGCGACGGCGTAGCCGGCATCGGCCTTCTCAACCGCGATCTTGTTCGCATCGGCCGGCTTGCCGGTGTAGTTGTATTCGGCCTCGGCGCGCGCGACCTTTTCCTTGGCCTTGGCCTGCTCCATGCAGATGTCCTTCTGGTTGCCGGAGCGCGAATCGCACGCGGCCTTGTCGGCCTTGTACTCGGCGCCGATGCGGTCCTTGGCAGCGTTGTAGTCGGCGCGGTTGCCGGTGGCGGCGAACGAGCCGGTGGCGGCCAGCATGGCGGCGACGGCGAGGCCGGTCCTGCAGTGTCGAAGCGTGAACATGGGGTTCGTCCCTTTCGTGTCTGCGGTGTCTCTCCGCGGTGATCGGAGTATCGAAATCGGTCGAACCGGGAGCCAGCGGACGGGGCCGCAGGGCCCCGTAGTTCTTGTCCTACCGCGGGCGCGCGGGTGCCGTGGCGTTCGATTTCGCGGCCGGCTTCGGCGCCGGTGGCGCGGCGAGCGACGGCCTCGCGGCGATGCGCTTCGAGAGCGCGCGGCAAGTGTCACTCCCGCGCTTCGCGTCGTCCGAATTGCCGGTGTCGATCAGCGGCAGGATCGCGGCGATCGGGTTGAGCAGGGCCAGCAGGGCCGCGGCGCCGACCCGCTTGGCCAGCGGCCCGGTCTCGAGCGAGAACGCCGGCTTGGCGAAGGTGCCCTTGATGTGCACCGGTGTGCGCAGCGCCAGGGGGCTGAAGTCCTTGGGCGCCGTGACGACGCGCAGGTCCATCGACTCGGTTGCGAGCGACAGCGACCCGTCGGCCCAGATCGTCGAGTCGCGCGTGTCGATCACCAGCGCGCGCGGTTTGAGCAGGCCCTTGTCGGCCACCAGATCGACCACGGAGCACTCCACCGGCAGCGCGTCGTCGCCCTTGATCAGCATGCCCAGTCCCTGCGCGACGTCGATGCCCAGCGCCTCGACCGCCAGGTGCGAGACCGTGCCGTCCCTGACCTGCATGCGCACGCCGCCGCGCAGGCTGCCGAGGATGGCCGCGGTCGACTTGCCTTCGCCCGCCACACGCGCCTGGCCGTCGAGCCGCCCCGTCGCCCACGGCGGCGCATCGTCGGCGCGGGCCTGTCGGATCCAGCTCTCCAGCCGCACGGCGCTCCAGCGCAGGTCGGCGGTCCACTTCGCGACCGCGCCGCGGCCGTCCAGGCCGACGCTGCCGAACAGGCGGCCCTGCCCGGTGCGCGCCTCGAGCTCGCGCAGCGTGAGCACACCGTCGATCAGCACGAGGTGGGCGCGCAACGGCTTGAGCGGCTCGAGGAAGCTGCTGCCCAGGTCGAGGTTGTCGATGTCGACCAGCACGTTCGCGTCCATCGCGCGCAGCGACGGCAGGTCGAACTCGCGGTTCGGCAGGACGTGGCCGGGCGCGGCGGTGTCGCGCTGCGCGGCGGCGGTCGGCACCACGTCCGGCACGGCGGCCGATTTCTTCGCGGGCGTGCCGACCGTCGGCCCCAGGTCGGCCAGCAGCAGCTTGGTGCCGGTGAGCCGGCCGGCGAGCACCGGGCGGGCCGGCCGAGGGTCGTAGGTGAACGCGCCGGCGAGCCGGCTGGCGCCGATCGTCGCCTGCTCGAACACCGCGTTCCAGACCACGCCGTCCTTGGCGATGAGGCCCTGGGCGCGGAACGGCGGCGTGGTCGGCAGCGTCACGTTCAGCGGATCGCCGAGCGCCGCCAACGACGGGCCCTGGACACTGAAGCGGCCCTTCAGCGCCGTCAGGTGCAACGCGTCGGTCGCGGTGCCGTTGAAGCGCAGCACCGCGCCGCCGATGCGCGCCTCCAGCACCACCGGCAGCGCGGTCTGCGCCGCGTCCTCGGCGATCACCGGCAGCACGCCGTTGGTCTTCAGCTCGATGCGCACCGGCTGCTTCTGGTACGTGCCCTTGCCGACGAACTGCAGCCCGGTCGCCTGGCCGGAGGCCTGCACGCCGGCCGCGGAGACGTTCGCGCCCTCGACGAGCGAATAGGTCGCGTCGAGTTCGGCGGCGATCAGCGCGTCGCGGTAGCTCAGCGTGCCCGAATCGACCTGCAGGTGAGCGAAGACCGGCAGACGGGACGGCGTGTCCGCGGTGTCGGGCTTGTCGGTCTGCTTGCCGAACTGCCACGAGGCGCGGCCGTCGGCGCGGCGCTCGATGCGGCTGTCCAGCGCGCCGGCGCGCAGCTCGCGGATGCGCAGCGGCTCGCCACCGCGCGCGCGCCACAGGTCGCCGTAGCCGAGCTTCATGCGCGCATCGCGTGCCCGCAGCATGTAGGGTTGGTCGCTCCATGGCGGCGCGCCGATCTCGATGAACGCGGCGTTCAGGTCGACGCTGCCCAGCAGGTGGATCTTGACGCGCGGCGCGGTGGCGGCGTCTGCGCTCAGGCTGACACGGCGCTGCAGCGCACTGCCGAGCCACTGCTCCATCGGCCTGGCCAGGAATGGCCAGCCCAGGGCTTCGCAGATGCCGATGGCGACGACCAGCGCCAGCACCGCGATCCCCGCGATGCGGCCCCAGCGCGCGGGCCTCTTGGTCGCTTCATCCATGCTGGATGATCACACGGTCGCGAGGGGGCGCAGATCGGGGAGGCGCGCAGCCGGTTGTGGGTGCGCTCCTACAGCGGGCCGGCGACGGGCCTACAGCGCCTCGGGGTTGAGCGCGGTCGGCGGCTTGCCCGCCTGCGGGCCGAAGCCGAGCGCAGCGATCAGGTTGTCGACCGCCAGGTTCGCCATGGCGCGGCGCGTCGGCACGCTGGCGCTGGCGATGTGCGGGGTCAGCACCACGTTGGGCACGGTCAGCAGATCGGGGTGGACGCTCGGCTCGCCCTCGAACACATCGAGCCCGGCCGCGGCGATGCGCTTGTCACGCAGCGCGGCCGCGAGCGCGGCGTCGTCGACGATGCCGCCGCGCGCGATGTTGGTCAGCGTCGCGCTCGGCTTCATCAGTGCGAGTTCGGCGGCGCCGATCAGGTGGTGCGAGGCGGCGCTGTACGGCACCACGATCACGAGGTGGTCGCTTTCGCGCAGCAGCGTGTCCTTGTCGACCCAGCGCGCGCCGAGCTCGGTCTCGATCGCGGCATCGAGCCGCGAGCGGTTGTGATAGATCACTTTCATGCCGAAGCCGAGCGCGCCGCGCCGCGCGACGGCCTGGCCGATGCGGCCCATGCCGAGCACGCCGAGCGTGGCGCCGTGCACGTCGGTGCCGGCGAAGGCATCGACGCTCCACTTCGTCCACGCGCCGCTGCGCAGGAAGTGTTCGCTCTCGGCGATGCGGCGCGCCGTGGCCATCATCAGCGCGAAGCCGAAGTCGGCGGTCGTCTCGGTCAGCACGTCGGGCGCGTTGCTCACCACCACGCCGTGCGCGGTGCAGGCCGGCACGTCGACGTTGTTGTAGCCGACCGCCATGCTGCACACCGCCCTGAGCTGCGGGCAGGCATCGAGCAGCGCGGTGTCGATCGGCTGCGTGCCGGTGATGAACACGCCGGCCTTGCCCTGCAGGCGCTGGATCAGTTCGGCTTGCGTCCAGACCACGTCACTCGGGTTGTCTTCCACGTCGAAGTGCTCGCGCAGGCGATCGACGATGTCGGGGAACACGGCACGGCAGACGAGTACGGCGGGTTGGCTCACGGCAGATTCCTTCAGCGCATCCAGAGGAGAGTGGCGACCGGCTAGTCCAGGAAGCGGGCGAAGCCGCTGACCGGCTCGCGCTCGGTCACCAGCGTGTTCTCGATCGCGGCCGGATCGGCCCAGCCGAGCGACATGCCGCACACGACCTGCTCGTCCGCCGGCGCGCCGACATGCGCGGTGATGATGCGGTGGAACTGCGTGAACGCGGCTTGCGGGCAGGTGTCGAGCCCGCGCCCGCGCGCCGCGACCATCACGCTCTGCAGGAACATGCCGTAGTCGAGCCAGCTGCCCTGGCGCATCACGCGGTCGATCGTGAAGATCATGCCGACCGGCGCGTCGAAGAACTCGTAGTTGCGGCGGTGCTGCGCATGCATGCGCGCCTTGTCGGTCTTGGCGATGTCGAGCAGGCCGTACAGGTCCCAGCCGACCTTGCGGCGGCGGTCGATGAACGGCGACTTCCACTCCGTCGGGTAGTAGGCGTACTCCTCGCTGTGCTGCGCGCGCTCGGCCGGGTCGTCGTAGGCGGCGGCCACCTTGCGCGAGAGTTCGGCCTTGGCCTGACCGGTCAGCACGTAGACCTTCCACGGCTGCGTGTTGGTGCCCGAGGGCGAGCGCGCCGCGACTTCGAGGATCGCCTCGATGGTCTCGCGCGGCACCGGCGTCGGCAGGAAGGCCCGCAGCGAGCGGCGCGTGACGATCGCGGTGTCGACCGCGGCGGTCTGCTCTGGCGTGGGGACTGGCGTGGGGACGGAGTTCGGGTTCAAAGCAATCCTCGCAGGGTGTCGATCAAGGGAGCGGGCAGCGGCGCCGGCCGGCGCGTGGCGCGGTCGACGTAGACATGGACGAAGTGGCCGCAGGCGGCGCTCAGCGGCGCGCCGCCGCCGAACAGGCCGATCTCGTAGCGCACGCTGGATGCGCCGATCTGCGCGACGCGCAACCCGGCATCGACGACCTGCGGGAACGACAGCGGCGCGAAGTAGTTGCAATGCGTCTCGACCACCAGGCCGATCACCGCGCCGCGCTCCACGTCGAGCACGCCGGCCTCGATCAGGTAGCGGTTCACCACCGTGTCGAAGTAACTGTAGTAGACGACGTTGTTGATGTGGCCGTAGGCGTCGTTGTCCATCCAGCGCGTCGAGATGCTGCTGAAGTGTCGGTAGGCATCGCGCGGCTGCGGCGCCGGGCGCAAGCTGGCGGGCGGTGGGGAACTGCTCATGGGGGCGCATTGTTCCATTGCCGCCAGCTTTCGATCGCCGCGCGGATGGTGCCGAGGTGGACCTGCACCGTGTCCTCGACGACGCGGCCGTAGCCGCCGGCCATCGACAGCGCGACCGGGATGCGGCGCTCGCGCGCGGCGGCGAGCACGCGGCGGTCGCGCTCGGCCAGGCCGGCGGTCGTGAGCTTGAGCCGGCCGAGCCGGTCGCCTTCGTGCGGGTCGGCGCCGGCCAGGTAGAAGATCAGCCCCGGCGGCGCGGCCGCGTGGCGGCGCCACAGCTCGGCGAGCGCACCGTCGAGCGCCTCCAGATAGGCGACGTCGCCGCAGCCGTCGGGCAGGTCCACGTCGAGATCGCTGCGCTCCTTGCGAAACGGGAAGTTCTTGGCGCCGTGCAGCGACAGCGTGAACACGGTCGGGTCCTCGGCGAAGATCGACGCGCTGCCGTTGCCCTGGTGCACGTCGAGATCGACGATGGCCACGCGCAGCAGCTGGCGGCGCGTGCGGTGCCACTCGGCCTGCATCAGGCGCGCTGCGACCGCGGCGTCGTTGAAGACGCAGTAGCCGCCGCCCTTCTCCGCCGTGGCGTGGTGGGTGCCGCCGGCCAGGTTGGCGGCGACGCCGCCGCCGCCGAGCGCGGCCCGCGCCGCCGCGATCGTGGCGCCGACCGAGCGCCGCGCGCGCTCGACCATCGCCTCGCTCCACGGGAAGCCGATCTCGCGCTGCAGCGCCGGGCTGAGCGTGCCCTCGACCACGGCCGTCAGGTAGCCCGGCGTGTGGGCGAGCGCCAGTTCGCCGTCGGTGGCCGGCAGCGCCTGGCACATCTCCAGGCCGGGCAGGCCTTCGAGCTGCTCGCGCAGCAGGCGGTACTTCGACATCGGGAAGCTGTGCCCCGGCGGCAGCGGCAGCACGAACTGGTCGGCGTAGAAGGCTTGCATCGGCATGTGGCGCGATTGTGACGACACCCAAATCCGACAATCTTGCTGCACTGCAGCAAAAATTGCTTGCAACGCGGGGCAGCGCCGCTATACTTCGGTCCATGTTGCAGTGCAGCAAACGCGTGACACAGCGCTGGCAGGCACCCGAAACAAGTTTTCCCGACCTTTTCTCACCACCCTTTGGAGACTCACACCATGATGACCGCTGAACAACTGATGGCCGCCCACAAGTCCAACGTCGAAGTG
>JAZKIO010000103.1:0-15159 GCA_040384825.1 Pseudomonadota bacterium
AGCGAACAGGTTCCGGCCATGCTGGAACGTTACAAGGGTGTCATCACCGCCGGCGGCGGCAAGGTCCACCGCGTGGAAGACTGGGGTCGTCGCCAGATGGCCTACATGATCCAGAAGCTCGCGAAGGCGCACTACCTGTGCATCAACATCGAGTGCAGCAAGGAAGTCCTGGTCGAGCTCGAGACCGGCTTCCGCTTCAACGACGCCGTGCTGCGCCACCTGACGGTGCTGCAGGACGAAGCCGTGACCACGCCCTCGGTGATGATGAAGATGGTCGAGCGCGAAGACTCGCGCAAGTCGTCCCCGCCGCCCGAGCGTGGTGGTGACCGCGGTGAGCGCAGCGACCGCGGCGGCGACCGCCCGGAACGCCAGCAACAGGAGGCTTCGGCCTGAAGACACGCCAGTCGTTGCCCGGTGAGGCCCGATGAACCGGCTGGTTCTGACGGCGCAGCTGGTGGAGCGAGGCGCGTTGCGATACACCCCCGCCGGGTTGCCGGCCCTCGATTTGAGCCTCAAGCACGAATCGGAGGTCACGCAGGACGGCAAGCCCCGCAAGGTCTGGTTCGATATCCGGGCCCGGGCGATCGGTGAGATCACAGCGCGCGTCGAGAAGCTCGAGTTGGGAAGCGAGCACGGTTTTGCCGGCTTCCTGGGATCGCAGCGCAACGGCCGAGGTGTCGTGTTCCATGTAACCGAGCTGGATTGAAGTCTCAGAACTCAGTCGGCTCACTGTTCGAATCAATGAGGTGTCAATATGCCCCCGCCACGTGGTAAAGGTCGGTTCTCCAAGGACCGCAAGCCCAAGCGCAATACCCAATCGCTGCTGTTCCGTCGCAAGCGCTTCTGCCGCTTCACGGTCACCGGCGTCAAGCAGATCGATTACAAGGACATCGATACGCTGCGCGATTTCATCGGTGAGAACGGCAAGATCACGCCTGCCCGTCTGACCGGCACGCGCGCGTTCTTCCAGCGCCAGCTGACGACGTGCATCAAGCGCGCCCGTTTCCTGGCCATGCTGCCGTACAGCGACCAGCACAAGGTCTGAGGAGCACCCACATGCAAATCATCCTGCTGGAAAAAGTCGCCAACCTCGGCAACCTCGGCGATGTCGTCAAGGTGAAAGACGGTTACGCCCGCAACTTCCTGATCCCGACCCGTGCGGCCCGCCGCGCGACCGAATCGGCGATCAAGGAGTTCGAAGCCAAGCGCGCCGAGCTCGAGAAGGCCGCCGCCGAGAAGCTCGCCGCCGCGAATGCGCTGGGCGAGAAGATGAGCGGTCGCACCGTGCACATCACGCAGAAGGCCGGCGTCGACGGCCGCCTGTTCGGCTCGGTCACCAACGCCGACATCGCCGATGCGCTGACCCGCATCGACTTCAAGGTCGCGAAGGCCCAGGTGCGCATGCCCAACGGTCCGCTGAAGACCGTCGGCGAGCACACCGTGACCGTCGCGCCGCACACCGATGTGGTCGTGGAAGTCAAGGTTGTCGTGCTCGGCGAAACCGACTAAGGTCTCGTCACGCTCGAACCGAAGGGCCGGCTTTGCCGGCCTTTCTCTTTGGGCCCCGCTTTTCCCGCTGTATCACCCGCTCACCCACCGGATGTGCACAGGCTTGTCAACAGGCCCGGGCCGCTGCCGGTCTGCAGGACCCTCCCACGATGTCGGCCGTCTATCCACCGCGCGATTCCAGCTCGACCCGCCCTGACGACGAAGTCTCCAAACTGCGCATCCCGCCGCACTCGGTCGAGGCCGAGCAGAGCGTGCTCGGCGGCCTGCTGCTCGACAACAGCGCCTGGGACCGGGCCGGCGATCTGCTCGTCGAGAGCGACTTCTACCGCTTCGAGCACCGCCACATCTACGCCGCGATCGGCGGCCTGATCGGCGCGACCAAGCCGGCCGACGTGATCACGGTGTTCGAGCAGTTGCAGGGCCTGGGCAAGGCCGAGGAATGCGGCGGCCTGGTCTATCTGAACGCGCTCGCGCAGAGCGTGCCCAGCGCGGCCAACATGCGCCGCTACGCCGAGATCGTGCGCGAGCGCGCGGTGCTGCGCAAGCTCGTGGCGGCGAGCGACGAGATCGCCACCAGCGCGTTCAACCCGCAGGGCCGCAACGTCTCCGAGATCCTCGACGAGGCAGAGGGCAAGATCTTCCGCATCGGCGAAGAAGGCTCGAAGTCCCAGCAGGGCTTCCAGAGCATGGACACGCTGGTCGTGCAACTGCTGGACCGCGTCACCGAACTGCACGAGAACGGCGCCGAGGACGTGACCGGCGTGCGCACCGGCTACTTCGACCTCGACCGCATGACCTCCGGCTTCCAGCCCGGCGACCTGATCGTGCTGGCGGCGCGGCCGTCGATGGGCAAGACCGCGTTCGCGCTGAACATCGCCGAGCACGTGGCCGTCAGCGAGGGCCTGCCGGTGGTGGTGTTCTCGATGGAAATGGGCGCGGCGCAGCTGGCGTTGCGTCTCGTCGGTTCGCTCGGCCGCATCGACCAGAGCAACCTGCGCACTGGGCGCCTGAAGGACGACGAGTGGAGCCGCCTGTCCGAGGCGGTCGAGAAGCTCGGCACCGTCAGCATGTTCATCGACGAGAGCTCGGCGCTCACGCCGACCGAGGTGCGTGCCCGCGCGCGGCGCCAGGCGCGGCAATGCGGCCAGCTCGGCATGATCGTCGTCGACTACCTGCAGCTGATGAGCGGCAGCGGCGGCAGCAGCGACGAGAACCGCGCCACCGTGATCGGCGAGATCTCGCGCGGCCTGAAGTCGCTGGCCAAGGAACTGAAGTGCCCGGTGATCGCGCTCTCGCAGCTGAACCGCAGCGTCGAGACCCGCACCGACAAGCGCCCGATGATGAGCGACCTGCGCGAGTCCGGCGCGATCGAGCAGGACGCCGACGTCATCATGTTCATCTACCGCGACGACTACTACAACAAGGAAGCCAGCAAGGAGCCGGGCATCGCCGAGATCATCATTGGCAAGCAGCGCAACGGGCCGACCGGCACGGTCAAGCTGTTCTTCAACAAGCCGCTGACCAAGTTCGACAACCTGGCACCGGGCAGCGCGGGCGCGTCGGACTACTGATGCGGGCCGCCGCGCCGGGCCGCCCCAAGCAAGGCCCGATCCCCCCGGGGGATCGACTGCGGTATTCCGCAGGCGAGGGGCTGTCATGACTCATTCGCGAGCGGTGATGACGATGATCGTCGTCACGCTGATGTGGAGCATCGCCGGCGTCGTGACGCGCCACCTCGAGGCGGCGCGCAGCTTCGAGGTGACGTTCTGGCGCAGCGCATTCACCGTGATCGCGCTGCTGATCCTGCTGCCGGCGATCCGCGGCCGCGCGACGCTGGTGCGCTCGCTTCGCGAGGGCGGCCGCACGCTGTGGCTGTCGGGCGTGTGCTGGTGCGTGATGTTCACCGCGTTCATGGTCGCGATCACGATGACCAGCGTCGCCAACGTGCTGATCACCATGGCGAGCGCGCCGCTGATGACGGCGCTGATCTCGCGGGTCGTCCTCGGCCACCGGCTCGCGGCGCGCACCTGGGCGGCGATCGTCGTCGCCGGCATCGGCATCGCCTGGATGTACGCCCGCGAGTTCAGCGCAGCGGACCCGCAGCACCTGATCGGCACGCTGGTCGCGCTCGGGGTGCCGATCGCCGCGGCGATCAACTGGGTCGTCATCCAGCACACCCGCGGCCAGGCCGACATCGACCTGCTGCCGGCCGTGCTGATCGGCGCGGCGCTCTCGGCGCTGGCGACCTTGCCGTTCTCGCTGCCCTTCGCGGCCTCGGCACACGACCTCGGGCTGCTCGCGCTGCTGGGCGTGGTGCAGCTGTCGATCCCGTGCCTGATGGCGGTTTCGGTGGCGCGCCACCTGAGCGCGCCCGAGGCCTCGCTCCTCGCGCTGCTCGAAGTGATCTTCGGCGTCGCCTGGGCCTGGCTCGGTGCCGGTGAATCGCCGGCCTTCCACGTGCTCGGCGGCGGCGCGCTGGTGCTGACCGCACTGGCCGCGAACGAACTCGCGGCGTTGCGCCGAACCGCGCGCTGATCGGGGCTTGACCGGCGCGGTCGAGGGCTTCCCCTCAACGTCGCCCGCCGCGCGGCGCACTAGCATCGTCGCCATTTCCCACGAAAGGCGCCCCGCCATGAAACAGCTGCCCGGCCTGGACGCCAGCTTCCTCCACCTCGAGACGCCGCAGATGCCGATGCATGTCGGCGCGCTGCACAACTTCGAGCTGCCGGCCGACTACCGGGGCGATTTCGTCGCCGACATGCGCGCCCACATGGCCGAGCGCCTGGTGCTGGCCCCGGCGCTGCGCCAGAAGCTGGTGAAGATGCCGCTGAACCTGAGCAACCCGGTCTGGGTCGACGACGAGCCCGATCTCGAGCAGCACATCGTCGGCATCAAGCTCAAGAAGGGCAGCGGCCAGGCCGAGCTGGAGGCGCAGGTCGGCAAGCTTCATCCGGTGCTGCTCGACCGCAGCCGCCCGCTGTGGAAGTTCCACGTCTTCACCGGCCTGAAGGACGGCCCGGGTGGCAGCAAGCGGTATGCGATGTACACCCAGCTGCACCACGCCGCGGTGGACGGGCAGGCCGCGGTCGCGCTCGGCCAGGCCATCCTCGACCTGAGCCCCGCCGGCCGCGAGGTCGACCAGCAGCGACATGGTCGCGTGCGCAGCGAGCGCAGCGCGCTCGACATGCTGCGCGGCGCGCTCGGCAACCAGCTCGGTCTCGTGATGGACGCCGTCAAGGCGATCCCCGGCACCGTCGGCGTGCTGTCGCAGATGGCGGGCCAGAAGGTCGGCGACACGGCCGGCGGCACCGTCGCCGCGGTCGCGTCCCGGCTCAAGGGGCAGGGCGCCGGAGCGAAGGGCGCCAAGAGCGTCAGCAACCTCGCGCTGGCACCGCGCACGCGGCTCAATGCCACGGTGTCGGACACGCGCGCGTTCGCCTCGATCAGCCTGCCGCTCGCCGCGATCAACGCGACGCGCAGGAAGCACAAGGCCAGCCTGAACGACGCGGTGCTGATGATCTGCAGCGGCGCGCTGCGCCGCAACTTCCTGAAGCACGGCCCGCTGCCACGCAAGTCAATGGTCGCCGGCGTGCCGATCTCCACCCGCGCCAAGGGCGACACCTCGTCCAACAACCAGGCGACGATGACCATCGTGAGCCTGGGCACGCACATCGCCGACCCGACCAAGCGCCTGGCCCACGTGCTCGCCGCCACCGCGGCGATGAAGGCCAACATGGGCGCGATGAAGAGCCTGATGCCGACCGACTTCCCATCCGTCGGCGTGCCGTGGCTGATGGCGGGGCTGAGCTCGCTGTACGAGAAGGCGCGCGTCGCCGACCGCATCCCCGCGGTCGCGAACGTGACGATCTCCAACGTGCCCGGGCCGACCGTGCCGCTCTACATGGCCGGCGCACGCATGTTGACCAACTACCCGACCTCGATCGTCGTGCACGGCGTGGCGTTGAACATCACGGTGCAAACCTACGACCAGTCGCTGGAATTCGGCCTGATCGCCTGCGGCGAGGCGATGCCCGAGGTCGCCGAGCTCGCGCAGCATGTGCAGGCGGCGTTCGACGAGTTCCAGGCGCTGCCGGCCACCGCGGAGGCCCCGGCCCCTGCTACGCCGACGCCGCCGATCAGTAAACCGGCCCCGAAGAAGCCCGCAGCGAAGAAGATCGCCGCCAGGAAAGCTGGCCCGAAAGCGACAACCCGGGCTAGGGCAAGCGCCCCAAAGACGCCGGGCACGGCCCGCTAACATCGCGCGATCTTCACTGCCTCTCTGCGGCATGCCCCGACTTCCGAGAAAAAGCGCCGCCGCCGACGCCCCGTTCCCCGACGACGAGCTGCGTCCGCCGAACGCCTTACTGATGATGCTCGAGGGCCGCGCCTTCTGGGAGCTGGGCGCGATGGTCGCCGCCACCCCCTGGCTGCGGCGCCTGCCGCGCGGCGATGGTCATCCGGTGCTGGTGTTCCCCGGCATGGGCGCGAACGATTTCACGACGGTCCCGCTGCGCAATTTCCTCGACGGCCTCGGCTACGTGACCAAGGCCTGGGGGCAGGGCTTCAACTTCGGCCCGCGCGACGGCGTGCTCAAGCAGTGCGCCGCCGACGTGCGCGCGCTGGCCGACAAGCACGGCCAGCCCGTCAGCCTGATCGGCTGGAGCCTCGGCGGCCTGTACGCGCGCGAGATGGCCAAGGAACTGCCGGACCACACCCGCTGCGTGATCACGCTCGGCACGCCGTTCAGCGGCCACCCGCGCGCGACCAACGCCTGGCGCATCTTCGAGATGCTGAGCGGCCAGAAGGCGCACGACCCGGCCATGATCGCGCGGCTGCGCACACCACCGCCGGCGCCCACCACCTCGATCTACTCGCGCACCGACGGCATCGTCTCGTGGCAGTGCAGCCTCAACGAGCCGGGCCCGCTGGTCGAGAACATCGAGGTCCAGGCCAGCCACACGGGCATGGGCATGAACCCGCTCGCGCTCTACGCGATCGCCGATCGGCTGGTGCAGCCGCACGGCGCCTGGCGCCCCTTCGACGCGAGCGGCGCGCGCCGCTGGTTTTTCGGCGGGGCGCCCGCATCTTCGTCGTCCGCGACCTGACTTTCACGAACCCGGCACGACCATGCAAATCTCCGCCAACGGCATCTCCCTCGAAGTCGAGGACCACGGCTCCCCCGCCGGCGAACCGCTCGTGCTCGTCATGGGCCTGGGCATGCAGCTCGTGGCCTGGCACCCCGACTTCGTCGCGATGCTGGTGGCGCGTGGCTTCCGCGTGATCCGGTTCGACAACCGCGACATCGGCCTGAGCCAGCGCTTCGACCACCTCGGCGTGCCCAACCTCGCGCTCGATTCGCTGCGTTTCGCGGTCGGCATGAAGGTCAGCGCGCCCTACACGGTGGCCGACATGGCCGACGACACCGCCGGCCTGCTGGACGCGATGGGCATCCCTTCGGCGCACATCTGCGGCGCCTCGATGGGCGGCATGATCGCGCAGCAGATGGCCGTGCGGCATCCGCAGCGCGTCAAGAGCCTGACGCTGATCATGACCAGCAGCGGCGCGCGTTCGCTGCCCGGCCCGTCGCTGAAGGTGCGCAGCGCGCTGATCTCGCGCCCGGCCGACCCGAAGAACGTGCAGAGCGTGATCGAGCACTACGTCAGGCTGTACCGCCTGATCGGCAGCCCCGACTATCCGGCGCCGGAGGCCTACCTGCAGGAGCGGCTCGGCCAGTCGGTGCGGCGCTCGTACCGCCCCGCCGGCACCGCGCGCCAGATGGTGGCGATCGCGGCCGACGGCAACCGCTCGCCGCTGCTCGGGCAGATCAAGCACCCGACCCAGATCATCCACGGCAAGGCCGACCCGCTGGTGCCGGTCCAGGCCGGCATCGACCTGGGCGCCAAGATCGCCGGCGCCGAGGTCGACTTGATCGCGGGCATGGGCCACGACCTCCCGACGCAGCTGTGGCCTCGCTTCGTCAGCGGGATCGCGTCGGCGGCGGCGCGCGCCTGAGCCGCGTCAGGGCTGCGGCACCCAGGGGTTGGTGACGGCGACCCCGCAGCCGGTGAAGTCATCGACGTTGCGGGTGGCGACGCCCATTCCGTGCCGGCGGGCGATCGCGGCGATCTGGGCGTCGAACTGTGCAATCGGCCGGCCCGCGGCGCGTCGCCCGACGATCACTTCGGCGTACGCGCCTGTCGCGGCGCTGTTGAAGGGCAACACCCGCCCCGCGAAATCCTCGTCGAACATGCCGCGCAGGGCGGCCTCGAGTGCCGTGCGGCGCTTGCCGGCGGGCAGCAGGCGCGCACCCAGGGTCATTTCGGCCTGCGTCACCGCGCTCACGAACAAGCCTTCGGCCGGCTGCGCGGCAAACCAGTTCAGCACGGCCGGCTCCGGCGCGCCACGGAGCAGTTCCGAGAGCACGTTGGTGTCGAGCAGGGTGCTCACTTGCGGCGTGTCCGTTTGATCGGCGCGGCGTCGAATACGGGCGGCGGCCGGACAGGCTCTCGCTCGATGACCGGCAACTGCACGTCGCCCAGCCCGGCGAAGCGGGCGCGGATGCGCGTGCCCATGTCGGTCGCCGGTGCCGCACGCTCCTGCAGCGCGGCGCGCAGGATGTGGCGCACTTCGTCCTCCATCGAGCGATTTCGCGCAGCGGCGCGCAGCCGCAGACGGCTCTTCAGCGTGTCTTCGAGGTTGCGGATCGTCAGCGTGGCCATGGTGCGGTCTCCTACCGCGGTAGATTGTAGTCGTTGCTATCAATGACAGCATCGCCAGCAAATAAAGTACGCGACGCGGCAGGAGTCATTGCGCAGGCGAAAATCGGGCGCATGCAACCGAGTGAGCGAGAACCGCACAACCCCTGGCGCCTGAGCGTCGCGCCGATGATGGACTGGACCGATCGGCACTGCCGCTTCTTCCATCGCCTGCTGACCCAGCGCACCCATCTGTACACCGAGATGGTGACGACCGGCGCGCTGCTTCACGGGGACGTGCCGCGGCACCTCGATTTCGACGCGGCCGAGCACCCGCTCGCGCTGCAGCTCGGCGGCAGCGAGCCGGCCGATCTGGCGCATTGCGCGAAGGTGGCGGCGCAGTGGGGCTACGACGAGGTCAACCTGAATTGCGGCTGCCCCAGCGAGCGCGTGCAGCGCGGCGCATTCGGCGCCTGCCTGATGGCCGAGCCGCAGCTGGTGGCGGATTGCGTCAAGGCGATGCGCGACGCGGTCGCGCTGCCGGTGACGGTCAAGCACCGCATCGGCATCGACAGGACCGAGAGCTATGCCTTCGTGCGCGATTTCGTCGGCACGGTGGCGGCGGCCGGCTGCGAGGTGTTCATCGTCCACGCGCGCAATGCGTGGTTGAAGGGACTCAGCCCGAAGGAGAACCGCGATCTGCCGCCATTGCGCTACGAGCTGGTTCATCAGCTGAAGCGCGAGTTTCCGGCACTGACGATCGTGATCAATGGCGGCATCAAGACCAACGCCCAGATCGCCGAGCAGCTCGAATCGCTCGACGGCGTGATGCTGGGCCGCGAGCCGTATCACCACCCGTGGCTGATGGCCGACTGGGACGCGCGCTTCTTCGGCGATGCGCCCATTGCGCACGACCGTGATGCGATCGAGGACCAGATGGTCGCGTACATGCGCCGCGTGGTCGCAGCCGGCGAGCCGTGGTCGCATGTCTCGCGCCACATGCTCGGCCTGCGCAACGGGCTGCCCGGCGCACGGCGTTGGCGGCAGGTGTGGTCGGACCATCGCCTGAAGCAGCACGATCCGGGCGAGGTGAGCCGGCTGGCGCGCGAGGGCGCCGAAGCGTTCGCCTGATCAGTCGCCAGGGTCAGGCGGAGCTACGGGACGGCCAGGTCGCCAGCACGACGCCGGCCAGCGCGAGCGCGAAGGCCGCGGCTTGCGCCGCACTGAAACGCTCACCCAGGAACAGCACGCCGACGGCCGCGGCGCTCACCGGCAGCAGCACCGTGAAGATGCCCGCCTTCGACGCCGGCACGTGCTTGAGCCCGGTCATCCACAGCCACACCGTGACCATGCTGGCCGCGATCGAATAGAACAGCAGCAGCCACCACGACGCGGGCGCGACGGCGCCGAAGTCGAACCGCAGCGCCTGCCACACGCCGAACGGCGCGACCAGGGCCAGGCCCCACAGGTTGATCAGCGCGCTGATGCGCTTGGGGCTGACCTTGCCGGTGAGCTTCTTGCCGATCACCACGTAGCTCGCCTCGCACAGCACCGCGGCCACCAGCAGGAGGTTGCCGAGCAGCGAGCTGTGCACGGCGGGGTCGGTGTTCTTGGTCACCGAGACCAGCGCAATGCCGCCGACCGCGCAGGCGATGCCGAGCATCGTGCGCAGCGGGATGCGCTCGTGCAGGAACACGCGCGAGAGCAGCGCCACCGCCGCCGGGATGCCGGCCATGATCACGCCCGCCGCCAGCGCCGAGGTCATCGAGACGCCGAACAGCATGCAGATCGAGAACAGGAAATTGCCGAAGAAGGATTCGAGGAACAGCAGCCGGCGGTCGTGCGCGTTCAGCGTCGGTTCCGCCGCGCCGCGCCGGACCCAGCCGGCCATCGCGACCGCGGCGATGCCGAAGCGCAGGAACGCGAGCAGGAAGACCGGGAACACCAGCACCAGCACCTTCGACAGCCCGACGTAGCTGCCGACCAGCGCCATGCTGCCCGCCAAGCACAGGAAGGACAGCCAGGGCGCGTGCGGACGCGGCAGCACCGCCGTCATCAGGAGCGTGCCGCTGCCGCGATCTCGGCCGCGCGCCGGCGTTCGCGCCGCGCGATCAGCAGGCTCACGCAGACCACGCCGACGGCGACCAGCAGCACCGTCAGCGTCGCGACCGCGTTCACGCTCGGGTTGAGCCCGAGCCGCGCGCGCGAGAAGATCACCAGCGGCATCGTTGTCGCGCCGGGGCCGGACAGGAAGGCCGACAGCACGACGTCGTCGAGCGACAGCGTGAAGGTGAGCAGCCAGGCCGACATCAGCGCCTGCGAGATCATCGGCAGCGTGACCAGCCAGAACACCTGCCAAGGTCGCGCGCCGAGGTCCATGGCGGCCTCTTCGAGCTGCGGGTTGAGGTCCTTCAGGCGCGCCTGCACGACGACGGCGGCATAGGCCATGCCCAACAGCGCGTGGCCGAGCCAGATCGTCATCAGGCCACGTTCCGGGAACCCAAGCGCCTTCTGCATCGCGACCAGCATCAGCAGCAGCGACAGGCCGATGATCACCTCGGGCATCACCAGCGGTGCGCTCAGCATCCCCGAGAACAGCGTGCGCCCGAAGAAGCGCCGGTGCTTGACGAGCGCGAGCGCCGCCAGCGTGCCAAGCACCACCGACGCGCAGGCGGTGAAGAACGCGATCCGCAGCGACAGCCACAGCCCGTTCAGGATCTCGGTATCGGCGCCGAGCGCGGCGTACCACTTGAGCGTGAAGCGGCCCCAGACGTTGGGCACCGGCGAGTCGTTGAACGAGAAGACGATCAGCGCGAGGATCGGCAGGTAGAGAAACGCGTAGCCGAGCGACAGCCATCCCCGGCCGAACCATTTGTTGATCATCGGAACCCCCACGTCGCTGCGCTCCTGCCCGCCGAGGGGGCGCAGCCCGCCTCGGGGCGGCCCGGCGTCGGGCTGGCCGCGCTCATGCCCGCCGCTCCGTGGACTCGGCCTGGAACTTGTTGAACAGCGCCAGCGGCACGATCACCAGCAGCACCATCGCCGCGGCCACGGCCGAGGCCATCGGCCAGTCGTTGTTGCTGAAGAACTCGTCCCACAGCGTACGACCGATCATCTGCGTCTGCGGGCCGCCCAGCAGCTCGGGGATCACGTACTCGCCGACGCAGGGGATGAACACCAGCATCGCACCGGCGATGATGCCGGCCTTCGACAGCGGCACCGTGACCTTCCAGAACGCGACCCAGGCCGTCGCGCCCAAATCGCTGGCGGCCTCCAGCAGGCGCAGGTCCATCTTCGCGAGGTTGGAGTACAGGGGCAGCACCATGAACGGCAGGTAGGTGTAGGTCATGCCGAGCACCAGCGAGAACGGCGTGTTCATCAGCTGGCCCTCGCCGGTGATCAGCCCGGTGCGCAACAGCAGCTGGTCGAGGCCGGTGGAGGTGATGACGGTGTGCGCCCAGCCGTGTTCGGTCAGCAGCCCCTTCCAGGCGTAGACGCGCAGCAGGAACGAGGTCCAGAACGGCAGCATCACCAGCATCAGCAATGCGGGCTGGATCGTCGGCCGGGCGCGCGCCATGAAATAGGCGAACGGGTAGCCGATCAGCAGGCACAGCACGGTCGTGACGGCTGCGTACTTCAGGCTCGACAGGTAGGTCGAGAAGTACAAGTCGTCGGTGACGAGCGTCAGGTAGTTGCCGAAGCGCAGGTTCAGGTCGAGCCGGCCGTCCTGCATCGTCAGCACGTCCTTGACGCTGGCGATGTCCATCTCCGAGACGCTGATCTTCAGCACGATCAGGAACGGCAGCAGGAAAAACAGCAGCAGCCAGACGAAGGGCGGCGCGATCACGCGCCAGCCGCGGCGGTCGGTGGCGCCGCTCATGACGTCAGCACCACCTGCGCGGTCGGCGACCAGTGCGCCCACGCCGCATCGCCGACCGCGATCGCGTGGTCGCGATGCCGTTCGGTGTTGCTGGCGCTGATCTTCAGCACCGCGCCGCTCGCGAGCGCGAGGTGGTAGACCGTGAAGCTGCCGAAATAGGCCATGTCCTTCACGGTGCCGCGGGCGCGGTTGAACTCGGCCTGCGGATCCTCGGCGGTGGGCGAGGGCGCCTCGCGCGCGATGCGGATCTTCTCCGGTCGCAAGGCGACCGACACCGGCATGCCCTCGGTGCCGGTGATGCCGTGGCCTACGTAGTGCGTGCAGTCGGCGCAGCGCACCAGCACGTGGTCGGTCTCGTCCTTGACCAGCGTGCCGTCCATCAGGTTGACGTTGCCGATGAAGTCGGCGACGAAGCGGTTCGCCGGGGTCTCGTAGATCTCCGCCGGCGCGCCGACCTGCAGGAAGCGGCCCTCGCTCATCACGGCGATGCGCGAGGCCATCGTCATCGCCTCTTCCTGGTCGTGGGTGACCATCACGCAGGTCACGCCGACCTCGTGAATGATGTTGACGAGCTCGATCTGCGTTTCCTCGCGCAGCTTCTTGTCGAGCGCGCCGAGCGGCTCGTCGAGCAGCAGCAGCTGCGGCTTCTTGGCGAGGCTGCGGGCGAGCGCGACGCGCTGCTGCTGGCCGCCGGAGAGCTGGTGCGGCTTGCGTTGGCCGAACTTCTCGAGCTGCACCAGCTTGAGCATCGCCTGGACGCGTGCGGTGACTTCACTTGCCGGCAGCCCGTCGCGCTTCAGGCCGAACGCGATGTTGTCCGCCACGGTCAGGTGCGGGAACAGCGCGTAGCTCTGGAACATCATGTTCAGCGGCCGCTCGTAGGGCGGCAGGCCGGCGAGATCGCGGCCGTCGAGCACGATGCGGCCGGAGGTCGGTGTCTCGAAGCCGGCGAGCATGCGCAGCAGCGTCGTCTTGCCGCAGCCGCTGGAGCCGAGCAGCGCGAAGATCTCGCCCTTGGCGATGTCGATGCTGACGTGGTTGACGGCCTTGTGGCCGCCGAAGTCCTTGACGATGTCGCGAATCTGCAGGAATGCGGGTTCAGTGCTCATCCCGATATTTTTTCATACCCAGCCGTGGGTTCTGACGTCGGCCAGCGTCAGGTCGAGGCAACGCCGGATCAGCGCCATCATCTCGTCGATCTGCGCGCGCGTGATCACCAGCGGCGGTGCGACGATCATGCGGTCGCCGACCGCGCGCATGATCAGCCCGTTGCCGAAGCAGTGGCCGCGGCAGACCATGCCGATGCCGAGCTCGGAATCGAAGGTCGCGAGCGTGGCCTTGTCCTTCACCAGTTGCACCGCGCCCATCAGGCCGCAGGTCTGCACCTCGCCGACGAGCGGGTGGTCCGTCAATGTGGCGAACTGCTCCGCCAGATAAGGCCCGGTGTCGTCGTGCACGCGGTCGACGATGCGCTCGCGCTGCAGCACGCCGATGTTCGCGAGCGCCACGGCGCAGGCGACCGGGTGGCCGCTGTAGGTGTAGCCGTGGTTGAACTCGCCGCCTTGCTCGATCAGGACCTTGGCGATCCTGTCGCCCACCATCACGCCGCCGAGCGGCACGTAGCCCGAGGTCACGCCTTTCGCGAAGGTCATCAGGTCGGGCTGGAAGCCGAAGGTCTCGCAGCCGAACCACGCGCCCGTGCGACCGAAGCCGCAGATCACTTCGTCGGAGACCAGCAGCACGCCGTACTGGTCGCAGATGCGCTGAATCTCGGGCCAGTAGGTATCGGGCGGCACGATCACGCCGCCGGCGCCCTGCACCGGCTCGCCGATGAACGCGGCGACCTTGTCGGCCCCGAGTTCCAGGATCCTCTCCTCGAGCCAGCCCGCGGCCTTCAAGCCGAACGCATCGCGGCTCATGCCTTGCCCGAGCTCGAACCAGAACGGCTGCTCGATGTGCACGATGCCCGGGATCGGCAGGCCGCCCTGTTCGTGCATGCCGCTCATGCCGCCGAGCGAGGCGCCGGCCATCGTCGAGCCGTGGTACGCGTTCTTGCGACTGATGATCACGCTGCGCTCGGGCTGCCCGAGCACGTCCCAGTAGCGACGGACCATGCGCACGACCGTGTCGTTGCCCTCGGAGCCCGAGCCGGAGAAGAACACGTGCTGGAACTGAGGTGGCGTGACCTGCGCGAGCAGTTCGGCCAGCTCGATCGCCGGCGGCGTCGCGGTCTGGAAGAAGCTGTTGTAGAACGGCAGCGTCGTCATCTGCTTCGTCGCTGCCTCGATCAGCTCGGTGCGGCCGTAGCCGACGTTCACGCACCACAGGCCGGACATCGCGTCGAGGATCTTCGCGCCGTCGCTGTCGCGCAGGTAGATGTCGTCGGCCGAGACGATCACGCGCGAGCCCTTGGCGGCGAGCGACTTGAAATCGGTGAACGGATGCAGGTAGTGCGCCGCGTCGGCGGCCTGCCAGTCCTGGGTGCTGCGCGGGGCAGTGGTTCTGTCGGTCATGGTCGTTCCTCGATCAGACGTGCAGCAAGAGGTGTTCCCGCTCCCACGGCGAGATCACCTTCATGAACTCGTCGTGCTCGATCTCCTTGACCTCGGAGTAGACGGTGATGAACTCCTTGCCCAGCACGTCGTGCAGGTCCTTCTCGTCGGCGAGCCAGCCGAGCGCTTCGCTCAGAGAGCGCGGCAGCTGGTATTCGGACAGGTAGGCGTCGCCCTTGCATTCCGGCGCGGGCTCGATCCGGTTCTTCATGCCGAGGTAGCCGCAGGCCAGCGTCGCGGCGAGCGCCACGTACGGGTTGGCGTCGGCCCCGATCACGCGGTTCTCGATGCGCCGCGCCGCGGCCGTCGCCACCGGCGAGCGGATGCCGACGGTGCGGTTGTCGCTGCCCCACTGGATGTTGATCGGCGCCGCGGTCGAGCGGGCGAGGCGCCGGTACGAGTTGACGTACGGCGCGAACAGCGCCATCGCCGCCGGCGTGTACTTCTGCAGCCCGCCGATGTACCAGTAGAACTCCTTGCTCGGCGAGCCGTCCTCGTTGCTGAAGATGTTCTTGCCGGTGAC
>JAZKIO010000104.1:0-2471 GCA_040384825.1 Pseudomonadota bacterium
GGCGGCCGAGATCCGCAACCAGATCGGCGCGCTGTCGCGCGTGCTGCACCAGCAGTCGGTGGAGGACAACACCGGCGTGACGACCAAGGACGCCGACATCCTCGCCGTCAAGGTGGAGGGCGGCCGCGCCTGCGTCAACCTGGCGATGGTGCGCGGCGGTCGGCACCTGGGCGATCGGCCGTATTTCCCGAAGCATGTCGACGACGTGATGGACCTCGCGGACGAGGACGAGATCACGCCGTTAGCGGCGCCCCTCTCGCCCGAGACGCGCGTGCTCGAGGCCTTCATCGCCCAGCATTACCTCGATGGCGGCGTGCCGCCGCTGCTGGTGATGAGCCACGCGGTCGACAAGGCGCTGATCGAGGCGCTCTCGCTGCAGAGCGGCATCAAGGTCACCGCCCAGCACCAGCCGCGCGAGCCGCGCCGGGCCTGGCTGGACATGTGCATCAAGGGCGCGCAGCTCAAGCTCGCGCAGCTGCTGGCCGAGGAGGGCTCGCAGCAGGCGCGCACCCGCGCGCTGGTCGAGGCACTGGATCTCGCGGTGGACGACATGGATGCGTTCCGGATCGAGTGCTTCGACATCAGCCACACCGCGGGCGAATCGACCCAGGCCTCCTGCGTCGTCTTCGAGGGCCACAAGATGCAGAGCTCGCAGTACCGCCGCTACAACATCGAGGGCATCACCGGCGGCGACGATTACGCCGCGATGCGCCAGGTGCTGACGCGGCGCTACGCCAAGCTGGCGGAGGCCGCGAGCCAGGCCAACCTGCCGGCATCGGCCAAGTTGCCCGATCTGGTGCTGGTCGACGGCGGGCGCGGGCAGGTGAGCATGGCGCGCGAGGTGTTCGAGGAACTGGGCATCGACCTCGGTCGCATCGTCGGCGTCGAGAAGGGCGAGGGCCGCAAGGTCGGCCTCGAGGAGCTGGTCTTCGCCGACGGTCGCCCCAAGGTCTACCTGGGCCGCGACTCGGCGGCGCTGATGCTGGTGGCGCAGATCCGCGACGAGGCACACCGCTTCGCGATCACCGGCATGCGCGCGCGGCGGGCGAGCGTGCGCACCGGTGGGAGCAAGCTCGAGGACATCGCCGGCATCGGGCCGAAGAAACGCGCCAAGCTGCTGCAGCGATTCGGCGGCGTGCGCGGGGTGGGCAATGCAAGCGTCGAAGACCTGACCAGCGTCGACGGCATCTCCAGAGAACTGGCTGAGGAAATCTACCGTGTCCTTCACTGATCGCCGTCGCGCCTTCGAGCAACGCCTGCGGGTCGGCCTGGCGAGCCTGGGCCTGATGGCCGGGTGCTCGGCACCGCCACCGCCATCCCCGGCACCGCGCCAGGGCGAACCGACGCCCTCGGCTGCGCCGGCCGTGCCCGCGCCCGCTGCAACCCCCGCACGACCCGCCGCGGCCGCGGACGTGCCCGTCAAGCTGCCGCCGCCCGGGCCGGTGCGCAGCTGGGACGAGGTTCGGCTGCAGGCCGCGAAGCGCCTGGTCGCCGCCAACCCGAACGGCACCTACATGGGCGTGCCGCCGGAGCCGCTGCTCGGCATCCCGGTGCTCGAGATCGAGCTGAACGGCGACGGCAGCGTGCGCAGGATCGTCTTCCTGCGCCATCCGCGCGAGGCGACGGACACCTCCAAGCTCGCCGAGGACGCGGTGCGCCGCGCCGCGCCGTTCGGCGATGTCTCGCGCCTGCCGAAGCCGTGGCGCTTCACCGAGACCTTCCTGTTCAGCCACGACCGCAAGTTCAAGCCGCGCACGCTGGATCAGTGACACGCCGGGCCCGAGCCGACGAGGGCCTCGATCTGCGGTGACAATGCCTGCATGTTCTTCAACCTGCCGACCTTGCTGACCTGGGCCCGGATCGTCGCGATCCCGCTGATCGTCGGCGTGTTCCAGCTGCCGCTGTCCGAGCCCGAGCGCAACCTGATCGCGACGGTGCTGTTCATCGTCGTCGCGCTGACCGACTGGGCCGATGGCTACCTGGCGCGGCGCCTGAACATGACCTCGTCGTTCGGCGCTTTCCTCGACCCGGTCGCGGACAAGTTCCTCGTCTGCGCGGCCTTGCTGGTACTGGTCGATCTGGACCGCGTGCAGAGCCTGATCGCGCTGATCATCATCGGCCGCGAGATCGCCATCTCCGCGCTGCGCGAGTGGATGGCGCAGATCGGCGCGTCGCGCAGCGTGGCGGTGCACATGCTGGGCAAGGTCAAGACGGTCGTGCAGATGGTCGCGATCCCGTTCCTGCTGTTCCACGGCCAGCTGTTCGGCGTGATCGACACACAGCTCTGGGGCACGTGGCTGATCTATGCCTCGGCCGTGCTGACGATCTGGTCGATGGTGTATTACCTGCAGAAGGCGCTCCCCGAAATTCGCGCCAAGGCCCGCTAGATGGCGCCCCTCGCCCGACGAGTACGTCGGTCGATCCCCCGAGGGGATGCGGGCCGGCCGAGGTCCACGAAGTGGGCCTCTTCG
>JAZKIO010000105.1:0-63581 GCA_040384825.1 Pseudomonadota bacterium
GCCTCGGCGCGGTGCGCGGTGCCGAAGGCGTCGTGGACGAAGATGTCGCACAGGGACGCCATCTTGCGGGCGAGCGCCTCGTCGTTCTTCTTCTCGCCCTGGTTGACGCGGCAGTTCTCGAGCATCACGAGCTGGCCGGGGGCGACCGACACGCCGTCGGTCCAGTTCGCCACCACCGGAATCTCGCGGCCCATCAGCTCGCCCATGCGCTTGGCGACCGGCGCCAGCGAATCCTCGGGCTTGAACGCACCTTCGGTCGGGCGGCCGAGGTGCGAGGTGACCATCACCGCGGCGCCGGCCTTCAGCGCCAGCGCGATGCACGGGATCGACGCGCGGATGCGGGTGTCTTCGGTGATGCGGCCGGCGTCGTCGAGCGGGACGTTCAGGTCGGCGCGGATGAACACGCGCTTGTGCTGCGCGAACCCGCTGGCGATGACCTCGTGGAAGCGAAGGACCTTCAAGAATGCTCCGTTCAGGAAATGGTGATGTGGGTGGAATGCGTGAGCAGCGCGCCGAAGTCGTCGATCAGGCGGTCCGGCGCGTGCGCGCCACGCAGCGCGGCGCTGTCGTAGCCGTAGCTCACCGCCCAGACCGGCACGCCGGCGTTGCGCGCGGCCTGCACGTCGATGGCCGAGTCGCCGATGAACAGCGCGTCGTCGGGTTCGACGCCGAAGGTGTCGAGCGCGTGGCGCAGCACGGCCGGGTCGGGCTTGCGCACCGGCAGCGTGTCGCCGGCGACGATCAGGTCGAAGTAGGTCGTCAGCCCGTGCGCAGCCAGCACGCGCTGGGTCAGCACGCTCTCCTTGTTGGTGATCAGCGCGAGGCGCACGCCTTGGGCCTGCAATGCATCGAGCGTGGCGACGACGCCGGGGTACGGCGCGCTGCGCGTGCCGCAGGCGTCGGCGCAGTCGCGTTCAAACGCGGCCCAGGTCGCGTCCACGCTCGGGTTGTCTGCGGAGTCGATGGCGTGGTGCGCCAGCGCCTGGCGCAGCAGCTCGCGCGCCCCGCGGCCGATCCAGGTGCGCACCTGCGCGAGCGGCACGGGCGGGCGACCGAGGCGCGCCAGCAGCGCGTTCACGGCCGCGGCCAGCTCGGGCGCGGTGTCGATCAGCGTGCCGTCGAGGTCGAACAGGATCAGGCGCGGCATCGGAGGTCTCCCGGCAACATCAAACGGCGCCGGCGCGCTCCGCGGCGGCGATGCATTGCAGCGTGGCTTCGACGACGCGCTCGGCCGTGATGCCGAAGTGGAGGTACAGGTCGGCCGCCGGCGCCGACTCGCCGAAGCTCGCGATGCCGATCACCGCCCCTGAGCGGCCGACGTACTTGCGCCAGAAGTCCGGGTGCGCGGCCTCGACGGCGACGGCCGGCAGCGGGATCGGCAGCACCTCGTTGCGGTAGCTCGCGCTCTGCCGGTCGAATACCGTGGTGCTCGGCATCGAGACCACGCGCACCGGCACGCCGCGCGCTTCGAGTTGCGCCTGCGCCTGCAGCGCGATCGACAGCTCGGAGCCGGTCCCGATCAGCACGGCACGCGCGCCGGTCTTGTCGCTGAGCACGTAGCCGCCGCGCGCGATGCCGGCCGCGTGCTGCGCCTGGGCCGCGACCGGCAGGCTTTGGCGCGACAGCGCGAGCACGCTCGGCCCCTCGCGCCGCTTCAGTGCGCTGGCCCACGCGACGGCGGTCTCCAGCGTGTCGGCGGGCCGCCAGACATCAAGGTTCGGGATGATGCGCAGCGAAGGCACGTGCTCGACCGACTGGTGCGTCGGCCCGTCCTCGCCGAGGCCGATGGAGTCGTGCGTGAAGACGTGGATCACGCGGCGCTTCATCAGTGCGGCCATGCGGATGGCGTTGCGGCTGTAGTCGCTGAAGGTCAGGAAGGTGCCGGCATACGGGATCAGCCCGCCGTGCAACGCGATGCCGTTCATGATCGCGGCCATGCCGAACTCGCGCACGCCGTAGCTCAGGTGGTTGCCGGGGCGATCGCGCCCGGCGGTCACATGGCCGGTGAAGTCGGTGAGGTTCGAGCCGGTCAGGTCGGCCGAGCCGCCGAACAGCTCGGGCAGCGCCGGCGCGAACGCGTTGAGCGCGAGTTGCGAGGCGCGACGCGTCGCGACCGGTTGCGCATCGGCCGCCAGGCGCGGCAGGATCTGCGCGACCTGCGCCTCGAAGCCGGCCGGCAGGTCGCCCTGCATGCGCCGCAGGAACTCGGCGCCGAGTTCGGGATGGGCGCGCGCATAGGCCGCGAAGCGCTCCGACCACCCGGCCTGCAGCGCCTTGCCGCTGGCGCGCGCGTCCCACGCCTCGGTCAGGTCCGCGGGGATTTCGAACGGCGCATGCGTCCAGCCGATCTGCGCGCGCATGGCCGCCAGTTCGTCGGCACCGAGCGCGGCGCCGTGAACGTCGGCGCTGCCGGCCTTGTGCGGCGCGCCGCGGCCGATCGTGGTGCGGCAGCAGATCAGCGTGGGTCGGCCGTCGGGCGCCGCGGCCTGCGCCCGCGCCTGCTGGATCGCGGCGTCAAGCGCGGCCGCGTCGTGGCCGTCGACCGCGGCGATCACGTGCCAGCCGTAGGCGCGGAAGCGCGCCGGCGTGTCGTCGGTCAACCAGCCCTCGACCTTCCCGTCGATCGAGATGCCGTTGTCGTCGTACAGCGCGATCAGCTTGGACAGCCGCAGCGTGCCGGCGAGCGAGCAGGCTTCGTGGCTCACGCCTTCCATCAGGCAGCCGTCGCCGAGAAACACCCAGGTCAGGTGGTCGACGATCGTGTGCCCGGGCCGGTTGAACTCGGCCGCGAGCTGCTTCTCGGCCATCGCCATGCCGACCGCGTTCGCCAGGCCCTGGCCGAGCGGGCCGGTGGTGGTCTCGACGCCCGGGGTCACGTCGACCTCGGGATGGCCCGGCGTCAGGCTGTGCAGCTTGCGGAAGCGCTGGATCTCGTCCATGCCGAGCGCGTAGCCGCTCAGGTGCAGCAGCGCATACAGCAGCATCGACGCATGGCCGTTCGACAGCACGAAGCGGTCGCGGTCGGCCCAGTGCGGATCGGCCGGGTTATGGCGCAGGTGGCGGCTCCACACCACCTCGGCCATTTCGGCCATGCCCATCGGCGCGCCGGGGTGGCCGCTCTTGGCGTGCTCGACAGCGTCGGCAGCCAGCACGCGGAGTGCATCGGCCATGCGGCGGCGCAACTGGTTGTCAGTCGTGGTCATCTCGGGGTTCTTTCGGTCAGTCCGCAGGGGTAGAAGCGTTGGTTGGTCGGCGCGAGCAAAGGCACGGTCGAGTGCCTTCCCTCGAACGCCACCCACCGTGGACCTCGCGGCAAGGGCTGCCCGCCGGGTGCGATTTGGGTGGCGACGAGCAGCGCAGGGCCGGGGTCGGCGCGCGCCAGCGCGCTTCGTTCTCTGACTCGCCGCGGTTGTCCGAGCGCAGTGAGCGAAGCGAACGCAGCGAGTTCTGCGGCGCGACCCCGGACCGAGCAGCGCAGTGCAGTCGCTGCGCAGCAGCGACCGCCACCGCATGAGCGCCCGGCGGGCAGCCCTTGCCGCGACGCGCTGAACCCGCGGAGACCAAGCGACCAGAACGGCGAAGCATGTCAGGCCGCCCGCCGCTTCTGGTCCATCAGGCGCAGGATCATCGGCGTGAAGATCAGCTGCATCGCCAGGCCCATCTTCCCGCCGGGGACGACGAGGTTGTTGGGCCGGGACATGAACGAGTCGTGCAGCATGCCGAGCAGGTACGAGAAGTCGATGCCCTTCGGGTTCGCGAAGCGGATCACGACCAGGCTTTCGTCAGCGCTCGGGATGTCCTTGGCGATGAACGGGTTCGAGGTGTCGACCGTGGGCACGCGCTGGAAGTTGACGTGGGTGCGGCTGAACTGCGGGCAGATGTGGTTCACGTAATCCGGCATGCGGCGCAGGATCGTGTCCGTCACGGCCTCGGGGCTGTAGCCGCGCAGGTTCTGGTCGCGGTGCAGCTTCTGGATCCACTCGAGGTTGATCACCGGCACCACACCGACCAGCAGGTCGACATGCCGCGCCACGTCGGTGGTGCCGTGCTCGAAGCCGCCGTGCAGGCCTTCGTAGAACAGCAGGTCGCTGCCGTCGACCATCGGCTGCCAGGGCGTGAAGGTGCCGGGCTCGCCGCCGAGTTCCTTGGCTTCGCCGGCGTCGTGGATGTAGCGCCGCACCTGCCCGGTGCCGCTCTCGCCGTAGCCCTGGAAGACCTCGGCCAGCGTGTCGAGCAGGTTCGACTCGGGGCCGAAGTGGCTGATCTGCGGCCCTTCTCCGGCATCGGCGCGGCGCACGCGTTCGCGCATCTCGGCGCGGTCGTAGCGGTGGAACGAATCGCCTTCCAGCACCTGCGCGCGGATCTTCTCGCGGCGGAAGATGTGCGTGAAGCTCTTCATCACGGTGGTGGTGCCGGCGCCGGACGAACCGGTCACGGCGATGATGGGGTGTCGTGTGCTCATGGGACTCTCAGGCCAGCGCGCCGAACAGCGAACGCTCGTTGAACAGGGGCGAGGCGAACGGGCGGTCGGTGCCCGCGTCGAACTCGGCGTGGTAGCGGTCGATGCGCTCGACTTCCTCGCGCGAGCCGAGGATCACCGGCACGCGCTGGTGCAGGCCCTCGGGCTGCACGTCGAGCAGGCGCCCGCGGCCGGTGGAGGCGGCGCCGCCCGCCTGCTCGATCAGCATCGCGATCGGGTTGGCCTCGTAGAGCAGGCGCAGGCGGCCGGGCTTGCTGGCGTCTTTGGTGTCGCGCGGGTACATGAAGACGCCGCCGCGCATCAGGATGCGGTGCACCTCGGCCACCATCGAGGCGATCCAACGCATGTTGAAGTCGCGCCCGCGCTCGCCGCTGCGGCCGTCCTGGCACTCGGCCACGTAGCGCTTGACCGGCGCCTCCCAGAAGCGCGCGTTGCTGGTGTTGATGGCGAATTCGCTGGTCTGCGCCGGGATCTGCAGGTGCGGGTGGGTGAGGATGAAGTTGCCGATCTCGCGGTCGAGCGTGAAGCCGTGGGTGCCGGTGCCTACGCTGAGCACCAGCATCGTCGCCGGGCCGTAGATCGCATAGCCGGCGGCCACCTGGGTGCGGCCGGGCTGCAGGAAATCGGCGGTCGCCGGGGCGGCGCTCGCGTCGTGGCGCAGGACCGAGAAGATGGTGCCGACCGAGACGTTGACGTCGGTGTTCGATGAGCCGTCGAGCGGGTCGAACACCAGCAGGTAGCGGCCGCGCGGGTACTCGCCGGGGATCGAATGCGGCTCGTCGAGTTCTTCCGAGGCCATCCCGGCCACCAGCCCGCCCCACTCGCAGCTGCGGATGACGGCCTCGTTGGCGAGGACGTCGAGCTTCTTCTGCGTCTCGCCCTGGACGTTGCGGTTGTCGAGCTCGCCGAGGAAGCCGCCGAGCGCGCCTTTCGCGGTCATCGCAGCAATCGCCTTGACGGCGGCGGCCACGTCGACCAGCAGGGCGCCGAGGTCATTGGCGCCCTCGACGTTCTTGAGTTGCTGGATCAGGAACTTCGACAGCGTGGTGCGTCCGAGATGCATGTGATTTCTACCTCATTCCTTGTTCGTGGACGCGGCCTGGAAGACACGGCTCGCGAGAATGTCTGCCGGCTGCAGCGTCGTCAGGTCGTCGCGCGTCAGCCTGCGCTCGCGGTCGACGAAGAGGCGGCTCGCCTGGCGCAAGCGCGAGCGATCGAGTGCGTTGCGTACGCTGCGGGCGTTCGCAAAGTGTGGCTGCGCGATGCGGCGTTCGAGATAAGCCGCGAAGGCCTCGCGCGCGCCGTCGCCGAAGCTGTAGTTCATGCCGGTCAGCATGCGGTCGGCGATCTGCACCAACTCGTCTTCGGCGTAATCGGGAAAGTCCAGGTGATGCGCAATGCGCGAGGACAAGCCGGGGTTGGACTTGAAGAAGGTGTCCATGCGGTCCTTGTAGCCGGCGACGATGACGACCAGATCGTCGCGCTGGTTCTCCATGACTTGCAGCAGGATCTCGATCGCCTCCTGCCCGTAGTCGCGTTCGTTCTCGGGGCGATACAGGTAATACGCCTCGTCGATGAAGAGCACACCGCCCATCGCCCTCTTCAGCACTTCCTTGGTCTTGGGCGCGGTGTGGCCGATGTACTGGCCGACCAGGTCGTCTCGTGTCACGCTCACGACATGGCCCTTGCGCACGTAGCCGAGCCGATGAAGGATCTCTGCCATGCGCATCGCCACCGTCGTCTTGCCGGTGCCCGGGTTGCCGGTGAAGCTCATGTGCAACGAAGGGGCGACATTGCCGCCCGCGGCTGCAAGCCCGAGGTTCAGACGCAACTTGTCGATCACGAGCAGCGCCGCGATGTCGCGGACGCGGGCCTTGACCGGCGCGAGGCCGATCAGGTCCGTATCGAGTTCGTCCATCACCGCTTCGACCTGGCTTTGCGCAAGAACATCGCTCACGGTGACCGCGGTCGACGTGGCCTGACCTTCCTGGGACATCGCATTCACGTCGCGGCTCCTTCGTCGGCAGACGATCTAGTAACGCTCGCCTTCGGGCTTGTCGGTCGCGTAGGACGAGATGCGGTAATGCACCTGCCGGCCGTCGCCCTCTTGGCGCGCCAGACCGAAGCCCGGCTCTTTCGGCGGTCGGTTGACGATGAACGACATGCGCGGCGATTCCACCCCTTGCGTCGAATCGAAGGCCGTGACGCGAACGTAGTGGTTCGGGAACGTCTTGCGGCAGCTGTTGATCTCCATCAGGATGCCGGCGGGATCCTTCAGGTCGAACATCGGGTTGCCGAACATCTCCCAATACGTGTTGCGCGGGTGCGGGTCGTCGGTGTATTCGACGCCGACGGCGTAGTTGTTCTTCAGCGCGTACTCGATCTGCTTGCTGATCTGCGCGTCGGTCAGGTCGGGCAGGTACGAGAACTGGCCCTGCGTCACGCGGTTGCCGTGGTTGGTCATCATGGTGTGGTCTCCTTTCAGGTCGACATCGACGGCGTCGGCACGAAGTCGGCGGTGTCGGTGGATTCGTAGTTGAAACTGATGTCGCCCCAGGTATCGATCGCCGCCTTCAGTGGCGAGCACCACTTGGCGGCGTCCTTCAGGATCTGCGGGCCCTCGTTCCAGATGTCTCGGCCTTCGTTGCGCGCCAGCACCATGGTTTCGAGCGCCACGCGATTCGCCGTCGCACCGGCCTGGATGCCCTGCGGGTGGCCGATCGTGCCGCCACCGAACTGCAACACCACGTCGTCGCCGAGGTAGGTCAGCAGCTGGTGCATCTGGCCGGCGTGGATGCCACCCGAAGCGACCGGCATCACCTTGTTCAGCGAGGCCCAGTGCTGCTCGAAGAACAAGCCCTTCTCCAGTTGGACCGGGGTGTGCGTGTCGAGCAAGGTGTCGTAGAAGCCGCGGATCATCGCCGGGTCGCCCTCGAGCTTCCCGACGACCGTGCCGGCGTGGATGTGGTCGACGCCTGCCATGCGCATCCACTTGCAGATCACGCGGAAGTTCATGCCGTGGTTCTTCTGCCGCGAGTAGGTGCTGTTGCCCGCGCGGTGCAGGTGAAGAATCATGTCGTTCTTGCGCGCCCACAGCGCCATGCTCTGAATCGCGGTGTAGCCGATCACCAGGTCGATCATGATGATCACCGAGCCCAGGCTCTTCGCAAACTCGGCGCGTGCGTACATCTCCTCCATCGTGCCTGCGGTGACGTTCAGGTAGTGGCCCTTGACCTCGCCGCTGGCCGCGCTCGCCTTGTTGACGGCTTCCATGCAGTAGAGGAAGCGATCACGCCAGTGCATGAAGGGCTGCGAGTTGATGTTCTCGTCGTCCTTCATGAAATCGAGGCCGCCCTTCAGGCCTTCGTAGACGACACGGCCGTAGTTGCGGCCCGACAGGCCGAGCTTGGGCTTGGTCGTCGCGCCGAGGAGCGGGCGGCCGAATTTGTCGAGGCGCTCGCGCTCGACAACCACGCCTGTCGCCGGGCCCTGAAACGTCTTCAGGTAGGCCACCGGAATGCGCATGTCTTCCAGACGCAGCGCCTTCACCGCCTTGAAGCCGAACACGTTGCCGATGATCGACGCCGTCAAGTTCGCGATCGAGCCGCCTTCGAACAGGTCGATGTCATACGCGATGTAGGCGAAGTACTGCGCTTCGGTCTTTGTGCCCACGCCGGTGTTGGGCACCGCGTCGACGCGGTAGGCCTTGGCGCGGTACAGGTCGCAGGCGGTCAGGCGGTCGGTCCACACGACCGTCCAGGTGGCGGTGGACGATTCGCCGGCCACGGCCGCAGCGCACTCTTCGGCATCGACGCCTTCTTGTGGCGTGATGCGGAACAGGGCGATGAGGTCGGTCTCCTTCGGGACGTAGTCGGGCTGCCAGTAGCCCATCTGCTTGTATTTGAGGACGCCAGCGCTGTATCGCTTTTTGACGTCTGTCATCATGCCGTCTTCGATCGGTTTGTTCATCGCCGCGTCCTCCAGTGGTTGTGCGTTGGATGGACTGTAGAAAGAGGCTCGCCGACAGGGAAGTCACGTGTTTTGACCGCTCAGGTAAGGAACGCTGAAGATGAAGAACGTGACGATGCGGCAGCTGCGCATCTTCTCGGCGGTGGCCCAGCACCTGAGCTTCGCGCGGGCGGCGGAGTCCCTGCACCTGACGCCGCCGGCGGTGTCGATGCAGGTCAAGGAGCTGGAAGTCAGCGTCGGCCTGCCGCTTTTCGACCGCACCGGCCGGCGCGTGAGCCTCACGACCACCGGCGAATACATGCTCTCGTACGCGCGGCGCGTGCTCGCCGTGATGAAGGACGCCGAGGACACGGTCGCGCGCTTCCGCGGCCTGACGGGCGGGCAGCTCGCCATCGGCATGGTGAGCACGGCCGAGTACTTCCTGCCGCAGTTCCTGGCGCGCTTCCGTGACGAGCACCCGGGCGTGGCCCTGAGTCTGCAGGTCGGCACGCGGGAGCAGGTCGTGGCGATGATGCAGGGCAACGAGGTCGACCTGGCGATCATGGGCCGGCCGCCCAAGGAATGGGCGACGCGCGCCGAGCCGTTCGCGCTGCACCCGCACGTCGTCGTCACCGCGGTCGACCACCCGTTCGTCCGCCAGGGCGGCGTGCAGGCGGTGGCGCTGGCAGGCGAGGCGTTCATCATCCGCGAGCAAGGGTCGGCCACGCGCGCGCTGCTCGAGACCTATCTGCAGCAGCACCACGTCGAGATGCGCGCGACGATGGAGATGACCAGCAACGAGGCGATCAAGCAGGCGGTGATGGCGGGCATGGGCATCGGCTTCATGTCGGCCCACACGATCGCGCTGGAGCTGCAGTGCGGGCTGATCGCCACGCCCGAGGTCGAGGGCCTGCCGGTGGTGCGGCGCTGGCACGTGGTGCACAACCTGGGCAAGACGCTGTCGCCGGCGGCCGAGGCCTTCCGCTACTTCACGCTCGAGCACGGCGAGCGCTTCCTCGCCGAGCGCTTCGGCCACGACTTGCCGCCGCCGCGCTGACGAGCGCTCGGCCCACGGCGCGGCGGCGGGCGCCCGTCCCCTACACTGCGCCGCTGTGAACGACGCTCCCGCTCCCGAAACTGCGCACACCTCCGTCTCGACCACCGAGGCGGCGGCCTTGCTCGGCGTCTCCAAGCCGACCGTTCAGCGCTGGGTCGATCTGGGCCATCTGAAGGCGTGGAAGACGGTCGGCCGGCACCGCCGGATCGAGCTCGCGAGCGTGCAGGCCTTCATCGCGGCCAAGGCGCCGGGCCGGGTCCTGTCGGCGGTGCGGGGCGGCGCGGCACCGCACGCGCTGTCGGTGCTGGTCGTCGACGACAGCGCCGACGATCGCCGACTGCTGCGTGCGCTCGCCGGGCGCATCCTGATCGGCGCCGCTGTCGACGAGGCCGAGGACGGCTTCGCCGCGCTGGTCGCGATCGGCCGCCAGGTGCCCGACGTGCTGATCACCGACATCATGATGCCGCACATGGACGGGTTGGAGATGCTGCGCCACGTCAGTGCCCTGAAGACCGGGCGGCCGCGCGTGATCGTCGCGGTCTCGAACCTGGCGCCGGCCCGCGTCGCCGAACTCGGCGGCCTGCCGCCGGATGTGCTGCTGCTGCGCAAGCCCGTCTCCGAGGCCGCGCTGCTCGGCGCGATGGGCCGCTCCGGCGTGGTCGCCCGGCTGCCCGATCCGGCGGGCTGAACGCCCGCGCCGCTCAGGCGAACGGGACGAGCAGCACGGCCCGGCGGTTCAGGCGGCGCCCGGCTTCGGTCGTGTTCGGTGCGATCGGCCGGCCCGCGCCGAACGCGCGGCGGATCGTCTTGTCGCGCGACATGCCCCGCGCGATCAGCGCCTCGGCCACCACCTCGGCGCGGCGCTCCGACAGGCGCTGGTTGTAGTCCTCGGTGCCGAGGTTGTCGGAGTGGCCGTCGACGGTGAGCCCGTCGATGCCGACGCCCAGCAGCACGCGCGCGACCCGCGCCAGCGTCGCCTCGACCTCGGGCGACAGCGTCGAGGCGTCGATCGCGAACGGCACGCGCGCCGCGAGATCGAACTCCCAGCCGTCGTCGTTGCGGGCGAAGCCGAGCGTGCTCAGCGCGCCCGTCTGCTCGGGCGTCAAGCGGCGCCGACCGGCCGTGGCGCAGCCGGTGGCCGCCAGCGCGATGGCCGACGCCAGCGCCAGCCAGTGGCGGCGATGGAGGGAGGATGAGGAGGCACGTCGCATGGGGGTGTCCTGGTGATCGTCAAAGGTCTGCCGATTCGGAACTGCGCGGCAGGGATCGCGCCACGCGCGCGGCGTTCTTCACGCGGTACATGGCGTCGTCGGCGGCCTGGATCAGCGTCATCACCGAGTCGGCGTGGTCCGGGTACACCGCCACGCCGATGCTGACGCCGATCAGGTGCAGCTCGCCGTTCGGCAGCCGCACCGGGACCTCGAGCGCGCGGTCGATGCGCTCGGTCAGGTGGGCCGCGTCGACATCGGCGTCGGGTGGGTTCAGCACGACGACGAACTCGTCGCCACCGACCCGGGCGATGAAATCGGACTGGCGGATCGAGGCGCGCAGCCGCTCCGCCAGTTCGACGAGCACCCGGTCGCCCGTGGCGTGGCCGTAGGTGTCGTTGATCTGCTTGAAGCGGTCGGTGTCGATGAACGCGAGGCCGGCGCGCCGCTTGGTCAGCGCGCACTCGGCGACCACCTTCGACAGGTGCTCGAACAGGAAGGCGCGGTTCGGCAGCCGCGTGAGCGGGTCGTGCAGGCTCGCGACGCGCAGCGATTCGTTGGCGCGCTCCAGGCCCGCGTGGCTCTGGCGGATCGTCTCCTGGTGCGCCTGCAGCTCCGCGAGGAACGCGTTGAAGTCCTCGGCCAGGGCGTTGATCTCGCGCAGCGAGCTGCCGCTGGCGCGGCGATCGAACGCACGCGTCTCTCGGATCTCGCGCGTCAACGTGGCGAGCGCATCGATGGGATGCACGAGTGCGCGGGTCACGGTGAGCGAATAGCGGCGCACGATCACCGCCAGCGCGGCCAGGCACGCCGCCAGCGACAGCAACGACCAGCCGGCGTACTGGATCACGGTGTGGCCGTTCGATCGCAGGGACAGGCTGCCCAGCGTGTCGTCGCCGTCGCCGACCGCCGTGATCGCGGCCGCGGGCACGAGCAGCCGCGCCAGCTGTCGCGCGGCGCGTTCGCCGACGCCCACCACCGCCCGCTCGAAGTGCAGCCATTCGCGCCCATTGCGGTCGGTGACGGTGACTTCGCCGAGCTGCGCACGGTCGGCCATCTGCTCGAGCAGTGCCCGCATCGCCGGCCGGTCGTCGAAACGCAGCGCCGGCTCGCCCGCCACCGCCAGCGATTGCGCGACCAGGTTCATCGCCCGCTCCTCGTACGCGCGGGAGGCATACAGCCCGGCCGTCGCCAGCAGCAGCCCCACGCAGGCGATCGTGAAGGCGGCGATGCGCCATTGGCCGCGACGGACCAGTTGGGCGACATGGGTGGACGCGTGCATGGTCATCGCCCCACGTTGCGCTGCTGGGTGAGCCGGAGCAGTTGCGGATTGATGCGCATGCCGCTGCGCGAGATCGAATCGAGGTTCGCGCGGATCTGCAGCTTGCCCGACGCGTTGTCGAGGCAGAACGCGCCGCCCAGCGAGCAGAACTCCTCGTCGAACCCGATCGTCAGCACCGGCCTGTCCAGCACGCCCTGCAGCAGGCCGCGCCACAGCATCGGTGCGTTGCTGTTGACGACCACCACGTGGCACTCGGTCGCGTCGATCGTGCTGGTCGGCGCGAGGCGCCGCGGCGACACCACGATCGCGCCGCTCGGCCCGTCCTTCGGCTCGGTGACGGCGCGGACGAAGGCGAGCTCGGTCGCGGAGTCGAAGGTGTCGGTCAGGCACAGCCGCACGGGCGCCGGCGCCGGCGTCCAGCGCGTGTACTGGACGATGCCGCGCACGATGTAGGCGACCTCCGGCGCGCGCTGGACTGTCAGCGGCGACGGTTCCGGCTGCGCCCACGCGAACACCTGGCCGCCCAGCGCCAGCAGCGTGGCGGCGACCGCCTGGATCGGCCGGGTCAATTGACGTGCGCCGAGCGGCCGGCGGCCATGCGCAACGCCCTGCGGTCCAGGATGGTGAGCGAGTTGTAGTCGGGCGAGACGACGCCGGAGCGGTGCAGCGATTGCAGCTCGCGGTTGATGCTCTGCCGCGAGACCTGCAGCATCGCGGCCAGGTCTTCCTGGGTGAGCCGCAGGCGCAGGCTCTGCTTGGCGCCGTCGGAGACGCCGTGCTGCGTGGCGAGGCGGTCGATCGTGGCGGTCAGGCGCTGGCGCAGGCCGCCGACGAAGCGGTCGATCAGGCCGTCGAAGGCCTCGCGCTGCTCGCGCAGCGCCATGCGCAGCGCGTCCTTCCACAGGGAAGGGTCGGTCTCGAGCACGTGCATCAGCGCCGCAGCGGGGATGTGGACGACCACCGCGTCGCTGTGGGCCACGTAATCGAAGTTGGAGCCGTCGTGGACCCCCAGGGCCTGCGTCAGCTCGACCACCTGGCCCGGGCCGATCACCTCGAACGACGAGCGGGCGCCGCCGGCGTCGATGCGGCGCGCGAGCATGTACCCGGAGATCACCGCCAGGACTTCCGGCACCTCGGCATCGGGGCTGGCGATCAGCTCGCCACGCTCGTAGCGCTTGAGCACGGACGCGGCGGAGAGTTCGTTCAGGCAGCGCTCGGGCCAGCGCGAGAACCCTTCCGTCCAGCGGATGGCGCGCTCGATCAGCGGGCGTTCGTCCTTTTGACCTTGTGTTCTGTTCATCTGGTGCCTCGGATCGCGCGGATTGAGCAGGCGGCGCGTCGACTGTCGACCGCAACCTTCGCGACCGTGTCGAATTCTGAACAAATAGAACAATAAGATCAAAAAGAATAGTGGGCAGTTTTCCCTACAAATCCGGGCCCTGAACCCCCGGCGCATGCCCGTGCAGCGCCAGGAAGCGCAATGCCGCACGGTCCAGGATCTTCAGCGAGTTGTAGTCCGCCGCCAGCACGCCGTCGGCGGCCAGCGCACGCAGCTCCCGGTTGACCGTCTGGCGGGACACCTGCAGCAGATCGGCGAGATCCTCCTGCGACAGGCGCAGACGCAGGCTCCGGTCCGCGCCCTCGGACAGGCCGTAGGTTTCCGCGAGCCGGTCGACCGTGGCCGCGATGCGCTGGCGGGTGCCGCCGATCGCGCGGTCCATCAGGCTCGCGCGCAGGTCGCGCTGCTGGCGCAGCAGCATCAGCAGCATCGGTCGCCAGCGCTGCGGCTCGGCGTCGAGCAGGCCGATGAGCAGCTGCGTGGGGATGTGGATCGCGGTGACATCGCTGTGGGCATGGAACTCCAGCGCCGGGCTGCCCGCCACCTCGAGCCGCCCGGTGCCGATGACCGTGCCAGCGCCAACCAGCCCGATCGCGTAGCGCGAGCCCTCGCCCGCGAGCGAGCGCACCATCATCTGGCCGCTCACGACGGCGATCGTCTGGCGCGGCTGCAGGCTGTCGCTCGCGATCAGCGCCTTGCGCGGGTGGCGGCCCAGCCGCGAGCCGGCGGCGAGCTGTCGCAGCGCATGCGGCGCCCAGTCGGAGAATCCTTCGGTCCAGCGCAGCGAGTGCTCGATCAGGGCCAGATCGGCGTGCGCTTCATTCGGGGAATCCATGGGCGGTCGACAGTCGTGCGCAGTTGTCGCCGCATGGTCGTGCTGTTCTTCGTGCCCGCAAGTCGCGTCCGCCAGGAACTGGCGTGCCAGGTCAACAATTTCGCGATGCCGTTGCAGCCGCCAACGTCCCGCTTCATGTGGGATTGACTGCGATCGGCAGCGCGATCTCCGACTTGATCTCGCGCAGCACGATGCTCGATCGCACGTGCGTCACGCCGGGCAGCTTGAAGAGGGTCTCGTGGAGAAAGCGCTCGTAGTGCTTGATGTCGGGCGCGAGCACGGTCATCAGGTAGTCGGACTGCCCGGTCGTGGCCTGGCACCGGACGATGTGCCTGCTGGCCGCGACGGCCTGCTCGAAGCGCTGCACCAGTTCCTCGTTGTGATGCGTCAGGTTCACCTCGACCATCACGGTCAGGTGCAGGCCGACCTTTTCGGGATCGACCAGCGCCGTGTAGCCGCGGATCACGCCGGCCGCTTCCATGTCCTTCACGCGTTTCCAGCAGGGCGTGGGCGACAGGCCGACCGCGGCCGAGAGCTGTTGCACCGTCTGCCGCGAATCGCGCTGCAATTCGGAGAGGATCCGCAGGCTGTAGCTGTCCAGAAGAATGGAATCGTCGAGTTTGGCCATCTGACATCCGATTCATGCTGAAAACACGGGTTCACGATAGCGGAATCGAGAAACCTCTTCTCCCGAGGCGGCGCAACAATTCGCCATGAATGCCGCCACCCTGCCCGAAGCCGCCGTGCAACGCCCCGACTACCGCCTGTCGGACAACCTCTGGGCGGAGCGCGGGGCGATCTATCTGACCGGCACGCAGGCGCTCGTCCGCCTGCTCGTGATGCAGCGCCAGCGAGACGCCGCGGCCGGCTGGAACACGCAGGGCTTCATCAGCGGCTACCGCGGCTCGCCGCTCGGCATGGTCGATCAGGCCGTGTGGAAGGCGGGCGCGAAGTTCACCGAATCGGGCATCCGCTTCGTGCCGGCGATCAACGAGGAACTGGCCGCCACCCAGGTGCTGGGCACCCAGCGGGTCGAGTCCGACCCCGAGCGCACGGTCGAAGGCGTGTTCGCCATGTGGTACGGCAAGGGCCCGGGCGTGGACCGCGCGGGCGATGCGATCAAGCACGGTAACGCGTACGGCTCGTCGCCGCACGGCGGCGTTCTGGTGGTGGCGGGCGACGACCACGGCTGCGTCTCGTCGTCGATGCCGCACCAGAGCGACCACGCGTTCCAGGCCTGCCAGATGCCGATCGTGGCCCCGGCCAACGTGGCCGAGATGCTGAGCTTCGGCCTGTACGGCTGGGCGCTGTCGCGCTTCTCGGGCACCTGGGTCGGGTTCACCGCGCTGTCGGAGGTGGTCGAGAGCGCCGGCACCGTCGACCTCGACGCGATGCTCGCGCAGGCGGATGCGTGGGTCGACGCCGACGCGGTGCGCGCGCGCACCGGGCACGTCACGCCCGCCGACGGTTTGCACATCCGCTGGCCCGATCTGCCGTCGCTGCGGATCGAGTCGCGCCTGGCCGACAAGCTCGCCGCCGTCGCCGCGTTCGCGCGTGTCAACTCGATCGACCGCGAGGTCATCCCGAGCCCGCAGGCGACGGTCGGCATCGTCACCTGCGGCAAGGCCCACCTCGACGTGATGGAGGTGCTGCGCCGCCTGCAGATCAGCCCGGCGATGCTCGCCGCGGCCGGCGTGCGGCTCTACAAGGTCGGCCTGAGCTTCCCCCTTGAGCAGACCCGAATGAGCGCGTTCGCGCAGGGCCTGAGCGAGATCCTCGTGATCGAGGAGAAGGGCGCGATCGTCGAGACCCAGATGCGCGAGCTGTTCTACAACGCGCCGGCGCACTCGCGGCCGGTGATCGTCGGCAAGCGTGATGCGCAGGGCGCGCCGCTGGTCTCGGCGCTGGGCGAGGTGCGGCCGTCACGCTTGATCGAACTCGTCGCGCACTGGCTGGCCGCGCACTTCCCGGACGACGGCGTGCTCGACTACCACCTGCAGCACGTGCGCGACTTCACGCCGCCCGAACTGCTCGCGAACCCGTCGGACAGCGTCAAGCGCCTGCCGTATTTCTGCGCCGGCTGCCCGCACAACACCAGCACGAAAGTGCCCGAGGGCTCGACCGCGCGTGCCGGCATCGGCTGCCACTTCATGGCGAACTGGATGGACCGCGACACCGCCGGGCTGATCCAGATGGGCGGCGAGGGCGTCGACTGGATCTCGCACGCGATGTTCACGAAGACCCCGCACGTGTTCCAGAACCTCGGCGACGGCACCTACTACCACTCGGGCTACCTCGCGATCCGCCAGGCCGTGGCGGCGAAGGCGACCATCACCTACAAGATCCTGTTCAACGACGCGGTGGCGATGACGGGCGGCCAGCCGGTCGACGGCGTGATCAGCGTCGACGCGATCGCGCGCCAGGTCGAGAGCGAGGGCGTGAAACAGGTCGTGGTCGTCAGCGACGCCATCGACAAGTACGACGGCATCCGCTCGAAGTTCCCGGCCGGCACCGAGTTCCACGACCGCACCGAGCTCGACGCCGTGCAGCGCCGCCTGCGCGAGATCGCCGGCGTCACCGTGCTGATCTACGAGCAGACCTGCGCGGCCGAGAAGCGCCGCCGCCGCAAGAAGGGCGAGCTGGTCGACCCGCCGAAGCGCCTGCTGATCAACGAGGCGGTCTGCGAAGGCTGCGGCGATTGCACGGTGCAGAGCAACTGCGTCGCGGTGCTGCCGCACGAGACGACCATGGGCCGCAAGCGCAAGATCGACCAGACCGCGTGCAACAAGGACTACTCCTGCGAGAAGGGTTTCTGCCCGAGCTTCGTCGGCGTCACGGGCGGCAAGCTGCGCAAGAAGAGCGGCGCGCTGTCGGCGGGCAAGGAGGCGTTCCTCGCCAAGGTCGGCGCGTTGCCGCTGCCCGCCGCGCACGAGTGGAACGGACCCTGGGATCTGCTCGTTACCGGCGTCGGCGGCACCGGCGTCGTCACGGTCGGCGCGGTGATCGCGATGGCCGCGCACCTGGAAGGCAAGGCAGCGAGCGTGCTCGACTTCATGGGCTTCGCGCAGAAGGGCGGCTCGGTCCTTAGTTTCGTGCGGCTGGCCGATGTGCCGGAGCGCCTGAACCAGGTCCGCATCGACACTCAGCAGGCCGACGCGGTGCTGGCCTGCGACATGGTCGTCGGCGCGTCGCCCGAGGCGCTGCAGACCGTGCGCCACGGCCGCACCCGCATCGTCACCAACGTGCACGAGATCCCGGTTGCCGAGTCGCTGAAGAACCCCGATGCGGACCTGAAGACCGAGCTGCTGCTCGCGAAGATGCGCTTCGCGGCCGGTGACGAGTTCGTCGAGACCTTCGACGCGCAATCGCTGGCCGAAGAATTCCTCGGCGACACGGTGACCGCCAACATCCTCGCGATGGGTTATGCGTGGCAGCGGGGGCTGGTGCCGATCAGCCTGGCGGCGATGCAGCGCGCGATCGAGCTGAACGGTGTCGCGGTGGAGAGCAACCTGCTGTCGTTCGCGCTCGGGCGGCTCGCGGCCGGCAACCCGGCGGTGTTGCGACAGACCGAGCTTGCGAAGGCGGAGGACGAGTCGCTGGAGGGTCTGATCGCACGTGGCGTCCAGCACCTCACCGGCTACCAGAACGCGGCGTGGGCGCGGCGCTTCGAGGCTGCGGTGCGACGCGTTCAGTCCGCCGAGCAGGCCTGCGCCAGCAGCGATCCGTCATTGCCGTTCGCCCGCGCCGTCGCGCGCAGCCTGATGAAGCTGATGAGCTACAAGGACGAGTACGAGGTCGCGCGCCTCTACACCGACGGCGGCTTCCAGCGCCAGCTCGCCGACCAGTTCGAAGGCGACCTGAAGCTCGAATTCCACATGGCCCCGCCGCTGCTCGCGCGGCCGAAGAACGGCCAGCCGCCGAAGAAGATCGCGCTCGGCGCGTGGATGCTGCCGGCGATGAAGTGGCTGGCCAAGGGCAAGGCGCTGCGCGGCAGCGTGTTCGACCTCTTCGGCCACACCGAGGAGCGCCGCATGGAGCGCGAGCTGGTCACGCAGTTCGAGCGCCGCGTCGACGAGCTCGCCGCAAACCTCAGCGCCGACCGGCTCCCGAGCGCCATCCAGATCGCCGTGCTCCCACTCAGCATGCGCGGCTACGGCCACGTCAAGATCGCCAACGTCGCGCTGGCGCGGGTGCGCGAGGCCGAACTGCTGCACCGCTTCCTGCCCGACCGGTACCCGAAGCCGCCGTCAGCCACGCCGACCGCCGGCCAGTTCCGCGGCATCGCGGTCGTGTCGCGCTAAGCTGCGCGCCTGATGAAGATCGACGACCCCCTTCACGACCGCGAAGTCGGCGTGCGCGACAGCACGCTCGACACCACCCGTATCGACGACGTGCGCATCGGCGCGGTGCGCCCGCTGATCACGCCGGCGCTGCTGCAGGAGCGCGTGCCGGTGCGCGACGACACGCTGACCATCGTCGAGCACAGTCGCCGCGCGATCGCCGACGTGCTGCACGGCCGTGACGACCGGCTCGTCGTCGTCGTCGGCCCGTGCTCGATCCACGACCACGACCAGGCGATCGAGTACGGCCAGCGCCTGAAGGCCGTCGCCGACGAGCTGCAGGGCGATCTGCTGATCGTGATGCGCACCTACTTCGAGAAGCCGCGCACGACGGTGGGCTGGAAGGGCTACATCAACGACCCGCACCTCGACGGCAGCTTCACGATCAACGAGGGCCTGGAGCGCGCGCGCCGCCTGCTGCTGGAACTGACGACGCTGGGCCTGCCGACGGCGACGGAGTTCCTCGACCTGCTCAGCCCGCAGTACATCGCCGAGCTGATCGCGTGGGGCGCGATCGGCGCGCGCACGACCGAGAGCCAGAGCCACCGCCAGCTCGCTTCGGGGTTGAGCTGCCCGGTCGGCTTCAAGAACGGCACCGACGGCAGCATCCGCATCGCGGCCGACGCGATCCTCGCGGCGCGTGCCTCGCACGCCTTCATGGGCATGACGAAGATGGGCATGGCCGCGATCTTCGAGACCCGCGGCAACGACGACTGCCACCTGATCCTGCGCGGTGGGCAGGCGCCGAACTTCGACGCGGCCAGCGTCGAGGCGAGTTGCGCGGTGCTGCGCGCCGCCGGCCTGCGCGAGCAGGTGATGATCGACGCGTCGCACGGCAACAGCAGCAAGCAGTACCGGCGGCAGGCCGAGGTCGCGGCCGATGTGGCGGCGCAGATCGCCAGCGGCGAGCGCCGCATCGTCGGCGTGATGATCGAGAGCCACCTCGAGGACGGGCGGCAGGATCTCGTGCCCGGCGTGCCGCTGAAACGTGGCGTGTCGATCACCGATGCCTGCCTTGGCTTCGAGCAGACGGTGCCGGTGCTGCGGGACCTGGCGCGCGCCGTGAGCGTGCGGCGCGGCGTCAGGCGTTAGACGGGTCGTCCCAGCGGTCCATCTCGCGCATCGCGGCGTCGCGCACGTCCGAGGGCAGGAACGACGCGGCCACCGCGTTGCGCATCAGGCCGGCAAGTTGCGCGGTGCTCAGCCCGGGCGCCGCGTGGATCGCGGCCAGTTCGCCGCTCAGCGTCACGCCCGACATCAACCGGTTGTCGGTCGAGCACGAGACCGACAAGCCGGCCTCGACCATCGCCCTGATCGGGTGCGCGGCCAGCGACGGGAACGCGCCGGTGTGCACGTTGCTGCTCGGGCAAACCTCGAAGTGCAGGCCGAGCGCGCGGGCGGCGTCGACCCACGCGGCGGTCTCGGCCGGGGTGGCGCCGCTCATGAGGTGCACGCCGTGGCCGATGCGCGTCGCGCCGAGCGCCGCCGCTTCCAGCACGCGCGAGCCCGCGTCCGCCTCACCGGCATGGCAGGTGAGGCCGAGGCCGGCGTCGCGGGCGCAGGCGAACGCCGCGGCGTGGTCGGCCGGCGGGAAGCCGCGCTCGGCGCCGGCCAGGTCGAAGCCGATCACGCCGCGGCCAGAGAAGCGGGCCGCCAGTTTCGCCGCGCGCAGCGTCTCGGCCGGCGAATCGGTGCGCATCGCGCAGACGATCAGCCCGCTCGGCAGCGCGCTGCGCCGCAGGCCGGCGACCAGCGCCTCGACGACGGCCTCGCCCGCCAGGCCGAACGGCTCCAGCAGCAGCGGCGCCATGCGGAACTCCGCCAGCACGCAGCCGTCGAGTCGTGCGTCCTCGGCGGCCTCGAACGCGACGCGCTCGCAGGCGTCCGGTGACGCCATCGCCGCGACCGTCAACCCGAAGCCGCGCAGGTAGCGCTCCAAGCTGCCGGAGTTGGCATTGCCGTGCATCCAGTCGGCCAGCGCGCCGGGCGAGTCGGTCGGCACGGCGAGGCCGCAGGCGTGAGCGAGTTCGAGCAATGTCGCGGGCCGCAGGCCACCATCGAGGTGCTCGTGCAGCAGGGCTTTGGGCAGGTGCTGGAAAGGGGAGGACGGCATCGGCGCGGCGCTTTCGTGACCCGCGGCGCGGGCAGGCCCGGTTTGCAGGATCCGGGCCACGATGATGCCGCAACGCGCCCGCGGGAAAGTTCTCTGCGAATGGGCCCGCTTTCTGCTTAGAGTGCGTCCGGCAAACGTTTGCGCCTTCCGACGGTGCAAGAATGTTTTCTCCACCAACCGCAGCCTTCCACAGCGAGCACCGACCATGACCACCACCCACCGCCTCGGCATCCTGGCCCTCGCTCTGGCCGCCTGCACCACCACCGCGCGGGCCGAGCCCGCGGTCGTCTACGACATGGGCGGCAAGTTCGACAAGTCCTTCAACGAGGCGGCCTACCGCGGCATCGAGAAGTGGAAGAAGGAGACGGGCAAGCCCTATCTCGAGTTCGAGATCGCCAACGAGACCCAGCGCGAGCAGGCGCTGCGGCGCATGGCCGAGCGCGGTGCGAGCCCGATCATCGGCATCGGCTTCGGCCAGGCCGCGGCGATCGAGAAGATCGCCAAGGAATTCCCCAAGCTGCAGTTCGCGCTGATCGACATGGTCGTGCAGCTGCCGAACGTGCAGTCGGTCGTGTTCAAGGAGCAGGAAGGCAGCTTCCTGGTCGGCGTGATGGCCGCCACGGCGAGCAAGACCGGCAAGGTCGGCTTCGTCGGCGGCATGGACATCCCGCTGATCCGCCGCTTCCAGTGCGGCTACGAGCAGGGCGCCAAGTTCTCGAACCCGAAGGCCGAGGTGTTCTCCAACATGACCGGCACCACCGGCGCCGCCTGGGCCGACCCGGCGCGCGGCAGCGAGCTGGCGAAGGCGCAGTTCGGCAAGGGCGCGGACGTCGTCTTCGCGGCCGCCGGCGGCACCGGCATCGGCGTGTACCAGGCTGCCAAGGACGCCGGCAAGCTGGCGATCGGCGTCGACAGCAACCAGAACCACATCCAGCCCGGCACGATGCTGACCTCGATGCTCAAGCGCGTCGACGTCGCCGTCTACGAGGCCGCCAAGGCCTACAAGCCCGGCGTCACGGTGCTCGGGCTGAAGGAAGGCGGCGTCGACTACGCGATGGACGAGCACAACGCCAAGCTGGTCAGCGCCGACATGAAGAAGAAGGTCGAGGCCGCCAAGGCCGACATCATCGGCGGCAAGATCAAGGTCGCCGACTACATGGCGGCGAACGCTTGCAAGTATTGAATTGAGCACGATCAAGCACGTCGCGGCACGTGCGGGCGTGTCGTTCACGACCGTGTCGCACGTGCTGAACGGCACGCGGCGCGTCAGCGACTCGGCGCGCGAGCGGGTCGAGCGCGCAGTCGCCGAAATGGGCTACGCGCCCAGCGCCGTGGCCCGGGCGCTGAAGATGAGCGAGACCGGCATCGTCGGCGTGCTGGTGCCGAACATCACGAACCCGTTCTTCGCCGAGCTCACGCGCGGCATCGAGGACTGCTGCCGCCGCACCGACTACTCGGTGTTCCTGTGCAATTCCGATGACGACCCGGCGCGCCAGTCGCGCTACCTGCAGACGCTGCTCGAGCGCCGCGTCGACGGCCTGCTGATGGCCGCCGCGGCCGGCGATGCGCAGGCGCTGGTGCGGCGCCTGGCGCCGATGCGCGTGCCCACGGTCGTGATCGACCGCGCCGTGCCCGGGCTGGCCGCCGACCTGGTGCGGGTCGACCACGAAGGCGGCGCGCGGCTCGCGGTCGAGCACCTCTTGTCGCTGGGGCATCGGCGCATCGCGTGCCTGGCCGGCCCGTCGGAGTTCGCGGTCAGCCGCGCGCGCACGGCGGGCTGGCGCAGCGCCCTCGCGGCGGCCGGCATCACGCCCGATCCGGGCTGGCTGCTCGAGGGCGATTTCAGCGCCGCCGCCGGCCACGCGCTGGCCTCGCGACTGCTGGATTCACAACTGCGGGCCTCGCAAGGGCCGGCGCGCGACGCGGTGACCGCGATCTTCGCCAGCAACGACCTGCTGGCGATTGGCGCGCTGCGGGCTGCGGCCGAGCGCGGCGTGGCGGTGCCGCGTGCGCTGTCGGTCATCGGCTTCGACGGCATCGATCTCGGCGCCTATGCGTATCCCGCGCTCACGACCGTCGGCCACCCGATCCGCGCGCTCGGCGAGGCCGCGGCTGAGGCGCTGATCGAGCGCATCGGCTTCGGCGCGTCCAGCGCGCGCGAGGTGGTGCTGCCGGCGCGCTTGCTGATGCGCGAATCGACCGGCGCGGTGCCCGCATGAACGTGCCGATGAATGTCCCGATGAACGCCCCGGCCAGCACCGCCGCGCCACTCGCCGTCCGCATGGCCGGCATCCACAAGCGCTTCGGCAACGTGCAGGCCAACGCCGACGTGACGCTGAACGTGCGCGCCGGCACGGTGCACGGGCTGGTCGGCGAGAACGGCGCCGGCAAGAGTACGTTGATGTCGGTGCTGTACGGCTTCTATGCCGCCGACAGCGGCAGCATCGAGGTGAACGGCGCGCCGGTGCGCATCCGCAACGCGTTCGAGGCGATCGCGCTCGGCCTGGGCATGGTCCACCAGCACTTCATGCTGGTCGAGACGCTGAGCGCGATCGACAACGTGATGCTCGGCGCCGAGCCGCACGTTCTGCTCAAGCGCTCCGACGCGGTGGTGCGCGCGGGGCTCGAGGCGCTGATGGCGTCGACCGGCCTGCGGGTCGCGCTCGACGCGCTCGTCGGCGACCTGTCGGTCGGCGACCGGCAGCGGCTGGAGATCCTGAAGGCGCTGTACCGCGGCGCGAAGATCCTGATCCTCGACGAGCCCACCGCGGTGCTGACGCCGCAGGAAACCGAGGCGCTGTTCAAGGTGCTGGCGCGGCTGCGCGAACAGGGCACGACCATCATCCTGATCACCCACAAGCTGAAGGAAGTGATGCGGCTGTGCGACCGCGTCACCGTGATGCGCGCCGGCCGCGTGGTGCACGAGACCGATATCGCCGAGACCTCGATCCAGAGCCTGGCCGAGGCGATGGTCGGCCGCCAGGTGAACATGGGCCGGCAGGTCGATGCGAAGGCGGCGCCCGGCGCTGTCGCGCTCGACGCGGTCGGCCTGACGGTGCGCGACGCGCTGCAGGTCGAGCGCTTGCGAGGCGTGAGCCTGCGGCTGCGCGCCGGCGAGATCGTCGGCGTCGCGGGTGTCGCGGGCAACGGCCAGAGCGAACTGCTGGAGGTGCTCTCCGGCCTGCGCACGCCGGAGGAAGGGCGCATGACGATCGGCACCGATACCTTCAGCCCGGCGCGCTGGCTCGATCCGCGCGCCGCGCGCGCGCTCGGCATCGCCCACGTGCCCGAGGACCGGCATGCGCGCGCGATGGTGATGAGCTTCGGCGCCTGGGAATCGGCGGTGCTCGGCTACGAGGAGCAGCCGGTCTACAGCAGCCCGCGCGGCTGGATGCGCCACGGCCGCATGCGTGCCGCGACCGCCGCGCTGATGCAGCGCTTCGACGTGCGCCCGCGCAACCCCGCGCTCGCGAGCGCCAAGTTCAGCGGCGGCAACCAGCAGAAGCTCGTGCTCGCGCGCGAGATCGGCCAGGCGCCGCGCGTGCTGCTGGTCGGCCAGCCGACGCGCGGCGTCGACATCGGCGCGATCGAGTTCATCCACGCGCAATTGCGTGCGCTGCGCGATGCCGGCTGCGCGCTGCTGGTGGTGTCGAGCGAGCTGGACGAGATCCTCGCACTGTCGGACCGCGTGCTGGTGATGAACGAGGGCCGCATCACCGGCGAGCTGCCGATCGGCGAGTGCACCGAGGCGAAGCTCGGGCTGCTGATGATCGAGACGGTGGACGCTGCGGGAGTGACGGCATGAGCGCGCCGACCTTGCCTCGCTGGGCCGATGTGGTGCTCCTGCCGATCGTCAACCTCGGCATCGCGCTGCTCGTCGCCGCGCTGGTCGTCGCGCTGATCGGCCAGAGCCCGGCGCAGGTGATGACGATGCTGGTGAAGGGCGCGTTCGGCACCGAGCGCGGGCTGTCGTACACGCTGTACTACACGACGAGCTTCATCTTCACCGGCTTGGCCGTGGCGCTCGCCTCGCACGGCGGGCTGTTCAACATCGGCGCCGAGGGTCAGGCCACGCTCGGCGGCCTGGGCACCGGCCTGGTCGCGCTGTGGCTGGCCGACAAGCTGCCCGCGCCGGTGCTGCTGCCGCTGATGCTCGTCGGCGGCGCGCTGTTCGGCATGGCGTGGGCGGCGGTGCCGGGCTACCTGCAGGCGCACCGCGGCAGCCATGTCGTGATCACCACGATCATGTTCAATTTCCTCGCCAGCACGCTGCTGGTCTACCTGCTGGTCAACCCGCTGAAGGCACCGGGCGGCATGTCGGTCGAGAGCGTGCCGTTCGGCCCGGCCGCGCACCTGCCAGGCATGCACGAGGCGCTGGCGTGGTTCGGGGTCGCGTGGCCGTCCTCGCCGCTGAACCTGAGCCTGCTGCTCGCGCTGCTGGCGGCCGTCGGCGTCTGGGCGTTCCTGTGGAAGAGCCGCGCTGGCTACCGGCTGCGTGCGGTCGGCGCCAGCGAGGGCGCGGCGGCGTACGCCGGCATCCGGCCGAAGCGCCAGGTGATCCGGGCGATGGCGCTGTCGGGCGCGCTGGCGGGCATGGTCGGCATGAACGAGATCTCCGGCGTCAACGGCAAGCTGCTGCTCGATTTCGTCGGCGGCGCCGGCTTCACCGGCATCGCGGTCGCGGTGATGGGGCGCAACCACCCGGTCGGCATCGTGCTCGCGAGCCTGCTGTTCGGCGCGCTGTTCCAGGGCGGCGCCGAGGTCGCGTTCGAGGTGCCGGGCTTCAGCCGCGACATGGTCGTCACGCTGCAGGGCTTCATCGTGCTGTTCTCGGGCGCGATGGCGTATGTGGTCGCGCCGCTGCTGGCGCGCGTGGTCGGCGCCGGCGCGCGCCGCGCCCCGCCCGCCGCGCCGTCGACGGAGGTCGCCAATGGATGAGGCCCTGATCGGCGCGTTGATCGCGTCGACGCTGCGCGTCGCGACGCCGCTGATCCTGTGCGCGCTCGCGGGCCTGATCGCCGAGCGCTCGGGCGTCGTCGACATCGGCCTGGAGGGCAAGATGCTGTTCGCCGCGTTCGCCGCGGCTGCGGCCGGCGCAGCGTTCGGCTCGACCGTGGTCGCGCTGCTGCTGGCGATGGGGGTGGCGGTCGCGTTGTCGTGGCTGCACGGCTTCGCGTGCGTCAGCCACCGCGGCGACCAGGTCGTCTCCGGCATGGCGATCAACATCATCGCCGCCGGCCTGACCGTGGTGCTCGGCATCGCCTGGTTCCACCAGGGTGGGCAGACGCCGCCGGTGGCCGACACCGTGCGCCTGCACGCGCTGTGGCCCGGCGCCTCGGCCGCGCTGGGGCCGGCGCTCGGCGAGGGCCTGCTGAGCCACAACCTGCTCGTCTATCTGACGCTGGCGCTGGTCGGCGCCGTCTGGTGGCTGGTGTACCGCACGCGGTTCGGGCTGCGGCTGCGCGCGGTCGGCGAGAACCCGCACATGGTCGACGCGGCCGGCGTGTCGGTCACCCGGCTGCGCTACGCCGCGCTGACGCTGAACGGCATGCTCTGCGGCCTGGCCGGCGGCTACCTGGTGCTGGCGCAGAACGCATCGTTCGCGCCCAACATGACCGCGGGGCGCGGTTTCATGGCGCTGGCGGCGCTGATCTTCGGCCACTGGCGGCCGGTGCCCGCGCTGCTCGCCTGCCTGCTGTTCGGCTTTCTCGATGCCGCGGCGATCCGCCTGCAGGGCGTCAGCCTGCCGGGCATCGGCGAGGTGCCGGTGCAGGCGGTGCAGGCGCTGCCCTACCTGCTGACCGTCATCCTGCTGGCCGGCTTCATCGGCCGAACCACCGCGCCGAAAGCCCTCGGCGTGCCCTACCTGAAAGAACGTTGACGGATGAAGGCGACACCATGCTGAGCGAGCTCGATCGACAACGCCTGCTGACCGCCGCGCGCGCCGCGCAGGCCCACGCCTACGCGCCGTATTCGCAATTCGCGGTCGGCGCCGCGGTGCTCGACGACCAGGGCTGCATCCATGCCGGCTGCAACGTGGAGAACGCCGCGTACCCCCAGGGCGTGTGCGCCGAGGCCGGCGCGTTCAGCGCGATGGTCCTGGCCGGCAGCACGCGGGTGCGCGCGCTGGCGGTGGTCGGCGACGGCGCGGGGCTGGTCACGCCCTGTGGCGGTTGCCGCCAGAAGCTGCGCGAGTTCGCCGCCGCTGACACGCCGGTGCTGGTCGGCGATCGCGAGCGTCTGCGCGCCCAGTTCACGCTGGCGCAACTGCTGCCGGACAGCTTCGGGCCGGAGAACCTCGCGCCATGACCCAAGCCTTCCAGGCCGCCGAGCAGGTGCGGGCGCTGGCCCCCGGCGCCCGTCCGCGCATCGCCGTCGTGCTCGGCTCCGGCTGGGGCGGGCTCACCGCGCAGCTGCTCGGCGCGCGCCGCATCCGCTACGACCAGCTCGACGGCTTCCCGCAGGCCACTGTGCAGGGCCATTCCGGCGAGCTGTGGCTCGGCCGGATCGGCCCGCACGAGGTGGCCGTGATGAGTGGCCGCAAGCACGCGTACGAGAGCGGCGAGGTCACCGGCATGCGCAGCCCGCTGCACACGCTGCGCGCGCTCGGTTGCGAGGTGCTGGTGCAGACCAACGCGGCCGGCAGCCTGCGGGCCGAGATGACGCCGGGCAGCCTGATGGTGCTCGCCGACCACATCAACCTGCCGCAGCGCTCGCCACTGGTCGGCGCAGGCGGCTCGGAGCGCTTCGTCAGCATGCTCGACGCGTACGACCCGGCGCTGCGCAAGACCGCGCACGCGGTGGCCGACCGCCAGAACCTGACGCTGCACGAGGGCGTCTACGCCTGGACGCTCGGCCCGCAGTTCGAGACGCCGGCCGAGATCCGCTTCTTCCGCCAGATCGGCGCGGATGCGGTCGGCATGAGCACCGTGCCCGAGACCATCCTCGCGCGCCACGCGGGCATGCGGGTGCTGGCACTCTCGCTGTTGACGAACATGGGCGCCGGCCTGTCCGACGAGTCGCTGAGCCACGCCCACACGCTGTCGCAGGCGCTCGCCGCTAGCGACGTGGTCGGCGACCTGCTCGCGGACGTCATCGCGGCCATCGAACTCTGACATCGACATGACCGCTGAACCCAACGACCCGATCGCCAGCGCGCGCCTCGCGCTCGCCTGCCTCGACCTCACCACGCTGAACGACGGCGACACCGAGGCCGATGTCCTCGAGCTCTGCGCGCGCGCCCACGGCCCGCATGGCCACGTGGCGGCGGTCTGCGTGTGGCCGCGCTTCGCGGCGCTCGCGCGGCGCGCGCTGCCGCCGAACATCGCGGTGGCCGCGGTCGCGAATTTCCCCGACGGCAGCGCCGACCTGGCGCGCGCCGTGGCCGATACTCGCGCGATCGTCGCCGCCGGCGCGCAGGAGGTCGACGTGGTGCTGCCGTTCGCGCGCCTGCAGCAAGGCGACGAGCGCGCGGCGGCCGATCTGCTGGCGGCGGTGCGGGCCGCGTCTCCCGGCCTGGCCTTGAAGGTGATCCTCGAGACCGGCGTGCTGAACGATGACGCGCTGATCCGCCGCGCGTCGCAGCTCGCGCTCGACGCCGGCGCCGACTTCCTCAAGACCAGCACCGGCAAGACGCCGATCAGCGCCACGCCGGAGGCCGCGCGCGCGATGCTCGCGACGATCGCTGCCGATCCCCATGCGGCCGCGCGCGTGGGCTTCAAGGCGTCGGGCGGCATCCGCACGGTCGCCGATGCGGCGCTTTATTTCGCGCTCGTCGAGCAGGCGCTCGGCGCCGCCGCGCTGACGCCGGCGCGCCTGCGCATCGGCGCCAGCAGCCTGCTGAACGACATCGAGGCAGTGCTCGCGGGCCGCGCGCCCGCACCACCGGCCGCGCCGGGCAGCTACTGAGAGAAGCGCGGTGCTCGCGCAGGAGATCATCCGCCTGAAGCGCGACGGCCACGCGCTCGCCGCGCCGCAGGTCGACGCCTTCGTGCGCGGCCTCGCCGACGACTCATGGGGCGATGCGCAGGTCGCCGCGATGGCCATGGCGATCCTGCTGCGCGGGCTCGACGCGGCCGAGACCGCGACGCTGACCCGCGCGATGGCGCACTCCGGCGAGGTGCTCGACTGGGCCGGCGCGAACCTCGCCGGCCCCGTGCTCGACAAGCACTCCACCGGCGGCGTCGGCGACAAGGTCAGCCTGCTGCTCGCGCCGATCGTCGCGGCCTGCGGTGGCTTCGTGCCGATGATCTCGGGCCGCGGCCTCGGCCACACCGGCGGCACGCTCGACAAGCTCGATGCGATCCCCGGCTACCGCAGCACGCCGTCGACCGGCGAACTGCGCGCTGCGTTGCAGGGCGCCGGCTGCGCGATCGTCGGCGCCACCGCGGCGCTCGCGCCGGCCGACCGCCGCCTCTACGCGATTCGCGACGTGACCGCCACGGTCGAATCGATCCCGCTGATCACCGCGAGCGTGTTGTCGAAGAAGCTCGCCGCGGGCGTGCAGGGGCTGGTGATGGACGTGAAGGTCGGCAACGGCGCGTTCGCGGCCGATCTGCCGATGGCGCGCGCGCTCGCGCAGTCGCTCGTGACCGTGGCCGGCGCCGCCGGTCTGCGGACCCACGCGCTGATCACCGACATGAACGAGGTGCTCGGCCACAGCTGCGGCAACGCGGTCGAGGTGCTCGAGGCGATCGACTTCCTGCACAGCCGGCGGCGCGAGCCGCGCCTGCTCGCGGTGACGCGCGCGCTGAGCGCCGAGCTGCTGCTGATCGGCCGCCTCGCGCGCGACGCGGACGACGCGCTCGCGCAGGTCGACGCGGCGCTCGCCGACGGCCGCGCGCTCGACCGGTTCGCGCGCATGGTCGCGGCGCTGGGCGGCCCGGCCGATCTGGTCGAGCGGCCCGGGGTTCATCTGCCGGCCGCGCCGGGGCAGAAGGTGGTGCGGGCCGCACGGGCCGGCTGGGTCGGCGGCATGGCGACGCGCGAGATCGGCGTGATGATGGTCGAGCTGGGCGGCGGGCGGCGGCTCGCGTCGGACCGGGTCGATCACCGGGTCGGGCTGACCGAGGTCGCGCCGATCGGCGCGCGCGTCGAGGTGGGCGATCCGCTGGCCGTCGTGCACGCGACCGACGACGCCTCGGCGGACACGGCGGCGGCGCGGCTCGCGACGCTGATCCGGATCGTCGACGAGGCGCCGGCTGCGCGGCCGGTGATCGTCGAGCGCATCGTGGCGGAGAACGCCGGATGACGCGCGCGCTCGTCGTCGTGCTCGATTCGTTCGGCCTCGGCGCGGCGCCGGACGCGCCGCGCTTCGGCGATGTCGGCGCCGACACCTTCGGCCACATCGCGCAGTGGTGCGTGGCGCACGGCCGCCCGCTGCACCTGCCGAACCTCGCGCGGCTCGGCCTGCCGCAGGCGGCGCGCGCCGCAAGCGGCCACTGGCCCGCCGGCGTCGACCGCTGCGCCGAACCACAGGGCGCGTTCGGCGCCGCCGCCGAAGTCAGCCTCGGCAAGGACACGCCGAGCGGCCACTGGGAATTGATGGGCTGCCCGGTCACGTTCGACTGGGGCTACTTCGCGAAGACGGACGACCCGAGCGCGTCGGTGTTCCCGCCCGCGCTGATGCAGCGCTGGCTCGCCGCCTGCGGCCTGGGCGGCTCGCTCGGCAACTGCCACGCGAGTGGCACCGAGATCATCGAGCGCCTGGGCGACGAGCACCTGCGCACCGGCTGGCCGATCTGCTACACCAGCAGCGACAGCGTGTTTCAGGTCGCCGCGCACGAGACGCACTTCGGGCTGAAGCGGCTGTACGCGATCTGCGCGCAGGCCAAGACGATCTTCGACGAGGCCAACATCGCGCGCGTGATCGCGCGGCCTTTCGTCGGGGCCGAAGGGCGCTACCGCCGCACCGCGCACCGCCACGACTACACCACGCCGCCACCTGCGCTCACGTTGCTCGACGTGTTGACCGGCGCCGGCCGCGAGGTCCACGGCATCGGCAAGATCAGCGACATCTTCGCCGCGCGCGGCATCACCCACGCGCGCAGCGGCGACGGCAACGCCGAGCTGTGCGAGGAGACGCTCGCGGCGTGGCGCACGTGCGCCGACGGCGGCCTGGTGTTCGCGAACCTGGTCGACTTCGACATGCTCTTCGGCCACCGCCGCGACGTGGCCGGCTATGCCGACGCGCTCGAAGCGTTCGATGCCTTTTTGCCGCCCCTGCTCGCCGCGTTGGGCCCAGGAGACCTGCTCGCGCTGAGTGCCGATCACGGCTGCGACCCGACCTGGCCCGGCAGCGACCACACCCGCGAGCACGTGCCGCTGCTTTTCGCCGGGCCGGCCGCGCCACGCGGGCGCGACCTCGGCGTGCGCACGAGCTTCGCCGACCTCGGGCAGACCCTGGCCGCGCACCTGCAGGTCGCGCCGCTCGCGCACGGAAGGGCGTGCTGGTGAGCCGCACCACGGTCCTGTTCGACACCGACCCGGGCATCGACGACGCGATGGCGCTGCTCATGCTCGCGCGCGACCCGCGCGCCGAGCTCGTCGGCATCACCACCGTCTTCGGCAACGCACCGATCGCGCGCACCACCGCGAACGCGCTTGCGCTGTGCGAGCGCTTCGGCATCGACGTGCCGGTCGCGCGCGGCGCGGAGCGCGCGCTGACGCGTGCGCCGGCCGGCTTCCCGCACGAGATCCATGGCCGCGACGGGATGGGCGACGTCGGCCTGGCGCCGGCGAGGGTGCGCCGCGCCGAGACGCTGCCCGCCCCCGAATTCATCAGCGCGATGGCGCGCCGCCACGCCGGGCGGCTGACGCTCGTGGCGGTGGGCCCGCTGACCAACCTGGCGCTCGCGCTGGAGCGCGATCCGCAACTCGTGGAGCGCATCGAGCGGGTGGTGGTGATGGGCGGCGCATTCGGTCACCACGGCCACTCGGGCAATGTGTCGCCGGTGGCCGAGGCCAACATCGCCGCCGACCCGCATGCGGCCGACCGGGTCTTCGCGGCGCGCTGGCCGGTCACGATCGTCGGCCTCGACGTGACGCACGAGGTGCTGCTCGACACCGCTTGGCTCGACGCGCTCGGCCGCGACGGCGGTGCCGAGGGGCAGTTCATCCGCGACATCACGCGCGTGTACGAGCGCTTCTACGCGCCGCGCACCGGCGGCGGCATCTTCTCGCACGATGCGAGCGCGGTGGCCTGCGCGCTCGACGCCGCGCCGTTCGGCCGGCGCGCGGGCGCGGTGCGCGTGGTGACCGAAGGCATCGCGGCAGGGCAGACGATCCAGGCGGCGCCGAACGCCAGCTACCCGATCGACGATTGGCTCGGCCTGCCGGCGCAGGCCGTGTGCGTGTCGGTGGACGCGGCCCGCGTGCGCGACGAACTGCGGGCCTGCTTCGTGCGCTGACACGTAACATCGTCCAGACGCAGTCTGGCCATCCGCATGACTTTCCAGATCGACTATTGACATGACGCTGCCCGTTTCCGCCTTCATCCTGCACGTCGCCGGCCGGCGCGCGTTGTTCGCCGCGCTGCTGCTCGCGGGCGGCCTCGCGCACGCCGCCGAGCCGGTCGCGCTGCGCCTGATCGGCATCAACGACTTCCACGGCAACCTCGAGCCCGCGAGCCTGAGCCTCACGCTCGCGGACCCGCAGGGCGGCAAGGCGCTGCGGGTGCCGGTGGGCGGCGCGGCGGCGCTGGGCGGCCTGGTCAAGGCGCTGCGCGCCGGGTCACCGCACAGCCTGATGATCTCGGGCGGCGACCTGATCGGCGCGGCGCCGCTGGTGTCCACGCTGTTCCGCCACGAGTCGACGATCGAGGTGATGAACGCGATCGGGCTCGACGCCGCCGCCGTCGGCAACCACGAGTTCGATGCCGGCGCGGCCGAGCTTCAGCGCATCGCGAAGGGCGGCTGCCCGCCGCCGCAGCCCGACGCCGTCGCGACCTCCTGCACCCTCGCGCCATACACCGGCGCGCGCTTCCCGTTCCTCGCGGCGAACGTGCTGGACGGCAACGGGAATACGCTGTTCGCGCCCTCGGTGATCCGCGAGTTCGACGGCATCCGGGTCGGCATCATCGGCGCGGTCACGCGCAGCACGCCGAGGCTGGTCACGCCGTCCGGCGTCGCCGGCCTGCGCTTCGGCGACGAGGCCGACGCGATCAACCGCGCGGCGCACCAGCTGAAGGCGCAGGGCGTCAAGGCGATCGTGATGACGATCCACGAGGGCGGCGAGGTCGGCGCCTCGGGCCAGCGCGCCGACTGGAACGACGCCACCTGCCCGGACGCGCACGGCCCGATCTTCCGGATCGCCAGGCGCGTGACGAAGGACGTGGACGTGATCTTCTCGGCCCACACCCACCAGGGCTACCGCTGCGTCGTCGACGGCCGCGTGATCATCCAGGGCACCTCGTACGGCCGGGGGGTGTCGGTGGTCGACGTGATGCTCGACCGGAAGACGAAGCAGGTGATCCCGGCGCTGACCCGCAGCATCAACCTGCCGGTGCCGAACGACCAGACCGATCCCGCGCTGCGCGAGCGCCTGGCCGCGGCGCTGCCGGCGCCGTACGGCGAGGTGCTGCGCGCGGCCCGGCCGGACCCGGCGATCGCCGAGATGGTCGCGAAGTACGCGGCGGTGGTCGCGCCCAAGGCCGCCCGGCCGGTCGGCCTGATCGGCGCCAGCTTCACCCGAGGCGGCCGCGCGGACAGCCCGGCCGGCCGGCTGATCGCCGATTCGCAGCTCGCCGCGACGCAGGCGTCGGCCGCAGGTGGCGCGCAGATCGCGCTGATGAACCCGGGCGGCATCCGCAGCGACCTGGAGTGCAAGGGCACGCCGCCGTGCACGGCGACCTTCGGCCAGATCTTCACGATGCAGCCGTTCGGCAACAGCCTGGTCGTGATGACGCTGACCGGTGTGCAACTGAAGGCGCTGCTCGAATCGCAGCAGCGCGGCGGCGCGCCGGAGCCCACCTGGCTGCAACCTTCCGTCGGCTTCACCTACACATGGCAGTCGGACGCGGCCGCCGGCGAGCGCGTGCGCGACATGCGCCTGAACGGCGCGCCGATCGTGCCGGAGCGCGACTACCGCGTCACCGTCAACAGCTTTCTCGCCGAAGGCGGCGACGCCTTCAACGTGCTCGCCCGCGGCAGCGCGCGCACCGGCGGCGGCCAGGATCTCGACGCCCTGATCGCCTACCTGAAGGCCGCGCCCGAGCGTTCGCCCGACCCGGTGCCGCGCATCACGCGCCTGCCCTGACACGCGCCGGCCCTTGCGCCGGCGGGTTTCGCAACCAGATGGGGGCGACACTCCCCGCCGGCCGCGCGCCGGCGCGCACCCGATGTCGCTGTTCCTGATCTCCGCGCTGCTGCACGCCTACGTCGGCTGGCGCGTCGCGCCCGACCTGCCGGGCACCCCCTGGACGCTGGCGTTCGTCGCGCTCGTCGCCGCGTCCGCCGCGCTGATGCCGATGGCGCTGCTCGCCCGGCGCGTCCGCCCGCCGTGGTCCGACCGGCTGGCCTGGGCCGGCGCGCTGGCGATGGGCCTGTTCTCCTCGCTGTTCGTGCTCACGCTGGCGCGTGACGTGGTGCTGCTGATCGCCGCGGGGGTCGGTCTGGTCGCGCCGGGCGGGCTCGATCTTGGCGCGCTCGTGCGCTGGAGCGCGGCGGCGGTGCCGCTGCTCGGCCTGGCGGTCAGCGCCTGGGGGTTCGTCAACGCGCGCCGGACCGCGGCGGTGGTCTCGGTCGACGTGCCGATCGCCGGCTTGCCGGCCGCGCTGCACGGCTTCACGATCGCGCAGATCAGCGACATCCACGTCGGCCCGACCATCAAGCGGGCCTACCTGGCGCGGATCGTCGAGGCCGTCAACCGCATGAACGCGGACATGGTCGCGGTCACCGGGGACCTGGTCGACGGCTCGGTGCGGGAGCTCGCCGGTCACGTCGCGCCGCTGGCCTCGCTGAGCTCGACGCACGGCACCTTCTTCGTCACCGGCAACCACGAGTACTACTCGGGCGCGCCGGCCTGGGTGGCCGAGTTGCGCCGGCTCGGCCTGCGGGTGCTGATGAACGAGCACGTGGTGCTGCAGCACGCGGGCGCCGCGCTGATCGTCGCCGGCGTCACCGATTTCACCGCCCACCAGTTCGACCCGGCGCAGCGCAGCGATCCGCAGGCGGCGCTGGCCGGTGCGCCGGCCGGCGCGGGCGCGCGCCTGCTCCTGGCCCACCAGCCGCGCAGCGCCGACGCGGCCGAGCGCGCCGGCTTCCAGCTGCAGCTCTCCGGCCACACCCACGGCGGCCAGTTCCTGCCGTGGAACCTGTTCGTGCGCTTCCAGCAGCCGTTCACGGCCGGGCTGCATCGCCTGCGGCGGCTGTGGGTCTACACCAGCCGCGGCACCGGCTATTGGGGGCCGCCGAAGCGCTTCGGCGCACCCTCCGAGATCACCCGGCTGCGGCTGGTGCCGGAGGCGGGCTGACGCGCCCGCGGCGCGCTGTCAGGGCATTGCACAGTGCCCGGAGGGCGCGTCTTACAATCGACGGGTTTCGCTTCCGGCGTCGTGCCGGGCTCCACAAGAGGATTTTCAAGTGTTCATTTCCGAAGCCTTTGCCCAAGCCGCGCCCGCCGCCGCTGCCGATTCGCCGTTCGGCAGCCTGGGCAGCATGCTGCCGCTGGTGCTGATGTTCGTGGTGCTGTACTTCGTGATGATCCGGCCGCAGATGAAGCGCCAGAAGGAAGCCAAGGCGATGATCGATGCGCTCGCCAAGGGCGACGAGGTCGTCACCAGCGGCGGCATGCTGGGCAAGATCTCCAAGATCGGCGAGAGCTACATGACGGTCGAGATCGCCAGCGGCGTCGAGATCCAGGTGCAGCGCGGCGCCGTCGTGCAGGTGCTGCCCAAGGGCACCGTCGCCGCCAAGTAAGGGCCCGCGCCCAGCGGCTCGCTCGCAGGCCGCCCCGCGGCACTGCGAGGTGCCCGCCATCGTGGCGCCACCGGCGCCGCTGAAGGAACCCCGATGAATCGCTTCCCTGCCTGGAAATACGCGCTGCTCGTGATCGCGCTGCTCGTCGGCCTGGTCTACACGCTGCCCAACTTCTTCGGCGAGGCGCCGGCCGTGCAGGTCAGTAGCGGCAAGGCCACGCTCAAGCTCGACGCCGCGATGGCGCCGCGCGTTTCCGAGATCCTCGCCAAGGCCGAGCTCAAGCCCGACTTCGTGCAGTTCGAGGGCAACTCGGTCAAGGCCCGCTTCGCCGACCTGGACGCCCAGCGCAAGGCCAAGGACGCGCTCAACGCCGCGCTCAACCCCGACCCGTCGAACCCGAGCTACATCGTCGCGCTGAACCTGCTGTCGCGCTCGCCGGGCTGGCTGACCTCGCTGCACGCGCTGCCGATGTTCCTCGGCCTGGACCTGCGCGGCGGCGTCTACTTCCTGATGCAGGTCGACATGAAGTCGGCGCTGACCAAGAAGGCCGAGGCGCTGAGCGGCGACATCCGCACGCTGCTGCGCGACAAGAACCTGCGCCACGCCGGCATCACGCGCGACGGCAACAACGTCGATGTGCGCTTCCGCGACCGCGAGACCATGACCGCCGCGCGCAACCTGCTCCAGGACCAGCTGCCCGACCTGCAGTGGACCGAGACGCCCGACGGCACCGACATCAGGCTGGCCGGCAGCCTGAAGCCCGAGGCGGCGAAGAAGGTCCAGGACGTCGCGATCAACCAGAACATCACCACGCTGCACAACCGCGTCAACGAACTCGGCGTGGCCGAGCCGGTGATCCAGCAGCAGGGCGCCGACCGCGTCGTCGTGCAGCTGCCCGGCGTGCAGGACACCGCCAAGGCCAAGGACATCATCGGCCGCACCGCGACGCTCGAGCTGCGCATGGTCGACGACAGCGCCGAGGCACAGGTGGCGGCGCGCGGCACCGGCCCGGTCCCGTTCGGCACCGAGCGCTTCACCGACCGCGACGGCAGCCCGCTGATCGTCAAGCGCCAGGTCGTGCTGACCGGCGAGAACCTGACCGACGCCCAGCCCAGCTTCGACGGCCAGACCCAGGAGCCGGTCGTGAACCTCACGGTCGACGCGAAGGGCGCGCGCATCATGAAGGACATCTCGCGCGAGAACATCGGCAAGCGCATGGCGATCCTGCTGTTCGAGAAGGGGCGGGGCGAGGTCGTGACCGCGCCGGTGATCCGCGGCGAGCTCGGGTCCAACTTCCAGATCTCCGGCCGCATGAACGCGGGCGAGGCCAACGACACCGCGCTGCTGCTGCGCGCCGGCTCGCTGGCCGCGCCGATGGACATCATCGAGGAGAAGACGATCGGCCCGAGCCTGGGTGCCGACAACATCGCCAAGGGCTTCTACAGCGTGGTGTTCGGCTTCGCCGCGATCGCGCTGTTCATGTGCCTGTACTACCAGTTCTTCGGCATCGTCTCGACGCTGGCGCTGGGCTTCAACCTGCTGCTGCTGCTGGCGCTGCTGTCGATGCTGCAGGCCACGCTGTCGCTGCCGGGCATCGCCGCGATTGCGCTGACGCTGGGCATGGCGATCGACTCGAACGTGCTGATCAACGAGCGGGTGCGCGAAGAGCTGCGCGCCGGGGCCTCGCCGCAGGTGGCGATCCACACCGGCTACGAACGCGCCTGGGCGACCATCCTCGACTCGAACGTCACCACGCTGATCGCCGGCCTCGCGCTGCTGGCGTTCGGCTCCGGCCCGGTGCGCGGCTTCGCGGTCGTGCACTGCCTGGGCATCGTGACCTCGATGTTCTCGTCGGTGGTGTTCTCGCGCGGCCTGGTGAACCTCTGGTACGGCCGCCAGAAGAAGCTCAAGAGCGTGTCGATCGGCCAGATCTGGAAGCCGCAGGCCGATGTGCCTGCGGTGAAGACCTGATCGCGCCGACGTCACACCTCTGCACAAGGAATCTCCATGGAGTTCTTCAGAATCAAGCGCGACATCCCGTTCATGCGGCATGCGCTGGTGTTCAACATCATCTCGGCGGTCACGTTCGTGCTGGCCGTGTTCTTCCTGATCACGCGCGGGCTGCACTTCTCGATCGAGTTCACCGGCGGCATCGTCACGCAGGCGAGCTACGCGCAGGTGGCGGACGTCGAGAAGATCCGCACCAACGTCGACCAACTCAACCTCGGCGAATCGCAGGTCCAGAACTTCGGCAGCTCGCGCGACGTCATCATCCGCCTGCCGGTCACGCCGGGCATGAAGCAGACGGAGGTCGCCGCCAACGTGTTCGACACGCTGTGCAAGGCCGAGGGCGGCACCGTCAGCGTCCGCCAGATCACGACCGACAAGGGCGAGAGCGTCAGCCGGCCGGTCTGTTCGGCCGCCGGCGGCGCCTCGGGCGCGGCGGCGGAGCCGGTGCGGCAGCTCAGCGTCGAGTTCGTCGGGCCGCAGGTCGGACGCGAGCTGGCGGTGAACGGCGCCTACGCGCTGCTCGCGGTGGTCGTGGGCATCATGATCTACCTCGCGATCCGCTTCGAGTGGAAGTTCGCGGTCGCGGCGATCATCGCCAACCTCCACGACGTGATCATCATCCTGGGGTTCTTCGCGTTCTTCCAGTGGGAGTTCAACCTGACCGTGCTGGCCGCCGTGCTGGCGGTGCTGGGCTATTCGGTCAATGAGTCCGTCGTGATCTTCGACCGGATCCGCGAGGCCTTCCGGCGCTTCCGCAAGATGACGACCCACGAGGTCATCGACCACGCCATCACCAGCACGATGAGCCGCACGATCATCACCCACGGCAGCACGCAGATGATGGTGCTGTCGATGCTGATCTTCGGCGGGCCGACGCTGCACGGCTTCGCGATCGCGTTGACGATCGGTATCCTTTTCGGCATCTACTCGTCGGTGTTCGTCGCCGCGGCGATCGCGATGTGGCTGGGCGTCAAGCGCGAGGATCTGATCAAGGCCGGACCGGCCAAAGAGCTCGATCCGGACGATCCCAACGCCGGGGCCGTGGTGTAGAGTCTCGTCGTCACTCCCAGTCAGGATTCGCTGCTCCCATGCCGACCCCCGCCAACCCGACGGCATTGGCCCAGCAGGCGAGGCGCGCGTATCTCGAGGCGCTGATCGCCGGCCTGCCCGGTCTGGTGCAGGCCGTCGATCAGGGCTCGCGCAACTTGCTGAGCCAGGTGGCCGAGCCGTCCGTCGTGATGCGCCGGCGCGAGCTGATCCCCGATTTTCCGAAAGCCGCGCCGCTCTGGCTGCAGGGCATGAGCGTGATGCTCGGCGGCGCACGGCGCTCCGGCCTCGTGTCGGCCACGCACCCGGGCGAGTTGCCGCTGTCGGCGAGCCGCCAGGCCAAACTCAGCCTGGTCGACGACGACACGATCGAGCACGAGATCATCACCTCCAAGCTCGCGCTGGCGATGATGGACCGCGCTTCATGGGAGTTCAGCGATCTGCGCTCGCGCATGAACGTGCTCGAGCGCCGCGCCGAGATGGACACGAACGACGTGATCCGCCCGCACGTGATCGCACGCATCGCGACGGCGTCGTGGCGCTCGGCCGGGCTCGGCCTGGAACTGTGGCGCCAGCTGCAGGGCCTGATCCACGAAGAGTTCACCTTGTTCGCCGAAGAGGCGTACCACGAGACGAACCGCTTCCTGCTCGAGCGCCATGTGCTGCCCGACATCGACCTGCGCCCGTTCATCCGCCGCACGCGCAACAGCGCGATGACCGCCAACTTCGGCGGCACGGGCGGCGGCGCGCCGTCGCGCTCGGGCGGCGGAGCGGGCTTCGTGGCCTCCGGTGGCGGCGAGGTCAACGAAGAGACGCGCATGATGACGCGCGCGGGCGGCCTGCCGCACACGCCCGGTCATGCCGAGCAGGTGCTGGGTCGCCTGAACCGCCTGGTCGCGCGCCAGCTGCCCGGCTTCGGCGTCACGCAGAGCGACCGGCCGGTGATGACGGCGCCGCGCCTCAAGACGGCGATCAACGACGCGCAGCAGGCTGTCGCGAAGCGCCTGGCCACGGCCGAACACGCGGCCACGGTCGCGGGCCACGTCAGCACGCCGGCGCTGCTCGAGGAACTGAACCAGCGCAAGCAGGCGCTCAAGCAGGCCGCCACCACGCCGGTCGAGCGCGCCACGATCGAGATCGTCGCGCTGCTGTTCCAGGCCATCCTGACCGAGGAGCGCATCCCGTCGTCCGTCCGGGTGTGGTTCGCTCGGCTGCAGATGCCGGTGCTGCGCGTCGCGGTCAGCGAGCCCGACTTCTTCGCGACGATCGACCACCCGGCGCGCCGCCTGATCGATCGCATGGGCTCGTGCGTGATGGGTTTCGACTCCACGAGTCGCGCGGTCGGCGACATCCTCGAGAAGGAGATCAAGCGCGTCGTGCAGGTCGTCGAGGCCTATCCCGACACCGGCCGGCGCGTGTTCCAGACCGTGCTGGTCGAGTTCGAGAAGTTCCTCGAGCACTACTTCAAGAACGAGAACGAGGCCTCGCGCAAGGGCGTGTCGCTGGCGCAGCAGGTCGAGCAGCGCGAGACGCTGGCCATCCAGTACACGATCGAGTTGCGCAAGATGCTCAACGAGGTGCCGGTGCAGGAGGGCGTGCGCGAATTCCTGTTCCACGTCTGGGCCGACGTGCTCGCGATGGCCGCCGTCAAGCACGGCAACCAGAGCGATGCGACCAAGGACATGAAGCGCGCCGCGGCCGACCTGATCTGGTCCGCCAGCGCCAAGGTCTCGCGCGAGGAGCGGGCCGAGGTCATCCGCCGGCTGCCGCCGCTGCTGAAGACCTTGCGCGACGGCATGGACAGCGCCGGCGTCCAGACCGACAAGCAGGACGAGCACATCCAGCGCCTCAACAATTCGCTGGCCGCGGCGTTCACCGCCAAGACCGCCGCGATCCCGCACGAGCGCCTCGAAGAACTGATGGCGCGGCTGGACACGCTCGAGGAACTGCTGCCCGAAGCCGAGGACCTGGAGATCGACGAGTCCATGGTCCTCGATCTCTCGGGCCATGAATCGTCGGAGCTCGAGGTCGTGGCCGAGGGCGGCTCCATGCCGACGCCGGCCATGCTCGCATGGGCCCGCGAGCTGCAGGTCGGCAGCTGGTACATGCTCGACTACCGCAACCGCAACGAGCCGATGCAGCTCGCCTGGCAGGGCATGCGGCGCCAGCTGACGCTGTTCGTCTCGCCGCAGGGCCGCGGCGTGCTGTTCCAGCAGAACCGGCTCGCGGCCTTCCTGCAGGCGGGGCTCCTGGTGCCGGCGCAAGACGAGTCGCTGACCGTGAAGGCCACGCGCACGGCGATGGCCAAGATCGACGGCGATCCGTCGCGCTTGCTGAACTGAAGATCGAAGGCGGCCTGGCCGTGCCGCCCATCGCGGCGGGCAGCCGCAACTTCTAGTGAATCAGCCGATCTTCCTCGTCGACGAACAGTTCGTCGAGGATCAGCGCATCGGGTTCCTCGCCCAGGCTCCAGAACACCATCAGCACGATGATCTTCAGGTCCTCGAGGTCGATCGGGCCGCCGGGGATCGCGCTGGCGCGGTCGATCACCATCTCGCGCATCGGCGGGGGCAGCACGCCGGCGGATTCGAGGAAGCTGATGAAGCCGATCGACGGCTCGCCCAGGTGCTCCTGCTCGGCCGGCGAGTACACGCGGATGCTGTGTTCGCCCTGCTCGCCGACATAGGCCTCGGCAGCCGTGGCCACGCCGTCGAGCCACGACAGCGCTTCCTGGATCTCGTCCGATTCGAAACCGACCGACGACAGCTTGCGGGTCAGCTGGTCGTGGTCCGGGCAGGCATCGGGACGCCAGTAGTTTTCGTACAGGTACACGAGCACATCGAACATGGATTCACTATACCCCAGCGGGTTCGTCTGCGCGGTGTCGACGGGCGGCGTCAGCGCCCCGCCACACGCTGGAACAACTGGCCCGGCAGGCGGGCCACGAGCCCGTCCAGTTCGAGCCCGAGCAGGCGCGAACTGAGCTCGGCCGCACCCCAGCCGGTGCGGGCCGCCAGCGCGTCCAGTGTGACGGGATCGAAGCCGAGCGCGTCGAGCAGCGGATCGGCATCGGTGGCCTCGTCGGCCGGCATGGCCGCGGCGCGTGGCGGCGCGGCCGGGCGGAGTTCCTCCAGCACGTCCTGCGCCGTCTCGACCAGCTTGGCGCCCTGGCGCAGCAGCAGGTGGCAGCCGCGCGCCTGGGGCGAATGGATCGAGCCCGGGATCGCGAACACCTCGCGGCCGGCCTCGTTGGCGAGCCGCGCGGTGATCAGCGAACCCGACTGCACGGCGGCCTCGACGACCAGCGTGCCGCGGCTCAGGCCCGCGATGATCCGGTTGCGCTGCGGGAAGTGAATGGCGAGCGGCGGCGCCCCGAGCGCGTATTCGCTGACGATCAGGCCGTGCCGCGCGATCCGGTGCGCCAGCGCCAGGTTGCGGCGCGGATACACGCGGTCCAGGCCGGTGCCGACCACCGCGATCGTGCTCGCGGCGCCGTCGAGCCCGCCGGCATGGGCCGCTGCATCGACACCCAACGCCATGCCGGAGACGATCGTCAACCCGGCGTGGCTCAGCTCGCGCGCGAACGCGCCGGCATTCGCCGCGCCCTGCGGCGTCGGGTGGCGGCTGCCGACGATCGCGATCGAGTCGGCCTGCAGCAGCGGGATCCGGCCCTGCGCGTACAGCATCAGCGGCGGGTCGGGGGCGTTCAGCAGCGCGGACGGGTAGCGCGGGTCGCCGAGGGCGATCGTGGCGCGCTCTTCGTCGCCATCGGCCAGCCACGCCAGCGTGGCGGCGAGCAGCGCCGGCAGGTGTTCGGGTGCGTCGGTCAGTGCGTCTGCGGGCGCCGCACCGACAACCTCACCGCGCGCGTCGGCGTCGGCGGCGATTACCGCCTGCGCCGAGCCGAAGGCCGCCAGCAGGCGACGCACCGACTCCCGTCCGACGCCGGGCGTCTCCAGCAGGCGCAGCCAGGCGCCGAGTTCTTCGGGGTCGGTCACGGGAAAGCCGGCGCTCGCCGGCGTGGGAACGGGTGAGGGCGGGTCGGGTCAGGGCTGCGTGAAGCGGTCGCCGGGCGACACCGGTTCCTTGACCGACAGGATCAGCGCGTACGACATGCGGTCGAACACGCGGAACACGAACAGCAGCCCGTGGCGCTCGTCGGGCAGCTTGATCGTCGGCTTGGTCGGGTCGGTGGAGTCGACGACCCGGGCGCCGTTGCGCACCAGCGCCAGCACGTGGCCGCGCTCCATGCCGTCCTTGACGCCCTTGTTCAGCGCCACGATCTGGTTCTGGCCCGCCGTCAGCGCCTCGCCGTAGAGCGAGACGATCCGGCCTTCCATCGCGCCCTGCGGGGCATGCGGTGCATAGTTGGTGTACTCGCGCGGCGGGACGACGGCGAGGCGGTCGCCCACGCCGGCTTCGTAGCGCACGCTGGTCACGGTGAACGTGGCCGGCACGATCTCGGACTTGCCGGCGGCGTCGACACGCGTCTCGCCCTGGCGGGTGTACTCGGCGGCACCGACGTACACCGCCTCGTAGCCGAGCAGTTCCTTGGTGGTCGGGTCGAGCAGCGGCTTGGGCTGGCGGAAGATCCGGTAGTCGGTGCCGTTGCTGACGTCGCCGCGCACGTAGGCGGTGTCGCCGCGGCCCAGGATCACGCGGTTCTCCTGCGTCGCGACGATGCGCGGCGCGCGCGAGAGCTCGTCGCCCTGGAAGATCACCGCCTCGTTCAGGAACGGCTCGATCAGCCCGAACGGGATCGACGCCAGCGCGTCGGCGCCGATGTCGGACGAGCGCACCCGCGGCGAGAGCTTCTCGGTGCCGCCGCCCACCGCCTGGCCCATGCGCAGGCGCGCGCGACCGCCGGTCTTGTCGAGGTACAGCACCTGGCCCGGGTAGATCAGGTGCGGGTTGCGGATCTGGTCGAGGTTCATGCCCCAGAGCTCGGGCCAGCGCCACGGGCTGCGCAGGAAGATCTTGGAGATGTCCCAGAGCGTGTCGCCGCGCTTGACGGTGTGGGAGTCGGGGGCGTTGGGTGCCAGTTCCGACAGCGGCACGCCGTCCTGTGCGACCTTCTGCGCGGTGCCACGCTGCTGTGAAGTGACCGGATAATCGGTGGCCTGGACCGTGGCGGCGCCGAACACCAGCATCGCGCCGATGGACACGGCACCAGTGGCGCGGCGGGCACGAGAAACGGATCGATCACGACGGGTCATGTGGGTCTCTCAGGAGATGCACGGCATCGTCGCCCGCGCGATGGGGTTGTGTCCGCTAGCTTCGCCGGGCAAACCACAGTTCGGCGAAAATCCTCAATCAGTTTCACAGATTCTGCCTCTAAACCCTTGATATCGCAACGAAACTGACCTCGTCTGGCGCGTCGTGTGAGACCTGTCACGGATGGCGAGCGTTGCTTCGTATCCACACATTGGCCGACTACGGCACTGAAACCAAAACCAGATGGCCAGCCTGAACATCCTCCGCTATCCCGATCCCCGCCTGCACACGGTCGCCAAGCCGGTCGCCCAGGTCGACGACCGCATCCGCCGGCTCGTCGACGACATGCTCGAGAGCATGTACGCCGCCGACGGCGTGGGCCTGGCCGCGACGCAGGTCGACGTGCACGAGCGCGTGATCGTGATGGACACCTCCGACGCGCGCGACGACCCGCGCGTGCTGATCAACCCCGAGCTGGTCGCGAAGAGCGAGGAGATGACCTTCGCCGACGAGGGCTGCCTGTCGGTGCCGCTGGTCTACGACAAGGTCAAGCGCCACGCCCGCGTCACCGTGCGTGCCCTCGACCGCGACGGCAAGATGCAGGAGTTCGAGGCCGACGGCCTGCTCGCCATCTGCGTCCAGCACGAGATGGACCACCTGATGGGCAAGGTGTTCGTCGAGTACCTGAGCCAGCTGAAGCGCGATCGCATCAAGACCAAGATGCTGAAGAAGGCCAGGGAAGAGTGAGGGTCGCCTTCGCCGGAACGCCCGAGTTCGCGCAGGTCGCGCTGGCGCGCTTGCACGGGGCCGGGTTCGAGATCGTGCTGGCGCTGACCCAGCCCGACCGGCCCGCCGGGCGCGGCCTCAAGCTGCACCCCTCGCCGGTCAAGGCGTTCGCGACGGCCCACGGCATCCCGGTCGCGCAGCCGCGCAGCCTGCGGCTCGACGGCAAGTTCCCCGACGAGGCCGAGCGCGGCCGCGAGGCGCTGCAGGCGGCGCGGCCCGATGTGCTGGTCGTCGCCGCGTACGGCCTGATCCTGCCGCAGTGGGTGCTCGACCTGCCGCGCCTCGGCGGCCTGAATATCCATGGGTCGCTGCTGCCGCGCTGGCGTGGCGCCGCGCCGATCCACCGCGCGATCGAGGCCGGCGACGCCCGCACCGGCATCACCATCATGCAGATGGACGCCGGCCTCGACACCGGCGCGATGCTGCTCGCCGAGTCGATCCCGATCGCCCCCGACGACACCACCGCCGCGCTGCACGACCGGCTCGCGCCGCTGGGCGGCCGCCTGATCGTCGAGGCGCTCGAGCTCGCGGCCTGCGGTGGTTTGGTACCGCAGCCGCAACCTGCCGAGGGCGTGACCTACGCGCACAAGATCGACAAGGCCGAGGCCTCGATCAACTGGCGCGACGACGCTTCGGTCATCGAGCGCCGGCTCCGCGCCTTCGATCCGTTCCCCGGTGCGAGCACGCAGCTCGACGGCGAAGTCGTCAAGTGCTGGCGCGGCGCCGTCGTGCCCGGCAGCGGCGCGCCCGGCACGGTGATCGACGTGAGCGGTGACGCGGCAGACGCCGGCATCGTCGTCGCGTGCGGCAGCGGTGCGCTGCGCCTGACCGAACTGCAGCGCCCCGGCGGCAAGCGGCTGGCGGCCGCGGCGTTCCTGCAAGGCCGGCCGCTCGTCGCCGGCATGGTCTTCGGTCCGACGCCGCATTGAACTCGCGTACGCTGCCCGCATCTACGCGGCTCCAGCGTTCACCACGAGGTCACCACGCAATGTTCAATCTGATGAAGACCGCCGTCCTGATGGCGGCGATCACCGCCCTGTTCATGGCCATCGGCTCGCTCATCGGCGGGCGGACCGGCATGATGGTCGCGCTGGTCGTGGCGGTCGGCATGAATTTCTTCAGCTACTGGTTCTCCGACAAGCTGGTGCTGAAGATGTACAACGCGCAGGAGGTCGACGAGACCTCCGCGCCGCAGTTCTACCGCATGGTGCGTGAGCTGGCGCAACGCGCGCAGCTGCCGATGCCCAAGGTCTACCTGATCAACGAGGACGCGCCGAACGCGTTCGCGACCGGCCGCAACCCGGAGAACGCCGCCGTCGCCGCGACCACCGGCATCCTGCGCGTGCTCTCCGAGCGCGAACTGCGCGGCGTGATGGCGCACGAACTCGCCCACGTGCGCCACCGCGACATCCTCATCAGCACCGTGAGCGCCACCATGGCCGGCGCGATCTCGATGCTCGCCAACTTCGCGATGCTGTTCGGCGGGCGCGACAGCGAGGGCCGCTCGCACAACCCGATCGTCGGGCTGCTGGTGATGTTCCTCGCGCCGATCGCGGCCAGCCTGATCCAGATGGCGATCAGCCGCGCCCGCGAGTTCGAGGCCGATCGCGGCGGCGCCGAGATCTCGGGCGACCCGCACGCGCTGGCCGCTGCGCTGCAGAAGATCCATCGCTACGCGCAAGGCATCCCGCTCGAAGCGGCCGAGCGCCACCCCGAGACGGCGCAGATGATGATCATGAACCCGCTGTCCGCGGGCGGGCTGCGCGGGCTGTTCTCGACGCACCCCTCGACCGAGGAGCGCGTCGCGCGCCTGATGGCGATGGCCCCCGCCTGACGCTTCCGGCCGTCACGTCCGCAACCCAGCCGCCGCGAGGCGGCTTTTTCGTGCCCGGCAGGTCTGGAATCGCGCGAAAGGCAACAACGGCCACGGCACCGCACTAACCCGTATAGGTGCGTCCGAGTGCCGCTGATAACGTTTACATCGTTGAAGTCGCGCCTTGGAGCAGCCGTTGAAGACACACTCATTCCCCCCGTCCTTTCTCTGGGGCGCGGCCACCTCCGCCTACCAGATCGAAGGCTCACCGCTCGCCGACGGCGCGGGCCCGAGCATTTGGCACCGCTTCGTGCGCACGCCCGGCCTGGTGAAGAACGGCGACACCGGCGACATCGCCTGCGACCACTACAACCGCATGCGGGACGACGTGGCGCTGATGAAGCGCCTGGGCCTGACCGCGTACCGTTTCAGCATCGCCTGGGCGCGCGTGCTCCCCGAAGGCCGCGGCCGGGTCAACGAGGGCGGCCTCGGCTTCTACGAGCGCCTGGTCGACACGCTGCTCGAGAACGGCATCGAGCCGCTCGCCACGCTCTACCACTGGGATCTGCCCGCCGCGCTCGACGACCGCGGCGGCTGGCTCAACCCCGATGTGGCCGACTGGTTCGCCGATTACGCGAGCGTCATGTACGAGCGCCTCGACGGCCGCGTGAAGAAGTGGGCGACGCTGAACGAGCCCTGGGTCGTGACCGACGGTGGCTACCTGCACGGCGCGCTCGCGCCCGGCCACAAGAACCGCTTCGAGGCGCCGATCGCCTCGCACCAGCTGATGCGCTCGCACGGCAAGGCGGTGCAGGCCTACCGCGCGATCGGCAAGCACGAGGTCGGCATCGTCGTGAACCTGGCGCCGAAGCACCCGGCCACCGACAAGCCCGAAGACATCGCCGCCACGCAACGCGCCGACGCCTACATGAACCGCCAGTACCTCGACCCGGTCTTCCTCGGCAGCTACCCGCCCGAGATGAAAGAGATCTTCGGCGAGGCCTGGCCCGAGTGGCCGGCCGAGGATTACGCGCTGATCAAGCAGAAGATCGACTTCGTCGGCATCAACTACTACATGCGCGACATGATCCGCCACGAGGAGACCGCGTGGCCGGTCAAGACGGCGGTCGTGCCGCAGTCGCAATCCACCTACACGGACACCGGCTGGGAAGTGCACCCGCAGGGCCTGACCGAGATCCTGCTCTGGTTGAAGAACCGCTACGGCGACATCCCCCAGTACGTGACCGAGAACGGCGCCGCGTTCTACGACCCGCCGAAGGCCACCGACGGCCGCGTCGCCGACCCGCTGCGGCTGGGCTACTACCGCGCCCACCTGCGCGCCATCCACGACGCGATCGCGCAGGGCGTCGACCTGCGCGGCTACTGCGCGTGGTCGCTGCTGGACAACCTCGAGTGGTCGCTCGGCTACTCCAAGCGCTTCGGCATCGTCCATGTCAACTTCGACACCCAGGAGCGCACGCTGAAGGACAGCGCGCACTTCTACGCCAGCGTGATCGCGTCGAACGGCGCGGCACTCGACGCCGACTGATCGCCCGGGCGGCATGGCCACCACCATCAAGGACGTCGCGCGGGTGGCCGGGGTGTCCGTGGCCACCGTGTCGCGCGCCCTGAACGGCCATGCCAACGTGACCGCGCCGACCCGCGCGCACGTGATGGGCGTCGTCGCGCAGTTGCGCTTCGTGCCCTCCAGTGCCGCCCAGAGCATGATCACGCGGCGCACCCACACGGTCGGCGCGCTGCTGCCCGACCTGCATGGCGAGTACTTCTCCGAGCTGATCCGCGGCATCGATCTGGCGGCCCGCGCCCGCGGCCTGCATCTGCTGGTCTCCAGCTCGCACGGCGACGTGGTCGAGGCCGCCGCGGCGCTGCGCGCGATGAACGGCCGGGTCGACGGGCTGCTCGTGATGTCGCCCCACGTGAGCGCGGATTTCCTGTGGGGCAACGTGGCCGACGACCTGCCGGCCGTGCTGATGAACACCCACGTCGCTGGCGGCGCGCACTCGTCGTTCGCCGTCGACAACCACGGCGGCGCGCGCGCGATGGTGCAGCACCTGGTCGAGCGCGGCCACCGCGACATCGCCTTCGTTGCCGGCCCCGAGAGCAACTTCGAGGCGCAGGAGCGCCTGCGCGGCTACCGCAGCGCGCTGGCCGAGTGGCTGCCGGGCGTGACCGAGCGCGTGCTGCAGGGCGACTTCACGCAGGAGTCGGGCTTTCGCGCCGGCAGCCAGGTCGTCGCGCTGACGCAGCGCCCGAGCGCGGTGTTCGCCAGCAACGACATGATGGCGATCGGCTGCCTGTCCGCCCTCAACGAGGCCGGCCTGCGCGTGCCGCACGACATGGCCCTCGCCGGCTTCGACGACGTGCCGGTCAGCCGCTACGTCAATCCGCCGCTGACCACCGTGCGCGCCCGCATCACCGAGCTCGGCGGGCTGGCGCTCGAACGGCTCGCTTCCGAGATCGAGGACGCCGCGCCCGGCGTGCCGCTGCACCAGACCCTGCGTGCCGACCTGGTCGTGCGCCAGTCGACCGCCGCACCCGACAGTTCCTGACGTTTCCGCCCCGCTGCGCCCACCGAACGGAGATCCACGGGCCAGCGATTTTCTTCCACCGACAGAGCTTTTAACCATAGAGGCCGACCATGAGACAAGACACCCGATTCCAGTTCAGGGCGCTCGCCGCCGCCGCGATGCTCGCCATCGCGGTGCCGGCGGCCGCGCAACTCAGCAGCGCCACCGTGCGCGGGGACGTGACCGCGGACGCCAAGGCGCAAGGCGGTGCGGCGATCGTCGCGACCAACGTCGCGACCGGCCAGACCACCCGCACCACCAGCCGCTCCGACGGCAGCTACACGCTGGTCGGCCTCGCGCCCGGCAGCTACAAGATCACCATCAATGCGCCGGGCTTCGCGCCGCAGACCGTCGACCTGACGGTGCTCGTCGGCCAGACCGTCGACCTCGACCTGCCGCTCGCGCGCAGCGGCGCCACGCAGCTCAACACCGTCACCGTCGTCGGCTCGCAGTCGATCGACCGCAAGACCTCGGAGGTGGGCACCAGCGTGACCGCGAAGCAGATCGAGTCGCTGCCGCAGAACAGCCGCAACTTCCTCGCGTTCGCCGATCTCGCGCCCGGCGTGCGGCTGGACACCGACCCGAAGACCGGCCAGGTCACGCTGCGTGGCGGTGCGCAGAACCGCGACAACACCAACGTCTTCATCGATGGCGTCGGCCAGAAGAACTACATCCTGCGCGGCGGTGTCTCGGGGCTCGACTCGACGCGGGGCAACCCGTTCCCGCAGTCGGCGATCGGCGAGTACAAGGTGCTGTCGTCCAACTACAAGGCCGAGTTCGACCAGGTCAGCAGCACGGCGATCAGCGCGGTCACCAAGTCGGGCACGAACGAGTTCCACGGCGATCTCTTCATCGACCGCACCGGCACCAACTGGCGCGCCTACACGCCGTTCGAGAAGATCGCCAAGGCGCAGGGCGTCGATCGCCAGGACAGCGAGGCTTATCAATACGGCTTCAGCCTCGGCGGGCCGATCAAGAAGGACGTGGCGCACTTCTTCCTCGCCTACGAAGGCAAGAACATCGAGGATTCGCGTTCGGTGATCCCGCAGCGCAGCGACCTGGTCCAGGACCGCGCGGCCGGCCTGTTCCCGTCGCTGTTCAGCCAGCAGGGCTCGACCGTCGACAAGTTCAAGGAGGACCTCCTGCTCGCCAAGGTCGACCTCGCCGTCTCGGAAGAGCAGAAGCTGATCCTGACGACCAAGATTCGCCGCGAGACCGACAAGGTGCCCGAAAGCGCGACCGTCAGCGTGCCCGGCAACGACAAGAACCGCACCAACGACGAGACCCGCGTCGACCTCAAGCACGAGTGGTCGCGCGGCGACTTCTTCAACGAGGCGCGCATCGGCTACGAGGACTACCGCTGGAACCCGCGCTCCGCCGCGACCGCGCCGTTCCTGAAGTACCGGATCTCGCAGGACAACCTGCTGGCCGGCTCGTCCGATTTCCTGTGGATCGGCGGCTCGCCCGATGCGCAGAACCGCCAGCAGAAGGCCTGGAACTTCCAGGAGGACCTGACCTACACCGGGCTGCTGCGCCACACGATCAAGGGCGGCTTCAAGATCAAGGCGGTGACCTTCAACCTGTCCGGCACGCCGAACAGCGTGGACACCGTCGAGACCGTGCTGGACAACCTCACCGGCCTGCCCTACTACGACGCCGCGACGCGCAACTGCACCACCGTCGCCGGCGGTGCCTCCGGTGCGCCGGCCGGCACCGTCGCCGACACGGCGTTCTGCCACCAGAACTACGCGGTGCCGGGTGCCACGCTCAGCTACAAGAACAAGCAGTTCGGCCTCTACATCCAGGACGACTGGGCGGTCACCAACAAGCTCGAGCTGAACCTCGGCGTGCGTTGGGACTACGAGACCAACATGCTGAACGACAAGTACGTGACGCCGGCCGATCGCGTCGCGGCACTGTTCTCGCTCGAGCCGCAGGCGGGCGGCGTGTCCACCGGCCGCGGCGCGTCGCCGGCCGGCATTCCGGTCGCCCCGGGGCAGACCTACGACCAGTCGCTCGCGCTCGGCGGCATCAACATCCGCGACTACATCGCCGACGGAAAGAGCCGCAAGGCGTTCAAGGGTGCGTTCCAGCCGCGCATCGGCTTCTCGTACGACATCAAGGGCGACCAGGACGCCGTCGTGTTCGGCGGCTTCGGCCGCGCGTACGACCGCACGATCGCCAACCACATGCTCGACGAGGTGCAGAAGAACGGCGTGCCCGGCGGCGAGATCTGGCTGGTCAAGAACGACCACAAGATGCCGTACACCGACCAGTTCAGCCTGGGCCTGCGCAAGGGCCTGATGGGCTGGAACGGCGAGGTCGGCGTGAACTACGTGCGCGGCTACAACCAGTTCAACTGGTTCGGCGGCAACCGCGATCCGCAGGGCGGCTGGGGCAACCAGTCGCCGATCGACCCGCTGTGGGGCGGGCCGCAGGGCTACGGCACGGTGATCCTGGGCGACTTCATCACCAAGACCAAGAGCGCGTCGATCTACTTCAAGCTCGACAAGCCCTACACCCGCTCGTCGGGCTGGGGCGCGGCCGCGACCTACACCTTCACCGACGCGAAGACCACCAACAAGGAGTGGACGGACGACATCTTCAACTGGACCTACGGTCGGTCGAGCTCCGGCTTCAACCCGTCCGAGGATGTCGAGCGGCATCGCCTGGTCGCCACCGCGGTGACCGACCGGATCCTGCCGTGGGGCCTGCTGATCGCCGGCAAGATGACGCTGGGCTCGGGCCTGCCGTACCGCATCACCGACTGCTCGCGCGGCTTCGGCACCGCCAACGGCCAGACGGGTTGCGTCTCGGTCGCCGGCGACACGCCGACTTTCCGCCAGTTCGACCTGTCGATCGCGAAGGACGTGACGATCGCGCGCGGCCAGCTGACCTTCCGGCTCGACGTGATCAATCTGTTCAACACGACCAACTACAAAGGCTATGACGATTGGGGCGGTGGCCCGGGCAACCCGCAGAACTACCTGGGCGGTGACAATGCCCACCTGGGCGTCCCGAACGACATCCAGAGCCCGATGCGGACCGTGAAACTTTCAATGCGTTACGCGTTCTGACCCGGAGCCCGCGGCCAGGCGGCCGCGATGATACGGGCGGGCATCTTCCCGGTGCCCGCCCGACGCCTGCCTGATTCTCTTTTCATGCCCGACCTGTCCCGACGCCGACTGCTCACCTGGGGGAGCTCCGCCCTCCTGGGCGGGCTCACCGGCTGCGAAGCCATCTCGAGGCTGCCGCTGCTGCGCAGCCCGGTCTACGACACGACCGCCGTCGACGAGGCCTCGGGCGCCGCGCAGCCGATCGAGCCGCCCGCCATCGCGGCGCGCACCGCGCTGCCGCCGCTGTTCGAGACGATCGAGCGGCGCACCTTCGATTTCTTCTGGCAGACCGCCAACCCGCTCAATGGCATGGTGCCGGACCGCTACCCGAGCCCGTCGCCGTGCAGCATCGCCGCGGTCGGCTTCGCGCTCACGGCCTACGTGATCGGCGCCGACCGCGGCTTCGTCACCCGCGAGCAGGCGCGCGAGCGCGTGCTGACGACCGTGCGCTTCTTTCGCAACGCGCCGCAGGGCCCGCAGGCGCGCGGCACCACCGGCTACAAGGGCTTTTTCTATCACTTCCTCGACATGAAGACCGGGCTGCGCGCGCCCAAGAGCGAGCTGTCGACCGTCGACACCGCGCTGCTGATCGGCGGCATGCTGCACGCGCAGGCATTCTTCGATGGCGAGCACCCCGACGAGGTCGCGATCCGCGAGGAGGTGGACCAGATCTACTGGCGCATCGACTGGAAATGGGCCCAGGTGCGCGGCCAGCTGATCAGCATGGGCTGGAACCCCGAGAAGGGCTTCATCCCGCACGACTGGAACGGCTACAACGAGGCGATGCTCGTGGTGCTGCTGGCGCTCGGCTCGCCCACGCACCCGGTGGAAGAGGGCGCGTGGAGCGCGTGGAGCGAGAGCTACCGCGGCACCTGGGGCCGCTTCATGGGCTACGAGCACCTGAGCTTCGCGCCGCTGTTCGGCCACCAGTACTCGCATGTGTGGATCGATTTCCGCGGCCTGCAGGACGCGACCATGCGCCAGCGCGGCATCGACTACTTCGAGAACACCCGCCGCGCCGTGTATGCGCAGCGTGCCTACGCCATCGCCAACCCGAACGGCTGGTTCGAGTACGGCGCCAACGTCTGGGGCTTCACCGCCTGCGACGGGCCCGGCACGATGCGCCAGTTCGACCGCAGCGGCCGCATGCGCGGCTTCCTCGATTACTCGGCGCGCGGCGCCGGCCGCGCCCACACGGTGGACGACGGCACCATCGCGCCGACGGCGGCGGTCTCGTCGCTGCCGTTCGCGCCCGAGATCGTGATCCCCGCAGTCGAGGAGATGCACGCGCGCTACGGCTTCTACATCTTCCAGAAGTACGGCTTCCTCGATTCGTTCAACCGCAGTTTTACGGCGGCCGAGGCGCGGCTGACCGACGGCCGCGTCGATCCGGGCTTCGGCTGGATCGCGACCGACTACCTCGGCATCGACCAGGGACCGATCCTCGCCATGATCTGCAACTACCGCAACGAACTGGTCTGGGAGGACATGCGCAGGTGCGTGCCGATCCGTCGCGGCCTCGAGCGCGCCGGGTTCAGCGGCGGCTGGTTGTCCAAGCCCAAGCCGACCTGAGATGGGCATCGCGCGACGCGCTGCGCTGCAGGGCTTCGGCGCGTTGGCGTTCGGCAGCGCACTGGCCGGCTGCGGCCGGCGCGACGACCCCGCGGGTCCGCTGCACTTCTGGGCGATGGGGCGCGAGGCCGAGGTCGTTTCCGAACTGCTGCCCGCGTTCCACGCCCGCCACCCCGGCATCCGCGTGATCGTGCAGCAGCTGCCCTGGACGGCCGCGCACGAGAAGCTGCTGACCGCGTATGCCGGCGACGCGCTGCCCGACCTCTGCCAGCTCGGCAACACCTGGCTGCCCGAGTTCACCGCGCTCGACGCGCTGGAGCCGCTCGATGCGCGCGTCGCGTCGGCCGGCATCGATCGCGCCGATTACTTCACCGGCATCCTCGACACCAACGTGATGCCAGGCGCGCAGGGCGCGCAGCTGTTCGGCCTGCCCTGGTACGTGGACACGCGGCTGCTGTTCTACCGCGCCGATCTGCTGCGCGCCGCCGGCCACCCGCGCCCGCCGCAGACCTGGGCCGAGTGGACCGACGCGATGCGCGCGATTCGCGCGCGCGGCGGCGCCCACGCCTTCGGTGCGTTGATGCCGCTGAACGAGCCCGACCCGCTGTTCGCGCTCGCGCTGCAGCAGGGCGACCTGCTGGCCGACGACGCGACGCGCGGCGCGTTCTCGAAGCCCGCGTTCCGCCGCGCGCTCGATTTCTACGCCGGCCTCTTCCACCAGGGCCTCGCGCCCGCGATGACCGACACGCAGATCTCCAACGTGTGGGACGAGTTCGCGCGCGGCATGTTCACGTTCTACGTCAGCGGGCCGTGGAACATCGGCGAGTTCCGGCGCCGCCTGCCCGCGGCCGTGCAGGGCCACTGGGCGACCGCGCCGCTGCCGGGGCCGGACGGGCCGGGCGTGTCCACCGCCGGCGGATCGAGCCTGGTGCTGTTCCGGCGCAGCCCGCGCAAGGAGGCCGCCTGGCGCCTGATCGAGTTCCTGAGCCAGCCCGACACGATGCAGCGCTTCCACGCGCTGACCGGCGACCTGCCGCCGCGGCGCAGCGCGTGGCGCGCGCCCTCGCTCGCCAACGACCCGCCTTCGCAGGCGTTCGCGCAGCAGCTCGAGCGGGTGCGTGCCGCGCCCAAGATCCCGGAGTGGGAGCGCATCTTCCAGGAGATGCAGCAGACCGCGCAGCGCGTCGTGCAGCGCACGCAGGGCGCCGAGGCCGCGACGGCGCAGCTCGACGCGTGGGTCGATCGGCTGCTCGAGAAGCGGCGCTGGCTGCGCGCCCGCGCGGGGGCGGCCCGGTGAGGAAGGTCCACGCCGTCGGCTGGGCGCTGGCCGCGCCGGCGCTGGTCGTGATCGCGGTGTTCTTCGCGGTGCCGGTGGTCGCCGGCCTTGCGCTCAGCCTGACCGACTTCGATCTCTACGCGCTGGCCGACCTGTCCACGCTGCGCTTCGTCGGCCTGCAGAACTACGTGCAGCTGCTGCAGACGCCGCTGTTCTGGCAGGCGCTGGGCAACACGTTCTACTTCGTCGTCGTCGGCGTGCCGGTGTCGATCGGCCTGTCGCTCGGTGCGGCCCTGCTGCTGAACGCGCGTGTCGCGAAGTGGCAGCCGTTCTTCCGCACCGCGCTGTTCGCGCCGGTCGTGACCACGGTGGTCGCGGTCGCGGTGATCTGGCGCTACCTGCTGCACACGCGCTACGGGCTGATCAACCAGGGCCTGGCGTCGGTGGGCATCTCGCCGATCGACTGGCTGGGCAACCCGCACTGGTCGATGCCGGCGATCATCCTGTTCGCGGCGTGGAAGAACTTCGGCTACAACATGGTCATCCTGCTCGCCGCGCTGCAGGCGGTGCCGCGCGAGATGTACGAATCGGCCCGCGTCGACGGCGCCCGCCCGTGGCGCCAGTTCGTCGATCTGACGGTCCCGATGCTGACGCCGACGCTGGTCATGGTCGGCATCATGACGATCTCCGGCTACTTCCAGCTCTTCGCCGAGCCCTACGTGATGACGCAGGGCGGGCCGCTGCGCAGCACCGTCAGCGTGCTGTACTTCATGTACGAGGAGGGCTTCCGCTGGTGGAACCTCGGCAACGCCAGCGCGGTCGCGTTCCTGCTGTTCGTCGTGATCTTCTCCATCAGCTGGGTGCTGCTGCGCTTCGACCGCGACCCGACGGGGGCGAACCCATGAACGCGCGCTGGGCGGTGTGGGTCGTGAACGGTTTGCTCGCGGGTCTCGCGTTCATCGCGCTTTTTCCGCTGCTGTGGATGGTGTCCGTCTCGTTCATGCCGGCCGGCGCGTCGAGCACGCTGCCGACGCCGATCCTGCCGACGCAGGTCACGCTGGACAACTACCGCCAGCTGTTCGGCCGCCTCGGCATGGGCCGCTACTTCGTCAACAGCCTGGCGCTGGCGTTGCTGTCGAGCGTGATCTCGGTGAGCTTCAACGTGATGGCCGGCTACGCGTTCGCGAAGCTCAAGTTCCGCGGCCGCGACGCGATCTTCAAGGCGCTGCTCGGTGCGCTGGTGATCCCGGGGCAGGTCGCGATGCTGCCGCTGTTCCTGATGCTCAAGCCGCTCGGGCTGATCAACAGCTACGCCGGCGCGGTGGTGCCGATGATGGCGAGCGTGTTCGGCATCTTCCTGGTGCGCCAGTTCGCGCGCGGCATCCCGGACGACCTGCTCGAGGCCGCGCGCATCGACGGCGCGAGCGAGTGGCGCATCTTCCTGACCATCGTCGTGCCGGTGCTCACGCCGGTGCTCGCGACGCTGGCGATCTTCAGCTTCCTCGGCAGCTGGAACGACTTCATGTGGCCGCTGATCGTGCTGACGGACGACGCGCTGCACACGCTGCCGGTGGCGCTCGCGGGCCTGTCGCGCGAGCACGTGCAGGACAACGAGCTGATGATGGCCGGCTCGGTCGTCACGATCCTGCCGGTGCTCGTCGTCTTCCTGGCGCTGCAGCGGCAGTACATGGCGGGGTTGATGGCCGGGAGCGTTAAGGGATGATGAAGCACTGGTTCGTGGCGGCTGCGTTCGCGAGCGTGACGCTGGCGCACGCTCAGGACCGCGTGCTCGACGATTTCGAGAGCCTGGCCGCGTGGAGCGTCAGCGCCACCGACGACGTCAAGGCCACGCTGCGCGCCGCCGACGGTCCGCATGGGCGCGCGCTGTGCATCGACTTCGATTTCGGCCAGGTGACCGGCTACATCAGCGCCCAGCGCGCGCTGCCGATCGAGTACCCGGCGCGCTACGAGTTCGCCGTGGACGTGCAGGGCGATGCGCCGCCCAACGCGCTGCAGTTCAAGCTGGTCGATGCGAGCGGCGAGAACGTCTGGTGGAGCCAGCGGCCCGAGTACCGCTTCCCGCGCGACTGGCAGACGCTGAAGTTCCGCCAGCGCCAGATCGAGTTCGCCTGGGGCCCGACGACCGACAAGGCGCTGCGCCGCACCGCGTCGATCGAGCTGGTGATCGCCTCCGGCAGCGGGGCCGGCAAGGGCACCGCCTGCTTCGACCGGCTGACGCTGCGGCAGTTGCCCGACGTGGCGCCCCCGATCCCGGCGCCGGTGCTGCGCGCCGATGGGGCCAGCGTCGATTTCGGCCTCGCGCGCGAGTTCGGTGCGCTGGACCTGCGCTGGCGCGCCGGCAGCGCGCCGGCCGCTTATTCGATCGAGCTCTCCGACGACGGCCTCGCGTGGCGCCGGGTGCGCCGCGTCGAGCGGGCCCGCGGTGATTCGCACTCGCACTGGCTGCCGGAGTCGGAGGCGCGCTTCGTGCGCGTGGTGGCCGGGCCCGGCGAAAGGGCCGCGCTCGTCGCGATCGAAGCGCGCGACGCGCCCACCGCCAACGCGTTCTTCGCGCAGCTCGCGAAGGCCGCGCCGCGCGGCCGTTACCCGCGGGCGTATGTCGGCGAGCAGGCGTACTGGACGGTGCTGGGCGTCGACGGTGCGCGCGTCGCGTCGCTGCTGAGCGAGGACGGCGCGCTCGAACCGGTGCCGGGCGTCGGTGCGCTCGAACCCTTCCTGATCGCCGACGGCCGCGTGCTCTCCTGGGCCGACGCGACGATCACGCACCGCCTGCGCGACGGCGACCTGCCGATGCCGTCGGTGCATTGGAAGGCCGGCGATCTGGCGCTGGACATCGCGGCCTTCGGCCAGGGCACGCCCGAGGCCGCGCAGGCGCTCGCGCGCTACACCGTGCGCAACCGCGGCAAGGCGGCACGCACGGTGACGCTCGCGCTCGCGTGGCGGCCGTTCCAGGCCAATCCGCCGACGCAGTTCCTGGCGTATCCCGGGGGCGCGAGCGCGATCGGGTCGATCGATTGGGACGGGCGGGTGATGCGCGTCAACGGCGCGCCGCGCGTGCAGCCGCTGGAGGTGCCGAGCAGCGTGCAGATGGAGCCCTTCGCCGCGGGGCTGGAGTGGCTCGCCCTCACCCCGACCCTCTCCCGGAGGGAGAGGGAGTCAGCCCAACTCCCTCGCCCCTCCGGGGAGAGGGCTGGGGTGAGGGGAGCAACGCAGAGTGTCGTCGACGACGCCGGCTTCGCCACCGGCGTGCTCCGCTACGAGCTCCACCTTCGCCCCGGCGAATCGCGCAGCATCGCCCTCGCGCTGCCCGTCAGCGGCACGCCCGTCACCCCGGCCCTCGCCAACTTCGCGGCCGCCGAACAGCGTGTCGCCGCCCAATGGCGCGAGCGCCTGGACCGCGTCCGCATCACCGGCCCCGGCGAGGTGGCGGACGTGTCGGCGACCCTGCGCACCGCCCTTGGCCACATCCTCGTCAACCGCAGCGGCCCGGCGCTGCAGCCGGGCGCGCGGGCCTACGCGCGCTCGTGGATCCGCGACGGCGCGCTGACTTCCGCCGCCTTGCTGCGCCTCGGCCACGAGGCCGCGGCGCGCGAGTTCCTGCAGTGGTTCGCGCCATTCCAGTTCAGGAACGGCAAGGTGCCGTGCTGCGCCACCGCGCGCGGCGCCGATCCGGTGCCCGAGAACGACAGCGACGGCGAGTTCGCGTTCGCTGTCGCCGACCTGTGGCACCACACCCACGACGAGCCGACGGTGCGCGCGCTGTGGCCGAACGTGCGCGCGGCCGTGGCCCACATGGAGACGCTGCGCCAGAGCGAACGCACCGACAAGAACAGGACGCCCGAGCGCGCCGCGTACTTCGGCATGATGCCGCCGTCGATCAGCCACGAGGGCTACTCCGACAAGCCCGCCTATTCCTACTGGGACAACTTCTGGGCCGCGACCGGCTACCGCAGCGCGGTCGAGCTCGCGCAGGCGCTGAACCTGCCCGACGACGCGCGCCGCATCGCCGCCCAGCGCGACGAGTTCGGCGCCGACCTGGCGAGTTCGCTCGCCGCCAGCACCAGTTTCCACCGCATGGACGTGCTGCCCGGCGCGGCCGACCGCGGCGATGTCGACCCCACCTCCAGCACCATGGCGCTCAGCCCCGGCGGTCTGCTCGGGACGCTGCCGGACGCGCTGGTGCGCAACACCTTCGCGCGCTACTGGCGTGACTTCGAGGCGCGGCGGAAGAACGAGGCCGCCGGCATCCGCCACGGCGACGGCGCGTACACGCCGTACGAGTGGCGCAACGTCGGCGCGCTGGTGCGGCTGGGCGAGCGCGACAAGGCGTTGCAGGCGATGGCGTATTTCTACCGAGACCGTCGCCCCGCCGGCTGGAAGCAGTGGGCCGAGGTGGTCGTGCGCGACCCCCGCGAGCCGCGCTTCCTCGGCGACATGCCGCACGGCTGGGTCGCGTCCGACCAGATCCGCGCGGTGCTCGACCTGTTCGCCTACGAGCACGAGGGCCGGCGCGCGCTGGTGCTCGCCGCGGGCGTGCCGCGCGCGTGGCTGGCCGGCGCGGGGCTGAGCATCGCCGACCTGCGCACGCCGTTCGGCCCGCTCTCGTGGCAGGCGCGTGCGCGCACGGCCGCCGGGCGCACGTCGATCGCGTTCGAGCTGAAGGCGTTGCGCATGCAGCCGCCCGGCGGCATCGAGCTGCGCGGGCCCTGGCCGGCGGACGCGCGCGTGTCGATCGACGGGCGGCCGGTGGCCACGCCCGCCGACCGCATCGCGCTGCCGCGCACGCCGGTGCGCGTGCGGATCGATTTCCCTGCAGCCACGTCGGCGAAATGAGCGAGTAGACTGCACAGAATTCTGTCACCCGTCGTCCAGGAGTCGACCATGGGCATTTCTGCCAGCGATGTCGTGCCGTTCACCCAGGCGCGCGCCAACCTCTCCGAGCTCGCGGACCAGGCCAAGGCGGGCGCCGAGAAGATCATCACCAAGAACGGCGAGAGCTATGTCGCGCTGATCGACGCCGACCGGCTGGACTATTACCACCGCCTGGAGCGGGAGCGCATCCACCTGCTGCTCATCGACGACGCCAGGCGGGGCCTGGCGGACATCGTCGCCGGGCGGACCGTCGAAGCCGATGGCGCGATCGCTCGGCTGCAGCAACGCCGAGCGAGCTCGGTCACGCCGGCCGCGTCCGCCAGGTCGTCGAGAAAGCGTGTCTGACACGCTGCACCGGGTAGAGCTCGCCGCCAGCTTTCTGGATCGTCTCGACGCGATCGAGGCGTTCCTGTCGGAGGCGGACGCCGGCGCGGCGTTCAATGAGCTGCTGGCCGCGATTCGAGTGACGGTCATCCCGAACCTGCGGCGCTTTCCGCGCATCGGCCGCCGTTATCTGGCCAATCCGCCCCGATCGGCCGAGGCGCTCGCACAACTCGCCGCGTTGCCGACGGGTGCACCGGACGCGTTGCGCGAGTACCTGCATGGCCACTACCTCATGCTCTACACGGTGGCGGAGCCGTCGGCCGCGCGGCCGGGCACGGTGTACCTGCTGTCGATCCGGCATCACCGCCAACTGTCGTTCGACTTCGGCAAGTTGTGGCCTGGCGGCTGAGCCGCTGGACCGGTGAGCCCGCACCGGCGCTCAAGTCGCCGCCGGGCTCGCCGATAAACCGGGCACTACCCGTATGCACCCCACCGTCATGCCCCGCCGCGCCCTCCTCGCCATCCTCCTCGCCAGCAGCCTGCTGGCGGGCTGCGACATGCTCGGCGGCGCGCTCGGGATCGAATCGCCGGAGAAGGTCGCCGCCGCCCGCGAGGCCGACGGCAAGGCCATCGGCGGCGCCTGCCGCCACGCGGGCCGCGCGATCGAGGACTGCTACGCGCTGAACAAGAAGGCCGAGAAGGCCTCGGTCTTCGCCGGCTGGCGCGACATGAACGACTACATGCGCGAGAACAAGATCGACCCGGTCCCGCCGCAGGTCGTCACGCAGGTGGCCGGCGCCAAGGCGGCGGGGGCCGAGCCCGACAGCGGCCTGCGCGTCGCCCCGGGCACGGACAAACCCGCCGCCAAGGGCGAGGGCGCCGCCAAGGCTCGTGCCCGCGACGGCGCGAAGGCGCACGACTCCTGATCGACCGTCCGTCGCACGCTGACGCAGTTCGTCGCGCCGCGCGTGACGCGAGCGCCCCGAGCGGGCAGATTCACGGCTTCCGCTTCCTTCCCGGAGACGCCATGAACCCGTCCACCCTTCCGATCCTGCGCACCCTGGCGACGCTGCTCGTCGCGGTGGTGGCCACCGCTTTTGCACTGCTGACCGCCACCCCGGCCCGCGCCGACGATGGCCTGCGCTTCGCGCTGTTCGGCAGCGGCGAGCGCGTCACCGGCTCGGGCACGGCCGCCACCGAGGCGCGCACCGTGACCGGCTTCCAGGCGATCGCTTTGCGCTCGTCGATGAAGCTGGTGCTGCGCCAGGGCAGCCGCGAGGGCATCGAGCTGCGCGCCGACAACAACCTGCTGCCGCTGATCGAGACCCGCGTGGTCGACCGCAACGGCATGCCCACGCTCGAGATCGCGGCGAAGAAGGGCTTCAGCCTGTCGCCCAAGCTGCCCATCGTCGCGACGATCGACCTGGTGACGCTGCGCGCGCTGGCCATCACCGGCTCGGGCGAGGTGGTCGGGGAGACGCTCAAGACGCCGGGCCTGGCGCTGGCGATCACCGGCTCGGGCGACGTGCGCCTGAAGCAGCTCGCCGCCGACGAGGTGTCGGCCAAGATCTCCGGCAGCGGCGACATCGAACTCGCCGGCCGCACCGCGAAGCTGTCGATCTCGATCTCCGGCAGCGGCGACGTGAACACGCGCCAGCTCGAGGCCGACGACGTGTCGGTCAGCGTGGCCGGCAGCGGCGATGCGAACGTCAATGCGCGCAAGACGCTGAGCGTCTCGATCGCCGGCGTGGGCGACGTGAAGTACAGCGGCGACGCGGTCGTCAAGTCGTCGATCGCCGGCCGGGGCCACGTCACCAGAAACTAGCCGCGCGCGCTCATAGGACAATCGTCCGAATGAGTGAGGAAGTACTGCGGCGCCCGATCTGGCGCCACCCGGAGTTCGCGCGCGGCTCGCGCGACATGGTCGGCGTGTCGCTCGGCATCGCGGCCTGGGGCCTGGTGACCGGTGTGGCGATGGCCAAGAGCGGCATGCCGCTGCCGATGGCCATCCTGATGTCGCTGCTGGTGTTCGCCGGCAGCGCCCAACTCGCCGCCTTGCCGCTGATCGTCTCCGGCGCGCCGATCTGGATGGTCTGGGCGATCGCGCTCTGCGTGAACCTGCGCTTCGTGATCTTCAGCGCCCAGTGGCGGCCGTACTTCGCGCACCTGCCGCGCTGGAAGCGCATGCTGCACGGCTACTTCACGGCCGACCTGAACTACGTCGTGTTCATGTCGCGCTTTCCCGATCCCAAGCCCTCGCCCGAACAGGCGCCGTACTTCTGGGGCGGCGTGGCGACCAACTGGCCGTCGTGGCAGTTCCCGACGCTGGCCGGCCTGCTGCTGGCCGATTCGATCCCGACCGAATGGGGCTTCGGCTTCGCCGGCATCCTGGCGCTGCTCGGGCTGATGTACTCGCTGCTGACCGACCGCGCGAGCTGGGTCGCGGCGGGGGTGGCGTGTGCCGCAGCCGTCGCGACGGTCGCGCTGCCGCTGAAGCTCAACGTCGTCGTCGCGATCGCCGCGGCCATCGCGATCGGGCTGCTGATGGACCACGTCACGCCGACGGAAGCCAAGCCGGTGGAGGACAAGACGTGAGCACCTGGGAGACGGTGCTGGCGATCCTCGGGCTGACGGTCATCACGATCGGCACGCGCGGCTTCTTCCTCTACCCCGATCGCGAACTGCCGCTGCCCGGCTGGCTGAAGCAGGGCCTGCGCTACGCGCCGCTGGCCGCGCTCGCGGCGGTCGTCGCACCCGAGGTCGTCATGACCCAGGGCCACCTGATCACGACCTTCAAGGACGCGCGGCTCTACGCGGTGCTCGCCGCCACCGTGTACTTCTTCTGGCGCCGTGGCATCCTGGGCACGATCGTCACCGGCACGCTGGTGATGGTCGCGCTGCGCATCGGCCTGGGCTGGTGACGTCCACGCCGCAACCCCTTTCATCGACTACCGACACACGACCATGAACGTCCTCCGATTCGAAGACCTCGCTGCGCAAGGGAAGGCCGCCGGAAAGCGCGTCTTCATCCGCGCCGACCTGAACGTGCCGCTGGACGACGCCGGCCGCATCACCGAAGACACGCGCATTCGCGCGTCGATCCCGTGCATCGAGCTGGCGCTGAAAGCCGGCGCGGCCGTGATGGTGACGTCGCACCTCGGCCGCCCGACCGAGGGCGCGTTCAAGCCCGAGGACTCGCTGGCCCCCGTCGCCAAGCGCATGGGCGAGCTGATGGGCCGCGAGATTCCGGTCGTCGCGAACTGGACCGAAGGGGTCACCGTGGCCCCCGGCCAGCTTGTCATGCTCGAGAACTGCCGCGTCAACCAGGGCGAGAAGAAGAACGACGAGGCGCTGGCCCGCAAGATGGCCGCCCTGTGCGACATCTTCGTCCACGACGCCTTCGGCACCGCGCACCGCGCCGAGGC
>JAZKIO010000106.1:0-36427 GCA_040384825.1 Pseudomonadota bacterium
AGCGCGGTCAGCGCGCGTTCGAGCGGCAGGCCGGCGCCGACGAGGCCGGCGAGCTGCCGCGTCCAGACCGTCAGGCTCGTGGTGTTGAAGACGCGCCGCGTGAAGCGCAGGCCTTCGCGCTGCGTGCCGGCGGAGGCGACCAGCGTGACCGCCAGCGGCACCAGCGACTGCGCGCGCAACTGGCCGCGCGCGGCCTTGGCGTTCTCGGCGTCGAGCAGGCCGGTGGTCGACTTGCCGGCGGCGTCGAGGGCTTCGAACTTGTAGGCGGGCATCTTAGAGCGGCCCGACGGGCGCCGGGCCGCCCCAAGGCCGGCGGCGCCCCCTCGGGGGGCAGGAGCGAAGCGACGTGGGGGTTGTCATTATTCGCGGGTGACGCGCATCACTTCTTCCGGCGACGTGATGCCTTCGGCGACGAGGCGCTCGCCGTCCTCGCGCATCGAGCGCAGGCCGGCCGCTTCGGCGGCGACGAAGATCTGCGATTCGGCGGCGCGGCCGTGGATCAGCGCGCGCACCTGGTCGTCGACCGCCATCAGCTCGTACACGCCGGTGCGGCCTTTGTAGCCGGTGCTGCCGCATTCGGTGCAGCCCACGGGGTGGTAGCGTCCGCGCGCGTCGACCTTCTTGCAATGCGGGCAGAGCTTGCGCACCAACCGCTGCGCCAGCACGCCGATGAGGCTGGAACTGAGAAGGAAGGGCTCGACGCCCATGTCGATCATGCGCGTCACGGTGCTTGGCGCGTCGTTGGTGTGGACGGTGGCGAGCACCAGGTGGCCGGTCAGCGAGGCCTGGATCGCGATCTGCGCGGTCTCGTAGTCGCGGATCTCGCCGATCATGATCACGTCCGGGTCCTGGCGCAGGATGGCGCGCAGGGCCTTCGCGAAGGTCAGGTCGATCTTCGGGTTGACCTGCGTCTGGCCGATGCCGGCGAGCTCGTACTCGACCGGGTCTTCCACCGTCAGCACGTTGGTCGAGCCGGTGTCGACGCGGCCGAGCGACGCGTACAGCGTCGTCGTCTTGCCCGAGCCGGTCGGCCCGGTCACGAGCACGATGCCGTGCGGCTGCTGCACCAGCTTGTCGAACTTCTTCAGCACCTCGCCGCTCATGCCCAGGCCTTCGAGCGTGAACTTGGATTCGCCCTTGTCGAGCAGACGCAGCACTGCACGTTCGCCGTGCGAGGAGGGCAGCGTCGACACCCGCACGTCGACCGCGCGGCCGCCGATGCGCAGCGAGATGCGGCCGTCCTGCGGCAGCCGGCGTTCGGCGATGTCGAGCTCGGCCATGATCTTCAGGCGCGAGATCAAGGCCGCGTGCAGCGCCTTGTTCGGCTGCACCACCTCGCGCAGCGTGCCGTCGACGCGGAAGCGCACCGAGCTGCTGCGCTCGTAAGGCTCGATGTGGATGTCGGAGGCGCCGTCCTTCGCGGCCTGCGTCAGCAGCGCGTTCAGCATGCGGATGATCGGGGCGTCGTTGCTCGCTTCGAGCAGGTCCTCGATCGCCGGCAGCTCCTGCATCATCCGGCTCAGGTCGACAGCGCTTTCGACCTCGCCGATCACCGTGGCGGCGCTCGACTCGCTGCCCGCGTACGCCACGGCGATCCGGTTGGCGAGCGACGACGCCGCCTCGCGCTCCAGCGCGTCCACGTCGTACAAGCGCAGCACTTCGCCGAGGGCCGGCAGGCCGACCGATTCGGGCGCCCACAGCACGAGCCGCGCGCCGTCGTCCTCGAGCAGCAGCGTGTGGGCCTTGGCGTAGGCATAGGGCAGGGGGTGGCGGGCGCCCATCGTGCGTGCTCCGGTCAGTTCGTCGTCGGCGCGGAGGCCGGGAGCGAAGGCGCCAGCACCGGCGGTGCCGAGGCGGGCCGTGGCGGCGCGAGCCGCAACGGGCCGGTGTCGCCGAGCGGCGGCGGAACGCCGTTCGGGCTGACGTCCTCGGGGCGGATCGGCCGCAGGATCGCCGATTCGTTGACGCCCATGATCGCGTTCGCCGGTGGTTGCGCCTGCTGCTGCTGGGCGCGGATGTAGTCGTAGCGATCCAGCGAGATCCGGTCGGTGGCGGCCTGGTCGCGCATCACGACCGGGCGCAGGAAGACCATCAGGTTCGTCTTCTTGCGCGACCGGCTCTCGCTGCGGAACAGGGCGCCGACGTAGGGAATGTCGCCGAGCAACGGGACCTTCGACTGGTCGACCGTGACCGTGTCCTCGATCAGCCCACCGAGCACGATGATCTGGCCGTCATCGACCACCACGGTCGATTCGATCGACCGCTTGTTGGTCGTCGGGCCGGCGCCGGTGGTGCCGGTGGCGACGCTGCCGATCGACGACGACTCCTGGTAGATCGTCATGCGGATCGTGCCGTTCTCGCCGATCTGCGGCTTGATCTTCAGCGTCGTGCCGACGTCCTTGCGCTCGATGGTCTGGAACGGGCTGCTCGTCGCGGTACCGGTGTTGGTGTACTGGCCGGTGACGAACGGCACGTTCTGGCCGACGACGATGCGCGCCTCCTCGTTGTCGAGCGTCACCAGGTTCGGCGTCGACAGGATGTTGGTGCCGCTCGTCGTGTTGAGCGCCTGAGCGAGTGCACCCAGGGTGTAGTAGTTCCCGATCTTGTGCGCCAAGCCGATGTTCAGGCCGGCACTCGGCAGCCCGGAACCGATCGCGGTGGCGAGCCCGGCGGAACCGTTGGCGATGGCCGCCGTGCCGGTCAGGATGTTGTTCAGGCCGGCGCCGAAGTTGGTGCCCAGGCCGATGACGTTGGTGTCGCCCTTGCCGCCGATCAGGCCCTGCCACTGGATGCCGAGGTCGGCGGTCTGGCTCGGATCGACCTCGACGATCAAGGACTCGATGTAGACCTGCGCGCGGCGCGTGTCGAGTTGGTCGATGACCGCCCGCAACTGCCGGTAGAACGGTTCGGGCGCCGTGATGATGAGCGCGTTGCTCGACGGGTCCGCCTGCACGAAGCCCCCGGTCGCCGGGCCGCCCGATGCCGCGAGCGGCGTCGTGTTTTGCGTCGATCCGCCGCTCGCGCCCGTGCCGGCATTGACAGCGGTCGAGGTCGGCGTCGCCAGCGCGCTGCTGCCGGTGCTGCCCGACGACCCGCTGCTGCCACCCGAGCCGCCATAGGCGGCCCGCAGCACCGTCGCCAGCTTCACCGCGTCGGCGTTCTTGAGGTAGACGACCCAGACGTTGCCGGTCGCGCCGGCCGAGGCCACCGGTCGGTCGAGCTTGTCGATCAGCGCGCGGATCGAGGCCATGCGCGCCGGGTTGGGCGCGCGCACCAGCAGCGAGTTGCTGCGCGAATCGATCTGCACCGACGAGGCGGTGGTGCTGCCGGGCGCGCCGGGCGCCGTGGGCACGCCACCGCCGGTGGCGCCGGTGCTGTCCGTCATGCGCTGCACGAGCGGCGCGATGTCGGCGGCCACGGCGTAGCGCAGCGCGATCACCTCCACGTCGCCCGAGGCCGGCGTGTCCATGGCCGAGATGATCTTGCCGATGCGCTGCAGGTTGTCCGCGTAGTCGGTGATGACGAGCGTGTTGTTGCCGGGATTGGCGTTGATCGTGTTGTTCGGGCTGATCAGCGGGCGCAGCACCGGCACCAGGTTGTTGGCGTTCTCATGCTGCAGGCGAAACACCTGCGTCAGCACCTGGTCGCCGCCGCGCGCGGTGCTCCCGCCGACCGCGACCGTGCCGGTCTGCAGCTTGGCATCGGCCTCGGGCACGATCTTGTACAGGCCGCCGACCTCGACGACCGTGAAGCCCAGCCCGCGCAGCGCGGCCAGGAAGTTGACGTACGCCTCGCGCGGCGTCAGCGCCGCATCGCTGTACAGCGTCATCGTGCCCTTGACGCGCGGGTCGACGACGAACGGCTGCTTCAGGATCGCCGACATTGCGCGCGCCACGCCCTCGATCTCGGCGTTGACGAAGTTCAGCGTCACGGTTTCGCCGCGCGTCGTGCGGGCCTTGGCGTTCTGGGCGAGGGCCATCGGCGCCGGCAGCAGCGAGGCCATCAGCACCGCCGCCGCGATCGCGGCCGGCAGCACGCGGCTGGCAGGTTTCAGGGGTGCGCTTGGCTTCATGCTCATCCGATCGAAATGACGGAGCGGGCGCCGTCGCGCCGTCCGATGATGTTCAGCAGGTTCGACAACGCCGCTTCCTCGACGGCGCCGGCCCGGGCCTCGCCGCGAAAGCGCACGCCGGTGGGGCCCACGGTGCCGTTGCCGCTCAGCTTGAGCGCGCCGTCCTGCGTCGTCAACGTCAACAGGGAGATGCCGGGGTTCGCGGCGTCGCCGCTCAGGCTCATGCGGTAGCTGCCCAGCGATTCGAGCGTGCTCAGCCGCGAGGAAACGTCGACCATTTCCAGGTCGGCGCGCCCATCCACCAGCCAGCGGCCCTGCACCGATTCGAGCTTCAGCCCCGGCGACACGAGGCGGGCGGTGCCGCCCAGCTGCATGGTGTTGAATGGCGTGCCGAGACCCCCGAGGAAGGCGGTCGGCCATTGCCCCACCCAGCCGGGCGGCGGCACCAGCGTGAACGTGGTTCGGCCGAAGCCGGGCTGCACGCGCAGCGCGACCGTGCCGTTCAGGCAGCAGGCCTGGTCGAGCTGCAGAACCAGGCCGAGGCCGGCGGGGCGCAGCGTCCAGCCCAGCCGGCCGGGCAGGGAGCTCGCATCGCGGCTGCCCTCGCCGCCGGTCAGCACGACGACCGCGCTGCCCGACCAGACCGTGCCGCGCGCGTCGGCGAGGATCAGGCGCTGCTGGCTGGCGGAGGCCACCGCGCCGGCCAGCCACGCCGCGGGCGCGAACACGACCAGCGCCGCGAGCAGGCCCAGCACGGTGCCGGCGATCGCCCAGCGCAGCCCGGCGTTGCGTGACTTGTCCCACGACAGCTCGGCGAACGTCGACTCGCCCCAGCCGGTGGCGGCGACGGTCGGTGCGAACAGGCCGCGCGAGCGCTTCTTGGCGCGCAGGCGGATCACGACGCGCCCCCGAGCGCGACCGCGATCGTGCCGCTGTAGCCGCCGGGGCCGCGTTGCAACTGCGCCTCGAGCGGGCGCGCGCGGGCGCCGCTGCGGGCCTCGTTGAGCCAGGCGCGCAGCGCCTCGGGCGTCGCGTTGGTCAGCGTCAGCGTGGCGCGGTCGCCCTGCAGCAGCAGCTTGCCGCGATCGCCCAGGCGCTCGGTCGCGGCGCGCAGCGCCTGCGCCGCCTGCTGCGGCCCGACCCGCGGTGCGCCGCGCAGCGCGGTGCTCTCGGCGGCGATGCGCTGCATCTGCTGGGTCTGCGCGTCGAGCCGGTCGAGCTGCGCCGGTGCCTCTCGCACGGTGCGCAGCGCCGGCTGCACCAGCAGGGTCCAGATCAGGAACAGCACGATCACCGCGCCGACGACCGCGACGGCCTGGCGCTCGCGTGGCGTGCGCGCCTGCCACCAGGTGCGCGATTGCTGGCGCAGCGACGCCAGGCCGGGCGAGCCCGCGACGACGGCGTTCATGAGCGCGCTCCCGGACGCAGGCGGCTCATCACCATCCGCCCTTCGGTGGTCTCGACGGCCCAGCCGCCCGGCCGCAGCAGGCTGCGGAACTGGGCGATCTGCTCGTCGCTCCAGCCGACGGCCGACAGCGTCAGACGTCCGGGCTCGAAGCGGATGGTCTCGACGGGCGGACGATCGGCCGGCCAGGCGCTGGCGGCGGCCTGCAGCATCGGCTCCAGGTCGGTGTCACTCGGCTTGCCGGCCAGCGTGCGCAGCGCCTGCGCCTCGCGCTGCATCACCGCGTCGGCGTCGCGCTGGATGTCCTGCGGGTTGGCGTTCGGGAACGCGCTGCGAACGATGCCCTGCATCGCCTGCTGGCGGCTTTCGATCGCGCTGCGCTGGTGCCAGGCCCACAGGTTCAGGCCGACGATCTGCGCGACCACCAGGGACGCGAGGCCCCAGCGCACCGGCCGCCAGGCCGGGCTGAAGAACTGGCGGGCCGAGTCGCGCAGGGCGCGCACGCCCCGGTTGTGCCGCGCGAGGTCGAACTGGCGCAGGTTCCAAAGGCTGCGCGCGGCCTGCAGCAGGCGCTGTGCCGGCGCCATCACGCGCACCGGGCCCCCCAGCCATTGCTCGGCGGCCGCCACGGCGCCCGGCGTGGCGCTCCAGCGGGTCTCGGCCGGCGCCGGCTGGGGCACCAGCGCGCGTGCCAGCCCGCCCTGCAGGCGCACGCTCGCGACGCCGTCGGCGTGGGCCCAGTGCAGCGCGATGCCATGCGGCGCGCCGTTCGGCCCGACGTCGGTCTCGGCGAAGTGCCCGATCGGCGGCTCGTCCGGCCAGGCCATGGGCACCACGCGGTCGACGAAGACATCGGCCTTCTCGAGCGCCGCCAGTTCGCCGCGCAGCCAGCGCCGCGACACCGCGGCGACCCAGGTCGGCGCACCGGCCGTGGCGTTGGGCGCCAGCGCGAGGTGCACATCGTCCGCATCCTCGAGCAGCGCGTCTTCCAGCACGCCGCCGAGCGCGGCGCGCAGGCGGGCGGCGGGCGCCTTGGGCAGCGTGATGCGGTGCCAGCTCACATCGGTGTCGGCCAGCACTGCGACCACGGTGGTGGCCTTGGGTAACAGTGATGCGGCGCAATGCCCCTGCGTCTCGAGCACCAGGCCGTCGGGGCTGGTGACGTAGACGTAATCGGTCGCCGTGTCGCTGTTCTCGGGCGCGACGGCGCCGACGCTGCTGCGCAGGCGCGATCGCGACGGAATCTGGACAACGAGGGTCGACATGGGCGGGTCAGCAGCGGTAGTACGCGCGCATTGTAGGCACGCGTGGTTTACAAATTGAAGTGAATCAAGGACTTAGAGCTTGTTGTTGTAGCGCGCGGGCAGCAATGCGCCTCGTTACGTGCCCACCTGCTCAAGGCTGGAGATGCGCTCGCGGCTCAGCACCTCAATCTGATTTTGGCTGCGCCGAACGAGCGACCGTTCAACAAGCACGCGATCGACGAGTCGCAGTCGGCCGCTGACTTCGAAGAACCTGGAAGTGAACTCGACCTCGGCCGGGATATTGAGCAAACCAACCGCATCGGCTATGGATTTGGCGTCCCTGAATGGCGCACGTTGGCGTAATTGAATAAGCCGCTCGGCGCTTGCTGGATCAATGTTTAGTACCGCAGCAAGCACTTCCTTCGGCGCTGTATTCGGATTCAGTTTTGTCGGCTCTGGGAGAAATACGGCATAGGGCTGCAATGCCTGCACCGCGGTCGCATCGATCCCGAGCCAGCGAAGTTGGGCAACCGTTTTGGGCGTTAGTGGTGCTGCGCCGGTAGACGCTGCCTGTGCGTTGAGCAGTCCGCTTGCAATCCGCTCGGCGACGCCGACGTCGACGCCGACGTATTCGCACAAGCGGCGCAGCGCTTCAAGTTGCGCCGGATCGACCCTGTATGGTGTCGTCACATCGCCTCGAACCACCAAGTTCGTCAGGTTATAGCGCGCTTGGGCATCAGTGATCGTGCCGGACAGGAACGCCTCTGGCCCGTCGTCGGCATTTGACTTGTCGATCGCGAGAAAGGTCGACAGGCGAGATTCGGCCAGGGGAGTCGCCCACGGTTCGGTCAATGCGGTCGGTTTGCGGCTTTTCAGATCCTCCCGCAGGATCAGCCGCGCGAAGTCGAGCGCGCCGGAGAGGATCCACGCCGCCTGCGCCCGCGCCCGCTCGGCCGATTCGACCTGGACCGCGCGCCACTGCTGCCAGACCATCGCGGCAGCCAGCGTCGCGACCAGCGTGACGATGATCATCGCGGTCAGCAGCGCCGCGCCGCGCTGGCGTCGGACAGGTGTGGAGAGACGAATCATCGCGTTCACGGCGTCAGCAGGGTGTCACGCGTCAGATCGCCGCTCAGGCCGCTGCCAGGGGCGAAGCTGAGGACGATGCGCACGCCGTCGGGTGGCCGGACGCGAGGTGCCGGCCCTCCGGTGGGGGCGCCACCAGTTGCGCCGACATTCCCCGTCGACTGGCAGTTGGCCCAGCCGTTGCCCTGGTAGAAGTAGACCTGCCAGCCGAGCAGGCCGGTCAGCGTCTTCAGGGAGCCGACCTCGTTGCCCTGGAGCTGGAGGCTGCGCAGCCAGCTGTCCTGCAACTCCCCCGTGGTGGTGACCGACGGGCCGGCCCACCGCACCCAGGCGCCGCTGCCGGCCTGGTCCGGACGGAAGCTCCAGGCGACGATCTGGAGCCCGTCGGGCGTGCGGCGCACGAGCCGCACGGAGGCGCCGTCGCAGGCGACCGTGTAGGGCACGACGAGGCTTTCCTGCATCGATGCCAGGTCCTGCTCCCACTGCGCCATCACGGTGTTCAGGCGCAGCGTCTGCTCCAGACGGGCCTGGCTGGCGTCGCGGGTGCGCACGATGCCGTCGACGCCCTGCCAGGCCATCACCGCCATGATCGCCATCACGACCATCGCCACCAGCACTTCGACGAGCGTGAAGCCGTTGCCGCGGCGAGCACGGGGGAGGGCGCTCATTTGCGCAGCACCGTCGTGAGGTTGAGGATCGTCTGCCCGTTGGCGTCGGAGATCATGGCGTCGACGTTGACGAACAGCGGGTTCGGCGTCGGCCGCACGGACAAGCGGCCGATGTAGGTCACGTCGAGCTCGACGCAAGAGAAGTCGGAGTCGCCGATCGGTGGCGTCAGTTTGCTCAGGCGCAGCCCGGTGAGGTGGTTGTCGGCGCACCACTGCGCTGCACTGGCATCCGCCAGGCGCTGGGTGTTGCCGGTCAGCGCACCGGCCGCCTTGATGCCGGCGCCGAGCGTGATCGCGACGATGGCCAGCGCGACCATCACCTCGATCAGCGTGAAGCCGCGCGTGCGCCGCTGCGTCATGACTGACCGGCGCCGGGCGCCGCGCTGTCGACGACGACGAACGGGCCGAGCCCGTCGGTGGCGAGCGTGAGAGCCTGGTCGTCGAGCCGCAGCACGATGCGCTGCGCGCCGATCAGCGGCTCGGGCCCGAGCAGCACCGCGCGGGCGCCGGGCACCTCGGCCCGCACGCCCGGCACGAGCCAGTTCGAGGGCAGCTGCGAGGACGGCGGGAAGCCGACGAAGCGGAAGCCCTCCGCGCCCTCCTGGGCCGGCCGCGGCTCCCAGCTCGCGGTCAGACCGGAGGCACGCGCCTCGGTGCGCGCCGATTCGAGCAGCGCGACGAGCCGTGCGCCTTCATGCTCGAGCCGCGTCGACGCCGGGTCGCGCAGCGCCAGGCTCGCGACGGCACTGGCGATCGCGATCAACGCGACCACCACCATCAGTTCGATCAGCGTGAAGCCGCGCGCGCGGCCCGCACCACCGCGCCGGATCGTCGTCGAACGGGCGGGTTCGACGAGGCGTTTCATCACTGCCAGGAACCGATGTCGGCGTTCTTGGCCTCGCCGCCGATCACGCCGTCGGCGCCGAAGCTGTAGACGTCGATCTCGCCCTTCAGGCCCGGGTTCGCGTACTGGTAGGACTGGCCCCAGGGGTCGTTCGGGAGCTTGTCGAGGTAGGGCTTCCAGTTGGGCGGGATCGCACCGGCGGTCGGCTTGGCGACGAGCGCGTTCAGCCCCTGCTCGGCGCTCGGGTAGCGCTGGTTGTCGAGCTTGTAGAGCTTGAGCGCCTGCATCAGGTTGTTCACATCAGTGCGGGCGGCGGTGACGCGCGCGTCGTCGGCACGGTCGAGCACGTTCGGCACGATCAGCGCGGCCAGCACGCCGATGATGACGAGCACGACCATCAGCTCGATCAGCGTGAAACCGCGTGCCCGGCGACCGGCGATGGCACGGGCGCGGCGCCGGGTGCCGAGGTGGGGAACCAACGTCATGGCAATGTCCTGCCGGCTTCGAGGCCGGTGTTTGAAGTCGCTTGAATCATAATCGTGCATGCTCGCCCGACTGTCAGCGTTCGTGATATGGGCTCTGGTCGCCGCCACCGCGGTCTTCTGGGGTCTGCGCCTGTTCGTCCGTGCCCCGGTGGCGCCGGCTTATGCGGTGCCGGTCGGTGACACCGCTGCGGTGCGTGGCGACCTGACCCGCTTGCTCGGCAGCGCGCCGGTTGCGGCGGCACCGGCGGCCGCCGCGGCGCCGCAGGCGGCGAGCCGGTTCAAGCTGCTCGGCATCGTCGCACCGAAGGTCGCATCGACCGGTGCCTCGACGTCGGCGCGCGGTGTCGCGCTGATCGCGGTCGACGGCAAGATGGCCAAGGCCTACCCGGTGGGTGCCCGGGTCGACAACGACCTGGTGCTTCAATCGGTGAGCCTGCGCACGGTGTCGATCGGCTCGACGACCCAGGGCGAGCCGACGATCACGCTCGAACTGCCGCCGCTCGCCGCTGCCGCGACCGGCACGCTGCCGGCCAACTTCGGCGGCTCGCCGGGCGTGCCCCTGTCGCAACCGGCGCCGGTGCCGCAGTACACGCCGCCGGCACCGCCGCTGGGCGCACCACAGCCGCCCCAGGCGCCGCCGGTCAACCGCCCGGAGTCGAACGCGCCGACCCAGTGACGCCCGAGACCGTGGCGCTCAGAGCGGCGTCGCGGGCTCGGTCGTGGTGGTGATGGTGCCGGGATGGGTGGGGCCGGGCTCCTCGCCTTCGGCCACTTCGGTCAGCAGTGCCGCGGCGCTGCGCACCAGCGGCCAGGCCAGCGTGGCGCCGGTGCCGTCGGTGCTTTCCATGCCCAGTTCCAGCAGCGCCGAGGCGTGGAACAGCGCCAGGGCCTGGTCCAGGCCCTCGTGGCTGTGGCTGCGGCAGTAGATGCAGTAGTCGGTGACGGCGGGCGCGATGCGCGCGGCCACCATCAACGCCGCGCACGCCGGCATGCCGTCGACGACGATCAGGTGGCGTTTGCTGCCGGCGACCAGCATCACGCCGACCATCATCGCCATCTCGAAGCCGCCGAACGCGGCCAGCACCTCGACCGGATCGCTGACATCGCGATGCCGTGCCTGGGCCGTCTGCAGAACCGCAAGCAGATGGGACAGGTGGGCCTCCTCCATGTCCGGCCCCTCGATCAGCAGATCGCTGAGGTTCGCGCCGGACAGGCGCGAGAGCACCAGCGCCGCGCTTTCATGGGAACCGACGCCGATCCCGGCGCACACGACGACGTTGCCGACCAGCGAATCGGCGATCTCCATGCCGGCGCGGATGGCCGCGTGCGCCTGATCGAGCGACATCGCCGACGTGACGCGGGCATTGCGCGTGCCGTGGGCGATCTTGCGGGCGAGCAGCCGGGCGTGCGGGTTCACGGACTCGGCGATGCCGCAATCCACGACCGACAACTCGAGGCCCTGGATGCGCGCGAACACCGCCACCGGCAGCTGCGAGGTGAGCAACTGATGCGCCAGGCGCGCCGTCGAGTGGCTGCCGGCCGGGCTCAGGCCTTCGACCGCGAGGCCGTGGTCGGAGGCGAAGATCGCCAGCTGCGGGGTGCGAAAGCGCGGCTTCAGCGTGTTCTGGATCAGGCCCAGCCGCACCGCCAGCGCCTCGAGCTCGCCCAGGCCACCGGTGGTCTCGGCGCGGCGCGCGAGCTTCTGCCGCAGCGCCTGCTCGAGCAGCGGGTTGGACGTGGCAGAGATGAGCGAGCGGTTGACCGACATAAGGTGCGTTCTAGAAGGTTCAACGACGCCGCGATTGTGAGGCCCCGGGCCGCCGTGCGGCAACGAACCAACCGGCGCTCAGCGGAGAAACAACCGATAAACCGGGTTGTCGGTTTCGTCCTCGCAGGGATAGGCCAAGCTTTCCAGAAAGTCCTTGAACGCTTTCTTGTCCGCCCGCGGCACCTGGATGCCGACGAGGATGCGCCCGTAGTCCGCGCCCTGGTTGCGGTAGTGGAACAGCGTGATGTTCCAGCCCGGGTGCATGCTCGAGAGGAAGCGCATCAGCGCGCCGGGCCGCTCGGGAAACACGAAGCGGTAGAGGCGCTCGTCCTGCGCCAGGCTGCTGCGCCCGCCGACCATGTGGCGCACGTGCTCCTTGGCGAGCTCGTCGCCGGTCAGATCGAGCGTGTCGAAGCCGTGACGCGTGAACTGCTTCGCGAGCGTGGTCGACTCGGCCCGCCTGGTCGTGGCGAGGCCCACGAACACATGGGCCTGCTGGGCATCGGAGATGCGATAGTTGAACTCGGTCACCGCGCGCGGGCCGAGCAGCTCGCAGAAGCGCTTGAAGCTGCCGCGCTCCTCGGGGATCGTCACCGCGAACAGCGCTTCGCGCTCCTCGCCGACTTCGGCGCGCTCGGCGACGAAGCGCAAGCGGTCGAAGTTCATGTTCGCGCCGCAGGTGATCGCGACGAAGGTCCTGCCCTTGCACTGGTGGGCGTCGACGTACTGCTTGATGGCAGCGACACCGAGCGCGCCCGAAGGTTCGAGGATGCTGCGGGTGTCCTGGAACACATCCTTGATCGCGGCGCAGGCGGCGTCGGTGTCGACCACCACGTACTCGTCGACCAGCTCGCGCGCCAGGCGGAAGGTTTCCTGGCCGACCAGCTTGACGGCGGTGCCGTCGGCGAACAGGCCGACGTCGTGCAACTGGACCCGCTTGCCGGCCTTGACGGAGCGCAGCATCGCGTCGGAGTCGTTCGTCTGCACGCCGATGACCTTGATCTCGGGCCGCACCGACTTGATGTAAGCCGCCACGCCCGAGATCAGCCCGCCGCCGCCGATCGCGACGAAGATCGCGTCGATCGGCGCCTGGTGCTGGCGCAGGATCTCCATCGCGATCGTGCCCTGGCCGGCGATCACGTCCGGGTCGTCGAACGGGTGGACGAAGGTCAGGCCGTGCTTCGCTTCGAGTTCGAGCGCGTGCAGGTAGGCGTCGGAATAACTCTCGCCGAACAGCACCACCTCGCCGCAATGCGAGCGCACCGCGTCGACCTTGACCTGCGGCGTCGTCACCGGCATCACGATCAGCGCCTTGCAGCCGAGCCGACGTGCGGCCAGTGCCACGCCTTGGGCATGGTTGCCGGCCGAGGCGCAGATCACGCCGCGCTTCAACTGTGCGGGCGCGAGGTGCGCCATCTTGTTGTAGGCGCCGCGCAGCTTGAAGCTGAAGACGGGCTGCGTGTCCTCGCGCTTCAGCAGCACCTGGTTGCCCAGGCGGGCGGACAGGTTGCGGGCCGGCTCGAGCGCGGTTTCGATCGCGACGTCGTAGACCTTCGCGGTCAGGATCTTCTGGAGATAGTCGGCGAGCGTCAGCGCCTGCTTCGGCTTCGCGACAGGCGCGGCGTTCTTGGTCTTCGGGGCGGCCATGCGCGTTGTCTCCGGATCAGGCTTTTGCGGCGCTGCATCATACGGGCAGAAAAAAGCCCAAGGCATTGCTGCCCTGGGCTGAATCCACCAATGGAGGAGGTGGAGGAGACAAACGTCCGGGTGAGAGCGAATCGGCGTTGTTCACGCCCCGCGATCACCGCATGCGAACGAGTGTAGAACGTTTTTTGCTGCGCTGCAATAAATTGCCGGCAGGCATTTAGAGCCGGCGCTCCAGCCGCGTCCGGCGCGTGTGCACAATCCGTGCGGGGCCGCCCGCAATCGGTGCGGCGTTCGAGGACAAGACGATGCAATGCACGATCAACTGGATGCCGGCGAGCGGCATGGCGTTTTCCGCCGAGACCGGCAGCGGCCACCTGCTGATGATGGATGGCGCGCCGGATGGCGGCGGACGCAATCTGGCGCCGCGGCCGATGGAAACCGTGCTGGCCGGCACCGGCGGTTGCACCGCCTACGACGTCGTGCTGATCCTGCAGCGCGGTCGGCACGACGTGCGCGGCTGTCAGGTCGTGGTGACGTCCGAGCGAGCCGCGGTCGATCCGAAGGTGTTCACGAAGATCCACCTCCACTTCGTCGTCACCGGGCCGGCACTGTCGGATGCAGTGGTCGAGCGTGCGGTGAAGATGTCGCACGAGAAGTACTGCTCCGCGACCATCATGCTGGAGAAGACGGCCGAGATCACCACCAGCTTCGAGATCCGGACCGCCTGACGAGACGAGGTTCCGGACCGGTCAGATCCGGTAGGCGGTGGTCGTCATGACTTTTGAGGCCAGGCGCATCGCCCATCTGACCGGCGCCGGCAGCGGCGCCGCGCCCGCGGCGCGCGCCTCGGCTCCGTGGCGGGCCTCGTCGTCCTTCATTTGCGAGACGATGGCGCGGGAGGCGGTGTCCTCGGCGGGCAGGCGCCGCAGGTGACTGTCGAGGTGCCGTTCGACCTGGCGCTCGGTCTCGTCGACGAAGCCCAGGCTGACGGCATCACCCGCCCGGCCGGCCACCAGCCCGATCGCGAACGAACCGGCATACCAGAGTGGATTGAGCAGACTCGGGCGGGCATTCAACTCCCGCAGGCGGTCTTGCGTCCAGGCGAGGTGATCCGTCTCCTCGCGCGCGGCGTGCTCGAACTGCCGGCGCAGCGCCGGGTCGCGGGTACTCAGGGCCTGCGCGCTGTAGAGCGCTTGCGCGCAGACCTCACCGACGTGGTTGACGCGCATCAGCGCACCGGCCAGCCGGCGTTGGGCCGCATCGAGCTCCGCAGGCTCCGAGGCGGCCAGCGGCCGGGGGCGGCCAGCGGTGTCGGCGCCGGTCAGGGTTCGCAGCGCGCTGTCGGCGGCGCTCAGCAGGGGATCGATCGAACGCAAGGTGAGACCACCACTCGTCAAGAATCAAGTCGCCAGAATAACGCAGCGTCCGCCGCGCTGACGGTCGGGCACGCGGCGAACAGCGGCGACTTCAGGCTGCTCCGACAAGGTGCATCCACCTTGGAGCACCCCGTTGTGTCGTGACAACATAAAGTCCTTTTTTGCCCACCGAGGCTTTCCAGTACCCGGCCCCTCTGGTGCAATACACACAACTTCCGCTGAGGGGGTTGTGCCTGATCTGCCCAACGAGGGTGATTCTTGATCGGGACCTCTTGTTCAACCTAGGAGATAGTTGCAATGAAAAAATCTCTGCTCGCTCTCGCAGTTCTGGGCGCTTTCGCCGGTGTCGCATCGGCCCAATCGTCGGTCACCCTGTACGGTACCGTCGACCTGAACGCCAAGTACGTCAAGAACGACGGCTCGGCTCGCCGCGTCTCGCTGAGCCAAGACGGCATCAACAGCAGCCAACTCGGCTTCCGTGGTGTCGAGGACCTGGGCGGCGGGCTCAAGGCCGGCTTCGTCCTGCTGGCCGGCGTCAACGCCGACACCGGTTCCACGAACTCGCAGTTCTTCAATCGTCGCGCCACCGTCAGCCTGATGGGCGGTTTCGGTGAAGTCCGCCTCGGCCGCGACTACACCCCGACGTTCTGGAACAACACGATCTTTGATGCCTTCGGCACCAACGGTATCGGCGACTCGAGCCACGTTCTGCAGCTGCCGACGGCCACGTTCGTTCGCGCCAACAACTCGATCGGCTACTTCCTGCCGTCCGGCATTGGCGGCGTCTACGGCCAATTCATGGTTGCTGCTGCCGAAGGCGCTTCGGGCCCCAACCCGTATGGCGTGGTTGGTGGTTCGGTGGGTGCCAACCCGGGTCGTTACGTCGGTGGTCGCGTCGGCTTCGCTGCCGGCCCGTTCGACATCGCTGTCGCGTATGCCCAGCAGCGCTTCAACAGCGGCGCGCCTGACCAGAAGACCATGAACATCGGTGGTTCGTACGACCTCGGCGTTGCCAAGCTGATGGGCTACTTCGTTCGTGACGAAGTCGGCTCGCTCCGCGAGAACCGCTTCTCGGTCAGCGGCGTTGTGCCCCTGGGCCAAGGCGAGATCCACGCTGGCTACGACCGCAGCAAGCTGAGCGGCGGCGTGGACAACAAGGTTGACCAGTGGAAGGTCGGCTACGTGTACAACCTGTCGAAGCGTACCGCGGTCTACACGAACGTGGGCGTCGTCAGCAACGGCAATGCATCGCGCCTGGGCGTCGCTGGTGGCACCGCCATCACCGCTGCTCCGACGTTCGGTGGCGATTCGAAAGGCGCTGAATTCGGCGTCCGTCACTTCTTCTGATCGTCTGCTTGCCTCGTGCAAGCTGACCTCGGAACCAAAAAAGCCGCCTTCGGGCGGCTTTTTTTCGGCCGGATTGCGGCCTCGAATTCCCTTCGCAGCGATCGCCTCAGGACATTCCCCTTTGACGGCTGGCTCGCGTTTTGCTCTGATCGCACACCGCTTGCGTCAGTGAGCACTTCACTGAAACCGCAACTCCCCGATGCTCGTCTTCGTCCTTCGTCGCCTGTTCCAAGCCGTCATCGTGATGCTCACGGTGGCTTTCATTGCGTTCATGCTGTTCCAGTATGTCGGCGACCCGGTCAATAACATCCTGGGCCAGGACGCCACGCCGGAGCAGCGCGCGCAATTGCGCGTCGATCTGGGGCTCGACAAGCCGTTTCCGCTCCAGTTCGCCAAGTTCGTCGGCAATGCCGTGCAAGGCGAATTCGGGCTGAGCCTTCGACAGGGCCGCAAGGTCTCGGCGCTGATCGCCGAGCGCTTGCCGGCAACGCTGGAGCTGGCATTCGTCGCCGCGTCGCTGGCGCTGCTGCTGGGTATTCCGATGGGCGTTTACGCGGCGCTGCGACGCGGGAGTTTTCTGTCGCAGACCTTGATGACGGTCTCGCTGCTCGGCGTCTCGCTGCCGGTGTTCCTGATCGGCATCCTGCTGATCCTGATCTTCGCGGTCACGCTGAAGTGGTTGCCCAGCTTCGGTCGCGGCGATGTCACGATGCTGGGCCCGTGGAGTACCGGCTTCCTGACGGTGGACGGTTGGCAGCACCTGATCCTTCCGTCGATCACGCTGGCGGTGTTCCAGCTCACGCTGATCATGCGGCTGGTGCGTTCCGAGATGCTCGAGGTGCTGCGCGCCGACTACATCAAGTTCGCGCGTGCGCGCGGGCTGCCGAACCGGGTCGTCTACTTCGGCCACGCGCTGCGCAACACCCTGGTGCCGGTCATCACGATCACCGGTCTGCAACTCGGCGGCTTGATCGCGTTCGCCATCATCACCGAGACGGTCTTCCAGTGGCCCGGCATGGGCCTGCTGTTCATCCAGGCTGTGACCTTCGCCGACATCCCGGTGATGGCCGCCTACCTCTGTCTGATCGCGTTGATCTTCGTCGTGATCAACCTGGCAGTGGACATGCTCTATTTCGTCGTCGACCCGCGCCTGCGGGTCGAGAAGTCGGCCGCGGCGCATTGACGCGCCACAATCCCTCGCATCCCATTTCTTCAGGAGACACCATGAAGTTCAAGAAGACCCTCGTGATCGCTGCGGCCGCGCTGGCAGTCGCTTCCGCCCAGGCCGTGACCTTGCGCGTATCGAACCAGGGCGACGTGCAGTCGATGGATCCGCACTCGCTCAACGAGTCGCTGCAGCTGAGCTTCATGGGGAGCGTCTACGAGTCGCTGGTCACGCGCGGCAAGGACATGTCGGTGCAGCCATTGCTCGCCACCAAGTGGTCCCAGACCTCGCCGACCGTCTGGCGCTTCGAATTGCGCAAGGGCGTCAAATTCCACGACGGCACGCCGTTCACCGCCGACGACGTGATCTTCAGCTTCAAGCGTGCCGCCGACGCCGGCAGCGACATGCGGGGCTACGTGGCGCCCGTCAAGGACGTGCGCAAGGTCAGCGACTCCGTGGTCGAGATCGAGACCGTCGCGCCGTTCCCGATCCTGCCGGACACGCTCACCGTGTTCGCGATCATGAGCAAGAAGTGGTGCGAGGAGAACAAGGCCGAGCGCCCGGTCGACCGCCGCAAGGGCGTCGAGAACACCGCCAGCTTCAAGGCCAACGGCACCGGCCCGTTCCGCCTGAAGGAGCGGCAACCTTCGGTCCGCACGGTGATCGTGCGCAATTTCAACTACTGGGACAAGGTCGAGAGCAACCTCGACGAAGTCGTGTTCACGCCGATCGGCAACGACGCCACGCGCGTCGCGGCGCTGCTGTCCGGCGAATCGGACGTGATGGAGCCGGTGCCGCTGCAGGACGTCGAGCGCATCAAGGGCAGCCCGAACCTGACGGTGCTGCAGGGCCCCGAGCTGCGCACGATCTTCCTGGGCATGGACCAGAAGCGCGACGAGTTGCTGAACAGCAGCGTCAAGGGCAAGAACCCGTTCAAGGACAAGCGCGTGCGCCAGGCCTTCTACCAGGCCATCGACATCGAGACCATCAAGGCCCGCGTGATGCGCGGTGCCGCGGCGCCGACCGCGCTGATGATCGGCCCCGGCGTCCGCGGCTTCATGCCCGAGATGAACAAGCGCGCGCCTTACGATGTCGACGCCGCCAAGAAGCTGCTGGCCGATGCCGGCTACCCGAACGGCTTCGAGGTCGGCATGAACTGCCCGAACGATCGCTACGTGAACGACGCGGCGATCTGCCAGGCAGTCGCGGCCAACCTCGCGCGCATCGGTGTCAAGGTGAACCTGCAGGCCGAGACCAAGGTCAGCTACTTCCCGAAGATCCTGCGTCGCGACACGAGCCTGTACCTGCTCGGCTGGACGCCCAGCACCGCCGACGCGCACGACGCGCTCTACAACCTGATGGCGACGCCGACCGACAAGGGCCAGGGCCAGTACAACCTGGGCGCGTACAGCAACCCGAAGGTCGACGAGCTGACGACCAAGATCCAGACCGAGACCGACAAGGCCAAGCGCGACGAGATGATCCGCGAGGCGTTCAAGACCCACACCGACGACTTCGGCCACATCCCGCTGCATCAGCAGGCGCTGGCCTGGGCGTACAACAAGAACGTCACGCTGACCCAGCTGCCGACGAACTACATGTACTTCAAGTGGGTCTCGCTGAAGGCCAAGTGACCATCCGGCGCCGAGCATCTTGAACGCATCTTCACCTGTGACTGCGGCGCCGGGCGCCTGGGCGCGCTTCTTCGACGGCGACGTCTGGCACTCGTTCCGGACCTCGCCGATGGCGATCGGCGCGGCCGTCGTCGCGCTCGGCTGTGCGATCGTGGCCCTGTTCGCCGGCACGATCGCGCCGCACAACCCGTTCGACCTGGCGACGCTCGAGCTCAGCGACTCGATGCTGCCGCCGGCGTGGATGGACGGCGGCCAGGCCAAATACCTGCTCGGCACCGACGAGCAGGGGCGCGACGTGCTGTCCGCACTGATGTACGGCGCGCGCATTTCGCTGCTGATCGGTGGCGCGTCGGTGCTGGTGTCGATGCTGATTGGCGTGTCGCTCGGCCTGCTGTCGGGCTACGCGGGCGGCCGCATCGACGGCTTCATCATGCGCGTCTGCGACGTGATGCTGTCGTTCCCGTCGATCCTGATCGCGCTGCTCATCGCCGGCGTCGGCCGGGCCATGTTCCCGCAGGCACACGATTCGCTCGCCTTCGGCGTGCTGATCCTGGCGATTGCCTTGCCCGGCTGGGTGCAGTACGCGCGAACGGTCCGGGGTTCGACGATGGTCGAGCGCAGCAAGGAGTACGTGCAGGCCGCGCGCGTCGTCGGCGTGCCGCCGATGCGCATCATGATCCGGCACGTGCTGCCCAATGTGCTCGGGCCCGTGCTGGTGCTGGCGACGATCCACCTCGCACTGGCGATCCAGACCGAGGCGACGCTGTCCTTCCTCGGCGTCGGGGTCTCGCCCACGTCGCCGTCGCTGGGAACCTTCATCAACGAAGGCAACAAGCAGCTGTTCAGCGGCGCGTGGTGGCTGGTGATCTTCCCGGGCGCCATGCTGCTGCTGATCGCGTTGAGCATGAACCTGTTCGGCGATTGGCTTCGCGATGCGCTGAACCCGCGGCTGCGGTGACACGGCCTCGATGACTTCTTTCCCATGACCCAACCGCTGCTGGACGTCCGTAACCTGCGCGTCGAGTTCCCGACTCGCCGCGGCCGACTCGTCGCACTCGACGACGTGTCGTTCCAGATCGCCCCGGGCGAGATCCTCGGCGTCGTCGGCGAATCGGGCGCCGGCAAGTCGCTCACCGGCGCGGCGATCATCGGCTTGCTGGATCCGCCGGGCCGCGTCGCCTCGGGCGAGATCCTGTTCAACGGCCGGCGCATCGACAACCTGCCGTACGAAGAGATGCGCAAGGTTCGCGGCCGCCAGATCGGCGCGATCTTCCAGGACCCGCTGACGTCGCTGAACCCGCTTTACACCGTGGGCCGTCAGCTCGTCGAGACGATCATGACGCACCTGCCGCTGAGCAACGACGATGCGCGCAAGCGGGCGATCCATTTGCTGCAGGAAACCGGCATCCCGGCGGCCGAGGCGCGCATCGACCAGTATCCGCACCAGTTCTCCGGCGGCATGCGCCAGCGGGTCGTGATCGCCCTGGCGCTCGCGGCCGAACCGAAGCTGATCGTGGCCGACGAGCCGACCACCGCGCTCGATGTCTCCATCCAGGCGCAGATCATTTCGCTGCTCAAGCGGCTCTGCAAGGAGCACGGCGCCGCTGTCATGCTCGTGACCCACGACATGGGCGTGATCGCCGAGACCTGCGACCGCGTGGCCGTGATGTACGCCGGGCGCATCGCCGAGATCGGTCCGGTGCACGACGTCATCCATGCGCCGGCGCATCCGTACACCGTCGGCCTGATGGGCTCGATCCCGGCGATGGACGAGGACCGCGAACGCCTGCTGCAGATCGACGGCGCGATGCCCCGCCTCACCGCCATCCCGCCCGGTTGCGCCTTCAATCCGCGCTGCCCGCGCGCGTTCGACCGTTGCCGCGTCGAACGCCCGGACCTGCTGCCCGCCGGCCCGACGCGCGCGGCGTGCTGGCTCCACGCCCCTGCGCTGAGGGAGGCCGCATGAGCGCCGTGTTGAAGCCGGATGCCGCCGCGCCGCTGGTCGAGGTGCATGACCTCGCCAAGACCTTCGACGTGAGTGCGCCCTGGTTGAACCGCGTGATCGAGCGCCAGCCGCGCCAGTTCGTCCATGCGGTCGACGGCATCAGCTTCGCAATCCAGCGTGGCAAGACGCTGGCGCTGGTCGGTGAATCCGGCTGCGGCAAGAGCACGGTCGCGCGGCTGCTGGTCGGCCTGTATGCGCCGACGCGGGGTCGCGTGGAGTTCGACGGCGTCGACACCGCGACCACGTTCCGGTCGAAGCATGCGCTGGCGCTGCGCCGACGCATGCAGATGATCTTCCAGGACCCGTACGCCAGCCTGAACCCGCGCTGGAAAGTCGCCGACATCGTCGGCGAGCCGCTGAAGGAACACGGCCTGCTGCAGAGCGCGAGCGGCTCGGGCACGGCTACCACCAAGGAGGAGATGCGCGCGCGTGTCGCTCAACTGCTGCAGTCGGTCGGCCTCGCGGCGGCCGATGTCGAGAAGTTCCCGCACCAGTTCTCCGGCGGCCAGCGCCAGCGCATCTCGATCGCGCGCGCGCTGGCGACGCAGCCGGAATTCCTGGTCTGCGACGAGCCGACGTCGGCGCTCGATGTCTCGGTGCAGGCGCAGGTGCTCAACATCATGAAGGACCTGCAGCGCAAGCAGGGCCTGACCTACCTCTTCATCTCGCACAACCTCGCGGTCGTGCGCCATGTCAGCGACCAGGTCGGCGTCATGTACCTGGGCCGCATCGTCGAGTTGGCCGACAAGGCCGATCTGTTCGGCCGCCCGCGCCATCCCTACACGCGCATGCTGCTCGACGCGATCCCCGACATCCACATGAGCGGCCGGTCACGCACGCCGGTGCAGGGCGAGGTGCCGAACCCGCTGAACCCGCCGAGCGGCTGCAGCTTCCACCCGCGTTGCCCGCACGCGAACGCGCGTTGCAAGGTGGAGCGGCCGGCGTTGAAGATGTTCGGTGGCGCGCTGATCGCGTGCCACGGGGTCGAGGAAGGCCGGATCTAGCCCGTCAGTCGGTGGGCAGCACATGCTCGCCGGCGAAGAGCGACGCCACCGGCTCCCGGTCGCGGATCAGCCAGGCCGCATCGCCGGCCACCATCACCTCGGCGGCGCGGCCGCGCGTGTTGTAGTTGCTCGCCATGCTCATGCTGTACGCGCCGGCCGAGAGCACCGCGACGAAGTCGCCCGCGCGCACGGCGAGTTCACGATCCTTGCCGAGCCAGTCGCCCGATTCGCAGACCGGGCCGACCACGTCGAACAGCACCGCCGGCTCGTTGCGCCGGTGGCAGGCGACGATCTTCATCCACGCCTGGTACATCGCCGGGCGCATCAGGTCGTTCATCGCGGCGTCGACGATGCAGAAGTTCTTCTGTTCGCCCGGCTTCACGTAGAGCACCTCGCTGACGAGCACCCCGGCATTGCCGACCAGCGAGCGGCCCGGCTCGAACATGACCTTGCGATGACCGTGCCCGCGCGCGTCGATGCGCGCGAGCAGGCTGCGCACCAGCGCTTCGGCGGATGGCGGCGCTTCGTCGGTGTAGGTGATGCCCAGTCCGCCGCCCAGGTCGAGGTGATGGATCGGGATGCCGCGCGCCTCGATCGCCTCGACCAGTTCCAACAACCGGTCGAGCGCATCGAGGTAGGGGCCGGCGTCGGTGATCTGCGAGCCGATGTGGCAATCGATGCCGACGACTTCGAGGCCCGGCAGGGCGGCGGCTCGAACGTAGTTCGCCAGCGCGTCTTCATGCGCGATGCCGAACTTGTTGCCCTTCAGGCCGGTGGAGATGTAGGGATGCGTGCCGGCGTCGACATCCGGATTGATGCGCAGGCTGACGCGTGCGGTCTTGCCTGCGGCGGCAGCGACCTCGGACAACAGGCCGAGTTCGGCCTCGCTCTCGACGTTGAAGCACAGCACGCCGACCTCGAGCGCGCGGCGCATTTCGGCGCGCGTCTTGCCGACACCGGAGAACACGATCCGGTCGGCCGACACGCCGACGGCGAGCACGCGCTCGAGCTCGCCGCCGGAGACGATGTCGAACCCGCAACCGGCGCGGGCGAAGGTCTGCAGCACCGCCAGGCTCGAATTGGCCTTCATCGCATAGCAGATCAGGTGATCGCGACCCACCAGCGCGCGCTGGTAGCTGGCCAGCGCCTCCAGCATCGACGCCTGCGAATACGCGTACAGCGGCGTGCCGTGCTCGCGCGCGAGCGCGGCGACCGAGCGCCCCTCGATGAACAGATCGTCGCCGCGGTAGGCGATGTGCGGGGAACCGGGGAGTGTCATCGGGCGGGAACGGTCGTGGGTGCGGAGGCGGGTGATGATGCGGGCTTGGCGCTGGCCGGTGCGGCGGCTTTCGGCAGGCTCAACGGGCCCTTCTGGCCGCAGGCCGCGAGCACGCCGACCAAGACCAGGCATGAGCCCACCGACGACGCAGCCTTCGCGGCCACCGCTACACTGATCTTGCGCTGCAACATCACCGGATTCTATCGACCATGCCTGCCGACTTCAGCCCCACACCGTTGACCGACAGCGAGTACCACCAGCGCACCAGCGCGCTGCTCGCCAGTGTCGAAGCGCGGGTCGACGGGTGGCTGCAGGACGATGTCGTCGACATCGATACCCACCGCACCGGGGGCCTGCTCGAGATGAGCTTCCCGAACGGCAGCAAGATCGTCGTGAATACGCAGCCCCCGCTCCACGAGCTCTGGCTCGCCGCGCGGTCGGGCGGCTTCCACTACAAGTTCGTCGACGGCGCCTGGCGCGATACGCGCGATGGGCGGGAGTTCTTCGAGTCGCTGTCGGCCTGTGCCAGCGAGCAGGCGGGCCAGACCTTACGTTTCGTGGCCGCCGAGTGACGGAATTGGTCAGCGCTTGAACAGGTCGAGGATGCTCTTGCGCTCCTCTTCGTCGGGCGCGGCAGGGAGTTTGTCCTCGAGTCCGAGGCTCGCCACGCCCGCGCCCTTCGTGTATTCCTCGTAGTACCACTCGTCGCCGATGTTGACGATGCCCTCGGGCACCGGGTAGGTCTCGACCGGCACGCCGTTCAACGCGTGCTTCATGTACTCGATCCAGATCGGCAGCGACAGCCCGCCGCCGGTTTCGTTGTCACCGAGCTTGCGCGGCGTGTCGTAGCCGACCCAGACGATCGCGACCAGGCTCGGCTGGAAGCCGGCGAACCAGGTGTCGATCGAGTCGTTGGTCGTGCCCGTCTTGCCGTAGATGTCGGGCCGGTTCAGCGCCCGGCGAGCGGCCGCGGCCGTACCGCGCAACGCGATGGTGTTGAGCAGCGTGTCCATCACGAAGGCGTTGCGCGCGTCGAGCGTGCGCATCGATTCGTTCAGCACCGGTGGCGTGGCCTCGTTCAGCACGCGGCCCTTGCTGTCGGTGATCTTGCTGATCAGCATCGGGTTGACGCGGTAGCCGCCGCTGGCGAACACGCCGTAGGCCGAGGCCATCTGCAGCGGCGTGACCGAGCCGGTGCCCAGCGCCATCGGCAGGTAGGCAGGGTGCTTGTCGGCCTCGAACCCGAAGCGCGTGATCCAGTTCTGCGCGTAGGGCGCACCGATCGACTGGAGGATGCGAATCGAGATCATGTTCTTCGACTTCTCGAGGCCGCGGCGCATCGTCATCGGCCCCTCGAACTTGCCGTCGTAGTTCTTGGGCTCCCAGGGCTGGCTGCCGGTGGAGCCGGCGTCGAAGAACAAGGGCGCGTCGTTGATCACCGTGGCGGGCGTGAAGCCCTTTTCCAGGGCCGCCGAGTAGATGAACGGCTTGAAGCTCGAGCCGGGCTGCCGCCAGGCCTGCGTCACGTGGTTGAACTTGTTCTTCGCATAGTCAAAGCCGCCGACCATCGCGCGCACGGCACCCGTGCGCGGGTCCATCGCGACGAACGCGCCTTCGACCTCGGGCAACTGGGTGACGCTCCAATCGCCCGGCTTGCCGTCCTTGCCGACCCCGCGGATGAGGCGGATCACGGCGCCCGGACGAATCTGCGTCTTGGGGTTGCCCTTGACCGCGAGCCCGGAGGTGACCGGTTTCAGCCCGTCGCCGGTGATCGTGATCGCGTCGCCGTTCTGCAGCACCGCCACGACCTTCTTCGGGTTCGCCTCGATCGCGACGGCGGCCTTCAGCTCGTCGTTGTCCGGGTGGTCCTGCAGGGCCTCGGCGATGCGGGCGTCGATCTCCTTCGGGTCGGCCGGCAGGTCCACGTAATCCTCCGGGCCGCGGTAGACCTGACGCCGCTCGTAGTCCATGATCCCGCGCCGCAGTGCGCGGTAGGCGACCATCTGGTCGGCCGATTTCAGCGTCAGGTACACGTTCAGGCCGCGCGTGTAGGCGTCGTCGCCGTACTGCGTGAAGATGAGCTGGCGCGCAGCCTCGGCGACGTACTCGGCGTGCACCGCCACCTCCGACGGCTCGCGGTAGCGCAACGCCTCGCTGCGCGCCAGATCGCGCTGCTCGGTCGTGATGTAGCCGTTGTCGACCATGCGATCGAGGATCCGCAGCTGGCCGCTCCGGGCGCGCTCCGGGTTGTTGATCGGGTTGTAGGCCGACGGCGCCTGCGGCAGGCCGGCGAGCATCGCCGCCTCGGCGATCGACAGGTCCTTCAAGGGCTTGCCGAAGTAGATCTCGCTGGCGGACGCGAAGCCGTAGGCCCGCTGTCCCAGGAAGATCTGGTTCATGTAGACCTCGAGGATCTGGTCCTTCGTGAGCAGGCTCTCCATCTTGAAAGCCAGCAGCATCTCGTAGATCTTGCGGGTGTAGGTCTTCTCGGTCGATAGGTAGAAGTTGCGCGCGACCTGCATCGTGATCGTCGATGCGCCCTGGCTGCGCGACCGGTTGAATTGCGCGAGCCCGGCGCGAACGACGCCCTTGATGTCCACGCCGCTGTGCTCGTAGAAACGCGCATCCTCGGAGGCCAGCACCGCCTGCTGCATCACCTTGGGAATCTGCCCGAGCGGGACGAAGTTGCGCCGTTCCTCGCCGTACTCGCCAAGCAGCACGCCGTCGGCCGAGAACACGCGCATCGGCAGCTTCGGCCGGTAGTCCATCAGGCCGCCGATCTCCGGCAGGTTCGGGTAGGCGACCGACAGCGCGATCGCGACCAGCACGACGACCGTGATGGCACCCGTCGCGATCAGGCCCACCAGCCACAGCACGCTGCGGCTCATCCATCGCGCCCAGCTCGGAAGATGCGCGCCCCGCGGGGCCGGTTCATCGGCAGGGCGCTGACGCGCGCGCTCGGATTCGCTCATGACACTCCACGTTGCAAGTTCGCATTATAGAAAAGCGCGGCCCTGCCGATCTTGCAGGGAGTGACGGTTTTCGGTCGCCGAATGCTGGCCCGCCGAATGCTTTCCAGCATCCGCTCGATCGACTTGAGCAACGTTTGTTAGCGTGTGAGTTTTGCAACGAGCCAGCCTGTCCAAAACGGGATTTTTCTTTGTGGCACAAAGGCTTTACTGCTAGCATTGAAGTAACTTATTAACAATCCAGCACGTTTCTTCACAGCTGGTGGAAAGGCGTCGTGAGCTTCCTAGACACGTTGTTGGGCCGCAAACATCCGCCGATGATCGGGCTGGACATCAGCTCATCCAGCGTGAAGCTCGTGGAGTTGGGACAGACGGCGACCGGCGAGTACGTGGTCGAGCGTTTCGGGGTCGAGAGCTTTGAAAAGGGCTGGATCGCCGACGGCCAGATCGAGAAGTTCGACGAGGTGGCCGAGGCCGTGAAGCGGGTGGTGACCAAGAGCGGCACCAAGACGCGACAGGTCGTGATGGCGATGCCGCAGTCCGCCGTCATCACCAAGAAGATCATGTTGCCCGCCGGTCTGCGCGAGGAAGAACTCGAGGTCCAGGTCGAGACCGAAGCCAACCAGTACATCCCGTTCTCGCTCGACGAGGTGAGCCTCGATTTCTGCGTCATCGGCCCGAGCCCGACATCCGTCGGCGATGTGGAGGTGCTGATCGCGGCGTCCCGCAAGGACCGCGTGCAGGATCGCCAGGGCCTCGCCGAGGCCGCCGGCCTGACGCCCGCGGTGCTCGACATCGAATCGCACGCCTCGCGCCTCGCCATGAGCCGGGTGATCGCCTCGCTGCCGAACGAAGGCAAGGACGCGCTGGTCGCGCTGTTCGAGATCGGCGCCGACACCACCAGCCTCAAGGTTCTGCGCGACGAGGAGATGCTCTACGACCGCGATCAGGCCTTCGGCGGCTCGCAGCTCACGCAGCTGATCTCGCGCCAGTACGGGTTCTCGTACGAAGAGGCCGAACAGAAGAAGCTCGCCGCCGACCTGCCGGACGACTACGAAGCGACGCTGCTCGCGCCGTTCGTCGACAGCCTGTCGCAGGAGATCGGCCGCGCGCTGCAGTACTTCTTCACCAGCACGCCGCACCACAAGGTCCACTACGTGATGCTGGCCGGTGGCACCGCGACGCTGCCGGGTCTGAAGGACCGCGTCACCGAACTGACCGGCTTCGCCTCGATGGTGGTGAACCCGTTCGAGAACATGAAGCTCGGCTCGGCCGTGCGTGAAAGCAAGCTTCGTCGCGAGGCTCCGTCGTATCTCACGGCTTGCGGTCTGGCCATGCGGAGGTTCGTGCAGTGATCCTGATCAATCTGCTCCCGCACCGGGAAGAGCGTCGCAAGCGCCGCAAGGTCGCGTTCTTCGCGGGCCTGGGCGTCGCGGCCGTGGTGGGCCTGGGCATCGTCGGCGGCTGGTACCTCGTGGTGGAGCAGCTGAAGTCGGCGCAACAGGACCGCAACAAGTTCCTCGCCACCGAAATCGCGAAGCTGGAACTCGAGATCAAGGACATCGCGACACTGAAGGCCGAGATCGCCTCGCTGGTCGCGCGCCAGAAGGCCGTGGAAGACCTGCAGACCGACCGCAACGTGCCGGTGCACATCCTCAACGAGCTGGTCCGCCAGACGCCGGAGGGCATGTACTTCACCGCCGTCAAGCAGGACGGGCAGATCCTCGCCATCACCGGCATCGCGCAGACCCAGGAGCGCATCTCGGAGTTCCTGCGCAACACCGCGTACAGCTCCGAGTGGCTCGTCAAGCCCGAGCTGATCGAGAGCAAGGCGACGGTCATCTCCGGCGCGAACCGCGAGCAGAAGCGCCTGTTCGACTTCTCGATGCGCCTGACCGTGAAGCGCCCGCAAGACAACGCCGCCGCGGCGGGGGCCCTTCCTCCCGGCACACCGGCCAGCGCGGCTGCTGCCGCTAAGAAGGTTTGACCGACATGGCGACCAAAGCAGCACCCATCAATCTCGACCTGAATTCCGTCTTCGAAGGCGCGGCTTCGCAGTTCCGCGGCCTGAACCCGAATCAACCCGGGCAGTGGCCCCTGCTGCCCAAGCTGGCCGTCTGGGCGCTGGTCGCCGTGGCGGTCGTCGTGCTCGGCTGGTTCCTGCTGATGCAGACCTCGCACGAGGAGCTCGATGCCGAACGCGCCAAGGAGCCCGTCCTGAAGGCGGACTACCGCGCCAAGCTCGCCCAGGCCGTGAACCTGGCCGAACTGCGCAAGCAGAAGCTGCAGGTCGAGGGCTACGTCACCCAGCTCGAGAAGCAGTTGCCCGGCAAGGCCGAGATGGACGCACTGCTCTCGGACATCAACCAGGCCGGCCTCGGCCGCGGCCTGCAGTTCGAGCTGTTCCGACCTGGACAAGTGAGCGTGAAGGATTACTACGCCGAGCTGCCGATCGCAATACGCGTCTCCGGTCGATACCACGACATGGGCGAGTTCGCCGCCGACATCGCGAACCTCTCCCGCATCGTCACGCTGCACAACATGGTCATCACCACCGTACCCGGCACGACCGGCGCTCTCGGAATGGAAGCCACGGCGCGCACCTATCGTTACCTCGACCAGACGGAAGTCGATGCCGCCAGGGCCGCAACCGCCAAGGCCAAGCCGGGGGCCAAGAAATGAGCGCGATTGCCCAACGAACGTCCGGCTTGCGGCTCGTTCTCGTCATCACGGCGCTCGGCGCCGGGCTGGCGGGCTGCGGCGGCGAACAGGAAGAACTCAGCCAGTGGATGGACCAGCAGCGACGCGAGGTCAAGCCGAACGTCGAGCCGATCGCGGCGCCGAAGCGATTCGTTCCGCAGCCGTACGTCGCGCTGAAAAGCGTCGAGCCGTTCAGCAACCAGAAGCTGACCGTGGCCCTGAAGCAGGAAGCCCGGCAGCCTAATTCGCTGCTCTCGGCCGAGATCAATCGCCGCAAGGAGCCGCTCGAGGCGTACCCGCTCGACAGCATGTCGATGGTCGGCAGCGTCGTGCGCGGCGGCCGCCAGTACGCCTTGTTGCGCGTCGACAACCTGCTGTACCAGGTCAAGCCGGGCGACTACATCGGCCAGAACTACGGAAAGATCATCAAGATCTCGGAGACCGACGTGGCGCTCCGGGAAATCGTCCAGGATGCAGCCGGTGAATGGATCGAGCGCACCAGCGCCCTCCAGCTACAGGAGAAGGCGCGATGAAGAGCAATCAGGAGAATCAGATGACCGCTAAATGGCGCGCCCGTGCCTTGACGCTCGTGTTGTCGTTGGGCGCCTGCGCGACCGCGCTGGCACAGAACGCGATCCAGTCGATCAGCAGCAGCCAGCAGGCCGGCTCCGAAGTGATCCGCGTGGAACTCTCCGAACCGCTGACGGCCGTGCCGGCCGGCTTCGCGATCCAGACGCCGCCGCGCATCGCGCTCGATCTGCCCGGCGTGTCGAACGCGCTCGGCAAGACCAGCGTCGAGATCAACCAGGGCAACCTGCGCACCGTCAACGTGGCGCAGGCCGGTGAACGCACGCGTCTGGTCCTGAACCTGAAGAAGGCCGCGAACTACCGCGCCGAGATCCAGGGCAAGGTGCTGCTGGTCGTGCTGGACGGTGGTGCTGCGCCCGAGGTTGCCGTGGCCGCCGCACCTGTCGCGACGCCGTCGGCGAATTTCGCGCCGAGCTTGAACCGCAACCCGCTGTCGTTGAAGGACATCGATTTCCGCCGCGGCGCCGATGGGGCCGGGCGCGTCGTCGTCGAGTTGCCGAACAGCCAGGTCGGCGTCGACATCCGCCAGCAGGGCCAGAGCCTCGTCGTGGAATTCCTGCGCTCCTCGCTGCCCGACAACCTGCGCCGGCGCCTCGACGTGACCGATTTCGGCACGCCGGTCCAGTCGATCACGACCACCCAGAACGGTGACCGGGTGCGCATGACCGTCGACCCGCGCGGCAACTGGGAACACAGTGCCTACCAGAGCGACAACCAGTTCGTGCTCGAGGTAAGGACCCGCAAGGTCGACCCCAACAAGCTGACCCAGGGCCCGGGCTACGCCGGCGAGAAGCTGTCACTGAACTTCCAGAACATCGAGGTGCGGGCGCTGCTGCAGGTGATCGCCGACTTCACGAACTTCAACGTCGTGACCAGCGACACCGTCACCGGCAACGTCACGCTGCGACTCAAGGACGTGCCCTGGGACCAGGCGCTCGACATCATCCTGCAGGCCAAGGGCCTGGGGCTGCGCAAGTCCGGCAACGTGATCCTGATCGCGCCGAAGGACGAGCTCAACGCGAAGGAGAAGGTCGAGCTCGAGGCGAAGGCGCAGATCGCGTCGCTCGAGCCGCTGCGCACGCAGTCGTTCCAACTGAACTACGCGAAGGCGGCGGATGTGGCGAACGGGTTGACCGGGCAGGGCGGGGCGGGCGGTGGTCAAACCAGTGGCGCGACCAATACGCGGATCCTGTCTCCGCGGGGCAGCGTCATTTACGAGGCGCGTACGAACCAAATGTTCATCAGTGACACGCCGTCGAAGCTGCAAGAGATCACGGACATGATCGCGAAGATCGACATCCCCGTGCGCCAGGTGCTGATCGAGGCACGGGTCGTGATCGCCGACGATGCGTTCGGCCGGTCGCTGGGGGTCAAGCTGGGTCTGGCCGACAACCGCGGTTTGCGCGGCGGCATCTCCGGCTACAACGTGGGCGGCAGCAACTACATCGGCGTGGGCGGCAACCTGAACGCGGTCGGTTCGCAAACGGGTCAGGCCGGTGCGGTCAGCGGGTTCACCGACACCAATTTCGTTAGCCTGCCCGCCGGCAACCCGCTCGGTGGCGATGCCAGCGCGGCCTCGTTCGCCTTGTCGCTGTTCTCCGCCGGGGCGAACCGATTCCTGAACCTCGAGTTGTCGGCGCTGGAGGCCGAGGGCAAGGGCAAGATCGTCTCCAGCCCGCGTGTGATCACCGCCGATCAGCAGAAGGCGTTGATCGAGCAAGGCGAGGAGATTCCGTACCAGTCGTCGACTTCCAGCGGTGCAACCGCCGTCAGCTTCCGCAAGGCCAACCTCAAGCTCGAGGTCACGCCGCAGATCACGCCCGAGGGCAGTGTGATCCTGGATGTCGATGTCACGAAGGACAGCCGAGGCACTTCGGCCGGTATCGCCGGTTTCGCGATCAACACCAAGCATGTGCAGACCAAGGTGCTGATCGAGAATGGCGGGACGGTCGTGATCGGCGGGATATTCGAGCAGAACGACCGCGAGGACATCTCTAAGGTGCCTGTGTTGGGTGACGTGCCGTACCTCGGCAATCTGTTCAAGACGCGCACGAAGTCCAGCACCAAGACCGAAATGCTGATCTTCCTCACGCCGAAGGTCGTGACCGATCGATCGGCCGCGCGCTGAGATTCCGAGACAAGAATGGCAAAGACTGAAGAGGTGGTCCCGATGACGAAAACGAGAATCTCCGCGGGTGTGTTGGTGGTGGCCTTGCTGGGTTCGCTGTCCGGTTGCGGTGGTGGCGGCGACGATGAAGCCGGCTCGCCGACGGCGTTCAGTGTTCAGCCCACGACAGCGACGGTCACTTCGACGAGTTCGACCGCGTGCTCCGCCGGCTACGTGGGTGAGTTCTTCGTCTATGGCGGCGTGGCGCCTTATCGCCTCAACAACACCGTCCCGGATGCCATGGTGCTCGACCGCACCACGGTGTCTGATCGTGGTGGCAGCTTCCAGGTCAGCTTCACGGGAATCTGCGTGTCTCCGGCCCTGATCGTCATCGTCGACAAGCTCGACAACCAGATCGTGCTGACCCTCAACAATAACAAGGGCTCCGGCACCTGAGCCTCGGTATCGGCAACTCACTTTATGGCGGTCGCGCAACGCGGCAACATCGCCTTGGTCTCGATGCCCGGTGGCGGCAAGTCGACCGTCGGCCGGCACCTCGCGCGGCGCCTGAACTGGGAATTCGCTGATTCCGATGCCGTGATCGAGCGGCAGATCGGTTGTTCCATCGCCGCGTTCTTCGAGCGCGAGGGCGAGGCGAAATTCAGGGACATCGAGGAGCAGGTCATCGCCGACCTGCTGAAGAAGTCCGGCCTGATTCTGGCGACCGGTGGCGGTGCGGTGTTGCGCCAGGCCACGCGAGAGCGCCTGACCCAGCGCGCCACGGTCGTCTACCTGCGCTCGACGCCGGAGGATATCTTCAGGCGCCTGCGCCACGACGTCAAGCGCCCGTTGCTCCAGGTGGCCGATCCGCTCAACCGCCTGCGCGAACTGCACGCGACGCGTGATCCGCTCTACCGCGAGACGGCGCATTTCAGCGTCGACACGGGTCGACCCTCGGTTCCCACGCTCGTCAACATGATCCTGATGCAGCTCGAGCTCGCCGGCGTCATCGACGCCGCGGACGTGCCGTCGCCGATCGACGCGCCACCGCACTGACGAACGCGCCGATCGGGGCGATCTTTCGCGGCCTCGTACACTTCGACGATGACTTCCATCGACGTTGAACGTGTCGCCATCGATCTCGGCGATCGCAGCTACGACATCGTGATCGGCTCCGGCCTGCTCGGTGACCCGCGCTCCTACCACGGCCTGGCGGCCGGTGCGACGGCCGCCATCGTCACCAACGACACGGTGGCGCCGCTCCTGGCTGAGCGCCTGACGCTCGCGCTGCGACCGATGTTCTCGCGGGTGCAGCTGATCGTGCTGCCCGACGGCGAGGCGCACAAGAACCTGGCGACGCTGGACACCATCTTCGATGCGCTGCTCGGCGCCGCCTGCGATCGCCGGACCATCGTCTTCGCGCTCGGCGGCGGCGTCGTCGGCGACATGGCCGGGTTCGCGGCGGCCTGCTACATGCGCGGCGTGCCGTACGTGCAGGTGCCGACCACCTTGCTCGCCCAGGTCGATTCGTCCGTCGGCGGCAAGACTGCCGTGAATCACCCGCTGGGCAAGAACATGATCGGCGTGTTCAACCAGCCGCTGCGCGTCGTGGCCGACCTGGACGCGCTGGACACGCTGCCCGCACGCGAGTTGAGTGCCGGGCTGGCCGAAGTCATCAAGTACGGCCCGATCGCCGACGAGTCGTTCCTGCGCTGGATCGAGGCCAACTTGCCGGCGCTGCTGGATCGCGATCGTGCGGCGTTGCGGCATGCCGTGCGCCGATCGTGCGAGATCAAGGCCGACATCGTCGCACGCGACGAACGCGAGATGGCGGTGCGCGAGGTGCTCAACTTCGGCCACACCTTCGGGCATGCGATCGAGAGCGGCCTCGGCTACGGCGAGTGGCTGCACGGCGAGGCCGTGGGCTGCGGCATGGTGATGGCGGCCGAGCTGTCGCACCGGCTCGGCCTGATCGACCGCGCGTATGCGGACCGCATCGCTGCCGTCGTCGAGCGAGCGGGCCTGCCCGTCCGCGGGCCGCGGCTCGGCTCGGCGCGCTACCTCGAGCTGATGCGCGTCGACAAGAAGGCGCGCGGCGGCGAGATCCGTTTCGTCGTCATCGAAGCGCCCGGCCGGGCCGGGGTGCGGACCGCGCCCGACGAGCTGGTGGCGCAGGTGATCGACGCCTGCACGGCGTGAGGGCGTGACGGCGATGACCGCTGCGGCGCGTGCGCCGGCATGCTGGGCGAGCCGTGCCGACCGGTCACGCGGCCGGCGCCGGGCCGAACCCGCGGCGCCGACGCGCGACGATTTCCAGCGCGATCGCGACCGCATCGTCCACAGCACGGCCTTCCGGCGCCTGGTCTACAAGACGCAGGTCTTCCTGAACCACGAAGGCGATCTCTTCCGCACCCGCATGACCCACTCGCTCGAGGTGGCGCAGCTGGCGCGCTCGGTCGCGCGCGCGCTGGGCCTGAACGAGGATCTGTGCGAGGCGATCGCGCTCGCGCACGATCTCGGCCACACGCCCTTCGGTCACGCCGGGCAGGACGCGCTCGACACCTGCCTGCGCGAAGCGCTGCCCGACAGCGGCGGCTTCGAGCACAACTTCCAGAGCCTGCGCGTCGTCGACGAGCTGGAACAGCGCTACCCCGATTTCGACGGCCTGAACCTCACCTTCGAGACGCGCGAGGGCATCCTCAAGCACTGTTCGGCGCGGCACGCCCGTGCGCTCGAGGCGCGCGAGCGGGGTGGCGTGGGCCGTCGGTTCCTGGATCACACCCAGCCCAGCCTCGAAGCGCAGCTGTGCAACCTGGCCGACGAGATCGCCTACAACACGCACGACATCGACGACGGCGTTCGCTCGGGCCTGCTGGCCTACGAGCAGCTGCTCGCGCTGACGCCGTTCGAGCGCTTCCATCGGGAGTCGCTGGCCGCGCATCCGGGCCTGAGTGGCCGGCGCTTGTTGTTCGAGGCCCTGCGGCGCATGCTGTCGACGCAGGTGTATGACCTGATCGACAGCAGCGCGGCCCGCCTCGCGGAAAGCGCACCAGCCGATGCCGAAGCAGCACGCCTGGCCGGCCCGATGATGACCTCCAGCGATACCGCAATGGCCGCGTCGCGCGAGGTCAAGGCCTTCCTGCGCGCTGGCCTCTACCGGCACCCGCGCGTCGTGCAAACGACGCAGGCCGCGCGCCAGGTGGTGGCCGACCTGTTCGGCGCCTACAGCGGCGATCCGTCCCAACTGCCGTCGACCCACGCGGCGCGCGTGCCGCAGCACCGGGCGGTGGCGGACTACATCGCGGGGATGACCGACCGCTTCGCGCTGCGCGAGCACGCGCGCCTGTTCGGCGCCGGCAAGAGCGGCCTGGACGGGCAGGCCTGACGCACAGACGGGTCCGCATGGCACGGCTGCGCCGCATCGTCCTGCCGGGTGAGCTTCACGTGATCGTCCACCGCGGCCACAACGGGCAGGCGGTGTTCCTCGACGCGGAAGATCGCGACGCCTACCTCGCCAGCCTGCGGGAGGCCGCCCGCGAAGCCGAGGTCGCGATCCACGCCTACGGCCTGTTGCCCAGCGAGGTTCGCCTGCTCGTCACGCCGGCGGACGCGGCCGGCCTCGGTCGCATGATGCAGTCGATCGGGCGGCGCTACGTGCGTCAGTTCAACCGGCGCCACGTGCGCAGCGGCACGCCGTGGGAAGGCCGCTTCCGCTCCGCGGCGATCGAGGCCGAGACGCAGCTCCCTGCCGCGATGGTCTTCGTCGAGGCGCTGGCCGAGGCGGGCGACGAGCCGGTGCGCAGCAGCGCCGAGCACCATCTGAACGGCCGTGCCGACCCGCTCATCGACGCGCATCCTGCGTTCTGGTCGCTGGGCAACACGCCGTTCGAGCGCGAGGTCGCGTACGGACGACTGGTCTCCAGCGGCCCGTCGCCGGGCCAGTTGGCAGCGATCTTGCATGCGGCCGCGCACGGCTGGGTCGTCGGGTCGGACGCCTTCCTGGCAAGCGCATCGCTGCGGGCGCAACGACGGACGCGCCCGGCCTCGCCGGGCCGACCGAAATCGAATCGTTGATCTGTCCCCGAATTTCTATTCGGCCTTGATCGGCACGGATAAATTGGTGTCAGACCCCGATTGTTTCGGTTGAGAACGATGCTGCAGTGCAGTATCCTTCTCGACCGTCTTGAGTCTCCGGAGAGCGCGTCATGCCGCAAGTTCCAGTCCCCTCGTCGTCCGTGGCGCCTTCCGACAGCGAGTTGCACACCGCGCAGACCCGCGGCCTCTACGATCCCACGGCCGAGCACGACGCCTGCGGCGTCGGCTTCGTCGCCCACATCAAGGGCCAGAAGGCGCACTCGATCGTCGAGCAGGGGCTGAAGATCCTCGAGAACCTCGACCACCGCGGTGCGGTCGGCGCCGACAAGCTGATGGGCGACGGCGCGGGCATCCTGATCCAGCTCCCCGACGAGTTCTACCGCGCCGAAATGGCGGCCCAGGGCATCACGCTGCCGCCGCCCGGCGAGTACGGCGTCGGCATGATCTTCCTGCCGAAGGAGCACGCCTCGCGGCTCGCCTGCGTGCAGGAACTCGAGCGTGCGGTCAAGGCCGAGGGACAGATCGTGCTCGGCTGGCGCGACGTGCCGGTCGACACCGAGATGCCGATGTCGCCCACGGTGCGCGCCAAGGAACCGATCCTGAAGATGATCTTCATCGGCAGCGGGCCCGACGTGATCGTGCCCGATGCGCTGGAGCGCAAGCTGTACGTGATCCGCAAGACGGCGTCGAGCGCGATCCAGGCGCTCAAGCTCACCCATTCGCGCGAGTACTACGTGCCCAGCATGAGCTGCCGCACGATCATCTACAAGGGCCTGCTGCTGGCCGACCAGGTCGGCAAGTACTACAAGGACCTGCAGGACACGCGCGTCACCTCGGCGCTGGCGCTCGTGCACCAGCGTTTCTCGACCAACACCTTCCCCGAGTGGCCGCTCGCGCACCCGTACCGCATGGTCGCGCACAACGGCGAGATCAACACCG
>JAZKIO010000107.1:0-6934 GCA_040384825.1 Pseudomonadota bacterium
TGGGAGGCGTCGAGCAGCGCAGGGCGTGTGGCCGCGCGCGCAGCGCGCTTCGTCATCTGACTTCGTCGCGCATGTCTGAACGCAGCGAACGGAGTGAGCGAAGTGAGTTGGCGACGAGGCCACATGCCCGAGCAGCGCAGAGCAGTCGCAGCAAAGCTGCGACCGCCTCCGTCGCGCGGCGCAGCCCACCCGGGCGCGCCTTCGCCGCCCAAACCGCCAACGGACAAAACACATGACCAGACAACAACAAGAACGCTTCGCCCCCTGGGTGCTGCTCGTCATCGTCCTGATCCTCTGGGAAGCGATCTGCCGTGGCTTCTCAATCTCCGAGTTCATCTTCCCGGCCCCGAGCGCGATCATCGGCAAGATCATCGAGCAAGGTCCGTTGATCGCGGCCCACGCCTGGCGCACCTTCTGGGTCACGATGGTCGGGTTCGGGCTGTCGATCGTCGTCGGCGTGCTGCTCGGCTTCGTGATCGGCAGTTCGAGGATGGCGTACGCAGCCATGTACCCGCTGATGACCGGCTTCAACGCGCTGCCCAAGGCCGCGTTCGTGCCAATCCTGGTCGTGTGGTTCGGCATCGGCGTCGGCCCCGCGGTGCTGACCGCGTTCCTGATCTCGTTCTTCCCGATCACCGTGAACATCGCGACCGGCCTGGCCACGCTCGAACCCGAACTCGAGGACGTGCTGCGCGTGCTGGGCGCACGCCGCTGGGACGTGCTGATGAAGGTCGGCCTGCCGCGCTCGATGCCGTACTTCTTCGCGTCGCTCAAGGTCGCGATCACGCTCGCGTTCGTCGGCACCACCGTGTCGGAGATGACGGCGGCGAACGAGGGCATCGGCTACCTGCTGATCTCGGCCGGCTCGTCGATGCAGATGGGCCTGGCGTTCGCCGGGCTGGTCGTCGTCGGCGCGATGGCGATGGCCATGTACGAGCTGTTCGCGGTGATCGAGAAGCGCACGACCGGCTGGGCGCACCGGGGCGCGCATTCCTGATGCAGACTTGCGGCTTCGACAGCCTGTGCACCACCCCGTGAACCCAACCCGCCCCGCGCCGCCGGGCCCCGACCCGACGCCGCAGCAGATGCAGCGCCACCTGCGCACCGCCAACGCGATCGCCAAGCGCGCGCTCGACAGCGGCCACCACCCGTTCGGCGCCGTGCTCGTCGGCCCGGACCACGAGACCGTGCTCGGCGAGCAGGGCAACATCGATTCGGTCAACCACGCCGAGGCGGTGCTCGCGCGGATGGCCTCCAAGGCCTTCACGGCCGAGGAACTCTGGGGCTGCACGCTTTACACCACCGTCGAGCCGTGCTGCATGTGCGCCGGCACGCAGTACTGGGCCCACATCGGCCGGCTGGTCTACGGCATGGACGAGCGGCGCCTGCTCGAGTTCACCGGCGACCACCCCGAGAACGCCACGCTCGACCTGCCCTGCCGCACGGTGTTCGCCGCCGGGCAGAAGGACATCCGCGTCTGGGGCCCGGTGCCCGAGGTCGAGGCCGAGATCGCGGCGCTGCACGTCACGTTCTGGCAGCGCGACGCCGCGCGCTGATGGCCTGGCATGGCGCGCTGACGCTGGCCTACCGGCGCGACGAACTGCGCGGCGCGCCGCGCACCGTGCTGCACGACCGCCATGACGGCCCGCTGCGCGTGCTGGCAAGCCTGTACCCCGAGGGCGATTCGATCTGCCACAACGTGCTGGTGCACCCGCCCGGCGGGCTGGTCGCGGGCGACGCGCTGACGATCGACGTGACGCTGGGCACCGACGCCCACGCGCTGATCACCACGCCGGGCGCGACGCGCTTCTACCGCAGCACCGGCGCCCCGGCCACGCAGGCGCTGCAAGCGACGGTGGCCGCCGGCGCGCGGCTGGAATGGCTGCCGCTGGAGACGATCGCGTACAGCGGCTGCATCGCCGAGAACCGGATGCGCTTCGAGCTCGCACCAGGCGCCGAGATGATCGGCTGGGACCTGCTCGCGCTCGGCCTGCCGAACGCCGACCAGCCGTTCGTGCGCGGCCGGCTCACGACGTCGCTGTCCCTGCCCGGCCGCTGGCTGGAGCGCGGCGTGATCGACGCCGCCGACACGCTGCTGCTCGATTCGCCGCTCGGCTGGGCCGGCGAGCGCGTGCTCGGCACGGTCTGGTTCGCCGCCGGCGGCGCGCTCGCCGCGCCACGCCGCGAGGCGCTGCTCGATGCGGCACGCGCCGCCGCGTCCGGCGATCCGCTGGCCGCGCGCGCGGGGGCCACGGCCGTGCACGACGGCATCGTCGTGCTGCGCGTGCTGGCGCCGCGGGTCGAGCCGGCGATGGCGCTGCTGACGCGCATCCGCGCGGCCTGGCGTGAACTGGCGTGGCAGTTGCCCGCGACCACGCCGCGGGTCTGGCGCACGTAATCGGCTCGTGATTTCCTGCGCGGGCCGCGCACTCTGTTACCACCGGGTGAGGAGCACGTGCCGTTTCGTCTCCCTAGACTTTCGGGGATGGACAAGCTCACTTTTTCCTTCGTCTCCGGCGTGTTCCCGCTGCTGCTGTGCGCTGCGGTGTCGGCGCAGGCCGCACAGCCTTGCCGCATCGACGGACGGCTGGTGATCCGCTCCGGGGCTTGCCCGGTCGCGACCGTGACGGCTCCGGCGCCGGCGACAGCATCGCCGGCCAGCGCGCTCGTCGCCGCGGCGGACGACGCCGATGCGCCGAAGAAGCGCACGATCGCCGAGATCATGCGCGAGCGCGAGGCCGCCAACCGCAAGCGCCCGGCGGCCGAGCCCGCGCAGCGCGACGGCGCGAGCGTGCTGCGCGACCGGATGGGCGCGCTCTAGATCGCGCGACGCTGACCGCCCTCAGTCGTTCGCGAAGCTGTAGGGCCCGCCGCGCGCCAGCGCCTTCTTGTAGGCCGGGCGCGCGTGGATGCGCTTCAGGTAGGCCATCAGCTTCGGCCGGCTCGCATCCAGCCCCGCGCGCTGCGCCGCGGCTTCGACCGGGAAGCTCATCATGATGTCGGCGGCGCTGAAATCGGGCCCGGCGAACCACGCGCTGCGGCCGAGCTCGGCCTCCATGTAGTCGAGCTGCCGCTTCAGGTTGGGGTCGACCATCGCGGCGAGCACCTTGTTCGAGATGCCCTTCGCGATCGGCTTGACGAAGAACGGCATCGGCGTGACCTTGATGCGCTCGAAGATCAGCTTCATCAGCAGCGGCGGCATCGCCGAGCCTTCGGCGAAGTGCAGCCAGTAGGTCCAGCGCCGCTTCTCGGGCGTGCCGGCGGCCGGCACCAGCCGGCCGTTGCCATGGTGCTCCAGCAGGTACTCGACGATCGCACCGGTCTCGGCCACGGTCGTGTCGCCGTCGGTGATGACCGGCGACTTGCCGAGCGGGTGCACGGCCGTCAACTCGGGCGGCGCGAGCATCGTCTTCGCGTCGCGCTGGTACTTCTTGATCTCGTACGGCACGCCGAGCTCCTCGAGCAGCCACAGCACGCGCTGCGAGCGCGAGTTGTTCAGGTGGTGGACGGTGATCATGGGCGGCGCGCTCCGTTTTTCAGGTGGTCGGGATTGTGACTGCCTCCCTGCCAGCAGGCGCGCGGTATTCTCCGCACCCATGTACGCGCCCTTTTTCGGTCTGAAGCACGAGCCGTTCTCGATCGCGCCGGACCCGCGCTATCTGTTCATGAGCGAGCGCCACCGCGAGGCGCTGGCGCACCTGCTGTACGGCGTCAACGGCGGCGGCGGGTTCGTGCTGCTGAGCGGCGAGATCGGCGCCGGCAAGACGACCGTGTGCCGCTGCTTCCTGGAGCAGATCCCGCGGCGCACCAACGTCGCCTACATCTTCAACCCCAAGCTCACGGTCGCCGAGCTGCTGCAGTCGGTGTGCGAGGAGTTCGGCATCCCGCCACCGGCGCCGGCGCACGGCGGCGAGCCGACCGTCAAGGACTACCTCGACCCGCTCAACGAGTTCCTGCTCAAGACCCACGCGGTGGGGCAGAACAACGTGCTGATCATCGACGAGGCGCAGATGCTCTCGGCCGAGGTGCTGGAGCAGCTGCGGCTGCTCACCAACCTCGAGACCAACGAGCGCAAGCTGCTGCAGATCATCCTGATCGGCCAGCCCGAGCTGCGCGACATGATCGCCAAGCCCGAGCTGGAGCAGCTCGCGCAGCGCGTGATCGCGCGCTATCACCTCGGCGCCCTCACCGAGGACGAGACCGAGCGCTACATCCGCCATCGCCTGTCGGTGGCCGGCATGACGGTGGCGATGCCGTTCGACGCGAAGGCGATGCAGCGCATCCACGAACTGTCGCGCGGCGTGCCGCGGCGCATCAACCTGCTGTGCGACCGCGCGCTCCTGGGCGCGTACGCCAGCGGCAAGGGCCAGGTCGATCGGGCGATCGTCGACAAGGCCGCCGCCGAGGTCTTCGACAAGGACGGCGCCGGCCTGCGCCCCCGCCTGCCGGCCGACACGCGGGCGTTCTGGAGCACCGCGGCGCTGATCGGCGCCGGCCTGGCGGTCGCCGCGCTGGTGCTGTCGTTCGGCTGGCCGCGCGACGAACCGTCGGTCACGCGCGTCGCGCCGGCGGCGTCGGCGGCGTCCGGGGCCGCGCGGGTCGCGGCGGCGTCCGCGTCTGCCGCCAGCGCCGCCAGCGCGGCACCGGGCGACAGCGCCGCCCAGGGCTTCCTGACCGCCGCGGAGCTCAGCCAGCGCTTCAAGACGCTGACCCGCGACGAGCGCGACGCGTGGCGCCAGCTCGCGCCGGCCTGGAAGGTCACGCTCGAGGACGGCGAGCCCTGTACCGTGGCGCAACGCAGCCAGCTGCAGTGCTTCCGCAGCGCCAGCAGCACGCTCGCGCTCATCCGCCAGCTCGACCGGCCCGGCATCGTGACGCTGCGCGACGAGGCCGACCGCCCGGTCTACGCGCTGCTGACCGGCCTGGGCAACGACACCGCGACGCTGCGCATCGGCGAGGTCTCGCAGACCATCAAGCTCGTCTCGCTGGCCAGCCTCTGGCGCGGCGATTTCGCGACCTTCTGGCGCGTGCCGGCCGGCCTGTCCGGCAAGATCGTGGACGCCGGGTCCGGCGCCCGCGCCGCCGACGTCGCCCGCCAGCTCGCCGCACTGAACGGCCAGCCGGTCGCGGCCAGCGATTCGGAATGGAAATCGCAGGTCTCGGCGTTCCAGCTCTCGCAGGGGCTCAAGGCCGACGGCATCGCCGGCCCGACCACGTTCATGCAGCTCAACCGCGCGACCGGCGTCGACGAGCCGCGCCTGCGCGGCGCCGCCGCGGCGCCCTGAGGATCACCCGCCATGTCCTACATCCTCGATGCGCTGCGCAAGGCCGATGCCGAACGCGAGCGCGGCCACGTGCCCGGCATCCACGCGCAACCGGCGTTCGGCGCTCCGGCGCCGGCACCCGCGCGCGTGGCGGTCACGCCCTGGGGCTGGATCGGCGCCGGTGCCGTGATCGTGCTGCTGCTCGCCGCGCTGGCGTGGTCGCTGTTGCGCGGCGCGCCGCGCGACGTGGTGGCGCAGGCGCCGGTCGGTTCGTCGGCACCGCCGACGCCGGTCGCCGTTGCGCCATCGCCGGCGCCTACCCCTATCCCTGCCACGGCCGCCGCGCCGGCGGCGCCGGTGCCGCCCGCACCCGCACCGGCCGTGCAGCCCGCCCCTGCCCCCGCGCCCGCGCCCGCGCCGGTGGCCCGCGCGCCGAAGCCGGTGGCCGCTAAGCCCGCAGCCCCGGCACCGACGCCTGTACCGGCCGCCGCGCAAACCGAGACCCGCGCAGCGCCTGCTGCAGCACCGGCACCGACGGCCGCGGCCTCGGCGAACCGCGTCTACGCCGTCAGCGAACTGCCGGACGACATCCGCCGCCAGCTGCCGGTGATCACGGTGGGCGGCTCGATGTACTCGTCGACTCCGGCCAACCGCATCCTGATCGTCAACGGCCAGGTGCTGCACGAAGGCGACCGCGTCGGGCCAGAGCTGGTGCTGCACCAGATCAAGGTCAAGGCGGCGGTGCTCGCGTTCCGCGGCTACCGGTACGAGATCGCGTTCTGACGCTGACGCCGCGGCCGCGGCGGCGACAGTCGCTCAGATCGACATCAGCGCGCGCACGCCCTCGGCTTCCATGTCGGCGCCGCGGCCGCGCTGGATGATCTCGCCGCGTTCCATCACGATGTACTGGTCGGCGAGTTCGGCGGCGAAGTCGTAGAACTGCTCGACGAGCACGATCGCCATCTTCTGGCCGCCTTCCATGCCGCGGTCGGCGAGCATGCGGATGACGCGGCCGATGTCCTTGATGATCGACGGCTGGATGCCCTCGGTCGGCTCGTCGAGTATCAGCAGCTTGGGGCCCGCCGCCAGCGCGCGCGCGATCGCGAGCTGCTGCTGCTGGCCACCGGACAGGTCGCCCCCGCGCCGGTTGATCATCTGCTTGAGCACCGGGAACAACTCGAACAGCTCGGCCGGGATCGGCGTCGAGCCGCTCTTGTACGCCAGCCCCATGCGCAGGTTCTCCTGCACCGTCAGCCGCCCGAAGATCTCGCGGCCCTGCGGCACGTAGCCCACGCCCTTGCGGACGCGCTCGTACGGCGTGTCTTTCGTGATCGGGGTGCCGTCGAGCGTGATGGTGCCGGTCTTCACCGGCACCACGCCCATCATGCTTTTCAGCAACGTCGTCTTGCCGACACCGTTGCGGCCCAGGATCACGGTGACTTCGCCGACCTTCGCTTCCATGCTCAGGTTGCGCAGAATGTGCGAGCCGCCGTAGTACTGGTTGACGCCTTCGACCTTCAGCATGCTGATCGCTCCACTTTATCGGCGGCTTGAGCGGCGAAGGCGCGCCCGGGTGGGCTGCGCCGCACGACGGAGGCGGTCGATGCTTCGCATCGACTGCTCTGCGCTGCTCGGGCGCGTGGCCTCGTCGCCAACTCACTGCGCTCACT
>JAZKIO010000108.1:0-25066 GCA_040384825.1 Pseudomonadota bacterium
TTTGGTGCCCATGGCGCGGATCGAACGCGCGACCTCTCCCTTACCAAGGGAGTGCTCTACCACTGAGCCACATGGGCACTGATCACAACCAAATCAGCACAGGTTTGGCGAGTTGCCGTCAAACCTCTGATGACTTGCCGAACTGGAGCGGGAGACGAGTCTCGAACTCGCGACATCTTGCTTGGAAGGCAAGTGCTCTACCAACTGAGCTACTCCCGCGCTTTCTGTTGCAAACCCCTGTGGCACCGCCCTTCATCGTGGTGGAGGAGGCTGGATTCGAACCAGCGTACTCGTTAGAGGGCAGATTTACAGTCTGCTGCCATTAACCACTCGGCCACCCCTCCAAGATGAACCGCGGAGTATAGCAGGGAAACCGGGCGCTGCCGGACACCCCTCACCAACGGATTGCCAAGCCGCCGCGTTGGGCCTGCAGGAAGGCATTGGCCCGGCTGAAATGCCGGCAGCCGACAAAGGGGGCTGGCGGGCGATTGGCCGCGAGCGGCGAAGGGTGATTGGACTCCAGCACCAGGTGCGCCCCCGGACCAGCGCGTTCGACCAGCGGCCGCCGGCGCTGCGCGGACGCGCCCCACAACATGAATACCACCGGCTCCGGCTGGGCGGCGACGCGCCCGAGCAACGCGTCGGTGAGCGCCTCCCAGCCCCGGCCGGCGTGGCTGGCCGGTGCGCCGTCCTCGACGGTGAGCGCGCTGTTCAGCAGCAGCACGCCCTGGCGCGCCCAGGCGGTCAGGTCGTCCCGGCAGGCGGACGGCGCGCCCGTGTCGGCCGCCACTTCCTTCAGGATGTTTCGCAGGCTGGGCGGCAGCTTGCGCGGGCCGGACGCGACCGAGAACGCCAGCCCCTGGGCCTGCCCGGGGCCGTGGTACGGGTCCTGGCCGACGATCACGACGCGCGCCGCCTCCGGCGGGCCGAATTCGAGCGCGCGCAGGACGTGGCGCGGGTAGACGACCGCGCCGTCGCGCAGGCGCTGGTCGACGAAGCGGCAGAGGTCACGGCCGATGTCGCTCTGGACGAACGGATCGGTCACGCCGCGCCAGGCGTCCGGCACCCGGGCGAACACCGCCTCCAGCGGTTCGCGCAGCCGGTTGTCGGTCGCCGCATCGGCGCCGTCGTCGCCCTCGAACAGGCCGGTCTGCGACACGCTCAGCCGAACAGCGCCGCCAGGGCCTTGCCCGGGTCGGGCGCGCGCATGAAGGCCTCGCCGACCAGGAATGCATGCACCCCGGCATCCCGCATGCGCTGCACGTCGGCCTGCCCGAGGATGCCGCTCTCGGTCACCAGCAGGCGCTCGGCGGGCACGCGCGGCAGCAGCTCGAGCGTGGTTTGCAAGGTGACTTCGAACGTGCGCAGGTTGCGGTTGTTGATGCCCACCAGCGGCGTCTTCAGCCGCAGCGCGCGCTCGAGCTCGGCGCCGTCGTGCACCTCGACCAGCACCGCCATGCCGAGCTCATGCGCCTGGGCCTCGAGATCGGCCATCAGCGCGTCGTCGAGGCACGCGGCGATCAGCAGGATGCAGTCGGCGCCCATCTCGCGCGCCTCGAACACCTGGTAGGCGTCGACCATGAAGTCCTTGCGCAGGACCGGCAGGCCGCAGTTCGCTCGCGCCTCGCGCAGGTAGGCGGCGCTGCCCTGGAAGAAGTTGACGTCGGTCAGCACGCTCAGCGTCGCGGCGCCGTGGGTCTCGTAGCTTTCGGCGATGGCCGCCGGCACGAAGTGCTCGCGCAGCACGCCCTTGCTCGGGCTGGCCTTCTTGACCTCGGCGATCACGCCGGCGTTGCCGGCGGCGATCTTGCGGCGGACCGCGCCGACGAAATCGCGCTGGCCGCCGAGCTGTTCCGCGTCGCGCCGCAGCGACGCCAGGTCGCGCTGGCGCCGTGCCAGCGAGATCTCGTCGCGCTTGACCGCGACGATCTTGTCCAGGATGTCGCTCATTGCTGGGCCAACTCCTTGGTCCGCGCGACGAACTGGTGCATCTTCGCCAGCGCCTTGCCGGAGGCGAGCACGTCGCGCGCCATCGACACCCCGGCCAGCATCGACGGCGCCACGTTCGCCGCATACAGCGCGACCCCGGCGTTGAGGATCACGATGTCGCGCGCCGGGCCCGGCTCGTTGTCCAGCACCGACTGCAGCAGCGCCTTCGACTGCGCCGGCGTCTCGACCTTCAGCGCCCGGTTGCTCGCCATCGTCAGCCCGAAGTCCTCGGGGTGGATCTCGTACTCGTGGATGCCGCCGTCCTTGTACTCGCCGACCATCGTCGCGGCGCCGAGCGAGACCTCGTCCATGCCGTCGCGCCCGTAGACGACCACGGCGTGCTCGGCGCCCAGGCGCTGCAGCGCACGCACCTGGATGCCGACCAGGTCGGGGTGGAACACGCCCATCAGGATGTTCGGCGCGTCGGCCGGGTTGGTCAGCGGCCCGAGGATGTTGAAGATCGTGCGGATGCCGAGTTCCTTGCGCACGGGCGCCACGTTCTTCATCGCCGGGTGGTGGTTCGGCGCGAACATGAAGCCGATGCCGGTGTCGGCGATGCACTGGGCGATCGCCGCCGGCGTCAACGTCAGCGGCACGCCGAGCGATTCCAGCACGTCCGCGCTGCCCGACTTGCTGCTGACGCTGCGGTTGCCGTGCTTGCTGACCCGCGCGCCCGCCGCGGCGGCGACGAACATGCTGCAGGTCGAGATGTTGAAGGTGTGCGAGCCATCGCCGCCGGTGCCGACGATGTCGACCAGGTGCGTGCGGTCGGCGACCTCGACCTTGGTCGAGAACTCGCGCATCACCTGCGCGGCGGCGGTGATCTCGCCGATGGTCTCCTTCTTGACCCGCAGGCCGACCAGCAGCGCCGCCATCATCACCGGCGACATCTCGCCGCTCATGATGCGGCGCACCAGCGAGAGCATCTCGTCGTGGAAGATCTCGCGGTGGTCGATGGTGCGCGTCAGCGCGTCGAGGTTGTTGATCGTCATGGCCGCAACTCCAGGAAGTTCTTCAGCATCGCATGACCGTGCTCGGTCAGGATCGATTCGGGGTGGAACTGCACGCCTTCGAGCGGCGTGGCGGTGCCCGCGAGCTCGCGGTGGCGCACGCCCATGATCTCGCCGTCCTGCGAGGTCGAAGTCACGTCCAGCATGGCCGGCAGCGTGGCGCGCTCGATCACCAGCGAGTGGTAGCGGATCACCGTGAACTCGCGCGGCAGCGCGGTGTAGACGCCGCGCTCGTCGGTCGTGATCACGTCGGTCTTGCCGTGCATCTGCGTCTGCGCGCGGATCACCCGGCCGCCCAGCGCCGCGCCGATCGCCTGGTGGCCCAGGCACACGCCGAGGATCGGCAGTTGGCCGGTGAACGCCTCGATCGCGGCGATGCACACGCCCGCCTCGGCCGGCGAGCACGGGCCGGGCGACAGCACCAGCTTGTCGGGCTTCAACGCGCCGATGCCGGCGACGTCGATCTCGTCGTTGCGTAGCACCTTCACGTCTTCACCGAGCTCGGCGAAGTACTGCACCAGGTTGTAGGTGAAGGAGTCGTAGTTGTCGATCATCAGCAGCATGGTCTTTAGCCTTCACCGCAGAGGAACGGGGGACGCAGAGGAGCGCAGAGAATTCACGACGCGACGGATGCCGTCGCGCAAGTGTGCCGTGTTGAAGTTGATGAGCAGACCCACGGTCTTGCCCGTCAGCCGCAGATAGGTCAGCAACTGTGCCGTGTGAATCGGCCCCAGTGCGTCGACAGTCTTGGCTTCAACAATGACTTCGCCCGATACCAGCAGGTCCAATCGAAACGGCGCGCGCAGGGCAACTCCTTTGTACTGGAGCGGCACTTCGACTTCTCGAGCCACGGACAGACCCCGCAAGTGCAATTCATGCGAGAGGGCCTCGCGGTAGACCGCCTCAAGCAATCCTGCGCCCAACTGGCTGTGTACCTCGAACGCCGCCGCGAGGATCTGGTCAGTGATCTCCCTCTGCGGATACTCCGCGTCCTCTGTTCCTCTGCGGTGAATTCTTGAATTGGCGTTGTCCATCAGAACCCCTCCTCGACCAGCTCGGCTGCGCGGATCAGCGCCCGTGCCTTGGCCTCCGTCTCGCGCCATTCCATCTCGGGGATCGAATCGGCGACGACGCCGGCCGCGGCCTGCACGTACAGCGTCTGGTCCTTGACGATGCCGGTGCGGATCGCGATCGCCACGTCCATGTCGCCGGCGAAGCTCAGGTAGCCGCACGCGCCGCCGTAGATGCCGCGCTTGACGGGCTCGAGCTCGTCGATGATCTCCATCGCGCGGATCTTGGGCGCGCCGGTCAGCGTGCCGGCCGGGAAGGTGGCGCGCAGCACGTCGAGGTTGGTCATGCCGTCCTTCAGCAATCCTTCCACGTTGCTGACGATGTGCATCACGTGCGAGTAGCGCTCGACGGTGAACGCCTCGGTCACCTTGACGGTGCCGGTCTTCGCGATGCGGCCGATGTCGTTGCGCGCCAGGTCGATCAGCATCACGTGCTCGGCGCGCTCCTTCGGGTCGTCCTTCAGCTCGACTTCGAGCGCCTTGTCGAGCTCGGGCGTCGCGCCGCGCGGGCGGGTGCCGGCCAGCGGCCTGATGGTCACCTTGTCGCCCTCGGGCACGCGCTCGTGGCGCACCAGGATCTCGGGCGACGCGCCGACGATCTGGAACTCGCCCATGTCGTAGAAGTACATGTACGGCGACGGGTTCAGCGAGCGCAGCGCCCGGTACAGGCTCAGCGGCGACTCGGTGTAGCGCTTGCGCAGCCGCTGGCCGACCTGCACCTGCATCATGTCGCCGGCCGCGATGTACTCCTTGGCGCGCAGCACCGCGGCGATGTAGGCGGCCTTGCCGAACTCGCGCTCCACGCCGTGCGCCGCGCCGCGCTTCACCGCGGGCGCGGTGACGCTGTACTTGAGCTTGTCGCCCAGCTCGGCGAGCCGCCGCTTCGCGTTGTGGAAGGCCTCGGGCTCGGCCGGGTCGGCGTAGACGATCAGGTACAGGCGCCCCGACAGGTTGTCGATCACCGCCAGCTCTTCACACTGCAGCAGCAGGATGTCGGGGGTGTCGATTCCACCTGTCTTTTCGGTCTTCGCGAGCTTGGGCTCGATGAAGCGCACCGCGTCGTAGCCGAAGTAGCCGGCCAGCCCGCCGCAGAAGCGCGGCATGCCCGGGCGCAGCGCGACCTTGAAGCGCTGCTGGTAGGCGGCGATGAAATCCAGCGGGTTGCCTTCGTGCGTCTCGACGACGGCGCCGTTCGTCACGACTTCGGTCTTGAAGCCGGTCGCGCGCAGCAGCGTCTTCGCCGGCAGGCCGATGAACGAGTAGCGCCCGAAGCGCTCGCCGCCGACCACCGATTCGAGCAGGAAGCTGTGCCTGCCGCCGCCCGAGCCGTAGGCCAGCTTCAGGTACAGCGAGAGTGGGGTTTCGAGATCCGCGAACGCCTCGGCGATCAGCGGGATGCGGTTGTAGCCCTGGCTGGCCAGGCTCTTGAATTCGAGTTCGGTGATCATGATGTTCAGGGGCCTTCCACGGGCCGGAGGGGGCGGGGCCGGCGCGGCGGCCCGGAGCAGGTGGCGTCGGCGCAGGCCGACCGCAGCATGTGACAGGCGCGACGCGCGGAGCGTCAGCGCGACAGACGGCTCAGGCCCGCCAGGGCCAGGCTCCCCGGTCGATCGACCCTGCAGCAAGCATGCGTGGTGTGAACATCGCCAAAAGTGTAGCAGGGCTCAAGTCGTGCCCGCGCCTGCCGATAGTCCTCGTTCCACCTCCATTTCCGCACGCCTCGCCCGCGGATTGCCGCCATGTGCCGACTCGTTCTGCCGCTCGTTCTCGCCGCCGCATTGGCGCTGCCGCTCGCCGGCCAGGCCCAGACGACGGAGGTCTCCGGCGTCAAGTTCCCGAACACGGCGCAGGTCGGCAACGCCCGGTTGGCGCTGAACGGCGCCGGCGTCCGGTTCAAGGTCGTGTTCAAGGTCTACGCGGCGGCGCTCTACCTCGGCGAGAAGGCCGGCACACCGGAAGCGGCGCTGGGCGCCTCGGGCCCGCAGCGCCTGCAGATCGTCATGCTGCGCGACATCGACGCCAACGAGCTCGGCAAGCTCTTCACCAAGGGCATGGAGCAGAACGCGGCGCGCGAGGAATTCTCGAAGTCGATCCCCGGCATCCTGCGCATGAGCGACATGTTCTCGAAGCACAAGAAGCTGCAGACCGGCGACACGCTCACGGTCGAGTGGGTGCCGGGCACGGGCACGGTGATCCTCGTCAACGGCAAGCCCGAAGGCGCACCGATCAAGGAGCCCGAGTTCCACGCCGCGCTGATGAAGATCTGGCTCGGCAAGGCCCCGGCCGATCCGCAGCTGAAGGAAGCGCTGCTCGGTCGCGCGCTGCCGCAGAACGCCGGCAGCACCAGCTACAACTGACGGTCTACAACTGATCGAGGCGGTCGATCAGGCCGTCGGCATCGACCGCGGCGACCGGCTCGCCGTGGTTGTAGCCGTAGCTGACGAGCACCACCGGGCAGCCCGCCGCGCGCGCGGCGCGCGCATCGTTGCTCGAGTCGCCGACCATCAGCGTGCGTGACGGCGGCAGGCCGAGCGCCTCGCAGGTCTTGCGCAAGGGCAGCGGATCGGGCTTCTTGCGCTCGAACGCATCCCCGCCGAAGACGACGTCGAAGAAGCCGTCCAGCCCCTTCTTGCGCAGCAGCGGCCGCGCGAACGCCGTCGGCTTGTTCGTCAGGCAGGCCAGCTTCCAGCCGCGCGCCCGCAGCCGCTCCAGCCCCTCCACCACCCCGGGATACACCGCCGAGTGGTCGCCGTTGACCGCCAGGTAGTGCTGCTGGTACAGCGCCCAGGCCCGTTCGTACAGGGCCGGGTCGGCGCCGGCCTCGGCCAGCGTGCTGCGGATCAGGTGCTCCGAGCCCTTGCCGACCGTGCGGCCGACGAACTCGCGGGTGACCGCCGGCAAGCCGAGTTCGTCGAGCACGGTGCCGAGCACGACGACGAAATCGCCGAGCGTGTCGACCATCGTGCCATCGAGGTCGACGATCGCGGCACCGAGCCGGTCGGCGTTCGGCAGCGCGGCCCTCACCCGCGCACCGCCGCCCGGCGCAGCTGCGCGTTCAGCGCGTCTATCTGCTCCATCAGGTCGAGCGCGAGGGCGATGCCCGGCGTGTTCACTTCGAGGTCGCGGGCCAGCGAGATCGCCAGCCGCGCGCGGCGCAGCGCGGCGCCGGAGAAGCGCCAGTCCTGCGGCGCGCGGCCGGCCGGCTGAAGCACGCCCTCGACGACCCAGACCTCGACCTGCTCCTCCCGGGCGCGGCAGGCGCGGGCGAGTTCGGCGATCGTCATCGACGCGTCGTCGTCGATCAGCGTGGCGGCAAGCGAGCGGCTCATGCGGTCATCCTTTCGATCGTCATGGCGTGGCGGCGCGCGGATCGAACCCGCCGAACGCCGCGCCGAATGCGGTGTAGGCGGCCTGCGCGGCGGCGGCCTGCGCGGCGGCGCCCTGCGCCGGCGGCAGCGCGATCGACAGCACCGCGTACAGGTCGCCGGCCGGAGTGGTCGGCGAATTGCCCGGGATCCCCCGGCCCTTGAGCCGCAGCTTGCGCCCGGCGGCCGAATTCGGCGGGATCGTCAGCGTGAGTTCGCCGTCCGGCGTGGCCACCGGCACGCTGGCGCCGAGCGCGGCCTCCCAGGGCGCGAGCGGCAGGTCGACATACAGGTCCCGGCCGTCGACGCGCAGCCGCGGGTGCGGCTTGAACACGATCTCGAGGAACAGGTCGCCGGCCGCCCCGTGGCCCAGCCCCGGCCCGCCCTGACCGGCCAGCCGCAGGTGCTGGCCCTCGCGGATGCCCTTCGGGATGTTGACGTCGAGCGTGCGCTCGCGCAGGACGCCGCGGCCCTCGTCGTCGAACTCGGGCATGCGCAGCGAGATGCTGCGCTGCGCGCCGTGGAACGCGTCCTCCAGGTCGATCACGACCTTGGCGTGGTGGTCCTGCCCCGGCATCGAGGCGGCCCGGCGAGGCCCGCCGCGGGCGCCGCGCGCCGCACGGCCGAACAGCGCCTCGAAGAAGTCGCTGTGGTCGGCGCCGGCGAACGGGTCGTCGTCGCCGCGGCCGCTGAACTCGAAGCCGGCGTCCCAGCCCGGGGGCGGCTGGAAGCCCTGCGCGCCCGCGCCGCCGGCCGCGCGCTGGCGTTCCCACTGGCTGCCGGCGGCATCGTAGGCGGCGCGCTTCTCGGGGTCGCGCAGCACCTCGTTGGCCTCGCCCAGCTCCTTGAAGCGGGCCTCGGCGTCCGGCTCCTTGCTCACGTCCGGGTGGTACTTGCGGGCGAGCTTGCGGTAGGCGCTGCGGATGTCGTCGACGGACGCATCGCGGGCGACGCCGAGGATCTTGTAGTAGTCCTTGAACTCCATGGCAGGGTCTATGGCAAGGGTGGGCAGATCGGTCAGTGGTGGTGCGCTGGCGCTTGCACAGATGCGGCCGGCGCCGCCTCGCACAAGGTCATGAACGGCTCGCGGACCACCTGCAGCGTGACATGGCCGATCTTGAAACGCTCGCGCAGCTGCGTGGTCGCACGCTCGAAGAACGGGTCGTCCGGGTGGCCGGCCGGCATCACCAGGTGCGCGGTCAGCGCCACGTCGGTGGTGCCGGTGGCCCAGACGTGCAGATCGTGCACCCGCTCGACACCGGGCAGGGCCTGCAGTTCGGCGCGCACCGCGGCGAGATCGATGTGGTGGGGCACGCCGTCGAACATCAGCCGCAGCGACTGGCGGAACAGCCCCCAGGTGCCCACCACGATCACCAGCGCGATCGCCAGGCTCGCGACCGGGTCGAGCCAGGTCCAGCCCGTCCACAGCGCCAGCGCGCCGACGACGACGACGCCGGCCGAGACCAGCGCGTCGCTCGCCATGTGCAGGTAGGCGCCGCGGATGTTCATGTCGTCGTGGCGCCCGCGCATGAACAGCAGCGCGGTGCCGAGGTTGACGACGATGCCGATGCCCGCGACGACCATCACCGTGACGCCCTGCAGCGGCTGCGGCGTCTGCAGCCGGCCGATCGCCTCCCAGGCCAGCGAGCCCATCGCGACCAGCAGCAGCAGCGCGTTGAAGAACGCGGCCAGGATCGACGCGCGCTTCCAGCCGTAGGTGTAGCGCGCATCGGGCCGCAGCTTGCCGGCCAGCGCACCGCCCCAGGCCATCACCAGGCCGGCGACGTCGCCCAGGTTGTGGCCGGCGTCGGCCAGCAGCGCCAGCGAGTCGACCTTCCAGCCGTAGAACGCCTCGACCGCGACGAACAGGATGTTGACCGAGATGCCGATCGCGAACGCGCGGTCGAAGTTCGCCGGCGCGTGGTGGTGACCATGCGCGTGGTCGTGGCCGTGGTCGTGCGCGTGCGCGTTCCCGTGCGCGTGGTTCGCGTGATCGTCGTGCTCGCCGTGGTGGGAATGCGCGTGCGTGTCTGCCATGCCGCCAGTGTGACTCAGCTTCGGCGGCCCGATCACGACCAAGGTCGTCGGGCGCCGGCATCGCGCCGCGGTACCGCCGGGCGCAACGCCCGATGCCGCCGCGCAGCAGGCGCGAACGGCCGCTCGCGCCGGGTAGTCTCGCGCCATGGACCGATCCGCCCTCGACGCCTTCTCGCACCAGCACCGACTGGCGCGGCCCGCGGTGGCCGCCGCGCTCACGCTCAGCGGCGCGCAGCCGGACGCCGCAGCGTGGCGCGCCTTCGCCGCCTCTCTGCTGCATGCCGCCGGGCTCGGCGCGATCGGCGCGGGCGTGCTGTTCTTCGTCGCCGCCAACTGGCAGGACTACGGCGTGTTCGGCCGGTTCGCGCTGCTGCAGGCGGCGTTGCTGGCGTGCGTCGCCGTCGCGCTGTGGCGACCGCCGCCGGCCCGCGCCGGGCAGGCCGCGATGGTCCTCGCCACGCTGCTCGCCGGCGGCCTGCTGGCGCTGTTCGGCCAGTCCTACCAGACCGGCGCCGACCTGCACGAGCTGTTCTTCACGTGGGCGCTGCTGACGCTGCCGTTCGCGCTGGCCGGGTTGTCGGGCGCGCTGTGGGCGGTGTGGTGGACGGTGCTGAACATCGCCCTCGCATTGCTGTGCGGCTGGCTGGGGCCGGACCACTTCTTCTGGCGCTTCGTCGATGGCCGGCACCTCGACCACGCGGTGCTGCTGATGCTGCCGTGCGTCGTCAACCTGCTCGGCGCCGCCGCCTTCGTCGCGCTGCGCCGCACGCGATGGTCGTCCGCGGCACCGACGTGGCTGCTGCGCGGCCTGGCGAGCGCCGCGTTCGCCTACGGCACGGCGGCGGTGATCGCGGTCGTCCTGCACGGCCACCGCGATCGGCCCGTCGACGCGGCGGCGGCGGCAGGCGGCGCCCGCGCGGCGGTCGTGCTGCTGTTCGCCGCGATCTGCGTGGCGCTGGCGCTCGCCACCTGGCGCCACCGGCGCGACGTGTTCCCGATGGCCCTGATCGCCGCCAGCGGGATCGCCATCTCGACCACGTGGCTCGGCCACACGATGCGCCTGAACGACGTCGGCGCGTTCTTCCTGATCGCGGCCTGGCTCGTCGGCAGTTCCACCGCGAGCGGCCTGCTGCTGATGCGCTGGGTGCGCACCTGGCGCGATGGTCCTGCCACGACCCCCGACGGAGACGCCGCATGACCATCACCGCGCCGGCGGACCTGCGCCACGCCCTCGCCCACCGCGGCCTGCTCGATGCCGCCACCGCGGTCGAAGCGCCCGACCCCGCCCCCGCGCCCGATCGGCCCTGGTACATCGGCCTGCTGCTCGGCGTCAGCGGCTGGCTCGCGGGGCTGTTTTTGCTCGGCTTCGTCGGGCTGCTGTTCCGGCCGGACACGCCGGTCACCGCCGGTCTCGCCGGCGCGGTGCTGCTCGCGGCCGCGTGGGGCCTGTACCGGGCGGACCGCGAGGGCGCGTTCGTCGCGCAGCTCGCGCTCGCGCTGTCGATCGCCGGGCAGTGCCTGGTGCTGTTCGCGCTGAACGACGACGCGCGCGGCATCGGCCCGATCGCGGCCAGCGCCCTGCTGTTGCAGGCGGTGCTCGCGCTGGCGATGCCGAACCCGCTGCACCGCGCGCTCTCCGCCTTCTTCGCGACGATCGCGTGGGCGCTCACGGTGCGCTTCGCGCTGTTCGGCGAGCCCGAGTTCTGGCACGGCGAGCGCGAACGCGCGGTGTCGCTCGGCGCCTCGCTGACCGGCTGGGCGCTGGCCTGGCTGCCGGTCGCCGGCGGCATCGCGCTGCTGATCCGCCACGAGGCGGGCTGGGTCGCCCGCGGCCGCGCCGCCGCGCTGCGGCCGGTGTTGGCGGGCCTGATCGTCGGCCTGGCGTTCGCGACGCTCGCGTCGCAGCCGTTCGAGTCGTTCCGCTGGTGGGGCGGCGGCGCGGTCGCGCAGGGCTGGCTGGCGCTGTGGCCGCTGCTGTCGGCCGGCGCGGCGCTCGCTGCCGTGGCCGCGGCGTTCGCGCTCGGCCAGCGGGCTTTGCTGGGCGCCGGCGTGCTCGCTGCGCTGCTGCACGTCTCGCACTTCTACTACGCGCTCGGCACCGGGCTGCTGTTCAAGTCGCTGCTGATGCTCGCGATGGGCGGCGCGATGTGGTTCGCGGCGCGGGCGCTGGCGCGGCGCTCGACCGAAGGAGAAGCCGCATGAACAGGCCAGGTCTCGTGCGCGCGCTGATCGCACTCGGTGCGCTGCTGGTGCTGGGCGCCGTCAACGTCTCGATCGTCGGCAAGGAACGCATCCGGCGCGACGGCGAGATCGTCTACCTCGAGCTCGCGCCGGTCGACCCGCGCTCGCTGATGCAGGGCGACTACATGGCGCTGCGCTTCGCGATGACGCGCGATCTGGAACGCGCAGCCGGCGACACGCCGCCGCGCGAAGGCGAGACGCGGCTCGCGCCCGTCGCGCTCGACGCGCGTCGCGTCGCGCACGTTGCCGCGCCGAACGGCGGTGCGTCGGCGCTCACGCTTCGCTACCGCATCCGCGGCGGCCAGGTCTGGCTCGGCACGAACGCGTACTTCTTCGAGGAGGGCACGGCCGCGCGCTTCGAGGGTGCGCGCTACGGCGAGTTCCGCGTCGACCGCGCGAGCGGCGAGGCGGTGCTGGTGGGGCTGCGCGACGCCGCGCTCGCGCCGCTCTGACGCGCCCCCTGCGGGCGGCTCAGCCGGCGAGCTGCGCCCGCATCGCGTCGATCACCGCCTTGTAGCTCGGCTGGCCGAAGATCGCGCTGCCGGCGACGAAGGTGTCGGCGCCGGCATCGGCCGCGGCGCGGATGTTGTCGATCTTGATGCCGCCGTCGACCTCGAGCCGGATGTCCCGTCCGCTGGCGTCGATGCGCCGGCGGATCGCCTCGATCTTCCTCAGCGCGCCCGGGATGAAGCTCTGCCCGCCGAAGCCCGGGTTCACGCTCATCACCAGGATCACGTCGAGCTGGTCGATCGTCCAGTCGAGCACGTCGAGCGAGGCGGCCGGGTTGAACACGAGGCCGGCGCTGCAGCCCTCGGCGCGGATCAGCTGCAGCGTGCGGTCCACGTGCAGGCTGGCCTCGGGATGGAACATGACGTGGTCGGCGCCCGCCTTCGCGAACGCGACCGCCAGGGCATCGACCGGCTGCACCATCAGGTGCACGTCGATCGGCACCTTGGTGCCGTCGGCCCGCACCGCGTGCTTGCGCAGCGCCTCGCACACCATCGGGCCGAAGCTCAGGTTCGGCACGTAGTGGTTGTCCATCACATCGAAGTGAATCCAGTCGGCGCCGGCCGCGATCACATCGCGCAGCTCGTCGCCGAGCCTCGCGAAATCGGCGGACAGGATGCTCGGGGCGATGCGGTAGGTGCGTGTCGACATGATGACGGGGCCGGTCGGGGCGAGATTCGGCGCGATTCTAGGTGGCGGCATCGCGTTGCTGCCAGAATCGCCCGCATGTCGAACGACCCCCTGAAAGCCGAACTGACCAGCACGGTCAGCGTGCGCCATCTGCCCGAACAATCGGACCCTGCCAAGGGCCGCAATGCGTTCGCCTACACCGTCACGATCCGTAACACCGGCGAGATCACCGCGCAGCTGATCGGGCGCCACTGGATCGTCACCGATTCCAACGGCCAGGTCGACGAAGTGCGCGGCCTCGCTGTCGTGGGACACCAGCCGCTGCTCAAGCCGGGCGAGACCTTCGAGTACACGAGCTGGACGCTGCTCGCGACGCCGCAGGGCACGATGCGCGGCACCTTCTTCTGCATGACGGAGGACGCACGCCCGTTCGACGCGCCGGTGGACGAGTTCGGCCTGACGCTGGCGTCGGCACTCCACTGATGGCGAAAGGCAAGGGCCGCCTCTCGCACTGGGACCTGACGGCGCTGCTCAACGCGGCCGACCCGAAGGCCGGCCTGGCCGAGCGGCACCTCTGGCTGATCCGCCTGCTCGAATGGCTGCGCCACGCGCCGGTCGACGCCCCGCCGCGCGGCGAAGCCACCACGCCGATGCCGGTGCTGCGCCTCAAGCACCTGCTGGGCGTGCTGGACCGCCATCCCGAGCACCACGAGCGCGTCAACGGGCTGCTGCGGCGCATCTGGGCCGAGGTCGACAACGCGGCGCTGCTCGCCGACTTCGGCTTCGCGCCGCGCATGGACCTGTGGGGCGAGCTGGGCCGGCGCCTGCGCGCCCGCGTGCTGCCGCTGACCCCGGCCACCACCGACCTGGGCGAGCTGTTCGCGCTGCTGTTCCCGGACCGCAACGACGCGGCCTGGCTGCTCGCGATCGACAACCCGACGCTCGAACGCCTGCGCACCTACGTGGCGCCGGTGCGCGGCACGCTGGTGTGGCGGAACCCGTTCCTCGATGCGATCGTGTTCCTCGCCAGTGCGGTGCGGGCCTCGGGCTTCTCGCCGGCGCTGCGCCAGCGCATGAGCGCCGAGCTGCTGGTGAACCAACCGTTCCGCCAGCTCGCGCGCGTCGCCGAGCAGTTCAGCGACCACGCGCAGGCCGCCGACGAGGCCGGCGAAGCCGCGCTGCTGCAGGAGGCCCAGTACCTGCGCGCGCTGCTCGACCAGTGCCGGCTCTGCGCCGAGAGCGTGCACGACCACCTGGAGGCGCATGGCGTGTCGGTCGACGTGGTGTTCGAGGTCGACCAGCTGCGCGAGCGCACGCGCCGCATCGACGCGCTGCTGACCTGCGTGATCAGCCCCGAGCCGGCGCGCGAGATCACGCGGCTGATCGCGCACCTGGTGCAGGTGGCCGACGAGGGCCGCAGCATCCGCGGGCTGATGTCCAGCCACTACTCGCTGCTGGCGCGCAAGGTCGCCGAGCGCAGCGCCGAGACCGGCCAGCACTACATCACCCGCAACATGCCCGAGTACCGGCGCATGCTGCGCGCGGCGGCCGGCGGCGGCGCGGTGCTGGCGGGCACCACCTTCATCAAGTTCGCGGTGCTCGCGCTGGCGCTGTCGCCGTTCTGGGGCGGCTTCTGGGCCGGCGTGAACTACGCGGCCAGCTTCGTGCTGATCCAGCTGCTGCACTTCACGGTCGCGACCAAGCAGCCGGCGATGACGGCGCCGGCGATGGCCGAGAAGCTCTCCGACCTGTCCAGCGACGCGAACGTGGAGGGCTTCGTCGACGAGGTCGCGCAGCTGATCCGCTCGCAGGCGGCGGGCATCTTCGGCAACCTCGCGCTGGTGACGCCGATCGTGCTGGCGGTGCAGTTCGGCTGGCAGGCCGCGTTCGGCGCGCCGCTGGTCGGCCATGCCGACGCGCAGCACGTGCTGGAGTCGCTCACGCTGCTCGGGCCGACTGCCCTGTTCGCCGCGTTCACCGGCGTGCTGCTGTTCGCCAGCTCGCTGATCGCCGGCTGGGTCGAGAACTGGTTCGTCTGGCACCGGCTCGACAGCGCGATCGCCTGGAACCCGCGCATCGTCGCGCGGCTCGGCGCGCGCCGCGCCGCGCGCTGGGGCGCGTACTGGCGCACCAACATCTCGGGCTTCGCGTCCAACATCTCGCTCGGCTTCATGCTCGGCGTGATCCCGGTCGTGGCGCTGTTCTTCGGGCTGCCGATCGAGGTGCGGCACGTCACGCTGTCCACGGGCCAGGTGGCCGCCGCGGTCGGCGCCGAGGGCTTCGGGCTGCTGAGCAGCGCGCCGTTCTGGTGGTGCGTGGCCGGCATCGCGGTGACCGGCGTGCTGAACCTGACGGTGAGCTTCCTGATGGCGTTCCGCGTCGCGCTGCGCTCGCGCGGCATCCGCCTCGTCGACCGCAGCCGGATCTACCGCGCGGTGCGCTCGCGGCTGTGGCGCCGGCCGCTGTCGTTCATCTGGCCGACGCCATGATCAGCGGTCGCGATCGCGCTCACGCTCGCCCTTGCGGCGCCCGTGGAACATCGTCCACCAGACGATCAGTCCGAGCAGCGCGACCGCGCCCAGCGCTTCGAGAAAGAGTACCCACATGCCCGACATCCTTTGCCGCGTGCCGGCGTCGTTGACGATCAAGCGCCTGCTGGCGCCGGCGATTCTAGGCACGCTCGTCGCCTGCGCCACCCCGCTGCCGCCGGTCTCGCCGGTGCCGCGGCCGGTCGATCCGAACGTGGTGCCGACCAACCCGTTCCCGGTGGCGATGGTGAACGCGACGATCGTGCGCGCGAAGGCCCGCTGGGTGCCGGTCGACTGGGCCGAGCTGCCCGGCTTCGAGGCCGACCGCAGCAGCGAGCTCTGGCCGGCGCTGCTGCGCGGCTGCGAGCGCCCGGCGTTCGACTGGGCCGCGCTGTGCGAGCAGGCGCGCGCCGCGACCACGCCGGCCTTCAGCGACGATGCCACCCGCGCCTGGCTGCGGCAGCGCCTGCAGCCGTACCGCGTCGAGTCGCTCGACAGTGCGCCCGAGGGCCTGATGACCGGCTACTTCGAGCCGCTGATCGAGGCGGTGCGCCGGCCCAGAGGCGCGTTCCGCGTGCCGCTCTACGGCCCGCCGGCCGACCTGGCGACCCGCAAACCGTACTGGACGCGCCAGCAGATCGATTCGATGCCGGCGGCCCAGGCCAGCCTGCGCGGTCGCGCGGTCGCTTACGTGGCCGACCCGCTGGACGCGCTGATCCTGCAGATCCAGGGCTCGGGGCGCCTGAACATCGTCGAGCCCAACGGCCGCCGGACGCTGGTGCGCGTCGCGTTCGCGGGCCACAACGACCACCCGTACAAGTCGGTCGGGCGCTGGCTGATCGACCAGGGCGAGCTGACGGCCGCGCAGGCCTCCTGGCCCGGCATCAAGGCCTGGGCGCGCGCCAACCCGAAGCGCGTCAACGAGATGCTGTGGGCCAACCCGCGCACGGTGTTCTTCCGCGAGGAGCCACTGCCCGACCCGCAACTCGGGCCGAAGGGCGCACAGGGCGCGCCGCTCACGCCGGGCCGCTCGATCGCGGTCGATCCGCTGTCGATCCCGTACGGCACGCCGGTCTGGCTGGACAGCACCGAGCCGCTGTCGGCCACGCCGCTGCGCCGCCTGGCGATGGCGCAGGACACCGGCAGCGCGATCACCGGCGCGGTGCGCGCCGACTACTTCTGGGGCTGGGGCGAGACCGCCGAGAACCAGGCCGGGCGCATGAAGCAGCCGCTGCGGATGTGGGTGCTTTGGCCGAAGCCGTGACGGGGTGAAAGATTCGCCGGCAGACTGCGACCCAAGGTCTCGTTCCGAAGGAGATTCGTCATGACCCGCCGCCCCCTGCTCGCCCTGCTCGGCACGTTCGGATTCGCCACCGAAGCCGCCAAAGCCCAATCGCCGGCGCCCAAGGTCGAGCCGCTGCGCCTGACCGATGCGGAGTGGAAGAAGCGCCTCTCGCCCTCCGCCTACGACGTGCTACGCCACGAGGGCACGGAGCGCGCCGGCACGAGCCCGCTGGACCACGAGAAGCGCAAGGGCGTGTTCCATTGCGCGGGTTGCGAGCTGGCGCTGTTCTCGTCGGACACCAAGTTCGACAGCGGCACCGGCTGGCCGAGCTTCTTCGCGCCGCTGCCGGGCGCGGTGGCGACACGGACGGACTTCAAGCTGATCGTGCCGCGCACCGAGTACCACTGCGCGCGCTGCGAGGGCCACCAGGGCCACGTCTTCAGCGACGGCCCGCGGCCGACCGGCAAGCGTTACTGCAACAACGGCGTGGCGCTGAAGTTCATGCCGGCCTGACGCAGATCCTCGAGCCAGCGCTCGAACGCGGCGCTGCGCTCTTCCGGCGGCATGCGCAGCAGCGCCGACGGGTGCAGCGTGACCAGCACGCGCAGGCCGTCGCCGCGCGCGAACCACTGGCCGCGCTCCTTCATCACCGCGACCGGCCGCCCCAGCAGCGCACGCGCCGCCGTGGCGCCGAGCGCCACGATCGCCTGCGGCGCGACCAGCCCGATCTCACTCTCGAGCCAGTGCAGGCAGGCCGCGACCTCCTGCTGCGCCGGCGTCTTGTGGATGCGCCGCTGGCCACGCAGCTCGTACTTGAAGTGGCGCACCGCGTTCGTCAGGTAGAGCGCGTCGCGCGGCCAGCCGAGCGCGGCGAGCGCGCGGTCGAGCAGTTGGCCGGCCGGGCCGACGAACGGACGGCCGCGCAGGTCCTCCTGGTCGCCCGGTTGTTCGCCGACCAGCATCAGCACCGCCTGCTTCGGCCCCTCGCCGTTGACGACCTGGGTGGCGTGTTCGCCGAGCGGGCATTCGCGGCAGTGCGCGGTCGCGTCGAACAGCGCGGGCAGCGAGCCGGGCGCATGGACCGCGACCGGGCGCTGGTCGACACGCAGCGCGGTCGAGGCCGCCGGCCGGCGCCGGGTCGGCTCGCTCGCGGCCTGCTCGACCATGCGGTGGCTGCGTTCGGCCGATGACGCCGAGAGCGGCTGGATCAGTGCCGCCTCGGGCAGGTTCTTCCAGTATCGACGCGGCATCTCCTTCTCCATCATCGCGATCTTCAGGCGCGCCGGGTTGAAGATGCTCGCGTAATACGTGAGCCACAGCTGCTCGGCGGCGTCGGCCGGCGGCGCGTCCTCGCGGCGCGCGCCGGGCCCGAAGCTGAGCAATCGGCCGTCCCAGCGCACGCAGCGCTCGGGCGTCAGGATCGCCCAGTGCATCTGCGCGAAGCGGCGCGCGAAGAACGGCGCCGTGGCCTCGACGATGTGGTGCTCGGGCTCGAACCACGCGACATGCTGCACCGCGCCGCCGCCCTCGCCGGTCGACGGCAGCGGCCGAAAGCGCACGAACGCCGTCATCTTGTGCATCTCGCGGCGCACGGTGCGGGCCATCTGCTCGGCGGCCAGGCGGTCGGGATCGAGCGGGTCGTCGCGCAGCCCGGGCTCGTGCACCAGCCGCCAGAGCAGCCGGTACAGCAGCCCGAAGCGGTTCGGGTCGGCGTGCAGCGCGGCGCGCTCGCACAGCGGGACGAAGAACGCGGGCACGCGGATCGTCGGTCTGGATGAGACCGGCGCGGCCGGTGTGGGCTCGACCGGCGCGTCGCCGAACAGGTCGCCGGCCGCGCGCGAACCCACCTGCCACTCGACCCGCTCCGGCGCCACGCCGTGCGCCAGCAGGCCGCGCGCCGCGTCGCGAAAGCCCGCCACGTCGGCCTCGCCCGCGAGCGTGACGACCCGCTCGGCCATCAGAACAGCGATTGCTGCTGCGGCTTGGGGCGCAGCCGCGCCGCGAGGTCGGCATCGTCGAGCCCGCGTGCCGATCCGTGCCCCGGCAGCGTGACGAACGGCAGCACCTGCCGCAGCGGCACGTTCAGGCGCGACAGGTCGTCCATGCGCAGCGCGCGCCCGCGCCGCGCCTGCAGCAGCCGCTTGACCGACGTGACGCCCAGGCCGGGCACGCGCAGCAGCATTTCCTTGGGCGCGCGGTTCAGGTCGACCGGGAAGCGCTCGCGGTGAGCCAGCGCCCAGGCGAGCTTGGGGTCGATGTCGAGCGCGAGCATGCCGTCGGCGGCGCCGACGATCTCGTCGTGCGCGAAGCCGTAGAAGCGCATCAGCCAATCGGCTTGGTACAGCCGGTGCTCGCGCACCAGCGGCGGCGCAGCCAGCGGCAGGTCGCGCGAGGCGTCCGGGATCGGGCTGAACGCCGAGTAGTAGACGCGCCTGAGCCGGTACGAGCCGTAGAGCGTGGCGCTCGTCGTGAGGATGCTGCGGTCGTCCGCCGCGTCGGCGCCGACGATCATCTGCGTGCTCTGCCCGGCCGGCGCGAAGCGCGGTGCGGCGGCGCGCCTGGGCTTCACCGCCGGCTGCGAGGTCGGCGCCGCCGGGCGCGCGGCGTCCTTCGCGTCTTCGATGTGGATGCGCAGGCGCGCCATGGAGCGGCGGATGGCCGCGCCGTCTTTCTCGGGCGCGAGCGCGACCAGCCCGGTGTCGGTCGGCAGCTCGATGTTGATGCTGAGCCGGTCGGCATAGCGGCCGGCGCGCGCGAGCAGTTCGGCGCTGGCTTCGGGGATGGTCTTCAGGTGGATGTAGCCGCGGAAGTCGTGCTCCTCGCGCAGCACGCGCGCCACCTCGACCACCTGCTCCATCGTGTAGTCGGGGCTGCGGATGATGCCGCTGCTCAGGAACAGCCCTTCGATGCAGTTGCGGCGGTAGAAATCGAGCGTCAGCTGCACCACCTCGTCGACCGTGAAGCGCGCGCGCGGCACGTTGCTGGTGACGCGGTTGATGCAGTACAGGCAGTCGTACAGGCAGACGTTGGTCAGCAGGATCTTCAGCAGCGAGATGCAGCGGCCGTCCGGCGCGTAGCTGTGGCAGATGCCGGCGCCTTCGGTCGAGCCGATGCCGCGGCCGCCGCGCGAATCGCGCTTCGTGGTGCCACTGGAGGCGCACGAGGCGTCGTACTTGGCGGCGTCGGCCAGGATGGCGAGTTTGCGGTCGAGTTCCAAGGCGTGGGCAAGGTGAAGAGCTGTACGAATATACAGTTCAACGCCGACCCTTGCCGGTGCGCGGTCTCACCGCGCGGGTGCGCTCAGGCCGGGACCGCGGCGGCGTCCTTCATCGTCGCGGCGAGCACGCCGTAGACGTCGATCCACGCGCTCTCGACCTCCGGCGTCCACGCTGCGCCCAGGCCCTGCTGCAGGGTCTTGAGCAGCGCGCCGCCGACGGTCTCGTAGTGCTCGTCCCGGACGCCGTAGCCGGCGTGGCGCCGGCCGAGCTGGCGCAGCGCCGGCATCAGCACCTCCGGCTCGTCGAGCTTGGCCACGGCGACGCCGATCATCTGCATCAACCTGGCGCCCTGCGCCTCCATGTCGCCACTGAACAGGCGCTGCAGCGACGGATCGGCCTCGAACAGGTTGGCGTAGAACAGCGCCGCCGCCTGCGGTGCGATCGGCTCGACGAGGTCGAAACTCTCTCGCACCAGCGAGATCGTGTGGTCGTTCATCGCAATTCCTCCGAACGGTGCGTGGGGGCGGGTCGCTGCAAACGCATGCAAGCGCGGTGCCGCCCCGGCGCGGTGCGCGGGGAACGCGGGCCGAGTGCGTGGTCAGCGGGCGAGGAAACCGCGCACCAGCGCGGTGGTCGCGCGTGGGTTCTCTTCCATGATCCAGTGGCCCGAGTCCGGCACGATGCCTTCGGTGACGTTGTCGGCGCCGGCGCGCATCACCGTGGCCATCATCGGGCCGAAGGACTTCTCGCCACCGACCGCGAGCACCGGCATCTTCAGCCGGTTGCCGGCGAGGAACGCGCGGTTGTCGATCGCGTCCTGGTCGAACGCCGCGAACTGCGCGAAGCCTGCGCGCATCGCGCCCGGCTGCGCGTAGAGCGCCGCGTAATGGGCGCGTGCCGCCTCGCCGAAGCGCGCGGGCGTGGCCGAGAACTCGTTCCAGAAGCGGTCGAGGTAGATGCGCTCGCGGCCCGCGACCAAGCGCTCCATGTCGGGCCCGCCGAAGCGGAAGTGCCACAGCAGCGGGTTCTTCAGGATCTCCTCCCACGGCCCGACGCCGGGCACCGGCGCGTCGATCAGCACCAGCTTGCGCACGCGCTGCGGGTTCTGCGCCGCGAACTGGAACGCCACCATGTTGCCGATGTCGTGCGCCACCACGTCGGCCTCGCGCAGGCCGTAGGCCTCGAACACGCCGGCGATGTCGGCGGCCTGGGTCTTCTTGTCGTAGCCGCCGGCGGGGCGGGCCGAGCGGCCCATGCCCCGCAGGTCCGGCACGATCACGGTGTGGTCGCGGGCCAGGTCGGCGGCGAGCGGCACCCACATGTCGCCGGTCTCGCCGTAGCCGTGCAGCAGCACGACGGCCGGGCCGCTGCCGCCCGAGCGCACGTGGATCGTGGCGCCGTTGGTCGCCACCTCGCGCAGCTCGAAGCCGGCCGGGAAGCTGAACTCGGCATCGGCGGCGGACGCCGGCACGGCCAGGGCGACGAGGCAGGCGGCCCAGAGCGAAAGAAGGTGGCGCATTTGATTCTCCGAGTGATGAAACTGCCGTGAAGTCTGCGCCGGCCGGCCGCGCGCGACCAGCCTGAAGCCGGTGTAATCAGCTTCAACCCGCGGTTTAAGATTGCGCATGGCCAACCTGCAGCACCTGATCTCCTTCGTGCAGACGGCCGAGCACGGCAGCTTCTCGGCCGCGGCGCGCAGCCTGGGGCTGACGCCGGCCGGCGTCAGCAAGAACGTGGCGCGGCTCGAGGCCGGGCTCGGCGTGCGGCTGTTCCACCGCAGCACGCGCCGGCTGTCGCTCACCGAAAGCGGCGAGCGCTTCCTGCGCCAGGTCGACCAGCCGCTGGGCGCACTGCGCGGCGCGATGACCGGCGCGCGCGAACGCGACGAGGCGCCCGCCGGCACCCTGAAGGTCAGCATGGGCCAGGCCTTCGGCCGCCGCTTCGTGGTGCCGCTGCTCGGCGAGTTCCTGCAGCGCTACCCGGCCGTGGTGCCCGATTGGCACTTCGACAACCGCCCGGTCGACCTGATCGGCGAGGGCTTCGACGCCGCGATCGGCGGCGGCTTCGAGCTCACGCCCGGGGTCGTCGCTCGCGAGTTGGCACGCGTGCATATCGTCGCGGTCGCGTCGCCCGCGTACCTCGACGGTCGGCCGGTGCCGCGCCAGCCGGACGAGCTGGCCGGCTTCGACGGCATCATGCGGCGCTCGTCGCCTACCGGCCGCGTACGGCCGTGGACGCTGCGCTCCCGCCGCGGTGTCGACCAGCCCGTGCCGTGCCGGCCGCGCATCGTGTTCAGCGATCCGGAGGCGATCGCCGATGCCGCGCTGCTCGGCCTGGGCGTCGCGCTGCTGCCGATGCCGTTCGCGTTCGCGGCCATCGCCAGCGGCGCGCTCGTGCGGCTGCTGCCGGGCTGGTACCACGACGCGGGCGCGCTCTCGCTCTACTACCCGACGCGCTCGATGCTGCCGGCCAAGACGCGCGTGTTCGCCGATTACATCACCGCGCGCTTCCGCGACGCCGCGTTCGCGCGGCTGGTCGACGGCCGCTGACGCCGCTGCCCAAGGCGCGACAATCGCCGCCTCGCCACAGCTGGAGGATCACGATGGCCAAGGGCTACTGGATCGCGCGGGTCGACGTGAGCGACCCCGAAGGCTACAAGGCCTACGTGGCCGCCAACGCCGCACCGCTGCAGCGCTTCGGCGCCCGCTTCCTCACGCGCGGCGGGCGCTACGAGGCGCCGGAGGGGGCGAGCCGCAGCCGCAACGTGGTGATCGAATTCCCGTCGTACGACGCGGCGCTCGCCTGCTGGCACTCGGCCGACTACCAGGCGGCGCTGGCGCTGCGCCAGCCCTATTCGACGGCCGAGGTGGTGATCGTCGAAGGCTACGACGGACCGCAGCCCACCTAGCCGCGCGCCCGCAGTTCGCGCACGCCCTTGCCGAGCCGGCGGCGCAGCAGGCTGCGCAGCGTGACGCCGTCGGCATAGCCGATCTGCGCCGCGATCTGGTCGACACTCTCGCTGCCAGTGCGCAGCAGGTGCAGCGCGCGCTCGACCCGCAGGTCCTGGAAGTACGACAGTGGCGTCTTGCCGAGCACGGCATGCAGGCGGCGCGCCAGCGTGCGCTCGCTGGCGCCGACCGCGCGCGCCGCGTCCTGGAGCGAGAAGCCGCGCGCCAGCCGCTGGCGGGCCCAGCCCTCGAAGCGTTCGACCAGCGGGTCGGCATGCGCCAGGTGGTCCGGGATCACGAACTCGGCCTGCGAGCCGCGCGCCTCCACCAGCAGGTAGCGCGCCGCCAGCGCGGCGAGCGCCGGGCTGCGCTGACGCAGCACGCCGAGCGCCAGATCGAGGTGCGCCATCGCCGCGCCTGCCGTCGTGAACCCGGCCGAGTTGACGAGCATGCGCGATTCGTCGAGCGCGACCCGCGGGTAGCGCTGGCGGAACATCGGCGCCAGCCACCACGAGGTGGTCGCGCGCTGGCCGTCGAGCAGGCCGCTCTCGGCCAGCAGGAAGGTGCCGGTGCACGCCGCGCCGACGCCCGTGGCGCCGCGCGCCCAGCGCTGCAGCAGGGCCACCGCCTCGGCCACGTCCCGCTGCGAAAGGCGGGCGGCGAGCGTGTCGGGCATCTTGGCGCCGAGCGCCGGCACGAGCACCAGATCCGGCGGCGGCAGCATGTCGGCCGCCACGACCGGCACCGTCAGCCCCTGCGCGGTGCGCACCCGGCGCCGCACGCCGACGAACGCCAGCTCGATCGGCGCCGGCGCATCGGGCAGCGTGGCCGCGAGTTCGTTGGCGGTGGCGAAGGTGTCGGCCAGCGCCGCGAGGCCCAGGTCGAAGACGCCGTCGAGCACGAGCAGGTGCAGTCGCATGACGCCGATGCTACCGCTGAAGCACTGGCAGGAATGACATCAAAGTTGGCCTTCCTGCCACTAGTCGCCACGTTGCACCGGCACCAGACTGCGCTCCTCGCACACGTTCACCGAAAGGAACACACCATGGTCAAGCTCGCCCTGTTCGTCCGCCTCGAAGCCAAGCCGGGCCAGGAGGCCGCGGTGGCCGACCTTCTCGCCGGCGCCCTGCCGCTCGCGAATGCCGAAGCCGGCACCACGGCCTGGTTCGCGCTGAAGTTCGGCCCGTCCACGTTCGGCGTGTTCGACGCCTTCGCCGACGAAGCCGGCCGCCAGGCGCATCTCGAAGGCCCGATCGCCGCGGCGCTGATGGCCAACGCCGCCGCGTTGCTGGCCGAGCCGCCAAAGATCGAGAAGATCGACCTGCTCGCCGCCAAGCTGCCGGGCTGAGCCGGCGGCGGGCGCGGCCGGCTCAGCGCGCCAGGTCCCAGAACATCATCACGACCGCGACCGCCATCACCGCCACCGCGCCCCAGCCGAAGAAGCGGGTCTTGCGCCGCACCGGCAACACGCCCATCACGGCCGGCTTGCCGGCCAGGATCATCATCGCCACCATGATGGGCACGGCGACCACGCCGTTGATCACCGCGCTCCAGTAGAGCGCCGTCATCGGGTCGATCGGCGTGAAGTCGAGCGCGGTGCCGACGAGCGTGGCGATGCCGATGATGGCGTAGAAGCCCTTCGCCTCGCGCCAGTGCCGCTCCAGCCCCTCGGGCCAGCCGAAGGCCTCGGCGACCGCGTAGGCTGCCGACGAGGCCAGCACCGGCACCGCCAGCAGCCCGGTGGCGATGATGCCGAGCGCGAACAGCGTGAACGCGAAGTCGCCGGCCAGCGGGCGCAGCGCCTCGGCGGCCTGCGCGGCGCTGCGCACCTCGGTGACGCCGGCGGTGTGCAGCACGACCGCGGCGGTCAGCATCACGAAGAACGCGATGCCGTTCGAGAAGGTCATGCCGATCACCGTGTCGAGCCGCATGCGGCGCTTGGCGCGGCGCAGCACCTCGCGGCTCTCGCCGCCGGCCTGCACGCCGTGCAGGCGCATCTCCTCGACCTCTTGCGCGGCCTGCCAGAAGAACAGGTACGGCGAGATCGTGGTGCCGAGGATCGCGACGATCGTCATCCAGAACGCCGGGGTCGGCACGACCTGCGGCCACACCAGGTCGTGCAGCACGCGCGCCCACGGGATGTGGACGGTGAAGGCGGTCGCCACGTAGACGAACAGGCTCAACGTCAGCCACTTCAGGATCGGCGCGAGCCGGCGGTACGGCACGAACACCTGCAGC
>JAZKIO010000109.1:0-13843 GCA_040384825.1 Pseudomonadota bacterium
TTGTCCGAGCGCAGTGAGCGCAGCGAACGTAGCGAGTTCTGCGGCGCGACCTCGGACCGAGCACCGCAACGCAGTCGCCGCGCAGCGGCGACCGCCACCGGATGAGCCCCTGCCGGGTGCCGCCCGCCGCGACGCGCTCGACCTTCGAAGGACAAATCCAGGAGCAAACCCATGACCCAATGGAAAACGCTGTGCAGGGTAGAAGACATCCCCAAGCTGGGCGCCCGCCGCGTCACGCGCAAGGAAGGTGGTGACGTCGCCGTCTTCCGCACCGCCGACGACAAAGTGTTTGCCTTGCTCGACAAGTGCCCGCACAAGGGCGGCCCACTGTCGCAAGGCATCGTGTTCGGCGAGAGCGTGGCGTGCCCGCTGCACAACTGGACGATCGGCTTCGGCGATGGCTGCGCCGCGGCACCGGACGTGGGCTGCGTGCAGAAGTTCAGCGTCAGGGTCGAGGGCGATGTCGTCTCGCTGGACCTGGATGAATTGCATGCGGGAAGCGCCGCCACCGCCACCGAACCGGCCAAGGCGCTGGTGTGAAGACCGAGACGCGCTCGACCTGCCCGTATTGCGGGGTGGGTTGCGGCGTGCTCATCGAGACCGAGGCCGGCGCGATCACCGGCGTGCGCGGCGATCCGGAGCATCCGGCCAACTTCGGGCGGCTGTGCTCCAAGGGCAGCAACCTGCACCTGACCGCGACGGCGGCGGTGACGCTGCAGACGCGCTTGCTGCAACCGATGCAGCGGCTGGCGCGCCGCGCCACGCCGCAGGCGATCGGCTGGGACGCGGCGCTCGATCTGGCGACCGACCGCTTCGCCTCGGTGATCGAGCAGCACGGGCCGGACGCGGTCGGCTTCTACATCTCGGGGCAGCTGCTGACCGAGGACTACTACGTCTTCAACAAGCTCGCGAAGGGGCTGATCGGCACCAACAACGTCGACACCAATTCGCGCTTGTGCATGAGCAGCGCGGTGGCCGGCTACAAGCTGACGCTGGGCGCCGATTCGCCGCCGGCCTGCTACGACGACCTTGCGCATGCAGCGACGCTGTTCATCGCGGGCTCGAACACCGCGTTCGCGCACCCGATCCTGTTCCGCCGCATCGAGGACGCGCGCGCCGCCAACCCGGCGCTGAAGATCGTCGTCGTCGATCCGCGCCGCACCGAGACCGCCGAGGCCGCGGACCTGCACCTGCAGATCCTGCCGGGCACTGACGTGGCGCTGTTCAACGGCATGCTGCACGTGATGCTGTGGGAGGGCTGGATCGATCATGGCTACATCGCTGCGCATACCCACGGCTTCGACGCGCTGAAGACCCGCATGCGCGACTTCGCGCCGAAGGACGTGGCCAAGCTCTGCGGCATCCGCGAGGCCGATCTGGTGCAGGCGGCGCGCTGGTTCGCCACGTCGCCGCCGACCCTTTCGCTGTACTGCCAGGGCCTGAACCAAAGCCGCAGCGGCACGCTGAAGAACGCCGCGCTGATCAATCTGCACCTCGCGACCGGGCAGATCGGCCAACCGGGCGCCGGGCCGTTCTCGTTGACCGGCCAGCCCAACGCGATGGGTGGGCGCGAGGTCGGCGGGCTCGCCAACCTGCTCAGCGCGCATCGCGATCTCGCGAATCCGGTGCACCGCGCCGAAGTCGCCGCGCTGTGGGGCGTGGACGACGTGCCGGCCGCGCCGGGCAAGACCGCGGTCGAGATGTTCGAGGCCGTAGCCGACGGCCAGATCAAGGCGCTGTGGATCGCTTGCACCAACCCCGCGCAGTCGATGCCCGACCAGGCGACGGTGCGGCGCGCGCTGGAGCGCGCCGAGTTCGTGGTCGTTCAGGAGGCGTTCGCGACGACTGCGACCTGCGCCTTCGCCGACCTGCTGCTGCCCGCCACGACCTGGGGCGAGAAGGACGGCACCGTGACCAACAGCGAGCGCCGCATCAGCCGGGTTCGGCCTGCGGTAGCGGCGCCGGGCGAGACGCGCGAGGACTGGGCGATCGCGAGCGCGTTCGCGCAGCGGCTCGAGGCGCGGCTGCGGCCCGGGCGCGCGGCGCTGTTCCCGTATGCCGATGCTCAATCGGTCTGGAACGAGCACCGCGAGACCACCCGCGGCCGCGACCTGGACATCACCGGCCTCAGCTACGCGCAGCTCGACGCCGCGCCCGCGCAGTGGCCGTGGCCCGAGGGCGCGAGCGACGGCCGCGCGCGGCTGTACGAGGACGGCGTGTTCCCGACCGCCGACGGCCGTGCGTCGTTCGCCGATGCGCCGTTCGAGCCGGTCGCCGAGCCGCGCGATGCGCGTTTCCCCTTCGCGCTGAACACCGGGCGCCTGCGCGACCAGTGGCACGGCATGAGCCGCACCGGCACGCTGGGCCGACTGTTCGGGCATGTGCCCGAGCCGGTCGTCGAGATGAACGCGCAGGACATGACGCGCCTGTCGCTCGCCGACGGTGACCTGGTGCGCCTGACCTCGCGCCGCGGCGAACTCGTCGTCCCCGCGCAGGCCAGCGCGCAGCAGGCGCCGGCGCAGGTCTTCGTCGCCATGCACTGGGGCGAGGAGTTCCTGTCGGGCGCGTCGGCCGAGGGCGTGACGCTGGCCGGTGTGAATGGATTGACCACGTCCGCGTACTGCCCGCGGTCGAAGCAACCCGAACTCAAGAACGCTGCGGTCAAGCTCGCCAAGGCCGAGCTGCCGTGGCGGCTGCTGGCGCTGGCGTGGCTGCCGCCCGACGCCGCGCTTGCCGCGCGCGAGGCGCTGCGCCCGCTGCTGGCCGAGTTCGGTTTTGCGGCGCTGGTGCCGTTCGGACGCGAGCGCAGTGGCGTGCTGCTGCGCGCCGCGGCCGCCGTCGCGCCGCCGCCGGACCTGCTGCTCCGCATCGAGGCCGAGCTCGGCCTCGGCGCACACGGCGTGCTGCACTACGCCGACGTGCGCCGTGGCCAGCGCCGCACGATGCGGCTGCTCGGCGAAGGCGACGCGATGCGGCTCGACGGCTTCCTGCTCGCCGGCGACATCGCCGCCGAAGCCTGGGTGCGCCCGTTGCTGCAGGACGATCTGCCCGCGCAGGCCTACGGTCGCGCGCTGCTGATGCCGGGGGCCAGGGCGCCGGTCGCGCTGGCGCCGCGCGGGCGCCAGGTCTGCAGTTGCTTCGATGTGAGCGAACCGCGCATCGTCGCGGCGCTCGCCGCGTTCGATGGCACGGCCGACGCGCGGCTCGACCAGCTCCAGCGCACGCTGAAGTGCGGCACCAACTGCGGCTCGTGCCTGCCGGAACTGCGCCGCCTGGTGCGGGCGCACGCCGCCATCATCCCGATCTCCGCCCAGGAAACGACATGAAGACCACTGACACCGCGATCGCCGGCCCCGCCGCGCTGCCCACCGTCCACCTCGTCGGCGCCGGCCCGGGCGATCCGGAGCTGCTGACCGTCAAGGCGATCCGGGCGATCCGCCAGGCCACCGTCCTGCTGGTCGACGACCTCGTCGGCGAGGGCGTGCTGCGCTACGCCCGCCGCAGCGCGCGCATCGTCCACGTCGGCAAGCGCGGCGGCTGCGCGAGCACGCCGCAGGCCTTCATCGAGCGGCTGATGGCGGCCGAGGCGCTGGCCGGCGAACGCGTGGTGCGGCTGAAGGGCGGCGACCCGTTCGTCTTCGGTCGCGGCGGCGAGGAGGCGGCGCACCTGCGCGCGCTCGGGCTGCGGGTGGAGGTGGTCAACGGCATCACCGCGGGCCTGGCGGCGGCCACGTCGATCGGCGTGCCGCTGACGCACCGCGAGCACGCGCACGGCGTGATCTTCGTGACGGGCCACGCGCGCGGCGACGCAGCGGCCACGTTCGACTGGCCGACGCTCGCGCGTGCCGCCGCGCAGGGGCTGACGCTGGTGATCTACATGGGCATCGCGACGATCGACGCGCTGCAGGCCGGCCTGCTCGAAGGGCTGGACGGCGCGACGCCGGTCGCGATCGTCCAGCACGCGAGCCTGCCGCAGCAGCGCGACGCGCGCTGCACGCTGGCCGACCTGGCACGCACGGTGGCGCGCGAGGGCCTGGGCAGCCCGGCGATCGTGATCGTCGGCGACGTGGCCGCAGCGCTCGGAGCCGTCGCCGAGCCGGTCCGGCGCGCCGCCTGAGGTTCAGGCCCGGCGCGGCCGCCAGGCGCCTCGACCTGCGGCAAGATTCGATTGACCGGGCGGCGATTCCCGGGCGAGACTGCGCGCCTTCCACGTTTCGCGTCGCCTGCCGACACTGCCCCGATGACCCGCCATCCGACCTTCGAGCGCCTGCTGTGCGCCACCGCCGCCATGATCGCCGTCTCGACCACGACCCTCGCCGCCACCGAGCGGCCCGCCACCCGCGTGCGCGCCGAGATCCCGGCCGAGTTCCGCTGGGACTTCAGCGCGATCTACCCCGACTGGGCCGCGTGGGAGGCCGACATGCTGCGCATCGAGGCGCTGATGAACGGCTTCGGGCAACTGAAGGGCACGCTGAAGAACGGGCCGGACGCGCTCGTGAAGGCACACCAGCAGATCGACGAGATCGGCAAGCTGCAGTACCGCCTGTACCGCTACCCGCAGCTACAGCGGGATGTCGATGGCACCGACCAGTCGATCGCCGGCCGCTTCCAGCGCGTGCTGGCGCTGTTCGCCCGGTTCGACGCCGCCACCGCCTGGTTCCAGCCGGAACTGCTCGCGCTGCCCGAGGCCGAGGTGAAGGCCTGGATCGCGCGCACGCCGGCGCTCGCGCCGTACGCGTTCGGCATCACCGACAGCTTCCGCAAGCAGCGCCACGTGCTCGACGCCGAGGGCGAACGCCTGCTCGCGCTGGCCGGCCCGGCGGGGCGGGCCAGCGTCAGCACCTACGAGGAGCTGAGCACGACCGACATCAAGTTCCCGACCATCACCACCAGCGACGGCCGCAGCGTCGTGCTCAGCCCGGGCAACTACAGCGCGCTGCTGGAGGGCAACCCGGTCCAGGCCGATCGCGCCAAGGCCGCGGCCGCACACGTCGGCACGTATGGCGCGAACGCCAACACCTACGGCGCGATCTACGCCGGCATCCTGCAGCGCGACTGGTTCAACGCGCAGGCGCGCAGGTTCCCGACCACGCTCGACGCGGCGCTGAACGACAACAACGTACCGCGCAGCGTCGTCGAGACGCTCATCGAGGCGACGCGCGCCGGCACCGCGCCGCTGCAGCGCTACGTCAAGCTGCGCAAGAAGCTGCTCGGCGTCGCCGAGTACCACCTGTACGACGGCTCGCGGCCGCTGTTTTCGAGCACGCAGACGTACCCGTACGCGCGCGCCAGCGCGCTCGCGCTGGAGGCGGTCGCGCCGCTCGGCGAGGACTACGTGCAGCGTTACCGCAAGTTCGTCGGCGGCGGCCGCATCGACGTCTACGAGAACGACGGCAAGCGCAGCGGCGCCTACAGTGCGGGCGTGTACGGCGTCGGCCCGTACCAGCTGCTGAACCACAACGACACGCTGGACTCGGCCTTCACGCTCGCCCACGAGGGTGGCCACGCGATGCACACCGTGCTGTCGTACGAGAACCAGCCGTTCAGCACCGCGAGCTACACGATCTTCGTCGCCGAGGTGGCCTCCACGACCAACGAGCGCTTCCTGCTCGAGACGCTGCTGAAGAAGACCGACGACCCGAAGGAGCGCTTCCTGCTGCTGCAGCACGCGGTCGACAGCATCGTCAGCACCTTCTACACGCAGGTGCTGTTCGCCGATTTCGAGCTGCAGGCGCACCAGCTGGTCGAGAAGGGCCAGCCGGTCACGACCGAGGTGCTGAACAAGCTCTACGCCGGGCTGCTGAAGACGTACTACGGCGATTCGCTGGTCGTCGACGACTTCTACAAGTGGACGTGGGCACGCATCCCGCATTTCTACCGCTCGCCGTACTACGTGTACCAGTACGCGACCTGCTTCGCGTCGTCCGCGCAGCTGTTCAAGCAGATGACGACCGGCAGCAACGCGTCGAAAAAGGCGGCCACCGAGCGCTACCTGACGCTGCTGAAGAGCGGCGGCAACGACCACCCGATGGCGCAGCTCCAGAAGGCCGGCGTCGACCTGACCCAGCGCGCCACCGTGCAGGCGGTGGTGGACCAGCTCGATGCGCTGGTGGCGCAGATGGAAGTGGAAGCCGCGAAGATCGCGCGCTGAAAGACGCTCAGGCGAGCTTCAGCAGGCGCTTCGCGTTTTCCTTCAGGATCAGCGGGCGCACGTCGTCCTTGAAGCCGGCCTCGGCGAAGTCCTTCATCCAGCGGTCGGGCGTGATCAGCGGGAAATCGCTGCCGAACAGGATGCGGTCCTTCAGCTGCGTGTTGGCGTACTGGATCAGCTGTGGCGGAAAGTACTTCGGGCTCCAGCCGGAGAGGTCGATCCAGATGTTGGGCTTGTGCATCGCCAGCGACAGCGCCTCATCCTGCCACGGAAAGCTGGGATGCGCGACGACGATCTCCATGTCGGGGAAGTCGATCGCCACGTCCTCCAGCAGCATCGGGTTGCTGTTCTGCAGCCGCAGCCCGCCACCGCAGCGCATGCCCGAGCCGATGCCCGAGTGGCCGCTGTGGAAGATGGCCGGCAGCTTGTACTCGGCGATCACCTCGTACAGCGGCCAGGCCATGCGGTCGTAGGGCTCGAAGCCCTGCACGGTGGGGTGGAACTTGAAGCCCTTGACGCCGTGTTCCTCGATCAGCTTGCGGGCCTCGCGTGCGCCCATCTTGCCCTTGTGGGGGTCGATGCTGCCGAACGCGATCATGATGTCGCTGTTGGCCGCCGCGGCCTCGGCGATCTCCTCGTTCGGGATGCGCCGGCGGCCCATCTGCGTCTCGGCGTCGACCGTGAACATCACGAAGCCGATCTTCTTCTCGCGGTAGAACGCGAGCGATTCGGCCATCGTCGGCCGCCGGCTGGACCGGAAGTACTTGTCCGCGGCGCGGTCGTACTCCTCGCCGTAGTTGTCGAACGGGTTCCAGCAGCTCACCTCGAGGTGGGTGTGGGTGTCGATCGCGATCAGGTTGGCGTGGTCCATCGGCGCGTCCTCGCAGCGGGTCTGTCGGCTTGAGTGGGTCCTACTGGCAGCTGAAGCTGTCGGCAAGTTCGATGCTACCCGTGCCCTTGTAGCGCGCCACCTTCGGATACGGGCACAGCGGGCGGGTGCGGTTGGCGGCCCAGGTGGACGGGATGTCCGGGTTCACGCCGGCCGCGTTGCCGGCGCCGCGCGCCTGCGCCGTGACGCTGTCCGGCGCGACGCCGTTCTCCACCCACGCCACCAGCGGCGTCAGCATGTCGAACTGGTCGGTGGCCGGGCCAGCGGAACAGTGCGTCATGCCCGGCACGCGGTAGAAGCGCGCGAAGTCCGCCGCGTCGCCGCCGTTCGCGGCGCGCAGCGCCTCGTACCAGGCGGTGGTGTCGTCGCTGGAGAAGATCGGGTCGCTGGTGCCGTGGTAGACCATCATCTTCGCGCCGCGGTTCTTCAGCGTGGCCAGGTTGGCCGGGTTCGGCGCGGTCATGAAGGCGAGCGCGTTCTCCGGGTAGGTGGTGCTGGTGGCCTGAATCTTCGCGAGCAGCGTGTCGATGTTCGACGTGGCCGCGAAGGTCATCCCGCTGAAGCCGGCCGGGGCCTCGGGCGGCACCTGCCAGATGAACGCGATCGCGCTGGCGTCGCGCTGCCACGGCGCCGTCCAGTACCACGTGGTGGTGTTGCCGCCGGCCACGCCGGTGTCGTACGGCCAGCTCGAATAGAACTTGGCACCGGCACCGTTTGTCACGCCGGAGAAGCGTCTGGCGATCACGGTCTTCTGCGCGGCCGACAGGCAGGTGCCGTCGCGTGCGCCGGTGCAGGTCGGCACGTCGCGGTCGAGGTTGAACGCGGCCTGGCAGGCGGTGGTGTCCTGCACCAGGCCGTCGGCGCTGCCGTCGAGCGCGTCGCACTTCGCCAGCACGGCGTTGGCGACGAGCGTGCGCTCGGCCGGGGTGTAGGCGGTGGCGACATCGGCCGGGTTGCTCGCGACCGTCAGGAACGCCTGGTACGCGGCGACGTTCGCGACCGCGGCCAGCGGCAGGCGCGCACCCGGGTTGCCGACGAGGTAGCCGTCGTACTGCTCGGGCTGGCGAGAGGCCGCGACCAGCGCGTGGCGCCCGCCGTTCGAGCAGCCGCCGTAGTACGACCGGTCGGGGCCCTTGCCGTAGGCGGTCGCGATGGCGGCCTTGGCCATCGGCGTCAGCGTGGCGGCGGCCTGGTAGCCGTAGTCGAGCCGGGCCTGCGGGTCGATGCCGAAGGTCGGGTTCTGCGCCCCGGTGTGGCCGGCGTCGGAGCTGAGCACCGCGAAGCCCTGGTTCAGTGCGTTGGTGAGCGCGAAGCCGCCGTTGACGGCGCCGGTCGCGGTGCCGACGTTGCCGTCGGTGCCGCCGTTGGCCTGGTAGAAGAAGCGCCCGTTCCAGGCATTCGGCAGGCGCATCTCGAAGCCGATCGCATAGGCCTGGCCGTCGACCGCGCTGGTGCGCTGGTTCATCTTGCCGACGACCTGGCAGTGCGCCGGCACCGGCGTGCCGGCGACCGTCAGCGTGCCGGCGGCGATCGCGTTGGCGGCGGTGATGGTGGTGTTCGGGAGCGACAGGCGCGTGACCAGGTCGGTGCACGCGCCGAGCGTGGCGCCGGTGGCGGCACCCAGGCGCGGCAGCGCGTCGTCGTCGCTGCCGCCGCACGCGGCGAGCGCGGCCAGCAGGCCGCCGGAAAGAACAAGAAGGGAACGATTCATGGCTGTCTCCAGGATGGATTGACGGGGCTCGCTCTCCGGCGATTGGTTAAATTTAATAACTAAATGAGCTGCGGCGAAATGCGGGTTAGTCCTCATCTGTGCCGTGCCGAAGTGCTTAATACTTTTAATCATTCTGAAAGGATGAGATGACTGCCACGTTCTCCGCCGCGACCGGCCTGCTGGCCGGGCTCGACCTGTTGCGCATCGAGCAGCGCGACGCCACGCTGCACATCCGCCTGAACCGCCCGGCCAAGCGCAACGCGATCAACGACGCGCTCGTCGCGCAGCTGCACACCGCCTTCGTCAACCTGCCGGAGAGCGCGCGCGTGGTCGTGTTGAGCGGCGAGGGCGATCACTTCTGCGCCGGGCTGGATCTGTCGGAGCTGGGCGAGCGCAGCGTCGCCGAAGGCATCGTCCATTCGCGCTCGTGGCATGCGGCGTTCGAACAGATCCAGTTCGCGCGCGTCCCGGTCATCGCGGTGCTGCACGGCGCGGTGGTCGGCGGCGGGCTGGAGCTGGCGAGTTCCGCGCACATCCGCGTCGCCGAGGCGAGCGCGTTCTACGGCCTGCCCGAGGGCCAGCGCGGCCTGTTCGTCGGCGGCGGCGGCTCGGCCCGCGTGCCGCGCCTGGTCGGCGCCTCGCGCATGGCCGACATGATGCTGACCGGCCGCGTCTACGACGCCGAGGAGGGCCTGCGCATCGGCTTCTCGCAGTACGTGGTCGAGACCGGCCAGGGGCTGGAGAAGGCGCTGGCGCTGGCCGACAAGGTGGCCGCGAACGCGCCGCTCTCCAACTTCGCGGTCGTGCAGGCACTGCCGCGCATCGCCGACATGAGCCGCGAGGACGGCCTGTTCACCGAATCGCTGATGGCCGCGATCGCGCAGGGCGACGATGCGGCGAAGGGCCGCATGCGGGCGTTCCTGGAGGGGAAGGCCGGGAAGGTGGGGAAGGCGTCATGAAGGTCGGTCGGAGTTTTGTGACGCTGTTTTTTGACCATCAAGGACACCAAGGGCACCAAGTTCACCAAGAGGGCGGGGGCAAAGGGCTGAGAACTCGGTTCTCTTCCTTGGCGGCCTTGGTGCCCTTGGTGTTCTTGGTGATCGAGAAATAGCCCACGGGCACGCTCCTCCTCTGACCAAGCGCAGACCGCGACATGAACACCCCAACCCCCCGCTACCGCCCCGTCTCGATGGGCGGCTCGCTGACTGCGCGCTTCGAGACGCGGGCCGATGGCAGCCAGATCGTCACGTCGACCGAGCCCCTGCAGCCGTACGCGGCGCGGCTGACCGACCGCTTCCTGCACTGGGCCGAGACCACGCCCGAGCGCACGCTGGTCGCCAAGCGCGTGCTCAACGCCGACGGCACGCGCGGCGACTGGCGGCGCGTCAGCTATGCCGAGGCGCTCGCGAGCGCCCGCTCGATCGCGCAGGTGCTGCTCGACCACGGCCTCAACGCCGAGCGCCCGCTGGCGATCCTGTCCGACAACGACATCGAGCAGCTGCTCCTCGGCCTGGGCGCGATGCTGGCCGGCGTGCCGTTCGCGCCGATCTCGGCGGCGTATTCGCTGCTCTCGCAGGACCACTCGAAGCTGCGCCACATCGTCGGCACGCTGACGCCGGGGATGGTGTTCGCGGCCGATGGCGGCGCGTACGCCAAGGCGATTGCCGCCGTTGTGCCGGCCGACGTGCCGGTGGTCCTGACCCGCGGCGCGATCGAGGGCCGCCGCACGCTCGCGTTCGCCGACCTGCTGACCACGCCCGCGACCGCGCAGGTCGATGCGGCGCACGCGAAGGTCGGCCCCGACACGATCGCCAAGTTCCTGTTCACCTCCGGCTCGACCAAGCTGCCCAAGGGCGTGATCAACACGCAGCGCATGCTGTGCAGCAACCAGCAGATGATCCGCCAGTGCTTCACGCAGCTGCAGGACGAGGCGCCGGTGCTGGTCGACTGGCTGCCCTGGAACCACACCTTCGGCGGCAACCACAACGTCGGCATCACGCTCTACAACGGCGGCACGCTGTACATCGACGAGGGCAAGCCGACGCCGGCGCTGATCGGCGAGACGCTTCGCAACCTGCGCGAGATCGCGCCGACGATGTACTTCAACGTGCCCAAGGGCTTCGAGGAGATCGCCAACGCGCTGGAGGTCGATGCGCAATTGCGTGAGACGTTGTTCAGCCGCGTCAAGATGTTCTTCTTCGCCGGCGCGGGCCTCGCGCAGCCGGTGTGGGACAAGCTCGACCGCATCGCCGAGCAGCACGCCGGCGAGCGCGTGCGCATGCTGACCGGCCTGGGCATGACCGAGACCGCGCCGTTCGCCGTCTGCGCCAACGCGCACGAGGTCAAGTCCGCGCACATCGGGCTGCCGGCGCCGGGCGTCGAGCTCAAGCTGGTGCCGAGCGGCGACAAGACCGAGCTGCGCTACCGCGGCCCGAACGTCACGCCGGGCTACTGGCGCGCGCCCGAGCAGACGGCCGAGTCGTTCGACGCGGAAGGCTTCTACTGCAGCGGTGACGCCGTCAAGCCGATGGAGCCAGAGCAGCCCGAGAAGGGCTTCCTGTTCGATGGTCGCATCGCCGAGGACTTCAAGCTCGCGACCGGCACCTTCGTCTCGGTCGGCCCGCTGCGCGCGCGGATCATCGCCGCCGGCGACCCGTGCGTGCAGGACGTGGTCGTCGCCGGCATCAACCGCAACGAGCTCGGCGTGCTGATCTTCCCGCGGCTCGACGCGTGCCGCGCGCTGGCCGGCGCGGCGCCCTCGATGCCGGCCGCGCAGCTGCTGGCGGAGCCGCCGATCCGCGAGTTCTTCCAGCAGCTGGTCGACAACCTGTGGGCCGGCGGCACCGGCAGCGCCACGCGCGTGGCCCGCGCGATGGTGCTGATCGAGCCGCCGAGCATCGACCGCGGCGAGGTGACCGACAAGGGCTCGATCAACCAGCGCGCCGTGCTCGCGCACCGGGCCGAGCTGGTCGAGCAGCTGTATGCCGACGACGCGGCCGGCGTGATCCTGCCGCGCCGCTGAACCTGAAGAGGACAAGACGATGAACATCCACGGACAAGCCGCGCTCGTGACCGGCGGCGCCTCGGGCCTGGGCGCGCAGACTGCGCGCGAGCTCGCGAAGCGCGGCGCCAAGGTCACCGTGCTCGACCGCAACGGCGCCGGCGCGATGGCGCTCGCCGCCGAGATCGGCGGCCTCGGGATCGAGTGCGACATCACCTCGACCGACAGCGTGCTCGCCGCACTGGCCGCCGCGCGCGCCGCGCACGGCCCGGCGCGCATCCTGATGAACATCGCGGGCATCGGCACCGCGAAGCGCCTGATCGGCAAGGACGGCACGCCGATGCCGCTCGAGGACTTCGAGCGCGTCGTGAAGATCAACCTCGTCGGCACGTTCAACGTGATCCGGCTCGCCGTCGCCGAGATCGTCAAGCTCGATCCGCTGGAGGATGGCGAGCGCGGCGTGGTCGTCAACACCGCGTCGGTCGCCGCGTTCGACGGGCAGGTCGGGCAGGAAGCCTACGCCGCGTCCAAGGGCGGCGTGGTCGCGCTGACGCTGCCGCTGGCGCGCGACCTGGCGCAGTTCGGCGTGCGCGTCTGCACGATCGCGCCGGGGCTGTTCCTGACGCCGCTGATGGCCGAACTGCCGCTGCCGGTGCAGGAATCGCTCGCCGCCAGCATCCCGTTCCCGAAGCGGCTGGGCAAACCCGAAGAGTTCGCGCACCTGTGCGCCGCTATCGTCGAGAACCTGTCGCTCAACGGCGAAGTGATCCGCCTCGACGGCGCGTTGCGCATGGCGCCGCGATGAGATGAACAGATCAAGTCATTCACCGCAGAGGAACAGAGGACGCAAAGGTTCGCAGAGTAAAGAGTTGCAGGTTTTCCTCTGCGCTTTTCTGCGTCCTCGGTTCCTCTGCGGTGAAAGCTCCTAAGCCATGTCCCGCACAACAACCTACTCCGTCGACGTGACCTTCGGCGACTGCGACCCGGCGGGGATCGTGTTCTTCCCGAATTTCTCGCGCTGGATGGACACGGCCTCGCTGTCGTTCTTCATGCAGTGCGGCGTGCCGCCGTGGCGCGAGCTCGAGAAGACGCGCGGCATCGTCGGCACGCCGCTGCTCGAGATCAACACCAAGTTCGTCAAGTCGGCCACCTATGGCGAGACGCTGACGGTCACGACCCATGTCGAGGAGTGGCGGGCCAAGGTCGTCGTGCAGATGCACCGCATCACCCGCGCGCGGCCCGATGGCGGCACCGACCTGATCTGCGAGGGCCGCGAGGTGCGCGCCTTCGTCAAGCGCGACGAGCACGACCGCGACCGCCTGCGCGCGATCCCCGTGCCCGAAGACATCCGCCTGCTCTGTTCCTGACGCTGTACCGACAACGACCCACCGGAGACCTGAATGAAGAAGATCCACCTGCTCGCCGCCTCGATCGCCCTCGCCTTCGCCGGCGTGGCGCATGCCGACATCACCATCGGCGTCAGCATCTCGCTGACCGGCCCGACCTCGGCGCTCGGCATCCCGACCAAGAACGGCATCGAGCTCTGGCCGAAGACGATCGCCGGCGAGAAGCTCAACGTCATCGTGCTCGACGACGCGACCGACCCGACGCTGGCCGTCAAGAACGCGCGGCGCTTCATCACCGAGGACCAGGTCGACGTGATCGTCGGCTCGGTCGCGACGCCGGTCGCCGCGGCGATGTCGGATGTCGCCGCCGAGGGGCAAACGGTGCAGCTGATGCTCTCGCCGGTGAACCTGCCCGAGGGCCGGGGCGCGTGGTCGTTCCGAATGCCGCAGTCGACCGCGGTGATGGCGATCCCGATCGTCGACTACTGGAAGCGCACGGGCGTCAAGACCTACGGCTTCCTCGGCTACGCCGACGCCTACGGCGAAGCGTGGCTGAAGGACATCCAGGCCGTCGCCGACAAGGCCGGCATCAAGCTGGTGGCGACCGAGCGCTTCGCGCGCTCGGACACGGCCGTGACCGGCCAGGCGCTGAAGCTGGTGTCCGCGAACCCGGACGCGATCCTGATCGCGGCCTCGGGCAGCGGCGCGGCGATGCCGCACAAGGGCCTGGTCGAGCGCGGCTACG
>JAZKIO010000110.1:0-54140 GCA_040384825.1 Pseudomonadota bacterium
CCGCGCCGACCGTCGCGCTGGTCAACAACGCGCAGCGCGAGCACCAGGAGTTCATGGAAAGCGTCGAGGCGGTCGCACACGAGAACGGCGCGGCGATCGCGGCGCTCGGCGCGTCGGGCACCGCGGTGTTCCCGGCCGATGACGAGCACGCACCCATCTGGCACGAGCTGGCCGGTCAGCGCCCGATGCTGACCTTCGCGCTGAACGGCAAGGCGGATGTGACCTGCCATGCGGAGTGGGTCGGCGACCATTGGGCGGTGCTGCTGCAGACACCTGCCGGTGCGGTGACGGTGCAGCTGCAGGTCGCTGGCTGGCACAACGTGAAGAACGCGCTCGCCGCCGCCGCCTGCGCGCTGGCCGCGGGCTGCACGCTGGACGCCATCCGTCGCGGGCTCGAGGCCTTCGCGCCGGTCAAGGGCCGCTCGCAGGTCAAGAGTTTCCAGCGCGGCGGCAAGACCGTCACGCTGATCGACGACACCTACAACGCCAACCCGGATTCGGTGCGCGCCGCGATCGACGTGCTCGCCTCGCTGCCCGGCCCGCGCTGGCTGGTGCTGGGCGACATGGGCGAGGTCGGCGACAACGGCCCGGCGTTCCACGCCGAGGTCGGCGCCTATGCGCAGGCACGCGGCATCGACGCGCTGTGGACGGTCGGCAGCGCCAGCACGCACGCGGCCGCGGCATTTCCCGGCGCGCGCCACTTCGACGACCTGGCGAGCCTGCTCGCCGCGCTGCCCCAGGCGCCGGCCTGCGCCGCGGTCGTCGTCAAGGGCTCGCGCTTCATGAAGACAGAACAGATCGTGGCCGCCCTGCTCGAGCCCGGAGACCCCCATGCTGCTTAGCCTGGCCAACTGGCTGCAGACGCTGTCGCCGGAGTTCGGCTTCTTCCGCGTCTTCCAGTACCTGACCTTCCGCGCGGTGATGGCGGCGATGACCTCGATGCTGATCGGCCTGGCGTTCGGGCCGTGGGTGATCGCGCGGCTCACGTCGCTCAAGATCGGCCAGCCGGTGCGCGCCTACGGCGTCGAATCGCACATCGCGAAGAACGGCACGCCGACGATGGGCGGCGTGCTGATCCTGATCGGCATCGGCATCTCCACGCTGCTGTGGTTCGACTGGACCAACCGCTTCGTCTGGATCGTGATGCTGGTGACGATCGGCTTCGGCGCGATCGGCTGGGTCGACGACTGGCGCAAGGTGGTGCAGAAGGACCCGGAGGGCATGCCCTCGGGCGAGAAGTACTTCTGGCAGTCGGTGATCGGGCTGGTCGCGGCGCTGTACCTCGCGTTCTCGGTCAGCGAGACCTCGAACATGCGGGTGCTCGAACTCTTCATCCGCTGGGTGCAGAGCGGCTTCGCCAACGAGCTGCCGCCGAAGGCCGACCTGATGGTGCCGTTCTTCAAGACCATCAGCTACCCGCTCGGCGTGTTCGGCTTCATCGGGCTGACCTACTTCGTGATCGTCGGCGCCAGCAACGCCGTCAACCTGACCGACGGGCTGGACGGCCTGGCGATCATGCCGGTCGTGATGGTCGGTTCGGCGCTCGGCATCTTCGCGTACATCACCGGCAGCTCGGTCTACAGCAAGTACCTGCTGTTCCCGTACATCCCGGGTGCCGGCGAGCTGCTGGTCTTCTGCGCCGCGCTGGCCGGCGCCGGGCTCGCGTTCCTGTGGTTCAACACGCATCCGGCGCAGGTGTTCATGGGCGACGTGGGCGCGCTTTCCTTGGGAGGAGCGTTAGGCACGATCGCGGTGATCACGCGCCAGGAGATCGTGCTCGGGATCATGGGCGGCGTGTTCGTCGCCGAGGCGCTGTCGGTGATGCTGCAGGTCGGCTGGTTCAAGTACACCAAGAAGCGCTACGGCACCGGCCGGCGCATCCTGAAGATGGCGCCGCTGCACCACCACTTCGAGAAGTCGGGCTGGAAGGAGACGCAGGTCGTCGTGCGCTTCTGGATCGTCACGATGCTGCTGTGCCTGATCGGCCTGGCGAGTCTGAAGCTGCGCTGAATCCGAGTCGACGATGGACTACCTCCAACACACCACCGTGCTCGTGCTCGGCCTCGGCGAATCGGGCCTGGCGATGGCGCGCTGGTGCGCCCGCTTCGGCGCCGACATCCGCGTCTGGGATTCGCGCGAGCAACCGGCGAATGCCGCCGCGCTCGCCGAGCACGTGCCCGAGGCGCAATGGGTGCGCGGCCCGCTGACCGACGAGGCGTTCGCCGGCGTCAAGCTGGTGCTGAAGAGCCCCGGCCTGTCGCCGCAGGACGAGCGCATCGCCGCGCCGCTGAACCGCGCTGCCGACATGGGCGTGCCGGTGCAGGGCGAGCTGGCGCTGTTCGCGCAGGCGCTGGCCGCGCTGAAGGCCGAGCGCGGCTACGCGCCCAAGGTGCTGGCGATCACCGGCACCAACGGCAAGACGACCACGACCGCGATGGCGGCGCAGCTGATCGCGCGCGCCGGCCGGCGCGTGGCGGTGGCGGGAAACATCGGGCCGACGATGCTGCAGACGCTGGCGGATGCGCTGGATCTCGAGCCTGTCGTGAGTGCCGAGGCCGCCCCTCACCCCGGCCCTCTCCCGCAAGCGGGAGAGGGGGAAGAGACCTCTCCATACGAGGACGACGTCGAGGCAGGCGAGATCCTTCCCTCTCCCTCCGGGAGAGGGACCGAGGGTGAGGGCGGCGACGACGTCGCCACCCCCGAAGACATCGCCGACCTGCAAGCCCTCGACGGCGCCGCCGCCAACGAGCCCCTGCCGGACGACGAGGCCGCCCCGCTGATCGAGCTCGCCCCGCCGCCGCCCGCCGAACCCGTGTTCGAGGTGCTGCCCGAGGTCTGGGTGCTCGAACTCTCCAGCTTCCAGCTCGACGAGGTGCGCGGCTTCGAGCCGAGCGCCGGCGCGGTGCTGAACATCACCCAGGACCACCTGGACTGGCATGGCTCGATGTCGCACTACATCGCCGCCAAGGCGCGCGTGTTCGGCAGGCAGGCGGTGATGGTCGTCAACCGCGACGACGCGATGGTCGAGGCGCTGGTACCCGCGCCCGAGATCGTGAAGGGCGCGCGCGGCAAGCGCGCGACGACGATCGAGCGCCATGTCGTGCGCTTCGGCACCGGCGCGCCGACGAAGCCCGGCGACTTCGGCCTGATCGACGAGAACGGCATGACCTGGCTGGTGCGTGCCCGCGAGCTCGACGAGACGCTGGCGCGCAGCAAGGGCGGCAAAGGCGGGCGGAACGCCGAGCCGGAAGAACTGTCGATCCAGCGCCTGATGCCGGCGGACGCGCTGCGCGTGCGCGGCCGCCACAACGCCGCCAACGCACTCGCCGCGCTGGCGCTGGCCACCGCCATCGGCTGCCCGCTGGCGCCCATGCTGCACGGCCTGCGCGAATACACCGGCGAGCCGCACCGCGTGCAGTACATCGCCTCGCTGGCCGGCGTCGACGCGTACGACGACAGCAAGGGCACGAACGTCGGCGCGACCGTCGCGGCCCTGAACGGCCTCGGGGCCGACAAGGCGCCGGCCCGGCTCGTCGTGATCCTGGGTGGCGACGGCAAGGGGCAGGACTTCGCGCCGCTGGTCGAGCCGGTGCGCCGCCATGCCCGCGCCGTCGCGACCATCGGCCGCGACGCCGCGGCGATCGAGGCGGTGCTCGCCGACGCCGGCGTGCCGGTGCAGCGCCACGACACGCTGGAGGCCGCGACCCGCTGGTCGTTCGAGCGCGCGCACGCCGGCGACGCCGTGCTGCTGAGCCCCGCCTGCGCCAGCCTCGACATGTTCCGCAACTACGGCCACCGCGCCGAGGTGTTCGTGAACGAGGTGCATGCGATCGTCGCCGACCACGGAGGGCTCGCCGCATGAGCAGCGACGCGATCAAGCCTTCGCTGCGCGAGCGTTTCGCGGCGCTGCTGCGCCAGCGCAGCGAGGCCGGCGACGCGCGGCGCGAGGGCCGGCCGATCCCGGTGCGCGACTGGATCAACGTCGGCCAGGCCAGCACGCCCGCGCGGCTGCTCGGCTTCGACCAGGCGCTCGTGACCGTCGTGATCGCGCTGCTCGCGCTCGGCATCGTGATGGTCTACAGCGCGACGGTGGCGCTGCCGGACAGCCCGAAGTTCGCGCGCTACGCGCCGACGTACTTCATGTCGCGCCAGATCCTGTTCGTTGCGGTCTCGCTGTTCGCCGCGCTCGTCGCCGTGCAGATCCCGATCAACTTCTGGGAGAAGGCATCGCCGTGGATCTTCGTCGTGTCGCTGCTGCTGCTCGTCGTCGTGCTGATCCCGGGCATCGGCAAGGGCGTGAACGGTGCCAAGCGCTGGATCCCGCTCGGCCCGCTGAACTTCCAGCCCTCGGAGCTCGCGAAGGTGGCGATCGCGATGTATGCCGCGAGCTACATGATGAGGAAGATGGACATCAAGGAGAAGTTCGTCCGCGCCGTCGCGCCGATGGCGGTCGCCCTCGGTGTCATCGGGCTGCTGCTGCTGGCCGAGCCCGACATGGGCGCGTTCATGGTGATCGCGGTGATCGCGATGGGCATCCTGTTCCTCGGCGGCGTCAACGGGCGGATGTTCTTCCTGAGCATCGGCGTGCTGGTCGGCGCATTCGTGCTGATGATCCTCAGCAGCCCGTGGCGCGCCGAGCGCATCCTCGCGTTCCTGAACCCGTGGGACATGAAGTACGCGATGGGCAAGGGCTACCAGTTGACCCACTCGCTGATCGCGTTCGGCCGCGGCGAGATCTTCGGCCAGGGGCTGGGCGGCAGCGTCGAGAAGCTGCACTACCTGCCCGAGGCGCACACCGACTTCATGCTCGCGGTGATCGGCGAGGAGCTCGGCTTCGTCGGCGTGGCCTGCGTGATCTTCGCGTTCTTCTGGATCTCGCGGCGCCTCTTTCACATCGGCCGCCAGGCGATCGCGCTCGACCGCGTGTTCGCCGGGCTGTACGCCCAGGGCATCGGCATCTGGATGGGCGGCCAAGCCTTCATCAACATGGGCGTGAACCTGGGCATCCTGCCGACCAAGGGCCTGACGTTGCCGCTGATGAGCTACGGCGGCTCGGCGATCGTGATGAATGTCGTCGCGCTGGCGATCGTGCTGCGGATCGACATCGAGAACCGCCAGCTCATGCGTGGAGGCCGCGCATGAAGCATTTGCTCGTGATGGCGGCAGGGACTGGCGGTCACGTGATTCCCGGCCTCGCGGTGGCGCGCGAGATGCAGGCGCGCGGCTGGAGCGTCAGCTGGCTCGGCACGCCGGCCGGCATGGAGAACAAGCTCGTGCCGCCGACCGGCATCCCGATCGACACGATCTCCTTCTCGGGGCTGCGCGGCAAGGGCGCGATGCACACGCTGACCGGCGGCTTCCGCCTGCTCGGCGCGTTCTGGAGCTGCCTGCGGATCATACGCGCGCGGCGCACGACGGCGGTGCTCGGGATGGGCGGCTATGTCTGCTTCCCGGGCGGGTTGATGGCGTCGCTGCTCAGCAAGCCGCTGGTGCTGGTCAACGCGGACGCCTCGCTGCTGATGAGCAACCGCGCGCTGCTGCCGGTCGCCGACGCGGTCGCCTTCGGCTTCGACGGCGATGCGGCGCAGCGCACGAAGCGCGCCGTCGTCACCGGCAACCCGGTGCGCGCCGAGATCGAAGGGCTGCCCGAGCCGGCGCAGCGCTTCGCGAACCGCCAGGGCGCGCTGCGCGTGCTGGTGGTCGGCGGCAGCCTCGGCGCGCGTGCGCTGAACGAATGCCTGCCGCAGGCGCTGGCGCTGCTCGACGTGGCGCAGCGGCCGATGGTCACGCACCAGACCGGGCAGGCCAACCTGGCGAGCGTGCAGGCCGCGTACGCCGGGGTCGAAGTCGCGGCGCAGGTGCTGCCCTTCATCGACGACATGGCCGCGCAACTGGCCGAGTGCGACCTGATCGTCTGCCGCGCCGGCGCGGTGACGGTCAGCGAATTGTGCGCGGCCGGCGTGCCGGCGGTGCTGGTGCCGCTGATCGTCAGCACCACCTCGCACCAGCGCGACAACGCGCAGTGGTTGGCCGGGCAGGGCGCCGGCATCCACCTGCCGCAGGGCGAGCTGTCGCCGCGCAAGCTGGCCGATCTGCTGTCGACGCTGACGCGCGAGGCCTTGCTGACCATGGCGACGAAGGCCCGCGCGCTCGCGAAGCCGAAAGCGGCCGCGCGCGTGGCCGATCAGATCGAAGGGTTGGTGCTTGCATGAAGCACGCCGTCAAGCACATCCACTTCGTCGATGGGCCACGAGCCCCGACGAAGCGTCGAGGCGTGTCTGGGGCCGCCGCATGAAGCACGCCGTCAAGCACATCCACTTCGTCGGGGTAGGCGGCGCCGGCATGAGCGGCATCGCCGAAATCCTGCACAACCTCGGCTACGTCGTGTCGGGGTCGGACCAGAGCGAGAGCGCGACGACGCAGCGGCTGGCGTCGCTGGGCATCCGCATCGCCATCGGCCACGCGGCCGAGAACATCGCCGGCGCCGAGGCGGTGGTCACGTCGACCGCGGTCGGCGGCGGCAATCCGGAGGTGCTCGCCGCGCGGGCGAAGCGCGTGCCGGTGGTGCCCCGTGCGGTGATGCTGGCCGAGCTGATGCGCCTGAAGTCGGGCATCGCGATCGCCGGCACGCACGGCAAGACCACGACCACCTCGCTCGTCACCAGCGTGCTCGCCGAAGCCGGCGTCGATCCGACCTTCGTGATCGGCGGCAAGCTGAACGCCGCGGGCGCGAACTCGCGGCTCGGCTCGGGCGACTACATCGTCGTCGAGGCCGACGAATCCGACGCGTCGTTCCTGAACCTGCTGCCGGTGATGGCGGTGGTCACGAACATCGACGCCGACCACATGGACACCTACGGCCACGACTTCGCGAAGCTGAAGTCGGCGTTCGTCGAATTCATCCACCGCATGCCGTTCTACGGCGCCGCGATCCTGTGCAGCGACGATGCCGGCGTGCGCTCGATCATGCCGATGATCTCGCGCCCGATGGTGACCTACGGCTTCGGCGAGGACGCGATGGTGCGCGCGGTCGACGTCCAGGCCCATGCCGGCACCATGCAGTTCACGGTGCAGCGCCGCAACGGGGTGCAGATGCCCGACCTGCGCGTCACGCTGAACCTGCCCGGCGACCACAACGTGTTGAACGCGCTCGCCGCGATCGCCGTCGCCACCGAGCTCGAGCTGCCCGATGCGCCGCTGGTCAAGGGCCTGGCCGAGTTCAACGGCGTCGGCCGGCGCTTCCAGCGCTACGGCGAGCAGCCCAGCACGGATGGCGGCAGCTTCACGCTGATCGACGACTACGGCCACCACCCGGTCGAGATGGCGGCCACGCTCGCCGCCGCGCGTGGCGCGTTCCCGGGCCGCCGGCTGGTGCTCGCGTTCCAGCCGCACCGCTACACCCGGACGCGCGACTGCTTCGAGGATTTCGTCAAGGTCATCGGCCACGCCGACCTGGTGCTGCTGGCCGAGGTCTACGCCGCCGGCGAGGCGCCGATCGTCGCGGCCGACGGCCGTGCGCTGGTGCGCGCGCTGCGCATCGCCGGCAAGGTCGACCCGGTGTTCGTCGACGAGATCGCCGACATGCCGGACACCATCGTCGAGCAGGCGCGCGACGGGGACGTGGTGATCTCGATGGGCGCCGGCTCGATCGGCCAGGTGCCGGCCCGCGTGCTGGAAATGTTGGGCACGAAGGAGACGATGCGATGAGCGTCGACGTGAAATCCCTCGGCAAGGTCGCGGTGCTGCTCGGCGGCAGCTCGGCCGAGCGCGAGATCTCGCTGATGTCCGGCAACGGCGTGCTGGCCGCGCTGCGCTCGAAGGGGGTCGATGCGCACCCGTTCGATCCGGCCGAGCGCGAGCTGGTCGAGCTGAAGCGCGAGGGCTTCGCGCGCTGCTTCATCGCGCTGCACGGCCGCCACGGCGAGGACGGTTCGCTGCAGGGCGCGCTGGAATTGCTCGGCATCCCGTACACCGGCTCGGGCGTGATGGCGTCGGCGATCGCGATGGACAAGGTCATGACCAAGCGCGTCTGGCTCGCCGAAGGCCTGCCGACGCCGCGCTACGTGTGGCTGGCGCCGGAGCAGCGCGGCCGCGAGCGCGTGCGCACGGTGCCCGACGAGCTCGGCCTGCCGCTGATCGTCAAGCCGCCGCGCGAGGGCTCGTCGATCGGCATCAGCAAGGTGGCCGGCTATTCGCAGATGCAGGCCGCCGTCGAGCTCGCGGCGCAGTACGACGCCGACGTGCTCTGCGAGGAGTTCATCGAGGGCGAGGAAGTGACCTGCCCGGTGCTCGGCCACGGCGAGGCGGCGCGCGCGCTGCCGGTGGTCAAGATCGTCGCGCCCGAAGGCGCCTACGACTACCAGAACAAGTACTTCACCGACGTCGTCGACTACCGCGTGCCGAGCGGCCTGCCGGCGGCCGAGGAGGCCGAGATCCAGCGCGTCGTCGTGCAGGCCTACCGCACGCTGGGCTGCCGCGGCTGGGGCCGCGCCGACTTGATGATCCGCGCCAGCGACCGCAAGGCCTTCCTGCTCGAGATGAACACCTCGCCCGGCATGACGTCGCACTCGCTGGTGCCCAAGTCGGCCGCGGCCGCGGGCCTGAGCTACGAGGACCTGTGCGTGCAGATCCTCTCGACCGCCGCGCTCGACGCGACCCGCTGAGCCGAACCATGGCCACCCTCGCCACGCCCACCCCCGCGTTGCCGGCCGACATCCGGCTGATGAACGTGACCGCGGCCGCGCTGGCCACGGTCGGCGTGGTGGCGCTCGTGGCGGTGGCGGTGCTGTGGGCGGCGAACCGCCCGGTCTTCGCGGTGCGCGCGATCAAGATCGACGGCGACCTCGCCCACAACAGCGCGCTGACGATCCGTGCCAACGCCGCGCCCCGGCTGGCCGGCAACTTCTTCACCATGGACCTGGCGGCCGGCAAGCGCGCGTTCGAGTCGGTGCCGTGGGTGCGCCAGGCGGTGGTGCGGCGGGTCTGGCCGAACCGTCTGGCGGTGCAGCTCGAGGAGCACAAGCCCGCCGCGTTCTGGGTCGGCGGCGCGAATGCCGACGAGGCTAGCGACAAGCTGGTCAACACCCATGGCGAGGTGTTCGAGGCGAACCTCGGCGATGTCGAGGACGACACCCTGCCGACGCTGCGCGGGCCCGACGGCTCGTCGGCGCGGATGCTGGCGATGATCGGCCGGCTGCAGCCCGAGTTCGCGGCGATGGACGCGCGCATCGAGACGCTGGAGCTGTCGGGTCGCGGCTCGTGGAAGGTGGAGCTGGACACGGGCGCCGAGGTGGAACTCGGCCGCGGCAGCGAGGACGAGGTGGTCGCGCGCACGCGCAGCTTCGTCGCCACGCTGCCGGAGGTGCGCAACCGATACGCGCAGCACCCGCTGCTGTACGCCGACCTGCGCCACAACGACGGCTACGCGGTGCGCCTGAAGGGCATCACGACCGCCGTCGAAGCCGCCAAGAAGAAATAACGGGGAAGAATCAATGGCCAAGGAATACAAGGATCTGGTGGTCGGCCTCGACATCGGCACCGCGAAGATCATGGTGGTCGTCGCCGAGGTGATGCCGGGCGGGGAGCTGCGCATCGCCGGCCTCGGCAGCGCGCCGACGCACGGCCTGAAGCGCGGCGTGGTCGTCAACATCGATGCGACCGTGCAGTCGATCCAGCAGGCCCTGAAAGAGGCCGAGATGATGGCCGACTGCAAGATCACGCGGGTCTACACCGGCATCACCGGCAGCCACATCCGCGGCCAGAACTCGACCGGCATGGTGATCGTGCGCGACAAGGAAGTGACGCCGGTTGATGTGGCCCGTGTGGTCGAGACCGCGAAGGCGATCAACATCCCGAACGACCAGCGGCTGCTGCTGGTCGAGCCGCAGGAGTTCGTGATCGACGGGCACGAGGTTAAGGAGCCGATCGGCATGAGCGGCGGCCGGCTCGAGGTCAAGGTCCACATCGTCACCGGCGCGCAGAGCGCGGCCGAAAACATCGTCAAGTGCGTGCGGCGCTGCGGGCTCGAGGTGGATCAGCTGGTGCTGAACCCGAGCGCGTCGAGCCACGCGGTGCTGACCGACGACGAGAAGGACCTGGGCGTGGCGCTGGTCGACATCGGCGCCGGCACCACCGATGTGGCGATCTTCACCGACGGCGCGATCCGCCACACCGCGGTGATCCCGATCGCCGGCGACCTGATCACCAGCGACATCGCGATGGCGCTGCGCACGCCGACCAAGGACGCCGAGGAGATCAAGGTCGAGTACGGCGTCGCCAAGCAGCTGCTGGCCGACCCGAGCGAGCAGCTCGAGGTGCCGGGCCTGGGCGACCGCGCGCCGCGCATGCTGAGCCGCCAGGCGCTGGCCGGCGTGATCGAGCCGCGCATCGAGGAGATCTATTCGCTGGTGCACCAGGTGATCCGCGAGAGCGGGTACGAGGAGCTGCTGTCCAGCGGCATCGTCATCACCGGCGGCGCAGCGGTGATGCCGGGCATGGTCGAGCTCGGCGAAGACATCTTCCTGAAGCCGGTGCGCAAGGGCGTGCCGACGTACCACGGCGCGCTCCACGACATGGTCGCCAACCCGCGCTCGGCCACGGTGATGGGTTTGCTGGAAGAGGCGCGCATCGGTCGCTCGCGCGGCCAGCGCGCGGCGCAGCAGGCCGGGTCGGTCAAGACCTGGTTCGGCCGGCTGAAGGACTGGTTCCTGGGGAATTTCTAACCAAGAGGCGGACGACGATGAAGCACACCCACTCGCTGCTGCACGTGCAATCCGCCCACGGCCTGGCGCCACCGCGCGCCGGGCCACGACGACAAGAAGAACGACGACGGTGAAGACGCAAGACAGACTTTTTTCGAAGACACGGCAACTGCACTTAAGGATTGGAGAATCAAATGGCCATCGAAATGATTGAAGAGTTCAGCATGGGCACGCAGATCAAGGTGATCGGCGTCGGCGGCGGCGGCGGCAACGCGGTCGACCACATGATCGCGCAGGGCGTCCAGGGCGTGCAGTTCGTCTGCGCGAACACCGACGCGCAGGCGCTCAACCGCTCCGCGGCGCACGACCTGATCCAGCTCGGCACCACCGGCCTGGGCGCCGGCGCCAAGCCGGAATGCGGCAAGGCCGCGGCGGAAGAGGCGGTCGACCGCATCCGCCAGGCGATCGAGGGCTCGCACATGCTGTTCATCACCGCCGGCATGGGTGGCGGCACGGGCACCGGCGCCGCGCCGGTGATCGCGCGGGTCGCCAAGGAAATGGGCATCCTGACCGTCGGCGTCGTGACCAAGCCGTTCGAGTTCGAAGGCAACCGCCGCATGAAGGCGGCCGATTCCGGCCTGGCCGAACTCGAAGCCAACGTCGACTCGCTGATCGTGATCCTGAACGACAAGCTGCTCGACGTGCTGGGCGACGACATCACGCAGGACCAGGCCTTCGCGCACGCCAACGACGTGCTGAAGAACGCCGTCGGCGGCATCAGCGACATCATCCACATGCCGGGTCTGGTCAACGTCGACTTCGAGGACGTGAAGACGGTGATGAGCGAGCCGGGCAAGGCGATGATGGGCACGGCGCAGGCCAGCGGTCCGGATCGCGCGACCAAGGCCGCCGATGCCGCCGTGGCCTGCCCGCTGCTGGAGGGCATCGACCTCTCCGGCGCGCGCGGCGTGCTGGTGCTGATCGCGGCGAACCGCAACACCTTCAAGCTGGCCGAGAGCCGCAACGCGATGAACACGATCCGTCGCTACGCGGCCGACGATGCGCACGTGATCTACGGCACCGCCTACGACGAGAGCCTGGGCGACCAGCTGCGCGTCACCGTGATCGCCACCGGTCTGTCGCCGGCCCGCCGCCAGCAGAGCCCGATCAGCGTGGTCCACAGCATGCCGGCGCAACGCACCGGCACGCACGACCTGCCGATCCTGCAGAGCGCCGTCTCGTCCCAGCCGACCGCCTCGCCGCACCACGACTACAGCGCGCTGACCACCCCCAGCGTCTGGCGCAACGGCCGCACGGCCGCGGCCAAGGTCGATGCGCTGGCGAGCAACGGGATGGACGAGATCGAGATCCCGGCCTTCTTGCGCAAGCAGGCCGATTGATCGACCCGGAGTTTGACGCTCCGGAGCCTTGAAATTCCCGCATGGAAAGCGGGAATTTCAAGGCAAAATGCGGCCATGCTGAATCGCGAGCTGCTGCGGCGGGAGGTCGAAGAGGCGCTGTCGCGCGGCCCTGCCGTCGCCCTCATCGGGCCGCGTCAGGTGGGAAAGACGACGCTCGCCCGCTCCTTGTTGGCAGAGGATTCGGTCAACTACTTCGATCTCGAGGATCCACAGGTCGAAGCGCAACTCGCCGAGCCCATGACGGCGTTGAAGGATCTGCGCGGTCTTGTCGTGATCGACGAGGTGCAGCATGCGCCCGATCTGTTCAAACCGCTGCGGGTTCTGGTCGACCGCCCCGGCGTGCCGGCGCGCTTCCTGCTGCTCGGCAGTGCCTCGCCGGCCTTGCTGCGTCAGAGCAGCGAGTCGCTGGCAGGTCGGATCGAGGTGATCGAGACGGGCGGGTTCACGCTCGACGAAACCGGAGCCGCCGGCTCTGCAGCGCTTTGGTGGCGCGGTGGTTTCCCGCGCTCGTACACGGCCGCGTCCGACGCCGCAAGTCGCATATGGCGGCGTGAGTTCATTCGCACGCTGGTCGAACGCGACTTGCCGCAACTCGGCATCGGCGCACCGGCGCCCGCCTTGCACAGGTTCTGGTCGATGCTTGCGCACTACCACGGCCAAATATGGAATGCGGCCGATCCGGCGCGCTCTCTCGGCGTCAACGAAAGCACGGTCCGGCGCTATCTGGATTGGCTGACGCAGGCATTCCTGATCCGACAACTGCAACCCTGGCACGAGAACCTCGGCAAGCGCCAGGTCAAGGCACCGAAGGTTTACGTGCGTGACTCGGGTTTGCTGCACGAACTGCTTGGAGTTGCGGATCCGGCGGCACTGGCGCGACACCCGAAGAGCGGCGCTTCCTGGGAAGGATTCGCGCTCGACCAGATCCTGCGTATCGCGCGGCCCGATTCGGCCTTTTTCTGGGCGACGCACGGTGGTGCAGAACTCGATTTGCTGATGTTCAGGGACGGCCGGCGCATCGGCGTCGAGTTCAAGCGTGCGGACGCCCCCACGCTTACCACGTCGATGCGCGTGGCGCTCGTCGACCTCGCGCTCGACGCGTTGTATGTCGTCTATCCCGGCCCGCGCCGCTACCGGCTTGCAGATCGCGTCGAAGCCGTGCCGCTGTCCGCGCTGCTGGGCGCCTGAGGTTTTCCGCGACAATTGCAGCATGCTGGCCCAACGCACCCTCAAGTCCATGACCCGCGCCGTCGGCGTGGGGTTGCACGGCGGGCAACGCGTGGAGCTGACGCTGCGCCCCGCCGCGGCCGACACCGGCATCGTCTTCCGGCGCGTCGATCTGGCCCAGCCGGTCGACATCCGTGTCAACGCGCTGTGGATCACCGACACCCGCATGGCGACCACGCTGTCGGCCGGCGGCGATCCGGGTGCGCCGAAGGTCAAGACCATCGAGCACCTGCTGTCGGCCTGCTCGGGCCTGGGCATCGACAACCTGATCGTCGACATCAACGGCGAAGAAGTGCCGATCCTCGACGGCTCGGCGGCGAGCTTCGTGTTCCTGCTGCAGAGCGCCGGCATCGAGCTGCAGGACGCGCCGAAGCGCTTCCTGCGGATCCTCAAGCCGGTGGAGGTGCGCGAGGGCACCGGCCCGCAGCTGAAGTGGGCGCGGCTGGAGCCGTTCGAGGGCTACAAGCTCACGTTCGAGATCGATTTCGACCACCCGGCGGTCGACCAGCAGGGCCAGCGCGTGAGCTTCGACATGGGCTCGGGCCGCTACAAGCAGGAGATCGCGCGCGCCCGCACGCTCGGCTTCACGAAGGACGTGGAGATGATGCGTGCCCGCGGCCTGGCGCTGGGCGGCAGCATGGACAACGCGCTCGTGATCGACGACTACAAGGTGCTGAACGGCGACGGCCTGCGCTACGACGACGAGGTCGTGAAGCACAAGATGCTCGACGCGATCGGCGACATGCTGGTGGTCGGCCATCCGCTGATCGCCGCCTATTCCGCGTTCCGCGCCGGGCACGACCTGAACAATAAGCTGCTGCGCGCGGTACTGGCCGATCCGTCCAGCCACGAGATCGTCAGCTTCGAGGACGCGCGCAAGGCGCCGGCGGGCCTCGCCGAGCTGGCGCCGGCTTGGTGAGCCGCCCCGCCTCCTCCTTCTCCCGATGCTGATTTTTCGCTGGATCGTGATGATGCTGCTGGCCGCGGGGCTGGTGAGCCTGGCCATGTACATCGGCACCGGGCAACAGCGCTACAAGGTCTTCGCGGTGCGCATCGTCAAGTGGACGGTGATCGCGGCGCTCGGTTTTTTCGCGGTGCTGATCCTCGAACGCCTGGCGACGATGATTTGATTGGTGAGGGGGAGGCGAGGGGATGACGATCTTCCGGTGGATCATCGGTGTGCTCGCGGTGCTGCTGGCGAGCGGCTCGCTGATCAGCTTCGTGCTGTTCATCGCCTTCGACATCAACGTCTGGCTGGACCGTGCGCGCACGCTGCGGCGCGGCCTCTACATGGCACTGCTGCTGTGGTTCAACGTCGAGGTGTGGGGCCGCGTGATCTGGACGCTGGTCACGTGGTGAGGCCGAAGAACGCCATCACGCCGGGCAGGTAGCGCTCGTAGTCGCCGATGGCGTGGTCGCCGCCCTCGATCAGCTCGAGTTCGCAGCCCGCATAGCGCCCGGTCATCTCGACCCAGCTCAGCACTTCGTCGCCCTTGGCAATGACCGCGTGGTAGCGGTCCATGCGCGTCAGGGTCGCCGGCGCGATCGCGCGCAGCTCGGCGATGAATTCCGGACGGAAGAAGAAGCGCTCGTCGCTGTGCCAGGCGGTGGTCTCGCCGATGTACCTGGCGAGGTCGCGTGCCGGGTCGACGGCCGGGTTCAGCAGCGCGGCGCGCCAGCCGAGCTGCTCGGCGACCGCGGTGGCGTAGAAGCCGCCGAGCGAGCTGCCGATCACGCCCGAGGTGGCCGCCGGCCACGCGGCGACGCGGTCGAGCAGCAGCGCCATCGCGTCGCGCGGGGACGGCGGCAACTGCGGGCACCACCACTCGACCTGCGGATGGTGCTCGGCCATCCACGCCTGCGTCAGCCGAGCCTTGGCCGATTGCGGCGACGAGCGGAAGCCGTGCAGGTACAGGAGCTTGGTGACCGGCACCGCCATCGTCGATTCAGCGCGCCGCGCCGAGCGCGTCCAGCAGCTTCTGGTGGATGCCGCCGAAGCCGCCGTTGCTCATGCACAGCACGTGGTCGCCCGGTCGTGCCGCCGCCACGACGCGCTTGACCAGTTCGTCGATCGTGTCGCAGACGACCGCCTGCTTGCCCATGGGCGCGAGGGCCTGCGCCGCGTCCCAGCCCAGGCCGCCGCTGTGGCAGAACGCGAGGTCGGCTTCCTCCAGCGACCACGGCAGCTGCGCCTTCATCGCGCCCAGCTTCATGGTGTTGGACCGCGGCTCGAACACGGCCAGGATGCGCTGCGCGCCGACCTTGCGCCGCAGCCCGTTCACGGTGGTGCGGATCGCGGTCGGGTGGTGCGCGAAGTCGTCGTAGACCTTCACGCCGCCGGCCTCGCCGCGCAGTTCCAGCCTCCGCCGCACGTTCTCGAAGCTCGCCAGCGCCTGGGCGGCCACCTCGGGCGCCACGCCCACATGCTCGGCCGCGCCGATCGCGGCCAGCGCGTTGAGCTGGTTGTGCTCGCCCAGCAGCGACCACTCGACCCGCGCGATCTTCAGGCTGCCGCGCAGCACGTCGAAGGCGTGCGGCTCGCCGCGCGCGCGCAGGGCGCCCGGCGCTTCCTTGCGCGCGCCGAAGCGCGTCACCTCGCTCCAGCAGCCCATCGCCAGCACGCGCTGCAGGCTCTCCTCGCGCGAGTTGACGACCAGCCGGCCTTTCGCGGGCACGGTGCGCACCAGGTGATGGAACTGGCGCTCGATCGCCGCCAGGTCGTCGAAGATGTCGGCGTGGTCGAACTCCAGGTTGTTCAGGATCGCGGTGCGCGGCCGGTAGTGCACGAACTTGCTGCGCTTGTCGAAGAACGCGGTGTCGTACTCGTCGGCCTCGATCACGAACGGGGCGCCGAAGGCAACCTTGCCGAGACGAGCCGACACGCCGAAGTTCAAAGGCACGCCGCCGACCAGGAAGCCCGGCTCCAGCCCGGCCTTCTCGAGCGCCCACGCGAGCATCGAGGTCGTGCTCGTCTTGCCGTGCGTGCCCGCCACCGCCAGCACATGCCGGCCCTGCAGCACGTGCTCGGCCAGCCATTGCGGGCCGCTGATGTACGGCGCGCCGGCGTCGAGGATCGCCTCCATCAGCGGGTTGCCACGCGTGATGACGTTGCCGACCACGAACAGGTCGGGCTTGAACGCGAGCTGCTCGGCGACGTAGCCCTCGACCAGCTCGATGCCGAGCGCACGCAGCTGGTCGCTCATCGGCGGGTAGACGCCGGCGTCGCAGCCGGTGACGGTGTGGCCGCCTTCGCGGGCCAGCGCGGCCAGGCCACCCATGAAGGTGCCGCAGATGCCGAGGATGTGAATGTGCATTGGGAGATTCTAGGGAAGGGTCGGGACACGCCAGCCGCATGCAGAATCGGTGCCCATGTCGTCCTGGATCGCGAGCAACCCGGTCGTGTACCCCGCGCTAGAGGTGGTGCACATCGCCGGCATCGCGTTGCTGGTGGGCAGTCTCGTGCTGCTCGAGCTGCGGGTCTGGGGCTGGGGCCGCGAGCTGCCGTTGCCGGCGCTGTCGCGGCTGGCGCTGACGGTCTCGATGAGCGGTTTCGGTCTGGCGGTGTTCAGCGGCGCGTTGATGTTCTCGAGCCAGGCGGCCGAGCTGATCGCCAACCGGGCGTTCGTGTTCAAGATGGGGGTGCTGACGCTGGCCGGCGCGAACGCCGGCCTGTTTCACGCACGCGACGGCCTGACGAAGCTCGACGGCATCGCCCGCGCGCAGACCGCACTCTCGCTGGGGCTTTGGCTAGTGGTCATCATCTGCGGTCGCTGGATCGCCTACCTCTGAGGAGCACCCCACCATGGATCGACGCACCGTTCTCGGCCTCGCCGCGCTGGCCTTGACGCCGCGCGCCTTCGCACACCACGGCTGGAGCAGCTTCGACCAGGACCGCCCGATCTGGATCGAGGGCAAGGTGGTGACGGTGGCGTGGCGCAACCCGCATGCCGAGCTGGAGATCGAGCTGCCGGCCGATCCGAAGCTGCCGGCCGACCTGGCGCAGCGCACGCTGCCGGCGCAATCGGCGTCGGTCGACGGGCCGGCGCTGCTGAAGCGCGCGGTGCTGCCGACCCGGCGCGACAAGCGCTGGGAGGTCGAGCTGGCCCCGCTCACCCGCATGGACGCGTGGAAGGTACCGGAGATCAAGGTCGGCGAGTCGGTCGCGGTGCTCGGCTTCACGCTCGTCGGCGAGAAGGGCGAAGCGGTCGTGCGCGCCGAGTACCTGTTCGCCGGCGGCAAGGTCTACGGCTTGCGTTCTTCTCCCGCTTGACCCGCCAGTTCGATGCCGAACCACGCCGCGCTTTGCGCGGTGACGGCGTCCAGCGAGTCCAGCACCGCGACGCTGCGCGATTGCCAGGCGGGCTCCGGCGGCTTGAGGTCGGGCACGACGACGACGCCGAGCCCGGCGGCGATCGCGGCCAGCGCGCCGTGGCCCGAATCCTCGAACGCCAGCGTGGTTGCCGCGTCGACGCCGAGCCGCGCCACGGCGAGCAGGTAGATGTCGGGCGCGGGCTTGCCGTGCGCCACCTCGTCGCCGCCGCAGACGGCCGCGAAGAAATCGAGCAGCCCGGCGCGCGCGAGCCGGCGCTCAAGCTCGGCCCGGTGCGTGGACGAGGCCACCGCGCACGGAAGGTGCGCGGCGCGCAGCGCCTGCAGCAGCCGTCGCACGCCGGGCTTGACGTCGAACGGGCGCTCGCCGAATCGTTCGTCGAGCAACTGCACGACGCGGCCGTGCGCGTCGGCCAGCAGCGCGTCGTCGGCGAAGATCGCGCGCAGCCGCTGCGTGCTGTCGCGGTGGTTGCGGCCGATCAGGTCCAGGTAGGCGGCGGGGGTCAGCGCCACTCCGACCTCGGCCGCCACCTGCATCCAGGCGTCGCGCACCGGCCGCTCGGAGTCGAGCAGCAGGCCGTCCATGTCGAACACGGCCGCGCGGTACGCGGCGGTGGTGACGCCCACGCGCGTCAGCGCAGTGCGCGGAAGGCGTCGAGCGCGGCGGCGGCGGTCGCGCGCAGGTCGTCCGGCGTGTGGGCGCTGCTCACGAAGCCGGCCTCGTACATCGCCGGCGCGAAGTACACGCCGCGGTCGAGCATGGCGTGGAAGAAGCGGTTGAAGTAGTCCTTGTCGGTCGCCATCACGGCCGAGTAGGTCGTCGGCAGCTCGCTCGCGAAGAAGAAGCCGAACATGCCGCCCTCGCAATCGCCGACCATCGGCACGCCGGCCTCTTTGGCGCTCGCGAGCAGGCCGTCGAGCACGCTGCGCGTGCTGGCCGAGAGCGCGTCGAAGTAGCCCGGCTTGCGGATCTCGCGCAGTGTGGCCAGACCGCACGCGGTCGCGATCGGGTTGCCCGAGAGCGTGCCGGCCTGGTAGACCGGCCCGAGCGGCGCGAGCTGTTGCATGACCTCGCGCTTGCCGCCGAAGGCCGCCAGCGGCATGCCGCCGCCGATGACCTTGCCGAACACGCTGAGGTCGGGCTCGAAACCCGGGATCGCCTTGGCATAGATCGACTGCGCGCTGCCGAGCGCGACGCGGAAGCCCGTCATCACCTCGTCGAACACCAGCATCGCGCCGTGCTGCGAGCACAGTTCGCGCAGGCGCTTCATGAACGGCACGCTGGCGCGCACGAAGTTCATGTTGCCGGCGATCGGCTCGATCATCACGCAGGCGATGCCGCCCGGGCCGTCCTCCGCGTGCAGCGCGAACGCCTCCTCGAGTTGCGCGACGTTGTTGTATTCGAGGACCAGCGTGTGCTGCACCACCTCGGCCGGCACGCCGGCGCTGGTCGGGTGGCCGAAGGTCGCGAGGCCCGATCCGGCCTTGACCAGCAGCGCGTCGGCATGGCCGTGGTAGCAGCCCTCGAACTTGATGATCTTGCTGCGCCCGGTGGCGCCGCGTGCGAGGCGCAGCGCGCTCATCGCGGCCTCGGTACCGGAGCTGACGAGCCGCAGCTGGTCCATGCTGGGCACGAGGCTCAGGATCTCCTCGGCCAGCTCGACCTCGCGCTCGGTCGGCGCGCCGAACGAGAAGCCGTCGACGGCCGCCTTCTGCACCGCCTCGAGCACGGCCGGGTGGCCGTGGCCGAGGATCATCGGGCCCCACGAGCCGATGTAGTCGATGTAGCGGGTGCCTTCGGCGTCGAAGATGTACGGCCCCTGGGCGCGCGCGATGAAGCGCGGCGTGCCGCCGACCGCGCGGAAGGCACGCACCGGCGAATTGACGCCGCCGGGGATGACCTGCTGGGCGCGCTCGAACAGCGCGGCGTTGGTGGTCGGGTTCATCCGGTCAGTGGACATGTCGGGTGTTCTTCGGCGGGGTGTCGTCGTCGGGTGCGGTGTCGTCGGGCGCGCTGTCTTCGGCGCCGGGCTCGGCGTCGTCCTCGTCCTCCTCGCCGGGCGGCAGCGCCCAGAAGAAGCGGTCCGGGATCACGTTGCCCATGCCGGGGCGAAAGCCCGCGTCCAGCGCCTGGTCGAGGAACGCGAGCGCCTCGCCGACCGCCGCGGTCAGCTCCGCGCCGGACGCCAGCAGCGCCGCCAGCGCGGCCGCCAGCGTGTCGCCGGCACCGACGAACGCGACCTCGAAGCGCTCGAACTTCTCGCCGGTGATGGCGCCCTGCGCCGAGGCGAGCACGTTGTCCATGTACTGGTCGGGCAGCGGCACGCTGGTGACCAGCACGAAGCGCGTGCCGTGCTCGGCGGCGGCCACCGCGAGTTCGCGCGGCGAGGCCGGGCGCTCGTTGTCCCATTCGGGCAGCAGGAAGTCGGTCAGCGTCTGGTGGCTGCCGACCAGCACCTCGGTCTGCGGCAGCACCAGCTCGCGGTAGGCGTCGAGGTAGCTCTGCTGCTCGTCCTCCTCGATCCACGCCAGGTTCGGCATGTACGCGACCAGCGGTACGTCCGGGTAGTCGGACAGGATCTCGGCGACGGTGCTGACGCCCTCGGTCGAGCCGAGGAAGCCGACCTTCCAGGCCGCGATCGTCACGTCCTCGAGGATGCTGCGGGCCTGCTCGGCGATCACGTCGGCGTCGATCGGGTGGTGGTCGAAGACCTCGTGGGTGTCGCGCATCACGATGCTGGTGACGACCGGCAGGCCGTGCGCACCCATCGCGGCGATCGTGGCCACGTCACCCGCCATGCCGCCGGCGCCGCTCGGGTCGCTGGCGTTGAAGCTCATCACGCAGGCGGGTGCCGCCTGTTCGGTGTCGGCGTCGGCCGGGGTCTCGGGAAGGGGGGAATCAGCGGTCATCGAAGGGGCCCGAGCGCGTTGGGTGAGGAGGGCGGCGAAACAGGTCGTAACCGAACGTGGCCGAACCTCTAGACGAACGTGAGGTATGTTGCGTATGTGCCTACAAACACTTGAATTTCTGGCAAGAGCGATGGCTACAATCTGTCTGCATTGTAGTGAAGCGAACCGCCCCGTCAGGCTGTGCCAACAAAGTGACCGAACCCAAAACCTGGATGTGCCTCATCTGCGGATGGATCTACGACGAGGCCGCCGGCGATCCCGAGCATGACATCGCGCCAGGCACCCGGTGGGAAGCCGTGCCGATGAACTGGACCTGCCCCGAATGCGGCGCCCGCAAGGAAGATTTCGAGATGGTCCAGATCTGAGCTTCAGGTCCGGCCATCGCCGCCGATAAGACCGCACTGCGGGCCCGCGGCGGACATCCTTTCGCCGAGTCGATCGCGTCGTTGAGGAGAATGCTTGTTGAGCAATCAGGCCCCCGCCGATCCCCCCGGCGTCACGGTGCTGGTCATCGATGACAGCAATACCATCCGCCGCAGTGCCGAGATCTTCCTGAAGCAGGGCGGCTACAGCGTGCTGCTGGCCGAGGACGGATTCGACGCGCTGGCCAAGGTCAACGACCACGACCCGGACCTGATCTTCTGCGACATCCTGATGCCGCGCCTGGACGGCTACCAGACCTGCGCGATCATCAAGCGCAACACCAAGTTCGCGACCGTGCCGGTCATCATGCTGTCGTCCAAGGACGGGCTGTTCGACAAGGCGCGCGGCCGCATGGTCGGCTCAGAGGCCTACCTCACCAAACCATTCACGAAGGACCAGCTCCTGCAGGCCGTCGAGCAACACCGGCGCGGCGCCTGACGAGGACGAGCACATGACGATTCAGAAGATCCTGCTGGTGGACGACTCGAAGACCGAGCTGCACTACCTGACCGACCTGCTGGTCAAGCGCGGCTACGCGGTGCGCACGGCCGAGAACGGCGAGGAGGCGATGCGCCGCCTCGGCGAGGAGAAGCCCGACCTGATCCTGATGGACGTGGTGATGCCCGGCCAGAACGGCTTCCAGCTGACCCGCGCGATCACGCGCGACCCGCGCTTCACCGGCGTGCCGGTGATCATGTGCACCAGCAAGAACCAGGAGACCGACAAGGTCTGGGGCATGCGCCAGGGCGCACGCGACTACATCGTCAAGCCGGTCAACGCCGAGGAACTCGTGGCCAAGATCCACGCGTTCGATTGACACGCACGCGCTGAATGGCCAACAAGCAAGCCCTTCGCGAACTCCAGGCCCGGCTGGCCGAGCGCTTGCAGGCGGCGCGCACCCAGGTGCGCGGCCAGTCGTGGCTGGCGATCGAGTGCAGCGGGCGCGGCTTCCTGCTGCCGCTGCGCGAGGCCGGCGAGATCTTCGCGCTCACCACCATCCTGCCGGTGCCGTACAGCCACCGCTGGTTCCTGGGTGTCGCGAACCTGCGCGGCCACCTGCACGGCGTGGTCGACCTGGCCGGCTTCCTGGGCATCAAGACGCACGAGCCGGGTCGCGAGCAGTCGCGGCTGGTCGGCTTCAACGCGGCGCTCGACATCAACTGCGTGCTGATGGTCGACAAGCTGTCCGGCCTGCGCAGCGACGACGAACTCACCCCCGAGCCGCAGCATGACGCTGCGATGCGGCCGGCGTTCGCCGGCGCGGTGCTGCGGGACGCGAACGGACGGCTGTGGCAGGAGCTGAAGCTGGCGGCGCTGGTGGGTGACGAGGCATTCCTGAAGATCGTGGGCTGAGCGTCGTCGACGCCCGGCCCAGAACGAGAGACGCGAGAGGGCGACATGAGCTTCCTAGACAAGATTACCGGTCGGGGTCCGAAGGACGAGGGGGCGGCCACACGCGCGAACGCCGGTCCGTTCGACGACACGCTGACACCGCACGGCGCGCGCCTGGCTGCCGCCGGGCCCGACTCCGGGATCGCCTATGGCGTGCCCTCGCAGCCGGCCACCCAGGGACCGGACACCTCCATCATCTCGGCGGCCGCGCCGTCCGAGATGCCCGATTTTGTCGAGACGCGTCTGCAGGAAGGTGAGCTCGCGCCGGCCGCCGGCACCGGCCTGCCGCTGATCGGCAAGCGCCCGGTCGCCGAGCAGCAGCGCATCCTGTTCGTGCTGGCCGGGCTCGGCCTCGTCGGGCTGATCCTGATGACGGTGCTGTCGCTGCTGGCCGCCAACCGCGGCTCGGCGCAGGTGGGTGCCAGCGGCCAGGCGCTGATGCAGTCGCAGCGGCTCGCCAAGTCGGTCTCGCAGGCGCTGATCGGCAGCAGCGCGGCGTTCCCCGAGGTCAAGGAGAGCGCCGACGTGCTCGTGCGCAACGTGCGTGCGCTGCGCACCGGCGACGACACCATCGCCGCGGCCCCGGGCAGCGTGCAGGACGCGATCGAGCCGATGCTGCCGCTGATCGACAAGGCCGAGAAGAGCGCCAAGACCGTGCTCGACCAGCAGCAGGTGCTGACGCAGGTCGGCCAGGCGCTGCGCGCGATCAACCGCCAGTCGTCCGACCTGCTCGAGACGGCCGAGACGGTGTCGTCGCTGAAGCTGCAGCAGGACGCGTCGCCGGCCGAACTGTCGGCCGTCGGTCAGCTGGTGATGCTGACCCAGCGCATCGGCAAGTCCGCCAACGAATTCCTGACGATGGAAGGCGTGAGCCCCGAGGCCGTGTTCCTGCTCGGCAAGGACCTGAACTCGTTCCGCGAACTCGGCCAGGGCCTGCTCGACGGCAACGCCGAACTGCGCCTGCCGGCCACCAAGGACGCGCAGACCCGCGAGCGCCTCACCGCGCTGATGCGGCAGTACGAACTGACGCGAACCCAGGCCAGCGCGATCCTCGGCAACCTGCAGGGGCTGGTCTCGGCGCGCGAGGCGCAGGCCAGCATCGTGGCCGACAGCGAGCCGCTGCGCAAAGGCCTGGAGGTCGTGCAGGAGCGGCTCGGCCGCGAGACCGGCTTCGGCGGGCTGAGCCTGGTGCTGCTGCTGCTGTCGGCGGTCCTGCTGCTGCTCGGCGGCGCCGGGTTGCTGCGGCTGTATGTCAGCGGTCAGGCCGAACGGGCGACGGCCTCGGAAGGCCAGCGCCACGCCGCCGAGCGCGAACAGCAGGAAGCCAAGCGCGTCAACGACGCCAACCAGGCCGCGATTCTGCGCTTGATGAACGAGCTGCAGGCGGTCGCGGAAGGCGACCTGACCCAGCAGGCCACGGTCACCGAGGACATCACCGGCGCGATCGCCGACTCGGTGAACTACACGGTCGAGGAGCTGCGCACGCTGGTGTCGCAGGTGCAGGGCACGGTCGGCCGCGTGACCGACACGACCCAGCAGGTCGAGGCCACGTCGACCGAGCTTCTGGCGGCGTCCTCCGAACAGCTGCGCGAGATCCGCGACACCGGCGAGTCGGTGCTGCAGATGGCGGGCCGAATCAACGACGTGTCGGGCCAGGCCCAGGAGACCGCCGCGGTGGCGCGCCAGTCGCTGGAGGCGGCTGAATCCGGTCTGCGCGCGGTGCAGAACACGATCGGCGGCATGAACTCGATCCGCGACCAGATCCAGGAGACCTCGAAACGCATCAAGCGCCTGGGCGAGTCGTCCCAGGAGATCGGCGAGATCACCGAGCTGATCTCCGACATTACCGAGCAGACGAACGTGCTGGCGCTGAACGCCGCGATCCAGGCGGCTTCGGCCGGCGAGGCGGGCCGCGGCTTCTCGGTCGTGGCCGAGGAAGTGCAGCGGCTGGCGGAACGTTCCGGCGACGCGACGCGCCAGATCGCGGCGCTGGTGAAGACGATTCAGACCGACACCCAGGACGCCGTCGGCGCGATGGAGCGCAGCACCCAGGGCGTGGTCGAAGGCACCCGGCTGACCGACGCGGCCGGCACGGCGCTCGGCGAGATCGACCGGGTCTCGCGCCAGCTCTCAGAGCTGATCGCGGCGATCTCGAACCAGGCGCTCAGCGAGGCGCAATCCGCCAACGTGGTCGCGGCCAACATCCAGCACATCTTCGCGGTGACCGAGCAGACCGGCGAGGGCACGCGCTCGACAGCGCAGATGGTGCGCGAGCTGTCGCGCACCGCCGAGGAACTGAAACAGTCGGTGGCACGGTTCAAGATCGAGTGAGTTCGGTCGAATCAGACACACCTCCATCCAGAGCGACACGATGACCCCGACGACCGAACCGAGCAGCGACGACCTGAGTGCCCTGGCGTGGGTCCACGAGGAGCTGCGCCGTTCGCTGGATGCCGCGCACAAGTCGCTGCGCCGCTTCGTCAAGGAAACGGATGCGCTCGGCAGCTCCGACATCGACGCCGTCGATCCGGCCGTGCTGCGTCACGCGCGTTCGCAGATCCACCAGGGCGTCGGCGCGCTCGAGCTCGTCGGCCAGCCGGCCGCGGCGCTGGTGCTGCGCGCGAGCGAGGCGCTGGTGCAGCGCTTCGTCGCCAAGCCGCACAAGCTCGGCTCGGTCGTCGTCGACGACATCGAGCGGTCGTCGTTCGCGCTGCTCGATTACCTGGGCCGGCTGCTGGCCGGCAAGCCGGTGTCCACGCTGTCGCTGTTCCCGCAGTACCGCGCGGTCCAGGAGGCCGCGGGGGCCGACCGCGTGCACCCGGCCGACCTGTGGTCGGTCGACTGGCAATGGCGCGAGCTGCCGGACGATCCGTCCGTCGTCGCGCTGCCGCACGACGCCGGCACGCAGGCCCTGATCGAGGCGCAGCTGCTGCCGCTGATGCGCGCGGCCGATCCGGCGCCAAACGCGGCGCGCATGAGCGACATCGCCGCCGGCCTGGGCGCCGGGGCGACGCAGAGCCACATCGCGACGCTGTGGAAGATGGCCGCCGCCGTGTTCGAGGCGCAGGCCCACGGGCTGCTCGGCTTCGACGTGTTCAGCAAGCGGGTCGCGTCGCGCCTGCTGGCGCAATTCCGCATGACCGCGCGCGGCGACACCGAAGTCTCCGAGCGCCTCGCACAGGACCTGCTCTTCTTCTGCGCCCAGAGCGCCTCGCCCGGCGACGGCCGCCACGCGCCGCGCCTGGCCGCCGTTCGCCTGGCCTACGGCCTGGTGCACCACGTGCCGACCGACTATGCGCTGAGCGTGCTCGGCCGCTTCGACCCGTCGGTGCTCGCGCAGGCCAAGAAGCGCGTCGTCGCCGCGAAGGACGCCTGGTCCGGCGTGGCCGGCGGCGAGATGCACCGCATGACCGGGCTGTCCGAGCAGTTCGCGCTGGTCGGCGAATCGCTGAAGCGGCTGTTCCCGCTCGGCGACCTGTTCGCGGCCGAACTCCAGCACGCCGTCGCGCAGACGCAGCAGAGCAACGGTGCGCCCGCAGCGCCGCTGGCGATGGAAGTCGCGACCAGCCTGCTGTACGTCGAGGCGGCGCTCGACGATGTCGATTTCGATCACCCCGAGCAGGCGCAGCGCGTGCAGCGCCTGGCCGACCGCCTCGCCGCCGTGCGCCAGGGCCAGGCGCCGGAGCCGCTCGAAGGCTGGATGGAGGAGCTGTACCGCCGCGTCTCCGACCGCCAGACCATGGGCAGCGTCGTGCAGGAACTGCGCGCCAGCCTGTCCGAGGCCGAGAAGTCGATCGACCAGTTCTTCCGCGCGCCCGAGCGGCGCGAGCTGCTGATCCCGGTGCCCAACCAGCTGGCCGCGATGCGCGGCGTGCTCTCGGTGCTCGGCATGGACCACGCCTCGGCCGCGCTGCTGCACATGCGCGACGAGATCGATGCGCTGGCCTCGAGCGAAACCCCCGCCGACGCGCCCGTGCAGACGGCGCTGTTCGACCGCCTCGCCGGCAACCTGGGCGCGCTCGGCTTCCTGATCGACATGCTCAGCGTGCAGCCGCAGATGGCGAAATCGCTGTTCCGCTACGACGCGCAGACCGGCGTGCTCAGCCCGGTGATGGGCCGCGACGCCGAAGTCCACGCGCCCGAGGCAGTGCGCGGCGTGCAGTCGGCCCCGCCGGTCGAGCAACGCCTGATCGAACAGGCCCAACTGCTGGCCTTCAGCTCGGTGCGGCAGGACGTGCCGCTGGCCGAGGTGACGCGCGATCTCGAGCGCCTCTCGCACGAGGCGAACGCCGCCGACCAGCCGGCGCTCGCCGCCACCGTGGCCAAGGCGCAAGAGGCCTTCGAGCGCACCGACGACCCGGCCGGCCTGGCCGCAGCGCGGGACGAACTCTCCGAGGCGCTGGTGGATTTCGTCGCGACCGCGTCCGACCCGGTCGGGCTCGCGCCCGAGGTCGCCGCCGACCGCGGCCGCGTCAGCGAGCCGATGCGGCTCGACTTCGGCCTGTCCACCGGCAGCGCCCAGCTCGCGCAGGACAACGAGATGCGCGAGGTCTTCCTCGAGGAGGCCAACGAGGTGCTGGCGACGGCGCGCGACGCCAGCGCGGCGCTGGTCGAGACGCCGGACGACCTGGGCCTCGGCACCACGCTGCGGCGCGCGTTCCACACGCTGAAGGGCAGCTCGCGGATGGTCGGGCTGAAGGACTTCGGCGAGGCCGCCTGGGCCTGCGAGCAGGTCTACAACTCGCACCTGGCCGAGCAATCGGCGGCGTCTCCGCCGCTGCTCGCGTTCACCGACTGGAGCCTCGACTACCTGTCCGGCTGGATCGACGACATCACGCAGGGCCGCAGCGGTCTGCACCACAGCGCCGCGGTGATCGAATCGGCGCGGCTGCTGAACGAGGCGCCGCCCGAGGCGCTCGAATCGCAGTCGATGCACACCCCGTTCGACCTGCTCGCCGGGTTGCCTTCGGCCGCCGACCTCGACCTCGCGCCGCCGCCCGCACCGGCAGTCGCGCCGACGCCCGCACCGGCCGAGCCGCCGATGCCCGACCTGAGCTTCGACCTCGACTTCGCCGGCTTCGCCGCGGCCACGCCCGCCACGCCGGCCGGGTCCGCTGCGATCCCGGCCGCGGCCGACGCGGCGACGAGCCGCTCGGCGCCGCTCGACCTGTCCGCCGACGCGCTGCACCACCCGTTCGACGCCGAGCCGACCGAACCGCTGCCGCTGCCCGAGACGGTCGAGGCCACCGACGAGTTCGCGCCGGAGCTGATGGACCTGGAGCTCGACTTCGGCCCGCTCGAGACGCCGCCGCTGGTCGAGACGCTGACGCGATCCGGCGTCGACCTCGACCTCGCCTTCGCGCCCGATGCACCCGAGGTGCCCGATGCGCCGGAGGCCGAATTCGTCCTGCCGGAACCCGGGGCGGCGTCCGAACCCGCCCTCGACGCCGTGCCCGAACCGTCGGTCCGGGCCGATCTGGAAGACGAGCAGGTCAAGGTCGTCGGGCCGCTGCGCATCGGCATCCCGCTGTTCAACATCTACCTGAACGAGGCCGACGAGCTGTCGCGCCGGCTCGGCACCGAGCTGGCCGAGTGGGCGATGGAGCTCGACCGCCCGATCGGCGAGACGCCGGTCGCGCTCGCGCATTCGCTCGCCGGCAGTTCGGCGACGGTCGGCTTCACCGAGCTGTCCCAGCTCGCGCGCTCGCTCGAGCACGCGCAGGCCCGCTCGCATGCGATCGGCCGCGGCACGCCCGAGGAGGCGCGCCTGTTCGTCGACGTCTCCGACGAGATCCGCCGCCTGCTGCACCAGTTCGCCGCCGGCTTCCTGAAGGAGCCGTCGCCCGAGCTGGTCGCGCGCTTGGCCGCGCACGAGCTCACCTCCGCGCGCCGCCTCGAGGAATCGACCGCCGAGGCCGACGCGGGTGTCGACAGCGCGCCGCTGGCGCTGCCGGTGGAGGCGCCGGAGGCGCTCGATGAGCGGGACGCGCAGGACGCGCCGGTCGCGTTCGCGGAGGACACCGACCTGCACGCCGATCTGCACGCCGACGAGCACGCCGACGAGCCCGCGGCCGCGCCCGCCGAGGCGCCTGCCACCGAGTCGGTGTTCGGCCGCTTCGAGCCCTTCGGCGTGGCGGAACTCAAGCCGCTCGGCGAGCTGCCGGTCGAGGCCCCGCACCGCCTGCCGATGAGTGCGCTCGTCGACGCCGACGACGCGATCGACGCCGTCGACGCGATCGATGCCGAGCTGTTCCCGATCTTCGCGGAAGAGGCCGAGGAGCTGCTGCCGCAGCTCGCGACCCGGCTGCGCGACTGGACCCGCAAGCCGGCCGATCCGGCGCCGCCGGCGGCGTGCATGCGCACGCTGCACACCCTGAAGGGCGGCGCGCGGCTCGCGGGCGCGATGCGCCTGGGCGAGATGGCGCACCACCTGGAGACGCGGATCGAGCGCGTGCTCGCGCAGCCGGCGGTGCAGCTCGAGGATGTCGAGTCGCTGCAGGCCTATGGCGACCTGCTGGCGCAGACCTTCGAGGCGCTGCGCGACGGCGGTCCGCCGCCCGAGGCCGCCGCGCCGCGCGCCGAGAGCGCGCCACCGCCGGCCGAGGCGCCGATTTCCGAACTGGCCGTGTTGCTCGAAGTGGCGCCGCCGCCGACCTACGAATCCGGCTGGGCGCCGCTGCCGACCAGCGCGCCGAGTTCGCGGTTCGGCGGGTTGTCCGGGATCGACGTGGCGGGCGACGGCTACGACGAGCCGCTGCCCGTCGCGCCGGCGGAACCGCTGCCGCTGGTGCAGGAGCTCGCGCAGGCCGAAGCGCAGGCGCTCGATGAAGCACCGGCGTTCGAGCCGGTCGCCGAAGCCGATGGGCCGGGCCCGGCTGATGCTGGGTTCGAACCGTCGTCCGCGACGGCATCGGAACCGCCACGCGAGCCGGCACCCGCGCCGGCCCAGGTGCCGCTGGCCGAGATCGACTGGTCGCGCTTCCCACTGACCGAACCGGCCGCGCGCCAGGCGCCCGAGCGCGCGCAGATCGCGCAGTCGGCGGTGCGCGTGCGCGCGCCGCTGCTCGACCGGCTCGTGAACCAGGCCGGCGAGGTCAGCATCACGCGCTCACGCATCGAGACCGGCGTGTCGCAGATCAAGACCTCGCTCGCCGACCTCACGGAAAACCTGGAACGCCTGCGCGCGCAGCTGCGCGACATCGAGTTCCACGGCGAGGTCCAGATGAGCTCGCGGCTCGAGGCGGCGAAGGCGGCCTCGCAGTCCTTCGATCCGCTCGAGTTCGACCGCTTCACCCGCTTCCAGGAACTGACGCGGATGATGGCCGAGTCGGTCAACGACGTCGCGACCGTCCAGCGCACGCTGCAGCGCTCGCTCGAGGTGACCGAGGACGAGCTCGTCGCCCAGGCCCGCATGACCCGCGAGCTGCAGGACGACCTGCTGCGCACCCGCATGGTCGAGTTCGAGGGCCTGTCCGACCGCCTGTACCGCGTGGTGCGCCAGGCCGCCAAGGAGACCGGCAAGTCGGTGCGGCTCGACATCGTCGGCGGCCGGGTCGAGGTGGACCGCGGCGTGCTGGACCGCATGACCGGCGCGTTCGAGCACCTGCTGCGCAACAGCGTGGGCCACGGCATCGAGATGCCCGAGGCGCGCAAGGCGGCCGGCAAGGACCCGAGCGGCACGATCATCGTCGCGCTCTCGCAGGAGGGCAACGAAGTCGGCGTCGAGTTCCGCGACGACGGCGCCGGCCTGAACCTGCCGCGCATCCGCGAGAAGGGCCGCGCGCTCGGCCTGCTCGACCCGAACGTGGAGCCCACCGACGCCGAGCTCGCCAACCTGATCTTCGCGCCCGGCTTCTCGACCGCCGACACGGTGACCGAGCTGTCCGGCCGCGGCGTCGGCATGGACGTGGTGCGGGCCGAGGTCAACGCCATGGGCGGCCGGGTCGAGACCGCGACCGCCGCGGGGCAGGGCACCTCGTTCAAGATGATCCTGCCGCTGACGACCGCCGTCACGCAGGTGGTGATGCTGCGCTGCGGGGACACCCACGTGGCCGTGCCGTCGACGCTGGTCGAGGTGGTGCGGCGCGCCACGCCGGCCGAGGTCGACGCCGCCTACGCCACCGGCTCGTTCCCGACCGCCGAGCGGCCGCTGCCGTTCTTCTGGCTCGGCGCGCTGCTGCAGATCAGCGCCCGGCCGGGCGCCAGCGAGGCGCGCACGCGCCCGGTCGTGATCATCCGCAGCGCCCAGCAGCGCATCGCGCTGCACGTCGACGAAGTGCTGGGCAACCAGGAAGTCGTCGTCAAGAACCTCGGGCCGCAGCTGTCGCGGCTGCCGGGCCTGGCCGGCATCACGCTGCTCGCGTCGGGTGCGGTGGCGCTGATCTACAACCCGGTCGCACTTGCCACGCTCTACGGCGAGACCGCCCGCGAGGCGACGCGCGCGGCGCTGCAGGCGCCGCAGCCGCAGGGCGCCGCGCCGGTGGCCGAGGCGGCAGCCGCGGTGGACGAAGCGCCGCTGGTGATGGTCGTCGACGACTCGCTCACGGTGCGCCGGGTCACCCAGCGCCTGCTGCTGCGCGAGGGCTACCGCGTGGTGCTCGCCAAGGACGGCCTGGACGCGCTGGAACGGCTCGCCGAGAACGTGCCGCAGATCGTGCTGTCGGACATCGAGATGCCGCGCATGGACGGCTTCGACCTGGTGCGCAACATGCGCGCCGATGCCCGCCTGCGCGACCTGCCGGTGATCATGATCACCTCGCGGATCGCGCAGAAGCACCGGGACTACGCGGCCGAGCTGGGCGTGGACCACTACCTCGGCAAGCCGTATTCCGAAGAGGACCTGCTCGCGCTGATCGCCCGCTACACGCGCAACCGGATGGCGGCCCCGGCCCAGATAGCGTAACTATCCGGAGCACTTCACTCTATCCGGCGAAATCGTTCCTGAAGGTCAGCGGAAGCGTTTCGAGAACTCGCGGATCACGCCGATGATCCGCGCGCTGCCGAGCGGCCTGATCGGGTAACGCGGATTCAGCGGCTTCAGGAAGTACTCGCCGCCGTCGCGCACGAGTTGCTTGAAGGTGGTCTGGTTCTCGGCGTTGAGGGCGATCACGTAGTCCCCGGCCTGCGCCGTCATCTCGGGCTCGACCACGACGATCGAGCCGTCGGGGAACGAGTCGCCGTTGGTGCTGGCCATGCTGTCGCCGTGGACCCGCAGCGCGTAGGTGTGGCGCTTCACCGGGACCGACACCGGCACGGTGTCGTAGTGCGGGGTGAGCTTGTAGTTGTCGATCACCGTGTAGTTGCCGGCCTCGACCTCCGAGACCAGCGGCACTTCGCCGCGCACCGCGATCGTCCGCCCCACGTTGGAGCCGCCCGCCACGAGCTCGGCGACCGAGACCCCGAGCAGCTCGGCCACGCGCGGCTGGTTGCTGCGCTTGGGCGCGGTTCCGCCCGGCTTCTCCCACTGCTGGACAGCGCCGCGCGTGACGCCGACGGCCTGCGCGAACTGCTGCTCGCTCAGCCCCAGACGCTGTCTGCCTTCACGGATAAGTCTGTGGATGCTCACGGTGCGAGCCTAGAGTGGCGGACCGATAGAAAAATACTCTCCGATAGCGAATCTTGCCGGTTCTCCGGCCGTGTCCCTGCCGCGCCGAGGGCGGCTGCGGCGCCGTCAGCGATCGGTCTTGACGATGCCGTAGCGGTCCAGCGTGCGGGCGCGGGCGGTGTCGTGCTCGACCACCGGCGCCGGGTAGTCGCGGCCGAGCGTGATGCCGGCCGCCTGCAGCTCGGCCGGCCGCGCCAGCCACGGCGCATGGATCAGCGCATCCGGCAGCGCAGCCAGTTTCGGCAGGTAGCGGCGGATGAAGGAGCCGCCGGGATCGAAGCGCTTGCTCTGGGTCACCGGGTTGAAGATGCGGAAATACGGCTGCGCGTCGCAGCCGGTCGAGGCCGCCCACTGCCAGCCGCCGTTGTTGGCGGCCAGATCGAAGTCGTTGAGCTGCCGCGCGAAGTACGCCTCGCCGCGCCGCCAGTCCAGCCCCAGGTCCTTGCTCAGGAAACTCGCGACGATCATGCGCAGGCGGTTGTGCATGTAGCCGGTGCGGTTGATCTGCGCCATCGCGGCGTCGACCAGCGGGTAGCCGGTGCGGCCCTCGCACCAGGCGGCGAAGAGGGCGTCCGCCTCGGGGCCCTCGTCCCAGCGGATCCGGTCGTACTCGGGCTTGAAGCTGGCGCCGACGACGCGCGGGTGGTGGTGCAGGATCTGGTGGTAGAAGTCCCGCCAGATCAGCTCCGACAACCACACCGCGGCGCCGCCGGACGACCGGTTGCGGCTGCGTTCGTGGGCCGCGGCGGCGAGTTCGCGGATCGACAGCGTGCCGAAGCGCAGGTGCACCGAGAGGTAGCTCGGGCCCTTCACGGCGGGGTAGTCGCGCGCCTCGCCGTAGTCGTCGATGCGGGTGAGGAAATCGGCCAGCAGGGCGCGGCCGCCCTCGGTGCCGGTCGGCAGGGCCAGCGTGTGCAGGTTGGTGCGCTCGAAGCCGATGGCCTGCAGCGAGGGCAGCGCCGTCGACACGCCGGGCGGCGGCACGGCGAGTCCCGCGGCGTGGCGCTCGACCGGGTAGGCCTTGACGAAGAACGGCTCGAGCTTCTTCAGCCACGCGTTCTTGTACGGCGTGAACACGGTGTAGGGCGTGCCCGACTGCGTCAGCACCTCGCTGCGCTCGAACACCACGTGGTCCTTGCCGGTGTGCAGCGCCACGCCGGCGTCGGCCAGCGCGGCCTTGACCGCGGCGTCGCGCCGCAGCGCGTCGGGCTCGTCGTCGTGGTTGGCATAGACGGCCTGCACGCCGAGTTCGCCGGCGAGCCGCACGACCTCGGCCACCGCCGGGCCGTGGCGCACCAGCAGCCGCCCGCCGAGCGCGCGCAGGCGCTCGTCGAGCGCGACGACGCTGTCGTGGATGAATTCGACCCGGCGGTCGGCGCGCGGCAGCGGATCGAGGATGTCGGTGTCGAACACGAACACGCACCAGACCCGCTCGGCCTCGCGCAGCGCGTGGTACAGGGCGGCGTGGTCGTGGGCGCGCAGGTCGCGCCGGAACCAGACCAGTGCGCTCTTGAGGGGGCTTGGCATCGGGGGAGTCTGCCTGATCGCCCTCCGGGTCTAAAATTCGGCCCATGGCACGCGCACCGGTCGACTTCACCAACCAGTTCCTGATCGCGATGCCCGCGCACGAGGGCACGTTCGCCGGCACGGTGATCTACATGTGCGAGCACAACGAGAACGGCGCGCTCGGGCTGGTGATCAACAAGCCGATCGAGATCAAGCTCAAGAACCTGTTCGAGAAGGTCGACCTCTCGCTCGACCGCCCCGACCTGGCCGAGGCGCCGGTCTACTTCGGCGGCCCGGTCCAGACCGAGCGTGGCTTCGTGCTCCACGAGCGGCTCGGCGGCAGCGAGGGCGAGGGCGGGCACTACAACTCGTCGATGCAGATCGCCGGCGGCCTCGAGATGACGACCAGCAAGGACGTGCTGGAGGCGCTCTCGAACGGCGCCGGCCCCAAGAAGATCCTGGTGACGCTGGGCTACAGCGGCTGGGGTGCCGGCCAGCTCGAGGACGAGATGAGCCGCAACAGCTGGATCAACGTCGGCGCCGAGCCCGGCATCATCTTCGACACGCCGGTCGAGCAGCGCTACGACAAGGCGCTCTCGCTGCTGGGCATCGACGCCCGCATGCTCAGCGGGGAGGCGGGGCACGCATGAGCGGGTCGTCCGCACCGCAAACCACCCGCTCCGTCCCGCTTTCGTTCCTCGCCTTCGACTTCGGCACCAAACGCGTCGGTGTCGCCACCGGCAACACGCTGACTCGCCAGGCCCAGCCGCTGCGCACCATCGCGGCCGAGGGCGATGCGCGCTTCGCGGCGATCGGCCGGCTGATCGACGAATGGCAGCCCAGTGCGCTGGTCGTCGGCGTGCCGTTCCACCCGGACGGCGCGCCGCACGACAATACCGACCGCGCCCGCCGCTTCGCCCGGCAACTGCAGGGCCGCTTCGGCCTGGTGGTGCACGAGGTCGACGAGCGTTACACGACGACCGAGGCCGCCAGCGACGGCGCGCGCGACCTCGACGCGGCCTCCGCTGCGATCATCCTGAATCAGTTCCTGAACCAGTTCCCGAGCACCGCGACATGAGCAGCCTGAACCTCGATGCCGAAGCGCTGTACGCCGACCTGCTGGCCGGCGTGCGTCCGCTGTTGCAGCCCGACACCCTGCTGGTCGGCATCTGGTCCGGCGGCGCCTGGCTGGCCGAGCGGCTCCAGCGCGACCTGAACCGCCCCGGCGAGCACGGCGTGATCTCCAGCGCGCTGCACCGCGACGACTTCGGCTCGCGCGGCTTGACCGCCGGCGCCGACCACACGAAGCTGCCGTTCGACGTCACCGCCAAGCCGATCCTGCTGGTCGACGACGTGCTCTACACCGGCCGCACGATCCGCGCGGTCCTCAACGAGCTGTACGACTTCGGCCGGCCGGCCAGCGTGACGCTGGCAGTGCTGGTCGATCGCGGCGGCCGCGAGCTGCCGATCGCCGCGGCCGTCTCCGCGGCACGCATCACGCTGCCGAAGGAGCACACCTTGTCGCTGACCAAGGACGACGCCGGCCGATTCAGCTTCGACATCGAGGAAGGCACGTGATGCTCAGCCGACGCAACCCGCAACTCAACGCGCACGGCGAGCTGATCCACCTGCTCTCGATCGAGGGCCTGCCGCGACCGGTGCTGCACCACATCCTCGACACGGCCGGCACCTTCCTGAGCGTGAACGACCGCGAGGTCAAGAAGGTGCCGCTGCTGCGCGGCAAGAGCGTGTTCAACCTGTTCTTCGAGAACAGCACGCGCACCCGCACCACCTTCGAGATCGCGGCCAAGCGGCTCAGCGCCGACGTGATCAACCTCGACATCGCGCGCTCCAGCGCCGCCAAGGGCGAGAGCCTGCTCGACACGATCGCCAACCTCTCGGCGATGCATGCGGACATGTTCGTCGTGCGCCACAGCGAGAGCGGCGCGCCGTACCTGATCGCGCAGCACTGCGCGCCGCACGTGCATGTCGTGAACGCGGGCGACGGCCGGCACCAGCACCCCACGCAGGGGCTGCTCGACATGTACACGATCCGCCACTACAAGCACGACTTCACCCAGCTCACGGTGGCGATCGTCGGCGACATCGTCCACTCGCGCGTCGCCCGTTCCGACATCCACGCGCTGACCACGCTCGGCGTGCCCGAGATCCGCGCGGTCGGCCCGAAGACGCTGGTGCCCGGCGACCTGAAGGAGATGGGCGTGCGCGTCTGCCACGACATGGCCGAGGGCATCCGCGATGCCGACGTGATCATCATGCTGCGCCTGCAGAACGAACGCATGAGCGGCGCGATGCTGCCCAGCGCCGCCGAGTTCTTCAAGAGCTACGGCCTGACGCCGGCGCGCTTGGCGCTCGCGAAACCGGATGCGATCGTGATGCACCCCGGGCCGATCAACCGCGGCGTCGAGATCGATTCGGATGTGGCCGATGGCGCGCAGAGCGTGATCCTGCCGCAGGTGACCTTCGGCATCGCGGTGCGGATGGCGGTCATGTCGATCATCGCGGGGAACAACGCATGAAGATTCTCGTGAAGGGTGGGCGCCTGATCGACCCGGCATCCGGACACGACGCGATCGGCGACCTCGCGATCGCGGCCGGCCGCATCGTCGGCTTCGGCCAGGTCAGCGCCGGGTTCGACGCCGACCGCACCATCGACGCGACCGGCCTGGTCGTCGCCCCCGGCCTGGTCGACCTGGCCGCGCGCCTGCGCGAGCCCGGTCACGAGCACGAGGGCATGCTCGAGTCGGAGATGGCCGCGGCGGTCGCCGGCGGCGTCACCAGCCTGGTCTGCCCGCCGGACACCGAGCCGGTGCTCGACGAGCCCGGGCTCGTGCAGATGCTCAAGTTCCGCGCCCACAACCTCAACCTCGCGCACCTGTACCCGCTCGGGGCGCTGACCCGCGGCCTCAAGGGCGAGGTGCTGACCGCGATGGCCGAGCTGACCGACGCCGGCTGCGTCGGCTTCTCGCAGGCCGAGGTCAGCCTGCGCGACACGCTGGTGCTCCACCGCGCGCTGCAGTACGCCGCGACCTTCGGCTACACCACCTGGCTGCGCCCGAACGACGCCTGGCTCGGCAACGGCGTCGCCGCCAAGGGCCCGCTGGCCACGCGCATGGGCCTGGCCGGCGTGTCGGTGATCGCCGAGACGATCGCGCTGGCGACGATCTTCGAGCTGGTGCGCGACACCGGCGCGCGCGTCCACCTGTGCCGGCTGTCGAGCGCCGCCGGCATCGAGCTGGTGCGGCGCGCCAAGGCCGAGGGCCTGCCGGTGACCTGCGACGTCAGCATCAACTCGCTGCACCTGACCGACCTCGACATCGGCTACTTCGACGCCGCGATGCGACTGACGCCGCCGCTGCGCCAGCAGCGCGACCGCAGCGCGATCCGCACCGCGCTGGCCGACGGCACGATCGACGCGCTCGTCAGCGACCACACCCCGGTCGATGCCGACATGAAGAACCTGCCGTTCGCCGAGGCCGAGCCGGGCGCCACCGGCCTGGAGCTGCTGCTGAGCCTCGCGCTCAAGTGGGGCGAGGACGACGGCGTGCCGCTGCGGCGCACGCTCGAGGTGGTGACCGCCGCGCCGGTCGCCGTGATCGGCGAGGCGCTCGGCTCGCTCGCCGCCAGCGCCGGGCGCCTGGTGGAAGGCGGCGTCGCCGACGTCTGCATCTTTGGCCCGGGCGAGCGCTGGCCCGTCACGCCGGGCGCGTTGCGCAGCCAGGGCCGGCACACGCCGTTCGCCGGCCACGAGCTGCCGGGACGCGTGCACTGCACGCTGGTGGCCGGCAAGCTCGCCTACGACGCGACGACGGAATGACCGTCGGCCTGCGCGCGGCCTGGCGGCTGCTGCGTTGCGTGCTGCATGCGCTGCACGGCCTGGGTGTCGTGCTGTTCCGGTTCGGCACGCTCGACGCGGCCGGGCGTCACGCGCGCATCCGCTGGTGGTCGGCCAAGATGCTGCGGGTGCTGGGCGTCGGCATCCAGGTCGACGGCGCCGTGCGGCCCGGGGGCGCACTGCTGGTCGCCAACCACGTCTCGTGGCTGGACATCACCGCGCTGCACGCCGTGGTGCCGCAGGCCCGCTTCGTCTCGAAGGCGGATATCCAGTCGTGGCCGTTGCTGTCGCGCCTGGCCGATGCGGCCGACACGCTGTACCTGCAACGCGAGCGCAAGCGCGACGCGCTGCGCGTCGTCCACCTGGTGGCTCAGGCGCTGAGCGAGCGGCAGACGGTCGCGGTGTTTCCCGAAGGCACCACCTCGGACGGCCGCACGCTGCTGCCGTTCCACGCCAACCTGCTCCAGCCGGCGATCGCCACCGACACGCCGGTGCAGCCGGTGGCGCTGCGCTTCTCCGATGCGCACGAGCGCATCAGCCGCGCGGTCGAGTTCGTCGGCGCGACCACGCTGGCCGAAAGCCTGTGGCGGGTCGCTTGCGCCGAGCGGCTGGTCGCGCATGTCGCGCTGCTGCCGGCGCGGGCCTGCACCCATGCCGACCGTCGCGCCCTGGCGCAGACCCTGCGCGCGGACATCGAGGCGGCACTGCAGCCGACCCTCGAGCCGGACGTCAAGCCGGCTTCGTGACCAGCCGGCCGGGGCTGGCGGCCGGGCGCACCGCCATCAGCAGGATCAGCCCGGCACCGATGTACAGCGCCATCACCAGGTACATGCTGTAGACCGGGCTGCCGGTGCTGGCGTTGATCGCACCGGTGACCGACGGGCTGACGGCGGCGCCGAGGTTGCCGATGCTGCTGATCAGCGCGATGCCGCCCGCGGCCGCGGCCTTCGGCAGGTACTCGGTCGTCATCGTGAAGAACAGCGGCGTGGCCGAGGCCAGGCCGATCACCGCGACGGTCAGGCCGGCCAGCGACCCGACCAGGTTGCCCTGCGTGACGGTGGTGATGCCCAGGCCGATCGCCGCGATGGTCACGCAGGTCACGAAGTGCCAGCGGCGCTCCTTGCGGCGGTCGGAGCTGCGCCCGAACATCACCATCGCGATCACGCCGGCCACGTTCGGGATCGAGCTCAGGAGGCCGATCATGAACAGGTCTGAGACGCCCCAGCTCTTGATCAGCGTCGGCGCCCAGAACACCATGGTGTAGGTCGCGCCGAGCAGCAGGAAGTACACCAGCGACAGCAGGTAGACGCTCGGGTCGCGCAGCAGTTGCCAGACCGAGGTGTGCTTGCCGGTCTGCACCAGCGCCTGGTCGTGGTCGAGGTGGTCGCGCAGCAGCTTCTTCTCGCCGGTACTGAGCCACTTCGCGTCTTCCGGCTTGTCCTGCAGGTACAGGTAGGCGACGATGCCGAGCACCGAGGCCGGCAGCCCCTGGGTCAGGAACAGCCACTGCCAGCCGTGCCAGCCGTTGACGCCGTCCATGTACTTCATGATGCCGCCGCAAAGCGGCCCGGCGATCACCGCGGCCAGCGTCGTTGCGGTCATGAACAGCGCGATCATCTGGGCGCGCCGCGCCGGCGGGTACCAGAAGGTCAGGTACAGCACCACGCCGGGGAAGAAGCCGGCCTCGAAGACGCCGAGCAGGAAGCGCGCGATGTAGAACTCGGTCGGCGTCGTGACGAACATCATCCACGAGGCCACGATGCCCCAGCAGAACATGATCCGCAGCAGCGTCTTGCGTGCGCCGATCTTCTCGAGCATCAGGTTGCTCGGCACCTCGAACAGGAAATAGCCGATGAAGAAGATGCCGGCGCCCAGGCCGTAGGCCGCGTCGCTGAAGGTCAGCGTCTGCTTCATCTGCAGCTGCGCGTAGCCGATGTTGATGCGGTCCAGGTAGGCGATCAGGTAGCACACCAGCAGCAGCGGCATGATGCGCCAGCTGACCTTGGAAAAGACCTGATCGGCGGGGCCGGCGGGGGTGGCGGTGGTGCTCATGCTTGTTGTCTCCTCTTCTCTTCTTCGTCGACCAGGTCCTTCTTCGACAGCTTGCCGACCGCCGTCTTCGGCAGTTCGGCGCGGATGTCGAGCGCCTGCACCATCTCGTGCTTGCCAAGCCGGGTTTTCAGGAACGTCTGCAACTCCGCCAGCGTGAACGGCGCCGCGCCGGCCTTCAGCGTCAGGAAGGCCTTGGGCGACTGGCCGCGGTAGTCGTCGGGGATGCCGATCACGCAGACCTCGGCGACCGCCGGGTGCTCGTGGATGGCCTCCTCGAGCACGCGCGGGTAGACGTTGTAGCCACTGCACAGCAGCATGTCCTTGCAGCGGTCAACGATGCTGACGAAGCCCTTCTCGTCCATGAAGCCGACGTCGCCGGTGCGCATCAGGCCGTCGAAGGTGGTGACCGCGGCGGTCGCCTCGGGGTTGTTCCAGTAGCCCTTCATCACGTTCGGACCGCCGATGCAGATCTCGCCGTTCTCACCGAGCGGCACGTAGCGCGTCGGGTCGTCGAGGCTCAGGAACTTGATGACGATGCGCGGGCTCGGCAGGCCACAGGAGCCGGGCTTGCGCTCGCCGTGCAGCGGGGTGAAGGTGCCGGTCGGCGAGGTCTCGGTCATGCCCCAGCCCTCGCACAGCGGGCAGCCGGTGAGCTGCTGGAAGCGCCGTGCGACCTCGAGCGGCAGCGGTGCGCCGCCGGAGCCGCAGTACTTGAGCGAGCTCAGGTCGAGGCGCTCGACGCCGGGGCGGTTGATGATCGCGCTGTACATCGTCGGCACGCCGCACAGGCTGGTGACCCGGTTCGTCGTGATCTCCTCCAGCACCGCCTCCACATCGAAGCGCGCATGCAGGATCACCTCGGCCGCGCCGCGCATGCCGAACAGCACGTTGGCGGTGAGCGCATAGATGTGGAACGGCGGCAGCACCGCGAGCACGCGCTCCCGGCCCTCCGTCAGCGCCGGCGGCGTGCCGTTCATCGTGCCCCAGGCCTGCGCGACTGCGGCGGTCAGGTTGCCGTGGGTCAGCATCGCGCCCTTCGGCAGCCCGGTGGTGCCGCCGGTGTACTGCAGCACGGCGATCGTGTCGGTCGGGTCCGCGACCGGGTGCTCCTGGAAGTCGCCGTCGTTGTCGAGCAGCGCCTCGAAGCTGATGTGGCGGTCGTCGCCGGGCACCGCGACGCGCGGGCCGGCCTTCAGCGCGGCCGGATCGGTGCCCGGCGCGGCCATCTCTTCCATGTCGCCGACGATCAGCCGCTTGAGCCGCGTCGTGCCGAGCATGCCGGCCATCTGCGGGTACAGCGCGGCGAGGTCGAGCGTGAACAGGAAGTCGGTGCGGCTGTCCTCGATCTTGTGCTCGAGCACGCGCGCGGCATCGAGCGGCGAGTAGTTGACGACCGTGCCGCCGGCCTTGAGCACGCCAAAGAACGCGATCAGGTAGTGCGGCGTGTTGGGCAGGAACAGGCCGACGTGCACGCCGGGGCCGACGCCCAGCCGCTGCAGCCCCTTGGCCGCGCGGTCGGCCAACGCCTGCAGCTCGCGGTAGGTGATGCGCCGACCCATGAAGCGCAGCGCGGGGTTGTCGGGCCACCTCTCGACCGCGTCGTCGAGGATGCGCTGCACCGGCATCGGCGTGATGTCGATGTCCCAGCGCACGCCGGCGGGGTAGGACTTGATCCAGGGCATGTCGCTCATGGCGCGGTCCTCCTCACTTCGGCTGCAGCAGCTTCTGCAGGTTGGCGACGTTCTCCTGGAAGCGGTCCTGCACCACCTTCCAGGCGTCGTTGCGGGTCTGCGCCTCGAGCTCGGCGAGCTCGCGGAAGTGGGCCGCGGCCTGCTGCACGCCCTGCTTGACCGCCTCGCCGACCTTGGCGACACCGCCTTCGCCGGTCGCGCCCTGCAGCGCGGCCTGCCACTGCGCGAGCGAGTCCTTCAGGATCTCGGTGCGCCGCTCCGAGAGCGTCTTGATGCCCTCGAAGGCCAGGCGGTTGGCCTCGGCCAGCGCTTCCATGTCCTTGCGTTGTGCTTCGACGATGGCCGCGACGTCGATGCCGGGCAGCTGGTACTTCTGGATCAGCTGGCCCAGGTCGTCGAGCGAGGGGATGCCGGTGGGCAGGTCGGATGTCGGTGCGGTGCGCGCGGTCTTCTTGCGGGTGGCCAAGGGAGGCTCCTTCGGGGCTGAAAGTCGGGAAAGGTGTTCAGGCGGCCAGGCGCGCGGCGCGGCGCTTGCGCGGCAGCGTGCGGACCTTGGACGACGCGGTCTCGGCGACCGTCGCGTCGTCGACCGCGGCGGCTTCGTCGGCCACCGGCGGCTCGACCGACTCCAGCGCGCGGATCTCGGCCAGCGCCGTGCGCAGGTGCTCGATCAGCTCGTGCGACTCCTCCTGCGAGAGCGTGCGGCGGCACGCCGTGAGGCCGAACTCCATCAGCCCGGCGTAGCTCTGCACCGTGATGTTCAGCGACATGCCGTGGTTCGGGATCGAGACCGGGTAGTAGTTCGCCATCCGCGCGCCGGCCATGTAGAGCGTGGTCGGCAGCCCGGGCACGTTGGAGATGCAGACGTTGGCCATCGCCGGCAGGCGGCTCGCCAGATCGGAGCGCCCCATCAGCGAGGCCATGCCGCTCATCAGCCACGGCGAGCCGGTGATCGGCATGTCGGCGCCGAGCACCGGCTTGAGTTCGCGCACCACCGCCTTGGCGGCTTCGGAGGAGGCGTGGATCGCCTTGAAGCGCTCGGCCACGTCGGCGATGTCGGTCGCCAGATCGACGCGGATCATCGAGACCTGGTTGTTCATCGAGCTGTCGTCGGCCGAGCGCAGGCTGACCGGCACAGCGGCGATCAGCGCCTCCTTGGGCAGCAGGTCGCGCTCGAGCAGGAAGCTGCGCAGCGCGCCGGCGCACATCGCCATCACCACCGTGTTGACGGTGCCGCCGACGCGCCTGCCGAGCGCCTTCACGTCGGCCAGCGGCAGCGTCATCGTGGTGTACGAGCGCTGGTTGGTGATCGAGGTGTTGAAGATGGTGCGCGGCGCCATGCCGAGGTCGAGCTTGCGCTCGCCCTTGACCTTGCTCCGTGCCGCGACGATCTTGCCGGCCGCGGCGATGGCCTTCACCGCGGTGGGCAGCAGCTTGCCGGCCTTGACGTATTGCTTGAGGCTGTTCGACGCGGCGGCGCGCAGCAACTCGGTCACGCCGAGCTGGTAGCGATCGGCGCGGCGGACGCGGCGCGGCGGCGGCACCTCGCGGATCTCGGGCGAGAGGTCGTAGAACACCTTCGCCATCTCGACGCCGGCCTTGCCGTCGATGCCGCTGTGGTGCGCCTTGGTGTAGTAGGCGACCCGGCCGTCGGCCAGGCCGTCGATGATGTAGACCTCCCACAGCGGGCGGCTGCGGTCGAGCAGCGACGAGTGCAGCCGCGCCGTCAGCGCCTCCAGCTGCGCCATCGAGCCCGGCTTGCGCAGCGTCACGCTGCGCACGTGGTAGTCGAGGTCGATGTCGTCGTCATCGATCCACACCGGGTCGGCCAGGTCGAACGGCATCTGCGCGAGCTTGCGGTGGAAGATCGAGCACAGGTGCATGCGCTTGGCGATCAGCGCCTTGACGTCGTCGTAGTAGTCGCCCGTGTAGCCCTTCGGCAGATCGAAGAGCATGAGGCTGCCGACGTGCATCGGCGTCTCGGGCGTCTCGAGGTGCAGGAAGGAAGCATCGACGCTGCTGAGGTGGTCCATCGCGGTGGTCTCCGGTTCGGTTCTTGTGAGTACGGTTCAGTGCGTCAGGCCATCGCGCTTCGGGTCGGGGTAGACCAGGCCCTTCAGGCCGCTGCGCTCGAACGGCTTCCAGGCGCCCTCGGCCTGCGCGAGCCGGTCGGCGATCGCGTACAGCACCACCGGGTTGTGGCCCAGGCCGCTGTGGCTGCCTTCGACCTCGATGTTCTCGGCCTGCGGCCCTTCGCGTTCCAGGCAGCCCTGCCACGCGACGATCCCGTCGGTGCGGGTGTAGATCGCGGTGGTCGGCACGGGCGGCGCGGTGCGCATGCGCTCGCGACCCGGCCAGTCGCCCGTGGCGCGGCCACTGACGCGTTCGTACAGCTCCCACGCATTGCTGGCTTTCGGCGCGCCGGCGAAGGGGCTGCCCAAGCTGATCACCGAGCGCACCAGATCGGGCGCGCGGCGCGCCATCTCGCGGGCGAACACGCCGCCGAGGCTCCAGCCGACCAGGCTGACGGTGCGGCCGTGGCGCTCGGCCAGCTCGGCCAGGCGCGCCTGCATCTTGTCCTCGGCACCCGGGCGCGGGCCGTGGTTGGGGCCGAGCTTCCAGCCGTGCGCGTGGTAGCCCTGCGCGCGCAGGAACGCGCGCAGCGGCCGCGTCGATTCGTCGCTCGCGGCGAGGCCGGGCAGCACGAGGACGGGGTGGCCGTCGCCGCGCGGCGCGAGCCGCAGCAGCGGATAGACCGCGAAGAACGAATGCAGCTCGAGAAAGGCGCGCGCTTCGAGCATCAGCAGTTGACGTGAAGGCGGCAGCGTGGGGTCGGTCGTGGTGTTCAGCATGGGTGGGTGCGAGAGGGAGCGCGCATTTTTTGCGCGCTGCCCGCGGCGGCGAAAGGTGCAGCGCGGCCAACAGCGGGTGAATTGAGACCAGGCTCGGGTTTGACCCGAGGCAGTCGAACGCCCGGCGGGCGCTAACCTCGATGCTGAAATTCGGAGACTGAATCGTGAACCGCGCGGCGACAAATCTCGACCAGAAGATCTATCCCGCCCACAAGATCGCCGCGATCGTCGGCGCGCTCGCCGACAACGGCGTGGCCGCGGCGCAGGCCCTCGATGGCACCGGCGTCGGGCCCGACGAACTCGCCGTGGCACGCGTCTCGTACCGCCAGATGCTGACGGTCTACCGCAACGCGCAGCGCGTGGCGGTGGTCGATCCGTCGGTTCCGTTCCGGGCCGGGCAGCGCATGCACCTCACGGCGTTCGGCATGCTGGGCTACGCCAAGCTGAGCAGCCCGGACCACGGCAGCAGCCTCGACTTCGGCGTGCGGCACCAGCGCATCAACGGGCCGCTGATCGAGGTGCGCGTGCATCAGGAGAACGGCATCGGCGTCAGCACCTACGAGCTGATCGCCGGGCTCGAGGTGAGCGACGAACTGCATCGCTTCATGACCGAGTTCTACCTGACCAGCCACATGACTCTGTCCACCGACATGTGCGGCCCGACGTTCCGGTACCTCGAACTTCGTGTCGGCCACGCGCGGCCTGCGCATGCCCACCTGTACGACGAAGTCTTCGATTGCCCGGTGTCGTTCGGCCTGCCGCACAGCGAGACGCGCTACGACCTGGCGTGGCTGCGCAAGCCGATCGCGTATGCCGATCCCGTCACGCACGCGATGACGCGCGAGGTTTGCGAACTCGCGCTGCTGGAGGTGAGCCAGGGCGAGAGCGTGGCGGCCGAGGTCAGGCGCTCGCTGATCAGAAGCCCGGCCCGGCTGCCCGGGGTGCAGGACATCGCGGCGGCGCTGTCGATGAGCACCCGGAGTCTGCGCCGCAAGCTCGTGGCGGAGCAGACGACCTACAGCAAGATCCTCTCCGACGTGCGCGTGCAGCTGGCGGTGCAGTACCTCGGCAAGACCAGCATGACCAACGAGGAGATCGCGAGCCGCCTCGGCTACAGCGACGCCGCGAACTTCCGCCACGCATTCACGCGCTGGACGGGCAAGCACCCGTCGGACTACCGCGCTCGATGAGCGCGGTGCCGGTGAATCAGGCCTTGCCCTGGTTCGCCACCGCCGCGGCGGCTTTCGCAGCCGCTTCGGCGTCGCCGAGGTAGTAGCTCCTGATCGGCTTCAGATCGGCGTCGAGTTCATAGACGAGAGGGATGCCGTTCGGGATGTTGACGCCGACGATCGCGTCGTCGGAGATGCCGTCGAGGTACTTCACCAGCGCGCGGATGCTGTTGCCGTGCGCGGCGATCACGATGCGCTGGTTCGCGCGCAGGCCCGGGGCGATCGTGTCGTTCCAGAACGGCAGCACGCGCGCCACGGTGTCCTTGAGGCATTCGGTCAGCGGCACCTGGCCTTTGGCGAGGCCGGCGTAGCGCAGGTCGGTGCTCTCGCTGCGCGGGTCTCTCGCGTCCAGCGTGGGCGGCGGTGTGTCGTAGCTGCGGCGCCAGACCAGCACCTGTTCGTCACCGAACTTCTTCGCGGTCTCGCTCTTGTTGAGCCCCTGCAGCGCGCCGTAGTGGCGCTCGTTCAGGCGCCAGTCGTTGCGCACCGGCAACCAGGTGCGGTCCATCTGGTCGAGCGTGTGCCACAGCGTCCAGATGGCGCGCTTGAGCACCGAGGTGTAGGCGATGTCGAACTCGTAGCCTTCGGCCTTCAGCAGCCGGCCGGCCTGCTGCGCCTGCTGCACGCCCAGCGGCGTCAGGTCGACATCAGTCCAGCCGGTAAAGCGGTTCTCGAGATTCCAGGTCGATTCGCCGTGGCGGATCAGGACGAGCTTGTGCATGGTGTGTGGGGATAGTGGCGCGGGCCGGGGCAGGGAGCGTGCGAATTCTATAATCGCGGTCTTTCCCCGAGACATGGGCTGCCCCTGTGAAGTTCTTCATCGACAACTGGTTCCTGTTCTTCGCTGCCGTCACGTCGGGGGCGCTGCTGGTCTGGCCGATGTTCGGCAAGGGCGCGGCCGGCGGCGGCAAGGTGACGACCACCGACGCCGTCAACCTGATCAATCGCGAGAAGGCGGTGCTGATCGATGTGAGCGAGCCGGCGGAATACGCCGCCGGTCATGCCGTCGGCTCGAAGAGCGTGCCGCTGGCCCAGATCGAGACCTCGAACGCCCTGCCCAAGAACAAGACGCTGCCGCTGGTCGTCGTGTGCGCCACCGGCGCACGCGCGCCGAAAGCCGTGGCGGCGCTCAAGAAGCTCGGCTTCGAGAACACCCGTGCGCTCGCCGGCGGCCTGGAAGCCTGGCGCGCCGCCAACCTGCCGGTCGAGAAGTCGGCCACCGCCTGAACAGGACAAGCGATGCAACCCGTCAAGATGTATTCCACCCAGGTGTGCCCGTATTGCGTGCATGCCAAGGCCTTGCTGAAGCAGCGCGGCGTCGAGACGATCGAGGACATCCGCGTCGACCTCGATCCGGCGCAGCGCGCGACCATGATGGAGCTCACCGGCGGGCGCCGCACGGTGCCGCAGATCTTCATCGGCGACACCTACGTCGGCGGTTGCGACGACCTGGTCGAGCTCGACCGCCGCGGCGGCCTCGTGCCGCTGCTCGCGGGTGCCGGTCACTGAGACCGGGCGCGTTCGACGGCCGCGGTGATAATCCCGCCGCACTTCGCCCGCCGCGCCTCGCGGCCGGGCCCACCACTTCAAACCCGAGACTCCCATGGCTGACGACAACAACCCCGTGTTCCAGATCCAGCGCATCTACTTGAAGGATCTGTCGCTCGAGCAACCCAACTCGCCGCAGATCCTGCTCGAGCAGGGCCAGCCGCAGGTCGAGATCAACCTCGCGCTCGGCGCCGGCCCGATCGGCGACAGCGTCTACGAAGTGACCGTCACCGCCACCGTCACGACCAAGGTCAACGACAAGGTGCTGTTCCTGGTCGAGGCCAAGCAGGGCGGCATCTTCGAGATCCGCAACATCCCCGAAGACCAGCTCCAGCCGATCATCGGCATCGCCTGCCCGGGCATCATCTACCCGTACCTGCGCGCGATCGTGTCGGACGTCTGCACCCGCGCGGGCTTCCCGCCGGTGCTGCTCTCGGAAGTGAACTTCCAGGCGATGTTCGAGGCGCAGCAGGCGCAGGCGGCCGCGCAGAACGGCGCCGCCAACGGCTCCGGGATCATCACCTCGGCCAACTGATCCGGCGCCGACCGGTCCGCGCGGCACACGATGAACCTCACGGTCCTCGGTGCCGGCGCTTGGGGCACGGCCCTCGCGGTGAGCTGCGCAGCGCGTCATCCGACGCGGCTGTGGGCGCGCGATCCGGCGCAGGCGCTCGAGATGCATGTCGCGCGCGCCAACGCCGCGTATCTGCCGGGCGTGCCGCTGCCGCCCGCCTTGCGGATCGGTGCGGATTTCGATGATGCGCTCGCGCATGCCCGCGACGGGCTGGTCGTCATCGCCACGCCGATGGCCGCGCTCGACGAGATGCTGCGGCGCGTCGGCCAGCGCGCGAGCGGCGTCCTCTGGCTCTGCAAGGGCTTCGAGACCGTCAGCGGCCGGCTCGGCCACGAGATCGCTCGCGAGGCGGGCGGCGTCGCGCGTTTCGGCGTCCTGTCGGGCCCGAGCTTCGCGATCGAGGTCGCGCGTGCGCAACCGACCGCGCTCGTCGCGGCCAGCGACGACGCGGGCCTGTGCGAGGAGGCGGTCGACGCGCTGCACAGCGAGAGTCTGCGCATCTACACCTCGGACGACCCGATCGGCGTCGCCGTGGGCGGTGCCGTCAAGAACGTGCTGGCGATCGCCACGGGCATCGCCGACGGCATGCCGGCGCGCGACGGCGGGCCGCCCGGCCTGGGCTTGAACGCCCGCGCCGCCCTGATCACGCGCGGCCTCGCGGAGATGACGCGACTCGGCGTGGCGCTGGGCGCACGCGCCGAGACCTTCATGGGCCTGTCCGGCCTCGGCGACCTGGTGCTCACCGCCACCGGTGACCTGTCGCGCAACCGCACCGTCGGCCGCCTGCTCGCGCAGGGCCTGCCGCTGGCGCGCATCCTCACCGAACTCGGCCACGTGGCCGAAGGCGTGCCGACCGCACCGATGGTGCTGCAACGCGCCGCCTCGGTCGGTGTCGAGATGCCGATCGTCGACGCCGTCGCGGCGGTGCTCGACGGACGCCTGACGCCGGCCCGCGCGCTCGAACTGCTGATGGGCCGCGGTGCGCGGCCCGAGACCTGAACCCTGGAGAACGCCCGCATGCAACGTCGTCACTTCCTGCAGACCTCACTCGCCGGCGCCGCGCTGGTCGGCGCGCCGGCGCTCGCGCCCTCGGCCTTCGCGCAGGCGTGGCCGGGCCGCCCGATCCGGCTGATCGTGCCGTTCCCGCCCGGCAGCTCGCCCGACGTGATCGCGCGCGTGGTGGCGGAGCCGCTGGCGCAGGCGCTCGGCCAGCCGGTCGTGATCGACAACAAGCCGGGGGCGGGCGGCGAGATTGGCACCGCGCTGGCCGCACGTGCCGAGCCCGACGGCTACACCTTCCTGTTCACGATCCAGGGCCCGCTGGTGACGGCGCCGCTGCTGAAGAAGTCGCTCGCCTACGACCCGGTCAAGGACCTCGCGCCGGTCACGCTGGTCGCGACCTCGCCGAACGTGCTGGTCGTCGATCCGAAGCTGGGCGCGACCACGCTGGCCGATTTCGTGCGGATCGCCAGGGAGAAGAAGGGCCAGCTGAACTACGGCAGCGTCGGCGTCGGCAGCGCCTCGCACCTGGCGATGGAACTGTTCAAGACCCGCGCCGGCATCGACCTGGTCCACGTGCCGTACCAGGGCTTCCCGCAGATCGTCTCGGCGATCCTGGCGGGCGAGGTGCAGGCCGGCTTCATGGTGCCCGGGATCGCGATCGGGCAGATCCGGGCCGGCAAGCTCACGCCGCTCGGTGTCACCACGCTCGGTCGCTCGGGCTCGCTGCCGGCGTATCCGAGCTTCGTCGAGCAGGGCTACGCTGCGTTCGAGGCGATCTCCTGGCAGGCGGTGCTGGCGCCGGCCGGCACGCCGAAGCCGGTGGTCGACCGGGTGGCGCGCGAGCTGATCCGGATCATCAAGAGCGACGAGGTTCGCGGCCGGATGCTCGGCCAGTACTTCAGCGCCGCGGGCACCGCGCCCGAGGCGCTGGCGGGCCTGATGACGAGCGAGCGCGCCCGTTGGGCCGGCGTCATCAAGGCCGCCGGCGTTCAGCCCGAATAATCACGCGCCGCCGCCGTAGCCGTTCTGCCGCCAGGCCTCGAACACCGCGACGGCGACCGCGTTGCTGAGGTTCAGGCTGCGTTGGCCGGCGCGCATCGGCAGGCGCACGCGCTGGTTCTCGGCGAAGCCGTCGCGGATCTCGGCGGGCAGCCCGGCCGTCTCGGAGCCGAAGACGAGCCAGTCGCCCGGCTGCCAGGCCACGTCCGCGAACGGCCGGCTGCCCCGGGTGGTGAAGGCGAACAGGCGCGCCGGGTCGGGCCGGGCCTCGGCGATGAACGCGGTCCAGCCTGCATGACGCCGCACCGGCGCGTACTCGTGGTAATCGAGACCCGCGCGCTTCAGCAGGCGGTCGTCCATCGAGAAGCCGAGCGGCTCGATCAGGTGCAGCGCGCAGCCGGTGTTGGCAGCCAGGCGGATCACGTTGCCGGTGTTGGGCGGGATCTCCGGGCGCACGAGAACGATGTTGAACATGGGCCCGGATTGTCCACGCGCGCGCTCAATCGTCGGGCCGCGGCGTGCGCGCCAGCACCCAGACGCTCACCTCGCGCGCGCCCCCCTGGAGCAGGGTGCGCGCGGCCTCGGCCACGGTGGCGCCGGTGGTCATCACGTCGTCGACCAGCGTGACGTCGCGGCCCGCGAGTTCTGCGCGTCGCGCGGGCTCGATCGCGAATGCCGCCCGCACGTTGCCGGCGCGCTCCTCGGGCGGCAGCGCCAGCTGGTGCGGCGTGTCGCGCACGCGCAGCAGCAGTTGCGCGTCGGCGCGGCAGCCCTGCGCGCGCGCCAGCCGGCGCGCCAGCTCCCATGCCTGGTTGTAGCCGCGCTCACGCAGCCGCGCGTCGCTCAGCGGGATCGGCAACAGCAACGCCGGCGGCGGCGCGCCGTCGCGCTGCAGGGCCTCGCGCATGCGCACTGCGAACGCCGGTGCCAGATCGAGCGCGGCGTGGAACTTGTAGCGCGTGATCAGGCCGTCCCAGGGATGCTCGTAATCGACCGCGGCGCTCGTTCGCGTGTACGGCGGCGGGTCGATCAGGCAGCGGCCGCACAGCGCAGTCCCGGCCGGCGTCTGCAAGGCGCAGCGCCGGCAGCGCGCAACGGGCGCCGCGAAGCGCTCGACACAGGTCGTGCACAGGCGCCCGATCCCCCAACCGTGGCAGACCGCGCACAGGCTGGCCAGCGGCACGCCGCGGCGGCGCGCGGCCAGGAATCGGGAGAAGGGCACGGCTCAATATACTGGCCCGATGCCCCCTGCCGCTGACACCGCCGACACCGCCGCCCGCCGCCTCGACCCCGTCGCGGTGCGCGCGTCCCTGCGGCGTCTGGCGCGGGCGCCGCAGGCGCCGTGGCTGCACGCGGAGATCGCGCGCCGCATGGCCGAGAAGCTGGCGGTGATCCTGCTGAAGCCCGAGCGGGTGATCGACTGGTGGAGCACGCTCGGTGCCGGCGCGGCGCTGCTCGACCAGGCCTATCCGAGGGCCGGGCACCTGCGCGTCGAGCCGGACCCGCGCTGGCTCGAACGCGGCCGTGCCGAGGCCCAGCGCAAGTGGTGGGCCGCGTCGCGCTGGACCGGCGGCGAGCGGACCGTGGCGCTCGAGAGCGACGAGATCGCGCCCGGCGCCGGCCTGGTCTGGGCCAACATGATGCTGCACGCCGTCGTCGACCCGGTGGCGCTGATCGAGCGCTGGCATCGGCTCTTGCGGGTCGACGGGTTCGTGATGTTCTCGTGCCTCGGCCCGGGCACGCTGCGCGAGCTGCGCAGCCTGTACGCGCGACGCGGCTGGCCCGCGCCGACGCCGGGCTTCGTCGACATGCACGACCTGGGCGACATGCTGGTGCACGCCGGCTTCGCCGATCCGGTGATGGACCAGGAGACACTGACGCTGCGCTGGAGCGATCCGCAGGCGCTGCTGGCCGAGCTGCGCGGGCTCGGCGGCAACACCGCGCCGGACCGCATCGCCGGGCTGCGCACGCCGCGCTGGCAGGCGCAGCTGCTGGGCGAGCTCGAGTCGATCGCGGCGCCCGACGGCTCGATCGGACTGAGCTTCGAGGTGGCCTACGGACATGCCTTCAAGGCCGCGCCCCGCCTGCGTGCCGGCGAGGCCACCACCGTGTCGCTCGAGGACATGCGCGCGATGGTGCGTTCAAGCCACGGGAAGACAGGGGCCAACGAGGGTCTGCGCTAAACTCCTGCAGTTGAGCTGAGCCCGTTCCGGCATGGCTCGCGAGCCTCACCGGCGTCAGCTTCCCGAGACAGCAAGGATTCGCGCAGGATGTCAGTCACCATGTCCCACCCTTCCATCGCCTTGGCGGCAGCGGCGCGTCCGCTGCGCTTCGGTGCGGAATCCGGTGCGGGCGAGCACACCGTGCAGTGGCTGCTGAAGCGCAACTGCTCGGCCACGCCGCGGCAGGTGGTCGGCTTCTATGCCTCGCTGAGCCTCCTGTCCGCGGCGATCGGCGCGTTCTTCTGGGCGCAGGGTGCGACGCTGGTGGTGCCGTTCGCATCGCTCGAGATCATCGCCGTCGGCCTCGCGCTGCTGGTCTACAGCCGGCACGCCACGGACAACGAGCGCATCTCGCTGCGTCCCGGCCGGCTCACGGTCGAACGCACCTTCGGTCGGCATGTGGAGCGCGCCGAGTTCGCGCCCGCCTGGGTGCGCGTCGAGCCCGAGCACGGCGACCGTTCGCTGATCGAACTCTCGGGCCAGGGCCAGCGCATCGCCGTGGGGCGGTTCGTGCGCCCGGAGCTGCGGCGCCAGCTGGCCGAAGAATTGCGTTGGACGCTGCGTCGCTGGCCCCGCTCGCCGGCCGCAGCGCAGCCGTCCAGCCCCGAATCGCAAGACAAATCCGAAAACTGAAGTGGCAACCATGAAGACGATGAAAGCACTGTGGCACAGGGCTGGCCAGATCGGCGTGACGCTGGGCGCGCTGTGCGCGACCCACCTCGCGATGGCCGTCAACGACCTGCCTGGCGGCCCCGCGGTCAATCAGCTCGACCTGCATCCGCCGGTGACCGAGATCGCCGCCGACCAGCGCTGGCTGCACTACTTCATGCTGTGGATCTGCTCGCTGATCTTCATCGGCGTGTTCGCGGTGATGTTCTATTCGATCTTCAAGCACCGCAAGTCGAAGGGCGCCAAGTCGGCCAACTTCCACGAGAGCACGACGGTGGAGATCGTCTGGACCGTGGTGCCGTTCCTGATCGTGATCGGCATGGCGCTGCCGGCGACCAAGGTCGTCGTCGCGATGAAGGACACCAGCGCCGCGGACCTGACCATCAAGGCCACCGGCATGCAGTGGAAGTGGGGTTACGACTACCTGAAGGGCGAGGGCGAGGGCATCGGCTTCGTCTCCACGCTGGATTCGTCGCACCGCGAGCAGTCCGATTCCGGCAAGCCGGAGGCCGTCGACAACTACCTGCTGAAGGTCGACAACCCGCTGGTCGTGCCGGTCGGCAAGAAGGTGCGCATCATCACCACCGCGACCGACGTGATCCACGCCTTCATGGTGCCCTCGTTCGGCATCAAGCAGGACGCAATCCCCGGCTTCGTGCGCGACACCTGGTTCACCGCGAACAAGGTCGGCGACTTCTACGGCCAGTGCGCCGAGCTGTGCGGCAAGGAACACGCCTACATGCCGATCCACGTGAAGGTGCTGGCCGCGGCCGACTACACGAAGTGGGTGGACGGCAAGAAGAAGGCGATGGCCGCGCTCGCCGACGATCCCGCCAAGGTCTGGGCGCTGCCCGACCTGCTCGCACGCGGCGAGAAGGTCTACGCCGCCAACTGCGCGGCCTGCCACCAGGCCAACGGCAAGGGCGGCGGCCCGATCAAGGCGCTCGACGGCGCGCCGGTGGTGCTCGATGCCGACCACGGCAAGGAGATCGCCGTGCTGCTGAACGGCCAGAACAACGGCGCGATGCCGGCCTGGAAGCAGCTGAGCGACACCGAGATCGCGGCCGTGATCACGTACACGAAGAACAACTGGTCGAACAAGACCGGCCAGCTCGTCCAGCCCGCCGAAGTGCTGGCCGCACGCAAGTAACCCGACGCAGTTGCACAGACCACAGGAATTGCCATGAGCGCAGTCATCGACCACCCCGGCCACGGCCACGACCACGCACACGACGACCATGACCACGGCGCGCCGCACGGCTGGCGCCGCTGGCTCTACGCGACGAACCACAAGGACATCGGCACGATGTACCTGCTGTTCTCGTTCACGATGCTGATGGTCGGCGGCGTGCTCGCGCTGCTGATCCGGGCGGAGCTGTTCCACCCGGGCCTGCAGTTCGTGAACCCGCAGCTGTTCAACCAGCTGACCACCATGCACGGGCTGATCATGGTGTTCGGCGCGATCATGCCGGCGTTCGTCGGCTTCGCGAACTGGATGATCCCGCTGCAGATCGGCGCGGCCGACATGGCCTTCGCGCGGATGAACAACTTCAGCTTCTGGCTGCTGATCCCGGCCGGCCTGATGCTGGTGGGCTCGTTCTTCATGCCCGGCGGCGCGCCGGCCGCAGGCTGGACGCTCTACGCCCCGCTGACGCTGCAGATGGGCCCGTCGATGGACGCCGGCATCTTCGCGATGCACATCATGGGCGCGAGCTCCATCATGGGCTCGATCAACATCATCGTCACGATCCTGAACATGCGCGCGCCGGGCATGACGCTGATGAAGATGCCGCTGTTCTGCTGGACCTGGCTGATCACCGCCTACCTGCTGATCGCCGTGATGCCGGTGCTGGCCGGCGCGATCACGATGACGCTGACCGACCGCCACTTCGGCACCAGCTTCTTCAACCCCGCCGGCGGCGGCGACCCGGTGA
>JAZKIO010000111.1:0-5664 GCA_040384825.1 Pseudomonadota bacterium
AAGGTGCACTTTTCTGGGTTTTTGTGGCAAACATCGTGTTTCAGGGGCCTGCGGCTCTGACGTTGGACGGCAAGGGGCGAATCGCCGTGCCGGCGCGTCACCGCGAGCTGCTGACGGCGATGGGCTGCAACCAGCTGACCATCACCAAGCACCCCGAAGGCTCGCTGATGATCTTCCCGCGCCCGGCGTGGGAGACGTTCCGCGACAAGGTCTCGGCGCTGCCGATGGAGGCCGCCGGGTGGAAGCGGGTGTTCCTCGGCAACGCGATGGACGTTGAGATCGACGGCTCGAACCGCGTGCTGATCGCCCCCGAGCTGCGCCAGTCGGCCGGCCTGGTGCGCGACGTGATGCTGATCGGCATGGGCAGCCACTTCGAGCTGTGGGACGCCGCGCGCCACGCCGAGCACGAAGCCAAGGTCATGCAGTCCGAGATGCCCGAGTCGCTGAAGAGCTTCAGCTTCTGACCGCCCATGAGCACCGAGCACGACCTGCGGCACACGACCGTGCTGCTGAACGAGGCGGTGGACGCGCTCGTCACCACGCCGGACGGCATCTACGTCGACGGCACCTATGGCCGCGGCGGGCACTCCCGCTTGCTGCTGTCGCGCCTGTCGCCGAAGGGAAGGTTGGTGGCGATCGACCGGGACCTCGATGCCATTGCGGCAGCGACCTCAGGCGAAACGCGGGTGACTGACCCGCGTTTTTCCATTCATCACACCTCTTTTGCACACATGGTGCCCACGCTGGCGGCGCTCGGCATCGACAAGGTCGACGGGCTGCTGCTGGACCTGGGCGTCTCGTCGCCGCAGATCGACGACCCGGAGCGCGGCTTCAGCTTCCGCTTCGACGGGCCGCTGGACATGCGCATGGACACGACCCGCGGCGAGAGCGCGGCGGATTTCCTTTCCCGCGCCGACGTGCGCCAACTGACGGAGGTGATACGTGACTATGGGGAAGAACGGTTTGCTCTACAGGTTGCAAAGGCGCTTGTTGCTCGGCGCGAAAGCGGGAACCCTGTTCGAACCACAGGGGAGCTTTCCAGTGTCGTGGCTGGTGCGGTCAAGACCCGCGAAGCGGGCCAGAACCCTGCAACGCGCACATTTCAAGCTCTTCGGATTTTCGTCAACGCCGAGCTTGAGGAGCTCGAACAAGGGCTGAGCGCGGCGATCGACCTGCTGGCCCCGGGCGGCCGGCTGGTCGTGATCAGCTTCCACTCGCTGGAAGACCGGATCGTCAAGACCTTCATCGCCCGCGAGAGCAAGCACGTGTTCGACCGGCGCGCCCCGTTCGCCGAGCCGCAGCCGATGCGGCTGAACGCGCTTGGCCGCGTCAAGCCGGGCGACGACGAGGTGCGCGGCAACCCGCGCGCGCGCTCGGCCGTGATGCGCGTGGCCGAACGGACCGAGGTGGCGGCATGACGCGCTTGAACGTGCTGTTGTTGATCGCGCTGATCGGCAGCGCGGTCTACCTCGTCCACGTCTCGCACGAGGCGCGCCGCCTGTTCGCCGATCTCGATCGGGCGCGCAGCGAGGAGCGCCTGCTGAACAACGAGTTCGAGCGCCTGAAGTCCGACAAGCAATCCCAGGCGACGCCGCTGCGGGTCGAGAAGACCGCGCGCGACAAGCTCGCGATGCGCACCGCGACGCCGGCCGTCACGCAATACATCAGCCGCGCCGCCGCACCGGCCAGCGCGGCCGGGGGGACGAGGCCATGAGCTGGCTCGACAAGATCAAGGGCACGTCGGTGCCGGCCGGCCGGGGCGCGGGCGGGCGCCGCGGCGGCGTGCCCGCGCGCGGTACCGGCGCCAACGTGCGTGCGGTCACCTACTCGACCAGCCCGCTGCTGGCCTCGAAGACGCCGCCGTGGCGCTCCAAGTTCCTGGTCGCGCTGGTCGGGCTGGGCTTCTGCGGGCTGATCGGGCGTGCGCTGTACGTGCAGGTCATCGGCACCGAGTTCTTCCAGCGCCAGGGCGAGATCCGCTACGCGCGCACGCTCGATCTGCCGGCCAGCCGCGGCCGCATCCTCGACCGCAACGGGCTGATCCTGGCGTCGAGCGTGCCGGCGCCGTCGCTGTGGGCGATCCCCAAGGACCTGGACGCCGACCCGGCGCAGCGCAGGCAGCTCGCGCGCCTGCTCGGCATGACGCCCAAGGAGCTCGCCGACAAGCTCGACGACAACCAGAATTTCGTGTGGCTGCGCCGCCAGGCCGAGGACCAGGTCGCCAAGGACGTGCTCGGGCTCGGCCTGAAGGGCGTGCACCAGGTGCGCGAGTACAAGCGCAAGTACCCGGAGGGCGAGGCCGCCACGCACGTCGTCGGCTTCACCAACGTGGAGGACCACGGCCAGGAGGGCATCGAGCTCGCGCACGAGAAGGACCTGTTCGGCCGCAACGGCACGCGCCGCGTCATCAAGGACCGGCTCGGCCGCGTCGTCGAGGACATCGGCGACAGCGTGGCCCCGGTCGACGGCCGCGACATCGAGCTCAGCATCGATTCCAAGGTCCAGTTCTTCGCCTACCAGCGCATCCGCGACGCGGTCGCGCAGAACAAGGCCAAGGCCGGCAGCGTGGTCGTGCTCGACGCACGCAGCGGCGAGGTGCTGGCGCTGGCCAACTTCCCGAGCTACACGCCCGGCGACCGCCGCAACCTGACCGGCGCGCAGCTGCGCAACCGGGCGCTGACCGACACCTTCGAGCCCGGCTCGACCGTCAAGCCCTTCATCGCCGCCTGGGCGCTGGAGACGAAGCGCGTGCGGGCCGAGACCGTGATCCAGACCGCGCCGGGCCGCGTCGCGATGGGCGGGTTCGTGATCAGCGACGCCCACCCGCACGGTGACCTGACCGTCTCCCAGGTGATCCAGAAATCCAGCAACATCGGGTCGATGCGGATGGGCCTGATGCTCCAGCCGCGCGAGATGTGGGAGCTCTACACCCAGGTCGGCTTCGGCCAGAAACCGCAACTCGGCTTTCCGGGCACGGTGACGGGGCGGCTGCGCGCCTACAAGACCTGGCGCCCGGTCGAGCAGGCGACGATGAGCTACGGCTACGGCCTGTCGGCCTCGCTGTTCCAGATCGCGCATGCGTACACCGTGTTCGCGCACGACGGCGAGATGATTCCGGTCACGCTGACCAAGAGCGCCGCCGTCGGCGAGGACGCGCGGGTCAGCGGCCTGCGCGTGATCTCCCCGCACACCGCGAAGACGGTGCGCGAGATGCTGGCGCTGGCCGCCGGCCCCGGTGGCACGGCGCCGAAGGCCCAGACCATCGGCTACTCGGTCGGCGGCAAGTCGGGCACGGCGTACAAGCAGGAGGGCAAGGGCTACGCCGTCAAGAAGTACCGCTCGTGGTTCGTCGGCCTGGCGCCGATCAGCAACCCGCGCATCATCGTCGCGGTGATGGTCGACGAGCCGACCGCCGGCAAGTGGTACGGCGGCGACGTGGCCGCGCCGGTGTTCAGCGACCTGGTGCAGCAGACCCTGCGCACGCTCAACGTGCAGCCCGATCTGGACGTGAAGACGCAGATCATCGCCAAGGACGTGCCGGCGGTGGAGGAGAGCTTCTGATGGCGTTGCGCGAGGTGGCTTCCATCGACGAAGCGCTCGGCTGGTTCGCCGAACGTGGCGTGCGCGCGCTCGCGATCGACAGCCGGCAGGTGGCGCCGGGCGATGCGTTCATCGCGTGGCCCGGCTACGCGGTCGACGGCCGTCAGTTCGTGCCGCAGGCGCTGGCCGCCGGGGCGAGCGCGTGCCTGGTCGAGGCCGAAGGCGCCGACGCGTTCGACGGTCTCGACCGCGCCGAAGTCGCCGCGCTGCACGGCCTGAAGGCCGCGACCGGCCCGCTCGCCAGTGCGTTCATGGGCACGCCGAGCGCGCAACTGGATGTCGTCGCCGTGACCGGCACCAACGGCAAGACCTCGACCGCGTGGTGGGTGGCGCAGGCGCTGGGCTCGCTCGGCCGGCGCTGCGGCGTGATCGGCACGCTCGGGGTCGGCGAGCCGCCGTCGCCGTTGCAGCCGGCGGCGATCACCTTCACCGGCATGACGACGCCGGGGCCGGTGACGGTGCAGGCCGGCTTCAAGCGCTTCGTCGACGCAGGCCTCAAGGCCTGCGCGATCGAGGCCACCTCGATCGGCCTGCAGGAGCATCGCCTGGCGGGCACGCAGATCGACGTCGCGCTGTTCACGAACCTGACGCAGGACCACCTCGACTACCACGGCTCGATGGACGCCTACCGCGCCGCCAAGACCGCGTTGTTCGCGTGGCCCGGCCTGCGCGCCGCGGTCATCAACATCGACGACGCCCACGGCGCGCAGCTCGCGCAGTCGCTCACCGGCGGCGGGCTCGACCTGTGGACCTGCTCGGCCACTAGCCCGGCGCGGCTGCGCGCCTCGAACGTCGGCTACGACGCCGGCGGCCTCGGCTTCGAGCTGCGCGAGGGCGACGCGACCGTGGCGGTCAAGACGCAGATGATCGGCGGCTACAACGTCGAGAACCTGCTGGTGACGATCGGCGGGCTGCGCGCCTGCGGCGTCTCGCTGGTCGACGCGGCGGCCGCCTGCGCGCTGCTGACACCCGTGCCGGGCCGCATGCAGCGCGTCGCCTCCGACGCGGCGGGCCCGCAGGTGGTCGTCGACTATGCCCACACGCCCGATGCGCTCGAGAAGGCGCTGCTCGCGCTGCAGCCGTTCGCCACCGAGCGCGGCGGTCTGCTGTGGTGCGTGTTCGGCTGCGGCGGCAACCGCGACGCGGGCAAGCGCCCGCTGATGGGCGCACTGGCGCAGCGGCTGGCGCAGCAGGTCGTGATCACCAGCGACAACCCGCGCCACGAGGCACCGGCCTTCATCCTGCTGCAGATCGTGGCCGGGCTGGCCGGCTCGCAGGAGCGCGTCAAGGTCATCGAGGACCGCCGCGCCGCGATCGCGCATGCGGTGCGCAACGCCGGGCCGCACGACGTGATCCTCGTTGCGGGCAAAGGGCACGAGGACTACCAGGAGATCAAGGGCGTCAAGCACCCGTTCTCCGACGTCGACGAGGCGGGCGCCGCGCTGCGCCTGCGCCAGGGAGCCGCCGCATGATGACGCTCGCGCAAGCGCATGCGCTGCTGCCCGCGTCGACCCTGGTCGGCGACGGCGCGACCGAAGTGCTGCGCGTGCACAGCGACACCCGCAGCCTGCAAGCGGGCGACCTGTTCGTCGCGTTGAAGGGCGATAACTTCGACGCGCACGATTTCATCGCGCAGGCGAAGGCCGCCGGTGCCGCCGCGGCGCTGGCCGAGCGCGGCCTGGCCGAGGCCGGACTGCCGGGCCTGCAGGTGGCCGACACGCAGGCCGCGCTCACCGCACTCGCGCGCGCCTGGCGCCAGCGCTTCCACCTGCCGCTGATCGCGGTGGCCGGCAGCAACGGCAAGACCACGGTCACGCAGATGGTCGCGTCCATCCTGCGCGCCTGGCTCGGCGACGCGGCCTTCGCGACCGCCGGCAACCTGAACAACCACATCGGCGTGCCGCTGACGCTGCTGCGTCTGCGCCAGGACGACGTCGCCTGGCACCGCGCCGGCGTCGTCGAACTCGGCATGAACCACCCCGGCGAGATCGCCGCGCTGGCCGCGCTGGCCGCGCCGACCGTCGCGCTGGTCAACAACGCGCAGCGCGAGCACCAGGAGTTCAT
>JAZKIO010000112.1:0-12255 GCA_040384825.1 Pseudomonadota bacterium
GGACAAGCTCCAGAACATGGGCGCGCAGATGGTCAAGGAAGTCGCTTCCAAGACCTCCGACATCGCCGGTGACGGCACGACCACCGCCACGGTCCTCGCCCAAGCCATCGTTCGCGAAGGCATGAAGTACGTGGCCGCGGGCATGAACCCGATGGACCTGAAACGCGGCATCGACAAGGCGGTCACCGCTCTCGTGGCCGAATTGAAGAAGGCCAGCAAGGCCACCACGACCAGCAAGGAAATTGCACAGGTCGGCTCGATCTCGGCCAACAGCGACGAGTCGATCGGCAAGATCATCGCCGATGCGATGGACAAGGTCGGCAAGGAAGGCGTCATCACCGTCGAAGACGGCAAGAGCCTGAACAGCGAGCTCGAAGTCGTCGAGGGCATGCAGTTCGACCGCGGCTACCTGTCGCCGTACTTCATCAACAACCCGGAAAAGCAGACCGCGACGCTGGACAACCCGTTCGTGCTGCTGTTCGACAAGAAGATCAGCAACATCCGTGACCTGCTGCCGACGCTGGAGCAAGTCGCCAAGTCGGGCCGTCCGCTGCTGATCATCGCGGAAGAAGTCGAAGGCGAAGCGCTCGCCACGCTGGTCGTGAACACGATCCGCGGCATCCTGAAGGTCGTGGCCGTCAAGGCGCCGGGCTTCGGTGATCGTCGCAAGGCGATGCTGGAAGACATCGCGATCCTGACCGGCGGCAAGGTCATCGCCGAAGAAGTCGGCCTGACGCTCGAGAAGGTCACGCTGGCCGATCTGGGCCAGGCCAAGCGCGTCGAAGTGGGCAAGGAAAACACCACGATCATCGACGGTTCGGGCGCCGCGGCGGACATCGAAGCGCGCGTCAAGCAAGTGCGCATCCAGATCGAGGAAGCCACCAGCGACTACGACCGCGAGAAGCTGCAAGAGCGCGTGGCCAAGCTGGCCGGCGGTGTTGCCGTGATCAAGGTCGGCGCTGCGACCGAAGTCGAGATGAAGGAAAAGAAGGCCCGCGTCGAAGATGCGCTGCACGCAACCCGTGCCGCCGTCGAAGAGGGCATCGTGGCCGGTGGTGGCGTGGCGCTGCTGCGCGCCAAGCAGTCGGCGGGCGTCATCAAGGGCGACAACCCCGACCAGGAAGCCGGCATCAAGCTGGTGCTGAAGGCCATCGAATCGCCGCTGCGCGAGATCGTCTTCAACGCCGGTGGCGAAGCCAGCGTGGTCGTGGCCGCCGTGTTGGCCGGCAAGGGCAACTACGGCTTCAATGCCGCCAACGACACGTACGGCGACATGATCGAGATGGGCATCCTGGACCCGACCAAGGTGACGCGCACGGCCCTGCAGAACGCGGCCTCGGTCGCATCGCTGATGCTGACCACCGAAGCCATGATCTCGGAAGCCCCGAAGGACGAAGCGGCCGGCGGCGGCATGCCGGGTGGCGGCATGGGCGGCATGGGTGGCATGGGCGGCATGGACATGTAAGGTGACCCGGGCGGCCGAGCCGCCCGATCAACTGCACATGCAAGAGGGCACTTCGGTGCCCTCTTCTTCATGGCGCGCCGGTTTCAGCGGCGCAGGTGCTTGTCGATCTCGGCCGCGATGAACGCGGGCCGCTCGTGGATGATCCAGTGGCTCGCCCCCGGGACGCGCACCAGGTGCATGTCGGGCACGAATTCGTCGAGGCCGTCGATCAGCGCGACCGGCAGCGCCATGTCGTCCTCGCCCCAGATCACCAGCGTCGGGCGCTTGACGGTCACGTACTCGGGCGGAAACTCGACCTTCCAGATCGCCGAGTCGGCGTCGATCGGCGGCCGCAGCGGCGAGGCGCGGTAGTAGTTGCAGCCGCCCGTCAGGCCGGCATCCCAGATCGCGCGGTACCGGTCGCGCACCGGCTCGGTGAGCCAGCCGCCGCCTTCGCGGCTGGCGGCATCGGCCGCGCCCATGTTGGTGAACATCGGCCACATGCGCGCGTAGTCGTTGTCGGCGAGCAGCTTCTCGGCGTCCGGCCGGCACAGGAAATTCATGTAGGCGCTGGCGGCCTGCTGGTTCGGGCTGGCCTTCAGCTCGCGCAGGAACAGCGCCGGATGCGGCGAGTTGATGATCACCAGCCGCTTCATCAGCGCCGGGTGCAATGCAGCCAGCGTCCACGCGACCGCCCCGCCCCAGTCGTGCGCGACCAGCGCCTCCAGCGGCGCGCCTTCGCCCAGTTGCGCGATCAGCGCCTGCAGGTCGGCCAGCAGGTGCTTGACGCGGTACTGCTCCGGCTCCTGCGGCGCCGACGAGGGACCGAAGCCGCGCAGGTTCGGCGCGATGCAGCGGTAGCGGTCGCCGAAGTGTTCGAGCACCTCGTCCCAGACGAACGCGGCCTCCGGGAAGCCGTGCAGGAACACGAGCAGCGGCGCGCCCGGCCGGCCGGTGGCGCGGCAGTTGAGCGTGATGCCGTGGGGCAGCGCGAGGTCGAAGGTGTCGATCATGGAGGCCTCCTTGCAGGGGCGCCAGTATCGGCGCGGGGCGACGGCGCCGGCGTCACGAGAGGGACACGAGCGGGGCACACGACGCGTCAGTCGTGCACCCAGCTGTAGAGCACCTTCGCCGCATCGTCGATGCCCGATTTCTTGAGCGCCGAGAACAGCGCGACGCCGACGTCGGCTTCGTCGGTCGCGAGCTCGCCCAGCACCGCCTGGGCGCTCTCGAGCGCCGCGTTCGCCTCGGTGCGGTTGAGCTTGTCGGACTTGGTCAGCAGCACCAGCAGCTTGACCGAGCCGTTGCCCACGCGCGGCGCGACGAAGCTCATCAATTGCTGGTCGAGGTCGGTGAAGCCCAGGCGCGAGTCGACCATCAGCACCACGCCGACCAGGCTGCGGCGCACGTCCAGGTAGTCGGCCATCACCTTCTGCCAGCGCAGCTTCGCGCCGCGCGCCACCGCGGCATAGCCGTAGCCGGGCAGGTCGGCGAAGATCGCGTTGGGCACGATCTTCGGGCCGAGATCGAACAGGTTGATGTGCTGCGTGCGGCCAGGCGTCTTGGAGGCGAAGGCGAGCCGCTTCTGCTGCGTCAGCGTGTTGATCGCGGTCGACTTGCCGGCGTTGGAGCGGCCGACGAACGCGATCTCGGGCAGCTCGGTCTGCGGCAGCTGGTCGAGCTGACTGGCCGTCGTACGGAAGCGCGCGGTGTGCGCCCATCCGAGTGCGCGCTTCGCCTCGTCGACGATGGCTTCCGGTGCCGGATTGGAATTGTTTTGCTCGGCCATGGAGTCGCCCAAAGCCATCATTGTAAAATCACCGGGTTTTGCACATGAAACACGTCGCACTCCTATGAAGTCCGTTGCCTCCGCCGTCGCCTCCCTCCTGCTCGCCACCTCGGCCATCGCGGCAGAGCCAGCCAAACCCGCTGCGAAGCCCGATCTGGCGAAGGGACAGGCCACCGCGACCAACGTGTGCGCCGCCTGCCACACCGCCGACGGCTCGCGCGGCAGCCCGGCCAACCCGATCATCCAGGGCCAGCACCCGGAGTATCTGGTCAAGCAGTTGACCGAGTTCAAGTCCGGCAAGCGCCAGAACGCGGTGATGTCGGGCATGGCGGCGACGCTGACCGAGGCGGACATGAAGAACGTCTCCGCGTTCTACGCCGGCAAGGTCGCCAAGCCCGGCTTCGCGAAGAACAAGGCCACGGTCGAGCTCGGCGAGAAGATCTACCGCGGCGGCATCGCCGAGCGCAGCATCCCGGCGTGCGCCGGCTGCCACAGCCCGAACGGCGCCGGCATCCCGGCTCAGTACCCGCGCCTGGCCGGCCAGCATGCCGACTACACCGAGGCGCAGCTCGTCGCGTTCCGCAACGGCGTGCGCAAGAACAGCGTGCCGATGGCCGGCGTCGCCGCGAAGATGAACGATCGCGAGATCAAGGCCGTGTCCGACTACATCGCCGGCCTGAACTGACCGGCGCGAAGCGCACTCGCAAGACGGGCCGGCTCCCAGCGGCCCGCACTCCCGAAAGGGCCGGCAACAAACCGGCCCTTTGTCGTTGAGCCGCTCGATCCCGCGCGGCGCCCCGGATAATCCGCCCATGACCGCCTCCACCACCGGCATCGAAATGCGCACCCACTCGCGCCACGTGCGCGACGCCGTCGAGTTGGTGTCGTCGATGCGCTTCTCGATCTCGCTGCTGACGGTCATCTGCATCGCCTCGGTGATCGGCACGGTCGTCAAGCAGCACGAGCCGTACAACAACTACGTCAACCAGTTCGGTCCGTTCTGGGCTCAGGTGTTCGACAAGGTCGGCCTGTACGCCGTCTACAGCGTCTGGTGGTTCCTTCTGATCCTGGCGTTCCTGGTCATCTCGACCAGCCTGTGCATCGCGCGCAACCTGCCCAAGATCGTCGTCGACCTGAAGACCTACAAGGAGCACGTGCGCGAGCAGGCCCTGAGCGCCTTCCACCACCGCGGCCAGGCCGAGGTGGGCGAGACCCGCGACGCCGCGTTCGCACGCATCTCGGCGCTGCTGGTGCATGCGGGCTGGAAGGCCAAGGTGCAGGTCCGCAAGGACGGCGAGCGCGAGCTCGGCACGATGATCGCGGCGCGCCGCGGCGCAGCCAACAAGATCGGCTACCTCGCAGCGCATTCGGCGATCGTGCTGATCTGCGTCGGCGGCCTGCTGGACGGCGACCTGATCGTGCGCGCCCAGTTGGCGCTGCAGGGCAAGAGCAGCTACACCGGCGGCGGCATGATGCGCGACGTGCCGGCCGCCCACCGTCTCGGCCCCGCGACGCCGACCTTCCGTGCCAACCTGTTCGTGCCCGAAGGCCAGCGCTCGAGCACCGCGGTGATCAACCTGCAGGACGGCGTCGTGATGCAGGACCTGCCGTTCGACGTGGAACTGAAGAAGTTCATCGTCGACTACTACGACACCGGCATGCCGAAGCTGTTCGCCAGCGAGATCGTGATCCACGACCACGACAGCGGTGAATCCATTCCGGCCCTGGTCAAGGTGAACGAACCCGCCTTCCACCGCGGCGTGACGATCTACCAGAGCAGTTTCGACGACGGCGGCTCGGCGATCAAGCTGCGCGGCCTGCCGATGAGCGCGGGCGGCAAGACCTTCGACATCGACGGCGTCGTCGGCGGCAAGGCGCAGATCTCGAACGGCGCCGCGCAGATGACGCTGGAGTTCACCGGCCTGCGCGTGATCAACGTCGAGAACCTCGGCGGCAACCGGGAAGGCGCGACCGGCACCGACGTGCGCAAGGTCGACCTCGTCGGCTCGCTGCAGGAGCACCTGGGCTCCGGCGCCAAGGGCACCGGCCAGAAAGAGCTGCGCAACGTCGGCCCCTCGGTGAGCTACAAGCTGCGCGACGCGGCCGGTCAGGCGCGCGAGTTCAACAACTACATGGTGCCGGTCGAGCTCGACGGCGTCCGCGTGTTCCTGGTCGGCGCGCGCGACCGGCCGGAGCAGGAGATGCGCTACCTGCGCATCCCGGCCGACGACCAGGACAGCATCGAGGGCTGGGCGCGCCTGCGCCTGGCGCTGCTCGACCCGGCGCTGCGCAGCAAGGCCGCCGCGCGCTATGTCGCCATCGCCTCGCCGGCCGACAAACCCGAGATGGCCGCGCAACTCACCACCACCGCCGAGCGCGCGCTGGCGCTGTTCGCGGGCGCCGAGTCGGCACCGCTCAAGGGCGCCGCGGCGCCGGCCGACCCGCGCGCCGGCCTGCAGGCGATCTCCGATTTCATCGAAGGCAGCGTGCCCGAGGCGGACCGCGTGCGCATCTCCCAGGTGCTGCTGCGCATCCTCAACGGCAGCCTGTTCGAGCTGCTGAACCTGACCCGTGAGAACGCCGGCCTGAAGGCGCTGCAGCCCGACGACAAGACGCAGGCGTTCATGACGCAATCGGTGCTGTCGCTGTCGGACAGCTTCTTCTACCCCGCACCGGTGCTGTTCCAGCTGACCGATTTCACGCAGGTCCAGGCCAGCGTGTTCCAGGTGGCGCGCGCCCCGGGCAAGAAGCTCGTCTACCTGGGCGCGATCCTGCTGATCGTCGGGGTCTTCGCGATGCTCTACATTCGCGAGCGCCGCCTGTGGGTGTGGCTGTCCCCCGGCGCCCACGGAACCAAGATCACCACGGCGCTGTCCACCACGCGCCGCACGCTGGACGCCGACGCCGAGTTCGAGCAGTTGAAGCGCCAGATCCTGAAGGAAACCACATGAACACGACCACCCTCGAGACGATGTCGCTCGGCCGCCGCGCCGGCCCGGTCGGTTTCGTGACCGGCCGCTCGATCTTCGACTGGCTGTTCGCGCTGCTCGTGCTCGTCGGCGGCGGCTATGCGTTCACGCGCTACGCCGGCGCGATGGACTACTACGAGAAGCTGATCCTGATCGGCACCTTGCCGGTGGCGATCCTGCTCGGCTGGTTCTGGGGGCCGCTGCGCGTGCTGATGGTCGGCGTGGCCGCCGCCGCCCTGCTGGCGATCGGCCTGTACAACCGGCAGACGGACGGGTTCGGCGCCGACCTGGCGCAGGCCGAGCAGGTCTTCATGCTGAAGTACTTCCTGTCGAGCCAGAGCGCCATCATGTGGATGAGCGTGCTCTTCTTCATGAGCACGGCGTTCTACTGGATCGGCTTCGCGGCCAAGACCGAGGACAACACGGCCGTGCGCATCGGCTCGGGCCTGACCTGGGCGGCCGTCTTCATGGCGCTGACCGGCACGATGGTGCGCTGGTTCGAGAGCCATCAGATCGGCGCCGACATCGGCCACATCCCGGTCAGCAACCTGTACGAGGTGTTCGTGCTGTTCTGCTGGATGACGGCGCTGTTCTACCTCTACTACGAACAGCACTACGGCACGCGCTCGCTCGGCGCGTTCGTGATGCTGGTGGTCAGCGCGGCCGTCGGCTTCCTGATCTGGTACACGCTGGCCCGCCAGGCCAGCGAGATCCAGCCGCTCGTGCCGGCGCTGCAGAGCTGGTGGATGAAGCTGCACGTGCCGGCCAACTTCATCGGCTACGGCAGCTTCGCGCTGTCGGCGATGGTCGCCCTCGCCTACGTGCTGAAGAACGCGAGCTCGCGCGCGCTCTGGATCGGCCTGGTCGGCGTGCCGGGCATGGTGATCGCGCTGCCGCTGCTGGGCTTCGCGCTGTTCGGCGGCCTCACCGCCGATGGCATGGCCAGCGTCGGCAAGACCGGCCGGATGGTGATCGGGCTGATGGCGTTCTTCGCCTTCACGATCGTGACCCGCAAGTGGATCAACGCCCGCACGCCGAGCGCCGAGATCGCCGACGACGTGATGTACAAGTCGATCGCGGTGGGCTTCGCGTTCTTCACGATCGCCACGATCCTCGGCGCGTTCTGGGCCGCCGAGGCCTGGGGAGGCTACTGGAGCTGGGACCCCAAGGAAACCTGGGCACTGATCGTCTGGCTCAACTACGCGGCCTGGCTCCACATGCGCCTGATGAAGGGGCTGCGGGGCGTGGTATCTGCCTGGTGGGCCTTGACCGGGCTCGTTGTCACCACCTTCGCCTTCCTTGGCGTGAACATGTTCCTTTCCGGCTTGCACTCCTACGGTACGCTCTGATTTTTGTTCCGGGAGCGCCGCCATGCCCTATGTTCGACGCGATGACAAGGGCCAGATCGAATCCGTGCAGCGCCTCGCCGACGAGGACTGCAGCGAGTTCATCGCCGACGGAGATCGCGAGTTGCTGGCCTTCGTCGGCGCCGACACCGCGGCAGGCCGCTTCGACCGGCTCGACGCCGAGTTCGTGCGCGTGCTCGAGGACGTGATCGACACGCTCGTCACCCGCAACATCCTGAACGTGACCGACCTGCCGGACCAGGCGCAGGCCAAGCTGTTCGCGCGCAAGAACTTCCGGGAACACGCGTCCAAGAGCGCGCTCCAACTGCTGGCACCGACCGAGTACGGCGACATCATCTGACCGGCCCGGTTCTGCGTAGGTAGAGCCGCGTATGTAAGACGGGTCGTCGCTTCGCGACGGATACGACGGACACTCCATTCGACCGAGCGAGCACCACCATGCACTTTCTTCGCGACCGCGGCTTCGACCACCCGCTTTCCTCCGAGATCACCCCCCGCAGCGCCTACGCCGACCGGCGCGCGCTGCTGAAGCTGTTCGGCACCGGCGTGGCCGGCGCGGCGCTGGCCACCTGGGCGGGGCGCGAGGCGCACGCGCAATCGGCCAGCGGCGGCAAGCTGGCCCCGCTGCCGGGCGTGCGCAGCACCCTCGCCGGCGCCGTGACGATGGAGACGCCGACTGCCTACATCGACGCGACCGGCTACAACAACTTCTACGAGTTCGGCACCGACAAGAGCGACCCGGCCCGCAACGCCCACACGCTGAAGACGCGGCCGTGGACCGTCGCGATCGAAGGCGCGGTGCGCAAGCCCAAGGTGTACGACATCGCCGACCTGCTGAAGCTGGCACCGCTGGAAGAGCGGGTCTACCGGCTGCGCTGTGTCGAAGGCTGGTCGATGGTGATCCCCTGGGTCGGCTACTCGCTGGCCGAGCTGATCAAGCAGGTCGAGCCGACCGGCAACGCCAAGTTTGTCGAGTTCGTGACGCTGGCCGATCCGAAGACCATGCCCTTCGTCGGCTCGCGCGTGCTCGAGTGGCCGTACGTCGAAGGCCTGCGACTGGACGAGGCCATGCACCCGTTGACGCTGCTCGCGTTCGGCATGTACGGCGAGGTGATGCCCAATCAGAACGGCGCGCCGGTGCGCGCCGTCGTGCCGTGGAAGTACGGCTTCAAGAGCGGCAAGTCGATCGTCAAGATCCGCTTCGTCGAAAAGGAGCCGCCGACCAGCTGGGTCAAGAGCGCGAGCAACGAGTACGGCTTCTATTCGAACGTGAACCCCGAGGTGGATCACCCGCGCTGGAGCCAGGCGACCGAACGCCGCATCGGCCAGGACAACATCTTCGCGAAGAAGCGACCGACGCTGATGTTCAACGGCTACGGCCCGCAGGTCGCGTCCCTCTACACCGGCATGGACCTGAAGAAGAATTTCTGAGGATGTCGGCCCCGACGAGAGCGCCGGCCGGTTCACGGCCCAAGCCCTGGCTCCTGCGGCCGGCTGCGAAGGTCGTGCTGTTCGTGCTGTGCCTGCTGCCGTTCGCGTGGCTGCTGCGCGGCGCGGTGCTCAGCGTGATGGGCACGAACGTGCTCGGTGCCAATCCGGCGGAGGCGCTGATCCGCGCCACCGGCGACTGGACCCTGCGCTTCCTGTGCATCACCCTCGCCGTGACGCCGCTGCGGCAGCTGACCCATCAGCCGGCGCTGGCGCGCTTCCGGCGCATGCTGGGGCTGTTCACGTTCTTCTACGGCTGCGTGCACTTCCTGTGCTACAGCTGGCTCGACATGGGGCTGGTGTGGAGCGACATCGCCCGCGACATCGCGAAGCGGCCGTTCATCCTGGTGGGCACGAGTGCGCTGCTGCTGATGCTGCCGCTCGCGGCCACCTCGTTCAACCGCGCGATCAAGGCGCTCGGCGCACGCCGTTGGCAGGCGCTGCACCGCGCGGTGTACGCGGTGGCGCTGCTCGGCATCCTGCACTTCTTCTGGATGCGCTCGGCCAAGAGCAACTATGCCGAAGTGGCGGTCTACGCCGCGATCGTCGCCGTGCTGCTGGGCTGGCGCGTGGTCGCGGCGGTGCGCCGCCGCCGTCAGGGCGTGGCTGGTGCCGGCGCTGCCTCGGGCTCGGCCATCAACACGGTGTCGACGCCGTAAAGGCCCGCCAACGCCGCCAGTTGCGGCGGCACGTGGCGCAGCGCGAAGGTCTTGCCTGATGCGTCCGCGGCCCGGGCGCAATCGAGCAGCACGGCGAGCGCCGCCGAATCGAAGTGCTGCAGGTTCGACGCGTCGATCAGCACGGCGTCGCCCGGCTCGCCCTTCATCGCCTGGGCCAGCAGGCGACGGGTGTCGTTGGCCTCCTTGGCCGTGACGGTGGCGGGCAGCAGCAGCATGGGCGGCGCGCGATCAGCTCTTGGCGCCGCCGGCCGACTTGTTGCGCGCGGCGAGCTTGCCGATCAGGCCGTCGATGCCGCCCGAGCTGATCTCCTGCGAGAAGCTGTTGCGGTAGTTCTCGACCAGCCACACGCCGAGCACGTTGACGTCGTAGATCTTCCAGCCGCCCGGGGTCTGTTCCAGGCGGTAGTCGAGTTGCACCGGATCGCCGCGGCCGCGGATCTCGGTCTTCACGACGACTTCGGTATCGGCCGGCGCGTTGCGCATCGGCTTCAGTTCGACGGTCTGGTCCTGCACCTGCGCGAGCGCGCCCGAATAGGTGCGCACGAGCAGGATCTTGAACTCGTCCTGCAGGCGCTTCTGCTGGTCGGGCGTGGCCTGGCGCCAGTAGCGGCCGACCGCCGACGCCGTCATGCGCTGGAAGTCGACATGCGGCATGACCTTCGTGTCCACGAGGGCGATGACCTTGGTCACATCGCCCTGCTTGATCGACTTGTCGGCACGCACGGCCTCGAGCACGTCGGTCGAGACTTCCTTGATCAGCGCGTCGGGCGCCTTGCCCGCCTGGGCGTGCGACACCGCACTTCCCACGCTGAGGAGGCCAGCGGCCAGCCATGGAATCATTCGCTTGAGCAACATCTGGTTTCCTTTTCGTAGCGACAGGTGAGCCTGTCTGAGCCCTGCCCGAACCGGATGGTTCACTGGCGGCCCGGTCGTTAACGCGCGAAGCGGGTCATCGGTTCACGGCTTGCCCGGCGCGGAACCGGCCGTGGCCGGCGGCGCGGGCGCGTAGATCGGATCGGCGGCGGCGGGCACGCCGCCCGGAGACGGTGCCTCCGGCATCGCCGGCGCGTCGCCATCGAACACCAGGCTGCGGCGCCGCTGCAGGTACGCGTCGCGGATGAAGGTGTACTTGTCGAGCGCGATGTCGTCGATGACCTGGCTCGCGCCCAGCAGCTTGGCGCGGGTGTTGACGATCTGGAGCCCGACCACGCCGAACTGGTAGCTGCCGTTGCTGATGTAGAGCGCCGGCGAGGCGGTGCGATCGAGCGGCATCGCCAGCGTCTCGCGCACCGTCGACGGCCCGATCAACGGCCAGACGATGTAGGCGCCCGCCCCGAAACCCCAGTGTCCGAGCGTCTGGCCGAAATCCTCGTAGTAGTGCTCGAGGCCGAACTCGGAGGCGACGTCGATGATGCCGAAGAAACCGAGCACGGTGTTCGTCGTGAAGCGCACCACGTCGCTGAACGCCGGCTCCGCCTTGCCTTGCAGTGCGTTGTTGACCGCGGACCAGCCATCGGCCGCGTTCGAGAAGAAGTTGTCGACACTGCGGCGCACGAACTGCGGCACCACCTTCGCGTAGCCGGTGGCGACCGGCTTGAGGATGCGCTCGTCCAGCCCCTCGTTGAACGCGAACACCTTGCGGTTCCAGTTCTCCCACGGATCGAGCCGTGCGCCGGGGCCGCCGCGCGCGTCCGTCACCAGCGTCTGGGTCGTGGCGCAACCGCCGAGCGCGAGCGACGCGCCCACGATCAAGGCCAGCAACGCGCGTGTGCACAGGGAACGCAGGTCGAATGATCGGGTCACTTCTTAACTCCGGGGGCAGCTGGTGCGGGTGCAGGTGCGGCAGGCGCGGCACCCGCATCGGCGGCCTTGTTGAACAGGAACTGGCTGATCAGGCTCTCGAGCACGATCGCCGACTGGGTTTGCCGGATGGTATCGCCCGCGGCGAAATTCTTCTCGCTGCCACCCGCTTCCAGCCCGACGTACTGGTCGCCGAGCAGGCCGGAGGTCAGGATGCGCGCCGACGAGTCGGTCGGGAACAGCACCGACTTCTGCATGTCCAGCATCACGACGCCCTGGAAGGTCTTCGGGTCGAGCGTGATCGAGGCGACCCGGCCGACGGTGACACCGGCGCTGCGCACCGGCGCGCGCACCTTGAGCCCGCCGATGTTGTCGAACCTGGCCGCGAGCGGATAGGTCTCGCTGCCGTTGAAGCTGCTGAGGTTGGCGGCCCGCAGCGACAGGAACACCAGCGCGACGATGCCCAGCAACACGAAGAAGCCGACCAGCGTTTCAGTACCCTTCTTGCCCATCTTGTTTCCCCTTGTCGCTCAGCGCGTCGAGAACATCAGCGCGGTGAGCAGGAAGTCGGTCGCCAGCACCGCCAGCGACGAGATCACCACCGTGCGCGTGGTCGCGCGCGCCACGCCCTCCGGCGTGGCCTTGGCCTCATACCCCTGGTACACCGCGACGAAGCTGCAGATCACCCCGAACACGATGCTCTTGATGATGCCGTTGC
>JAZKIO010000113.1:0-56525 GCA_040384825.1 Pseudomonadota bacterium
AGCCGACGATCATGTGGTTGACGATGAAGTGATGGAAGTCGGTCTGCCACTCGGGCCGGAACACCGGCTGGTCCTTGCGCAGCGCGAACAGCTTCTCGATGAAGATGAAGATCAGCGTCGAGCCGAGCAGGTCGAGGATGAACCAGTCGAGGCCGATGTAGGGCGTGTTGTCGGCGAAGTCGTTGACCGGCACCTTGTGGCCGCCGAGCGCGAGCGACAGGCCGATCAGCACGAACGCGCCCAGCGCCAGCCAGCGCGCCCGTCCGCGCACGACGTTGAACAGCGACAGCGCGCCCGACAGCACCAGCGACCAGAACAGCAGCAGGCGCATCACGTCGACATCGTAGGAGCGGCGCAGTTGCGGCGTCGTCAGGTACTCGGGCCAGTGGAACGCGAGCACGCCCAGGAAGCACAGGATCGCCAGCGACAGCGCGATCACCCCCGAGACCATGCCCTTGCCGGGCCGCAGCGCACCGTGCGATTCGCTGAGCTTATTGAGCTTGTCGAGTTCCCGCTTCATCTGCCCTCCCAGGCGTGTCGGTGTCTTCGGGCCGCGATTATGAGCGGCGCGCAGCCGCGGGCAGGCTAGCCGCGGGCCGCCTGCTCCTGCGGCGTGCGCGTGATCGCCGCCAGCGCGCCCATCAGGCAATCGACCTGCTGCGTCAACGGGGCGGGCGCCGGCTTCTCGCCGCTGACGACGGCCTGGATGTAGACCGCGGTGGTCGCGGCGTCGATCTCGCGCGGCAGCACCGGCAGTTCGGTCAACACGCCCTCGTGCGCGGCGCGCGCCAGATCGGCCCGGCGCTGGCCGGCGATGAACACGTCGAGCCGCGGGGCGCGGCGCGGGTCGGCGACCGGCTCGCCTTCGGTGCCGCGCATCAGCACCGCGTTGGCGCCGGCGTGCGCCAGGAACTCGGCGAGCGACGTCGCGTACTCGGGATGGGTGTGGTTGACGACACGCAGGGACGTTCCGGCCACGCACGGATCGAGCAGCTTGGCGATGGTGTGGCCGGAGTTGCGCAGGCCGACGACACGCCGCACCTCGAGCAGGCGCGCGAGCGGCGGGCACAGGTCGGCAGTCGCGACGAAGACCGGCTCGCGCCGCGCCCAGCCGTTCTCGATCTCCTCCGCATTTCGTGCGAACGGCAGGCCCAGGTCACGGAAGATCTCGGCGCTGCTGGTGCGCCCGGCGTCGAGCATCGGCCCGTGCACGAGCACCTGCGCGCCCTCCTGCGCCAGCAGCAGCGCCAGCAGCGGCGTCAGGTTCGGCAGCTTGCGCGCGCCGTTGTACGAGGGCAGCACCACCGTCGGAACGGTCGGGCGGACCGGGATGCAGCGCTCGTGCGTGGCGCGCAGGAAGCCGGCGAGCTCGGCGGTCGATTCGCCCTTGATGCGCATCGCCAGCGCAAATGCGCCGACCTCGAGATCGGTGACCTGGCCGTCGAGCACCTGGCTCATCAGGTCGTGCGCCTGCACCTCCGTCAACGAACGCGCGCCGTCCTTGCCGCGGCCGATTTCCTTGATGTAGCGGGTGATCGTCATTCGCTTCGTCTCCGCACCGCGGTTCGCAATTTTCAGGCCCGCGGACCGCGCCGCAACATTCCATGACAGATCGCGGGAAATTCCCGGACGCCTGCACTGTGCCACCGGGTACCGACATCAGACGGGTAGCGCATCGAGGTGCGGCAGCTATGATCAAGTTAGGGGTGTGGCGGTTCTTTCGCGCGCCAGATGCTTGCCATCGCGCAACCCCGAGCCCAAGATCAGTTGCAGCGCCGGCGTGACGCCCGGTCGAATCCGCCGAGGACGATGGAGTGATGAACGAAACCACACCGGCCCAGCCGCAGGAGCGCATCCTCGCCGTGCGGCACCTGGCGGACACGCTGGAGGTGCAGGAGGCGGCGCTGGGCGGTGTGCTGCTGGAGCTGCTGGACCGTGTCGACGTGCTGCTCTCGATCAAGGAGGTCGCGACCGGCCGCTACCTGCATGTCAACGCCCCGATGGCCGCGCTGTTCGGCCGCGAGCCGGCCACCATGACCGGATCGACCGACGCCGAACTGCTGGAGCCCGCGCAATCCGCGGCGATGCGCGCCGCCGAGCAGAGCGCGCTCGCGCACGGCGCGCCGACGCTCAGCGAACACCGCATCGACCGCGGCGGCAAGCGCGAGTTCCGCGTCACCCGTTTGCCGCTGCCGCGTGCGGACGGCAGCCCGTCCCGGCACGTGCTGGCCGCGTGGGTCGAGCAGACTTCGGCGCATCAGCGCGAGCAGCAACTGCAGCTCGCGCTCGCGCAACTCGAGCAGCACCAGGTCGCGGCCGAGGCCCTGCGTCGCGAGACGGCGGACCACGGCCTGCGCGACAGCGCCACCGGCCTGTACCAGCGCCTGCACTTCGACGATCAGCTGCGCCGCGAGGTCGACCTGTCCTCGCGCGAGCATCGCGAGTTCGCGCTCGTGTCGATCGCGCTGGACCCGCTCAGCGACGCGGTCCGGGCGCTCGGCGCCGGCGCGCGTCACCGCATCCTCGAGGCCCTCGGGCGCCTGCTGCGCAGCAACACCCGGGCGATGGACGCGTCCTGCCGGCTCGACGAAGACCGCTTCGCCGTGCTGCTCTCCGGCGTCGGGCTCGCGACCGCGCATTCGCGCATGGAAGGGCTGCGCCGTCAGTGCGCGACCCAGATCGTCGTGCTCGAAGGGCGCGACCTCGGGTTCACGGTGTCGATGGGCGTCGCGAGCTTCCCGCACACCGCGCACTCCGAGGCCGACCTGATGGAGGCGGCGGACACCGCGCTGTCCGAGGCGCGCAAGCGCGGCGGCAACCACGTCGCGCTGGCCAGCATCCGCTTCGAGCTCGGCGCCACCTGAGCCGTCGCCGGCCGCGCCCGGCTCAGAGCCGGGTCGCCTTGTAGGCCATGTAGCCGGCCAGCCCGAACAGCAGGAAAGCGAACACCCGTTTCAGTTGCCGCATGTCCATGCGGTGCGCGGTGCGGGCGCCGAACGGCGCGGTCAGCACGCTGGCCATCGAGATCGTGATCAAGGCCGGCAGGTAGAGGTAGCCGATCGTGCCGGCCGGCATGTCCTGCAGCGACCAGCCGGCGTAGATGTAGCCGATGGTCCCGGCCACCGCGATCGGGAAGCCGAGCGCCGCGGAGGTGGCCACCGCGTTGTGGATCTTCACGTTGCACCAGGTCATGAACGGCACCGACACGAACGCGCCGCCCGCGCCGACCAGGGCCGCGAACAGGCCGATGATGCCGCCGGCGGTCAGCATGCCACCGGTGCCCGGGAGCTGGCGGGTCGGCTTCGGCTTGCGGTCGATCAGCATCTGCGTGGCCGAGAAGCCGACGAACAAGGCGAACAGCAGCGCCAGCGCCGGCGAGGGCAGGGCCTTCGCCAGTTGCGCGCCGAGCAGGGAGCCGATGACGATGCCGGGCGCGAGGAGCCGGGCGACCGGCCACAGCACGGCGCCGCGCTGATGGTGCGCCCGCACCGACGCGATCGAGGTGAAGCAGATCGTCGCGAGCGACGTCGCGATCGCGATCTTGACGATGTGCTCGGGCGGCATGCCCTTGCCCGACAACAGGAAGGTCATGAACGGCACCATCAGCATGCCGCCGCCGATGCCGAGCAGGCCGGCCAGGAAGCCGGTGAAGCAGCCGAGCACCAGCAGCTCGATCACGAGCTGCGCCCCCAGGCCGCCGGTCATGCGGGCGTCTTGAGCAAGGCGACGACGGCGCGCCACTCCGCGGCGCTGACCGGCGTGATCGACAGGCGGTTGCCGCGCTCGAGCACGCGCATGCTGGCCAGCGCCGGCGCGGCGCGCATCTCGGCGAGCGAAAGCAATCGCGTCTTGCGCACCAGCTTCACGTCCACATGCTGCCAGCGTGGTGCGTCGGGCTTGGATTTGGCATCGAAGTACGGGCTCTTCGGGTCGAACTGGCTGGCGTCCGGGTACGCGGTGCTCGCGACCTCGGCCAGCCCGGCGATGCCAGGCTCCGGGCACGACGAGTGATAGAAGAGCACGCCGTCGCCGACGCTCATCTCGTCGCGCATGAAGTTGCGCGCCTGATAGTTGCGCACGCCGATCCACGGAACGGTGCGCTTCGGCGCCGCGGCGAGGTCGTCGATCGAGCACTCCGAGGGCTCGCTCTTCATCAGCCAGTGGCGCATCGTGAAAGTGGGGGAAGGGGAAAGGTGTCCGCCGCGAACCATGAGCCGCATTCCTGAACCAGGAGTTCAGGTGGGCGAGGTCAGCCCGGCTTCGGGTTCATCTGACGCGAGACGATCACACCAACCGGGCGATGTTCCAAGCCCTTGCTCTACAGAGCATAGGTTCAAGGAAATATAAAACTCACGCGAACGCGACGGACGAATTCATTCTATGCCGCACGCGCGGCGCGTGTGCGGATTCAGAGCAATTGACCGTCGGCGCCGAGGGCCTGATCGAGGCGCGCGATCAGCTGGTCGATGTCGACCTCACCGGCCGGCACCGAACCGGCCGCGGGCGCCGGGCGCGCCGCCGGCCGGCCGGCCAGCGCGTAGGCGAGGTTGAGCGCCGCGAGCACCGCGATGCGCTCGCGCGCCTTGACCTTGCCGCCGTCGCGGATCGCGCTCATCTCGCGGTCGACGTTGGCCACCGCCTCGGTCAGCGCCGCCTCGCCGCCATCGGGGCAGCCGAGCAGGTAGCTCTGGCCGAGGATCGTCACTTCCATCTGCTTCATGGGCGATCGCCTTCGGGGGTGTCTTCGCCGGTCGCCGCAGGCGCGGTGTCGACGGGCAGGCGCTCCAGCAGCGCGTCGATGCGGCTGCGTGCGGCGTTCAGGCGCGAGCGGAGGTTGTCGCGCTCGTGCGTCACCGTGGCCAGCTGCTGCTCGAGCAGGGTGCTCGTGCGCTGCAGTTCGGCATGCCGCAGGAGCAGGCGCTCGACGCGGTCGGCGAGTTCTTCGATCTTCGACATGGCGCGCGACAGGGGTGGGCTGGGGGTACGCCATTGTAGAGGCGGGCCCCGACTAGAATGCCCGCTGTTGGTGCCCGTGCCGGCGTTCCGTCGGCACAGTTAAACGGGAAGCAGAAGAACGTCTCCGACGCTCGAATCTGCGCTGCCCCCGCAACGGTACGGCGGACGAAGTCGAGGGGCTCACCCCCGTCGCTTCCGCTCTTGCGCACATGCCACTGAAGGCCGTCACGGCTTCGGGAAGGTCGCCAGGGTCGCTCCGCCAGCCCGGATACCGGCCAACGAGCGGACGCGTGTCTCACCGAGGCGCGCGGCCATGTCGCAGGCGCCCGCGGGGAAGCGGGTCGCGTGCCATTCGTCAGAGCTTGTTCACCCATGACCAGTCCATCCACGGCGCCGCGTGCGCTGCTTGCCGCCTTCGGCGGCTCCCTCCTGTTCGCGACATTCGCGAGCCCCTCGTCGGCACAGAGCCGGCTCGACCCGATCGTCGTCACCGCGACGCGCGAGCCGCAGGCCCTGGCCCGCGTCGCCGCCGACCTCGTCGTGATCGACGCCGAGCGCATCCGCCAGAGCACGGCCGATTCGATCGAGGACCTGCTGCGGCGCGAGGCCGGCGTGCAGCTGGTGCGCAACGGCGGCCCCGGCCAGAACGCCGGCGTGCTGATCCGCGGCGCCAGCGCGGGCAGCACCCTGGTGCTGATCGACGGTGTGCGGGTCGGCTCGGCGACGGTCGGGCAGGTCGAGTTCGAATCGATCAGCCTGTCCCAGATCGAGCGCATCGAGGTGCTGCGCGGGCCGGGCTCCAGCCTGTACGGTGCCGACGCCGTCGGTGGGCTGGTGCAGATCTTCACGCGGCGCGGCGAGGGCGCACCGCGCTTCACGGCCCGCGGCGCGATCGGCGGGGAGCGCTCCTACGAAGGCAGCGTGGGCGTCAGCGGCGCGAGCGGCGCCATCGACTATGCGGCCGCGCTCGGGCGCGAGCGCAGCCGCGGCGTCTCGGCGCTGAAACCGGGCGACCAGTTCGGCAGCTTCAACCCGGACCGCGACGGCTTCGAGCGCGACACCGCGCAGCTGCAGCTCGGCTACACGCCGGCCGCGGGCCACCGCATCGGCTTGAACGTGGTCGAGAGCCGCCTGAACGCGCAGTACGACGCGAGCGATTACGCGCTGGCCGATCCGGCTTCGCCCGATTTCCGCAACAAGCTGCAAAGCAGCGTCGCGGCGCTCGACTACCGCGGCGTGCTGAGCCCCGCGTGGACGACCAGCGCGCAACTCTCGCGCAACGAGGACGACCTGAAGAGCGGCGGCGCCACGCTCGACCGCTTCCGCACGCGGCGCGAGCAGTTCACCGGCCAGGCCGCGTGGACGCCGCTCGCGGGCCAGCAACTCGTGTTCGCCTACGAGCGCCGCGACGAGCGCGCCGACACCGCGGTCTACGACGAGAAGCGCACCAACGACGCGGTGGTGCTCGGCTACAGCGGCCAGTTCGGCGCGCACAGCCTGCAGGCCGATCTGCGCCGCGACCGCAACTCCGTCTACGGCGGCGTGACGACCGGGCGCCTCGGCTGGAGCATGGAGATCGCGAAGGGCCTGCGCGTGCGCGCGCTGGCCGGCACGACCTTCCGTGCCCCGAGCTTCAACGAGCTGTTCTACCCTGATTACGGCGTCGCGACGATCACCCCCGAGCGCGGCCGCAGCGTGGAGCTCGGCCTCGACTGGCGAGACGGTGGCAGCGAGGCCGCGGTCACGGTCTACCGCAACCGGGTGCGCGACCTGATCGCCTACCAGCCGGACCCGCAGGCCTGTTCGTCCGACCCCGCGCTTTACCCGTTCGGTTGCGCCGCCAACATCGGGCGCGCGCGGCTGCAGGGCGCGACGCTCTCGGGCGCGCAGCGCTGGGGCGACTGGCGCATCGGCGCGACGATCGACTTTCTCGACGCGAAGGACGTGGACACGGGCAACCGCCTGGCGCGGCGCGCCGCGCACCAGGAAAGCCTGACAGCGGCCTACGACCTCGGCGCATGGCGCTTCGGTGCGGCGCTGCTGCGGGTCGGTGCGCGACCGGAAGGCAGCGCGACGCTCGATGCGTACACCACGCTCGACCTCAGCGCGCGCTGGCGCTTCGCGCCGCGCTGGCAGCTCGAGGCGAAGCTGCTGAACGCCACCGACCGGCAGTACGAATCGGCGCGCGACTACCAGAGCATCGGGCGGCAGGCGTGGATCGGCCTGCGCTTCGACAGCCAGGGGCTGTGAGTCGATGAGTCTGACCGCCCGCCTGCCGAAGCTGTTGCGCGCGCTGGGGGCGGCCGTCGCGCTGGCCCTCTCTGCGGCGGTGCAGGCGCAGGTCGAAGTGCGTGACGATCGCGGCGTGGCGGTGCGCCTGGCGGCGCCGCCGCAGCGCATCGTCAGCCTGCTGCCGTCGGCGACGGAGAGCGTCTGCGCGCTCGGTGGGTGCGACCGCCTGGTCGGCACCGACCGGTTCTCGAACTGGCCGGCGCAGGTGCGCACGCTGCCGCGCCTGGGCGGGCTGGAGGATGCGCAGATCGAACGCATCGTCGCGTTGCGGCCCGATCTGGTGCTGGTGGCCAGCGCCGCGCGCGTCGTCGACCGGCTCGAGGCGCTGGGCGTGCACGTCGTGGTGCTCGATTCGCGCGACCGGGCGGAGGTGAAGCGCAGCCTCGCCACGATCGCGGCGCTGCTGGGCGCGCCGGAGCGCGCCGAGCAGGTCTGGGCCGCGATCGAGGCCGAGACGCGCGCCGCCGCGGCGCGCGTGCCCGCCGCGTGGCGCGGCCGGCGCGTGTACTTCGAAGTCGACACGACGCCCTACGGCGCCGGTGCCGGATCGTTCATCGGCGAGACGCTCACCCGGCTCGGGCTGGTCAACGTGCTGCCGGCCGAGCTCGGGCCGTTCCCGAAGTTGAATCCCGAATACCTGCTGCACCTGCAGCCCGACATCGTGATGGCCGATCAGGCCGCGGTGGCCGCGATGCCGGCGCGCCCGGGCTGGCGCGTGCTGCGCGCGCTCCGCGACGGCCGGACCTGCGCCTTCCCGGGGCCGCGCTACGAATTGCTGCTGCGGCCCGGGCCGCGCATGGGCGAGGCGGCCGGCGTGATCGCCGACTGCCTGGTCGATCTGGCGGCGCGCGCGCCCCGGGGGCCTGGATGAGCGGAACCGACGCGCAGCGCAAGCGCCGGCTCGGCATCGGCCTGGCCCTGGCGAGCGTGCTGCTGTTCGCCGGCGGCCTGGCGGCGGGCAGCGACGGCTGGTCGGCCACCGCGCTGATGCAGCTGATGGCGGGGCCGGACGGCACGCTGATCGTCGGCCAGATCCGCGCGCCGCGCACGCTTGGTGCGTGGCTCACCGGTGCGCTGCTCGGCCTGGCCGGCGCGACGGCGCAGGGGCTGTTCCGCAACCCGCTCGCCGACCCGTACCTGCTCGGCTCGGCGGCCGGCGCATCGCTCGGCGTCGTGGTGGTGCTGGCGGCGGCGGCGCTCGGTGGCCAGGCGATCGGGCTCGCGACCGCGGACGCGCTGGCGCGGGTCGGCCTGGTCGGCGCGGCGTTCGCCGGTGCGCTGCTCGGCGTGCTGCTGACCTTGCTGCTCGCGCGCGGCGCGCAGCAGACGACGCGGCTGCTGCTGGCCGGCGTCGTGGTCGGCGTGGTGCTCGCGGCGGTCAGCGACCTGGTGACCAGCATCGCCCCCGAGGCGCTGCGCGGCCGACAGGCCTTCATGCTGGGCAGCACCGGCTACCTGGGCTGGGGCAGTTGCGCAGCGCTGGCGATCGGCCTGGCGCTGAGCCTTCCGCCGGCCTGGCGGCTCGCGCGTGCGCTCGACGCGCTGACGCTCGGGCCGGACAGCGCGCGCAGCCTCGGCCTGGAACTGCCGCGCCTGCGCTTCGCGCTGGTCGCGGTGCTGGCGCTGGCGACCGGCGTGGCGGTCTCGCAGGCCGGGCTGATCGCGTTCGTCGGGCTCGTCTCGCCGCACCTGGTGCGACGGTTCGCGCCCGCGCCGTACGGCTACACGCTGGTCGCGAGCGCGGCGGCGGGTGGGGCGCTGCTGCTCGGCGCCGACGTGCTCGCGCGCGTGCTGATCGCGCCGCAGGAAGTGCCGGTCGGCGTGCTGACTGCGCTGCTCGGCGGCGGCTACCTGATCTGGCTGCTGCACCGGGGGCGGCAGCGGTGAGCGGGCTGCGCGCGGACACGATCAGCGTGATGCTCGGCAGCACGCCCGCGCTGCGTGGCGTGACGCTGGCCGCGCCACCCGGCTGGACGGCGATCGTCGGCCCGAACGGCGCCGGCAAGTCGACGCTGCTGCGCGCGTTGGCGGGTCTGCAGCGCGTCGATTCGGGCGACGTGCAGCTCGGCGGTCGACCGCTCGCGGCCATCCCGGCGCGCCTGCGTGCGCAACAGATCGCCTGGCTCGCGCAGCAGGGCGGAGCGAGCGGCGAATTGACGGTGCGCGAGGTCGTGCACCTCGGGCGGCTGCCGGCGCTCGGCCTGTTCGGCGCCCCGGGGCCGGACGACGAGGCACGGGTCGATCGCGCGATGGCCGAGGCCGAATGCGCTGCCTGGCAGCAGCGCCGGCTGCACGAGTTGTCGGGCGGAGAGCGTCAGCGCGTGCTGGTGGCGCGGGCCCTCGCGGTCGATGCGCCGTGGTTGCTGCTCGACGAGCCGACCACGCACCTCGACCCGCCGCACCAGGTGGCGATGGTGCGGCTGATGCGTCGCCAGGCCGCGGCCGGCAAGTCGGTGCTGAGCGTGCTGCACGACCTCACGCTCGCGCTGCAGGCCGATACGCTGGTCGTGATGGCGCGGGGCGCGATCGTCGCGCAGGGCCGCAGCGACGATCCGCGGCTCCACGAGGCGCTGGTCGACGTCTTCGAGCGGGCGGTCCGCATCGAGCGGGTCGGTCCGCGCTGGATCGCGATGCCGGACCTCGATCCGGACTGAGCCGCCGCGGGCGCCGCGGCGGCGCGGCTCACTCGGGCGGCAGATCCAGCGGCATCGGCATCGTGGCGAGCCGGTTCGGCGTGCTGGTTTCCCAGAGCGCGCCGGGCGTCGTGTCGACCGACGCGTTGACGACGTGCATCAGCGTCAGGCTGGCGCGCGAGGCGATCTTGCGCAGCGACTGCAGGTGGCGTTGCGTCCATTCGGCGCGCTTGTCCAACTGCTCGCAGCTGAAGGTGCCGAACAGCACGCCGTTGACCGAGAAGCTCATGTCCATCAGCGAGACGATGGCGTTGCCCAGAACGTACTCGCGCAGCGCGCCGGCGGTGACCGGGTCGCTCGCGGCGTCGGGCGCGGTGACGTAGCCTTCGTGCTGCAGGCGTTCGAGGTACGGATCGGTGCCGGCGTGGACGATGTCGGCCGGCGCGACCATGCGGTCGTGCGCGGCGTCGTACATGGCGACGCTGCGCAGCGCGCGGCCGTCCGGCGTCTCGATGAACAGCCGCAGGCCGGCGCGCGTGCAACCGATCTGCGCGGCCACGAACCGCATCAGCTGTTCGAGGTACTGCGCACTGTCGATCTCGCCGCGTTCGAGGCGGCCCGAGATGATCTGCAAGTCGGCGGGTTGGTCCGGCATGGGCCGATTATCGACCGCGATCGTGACGCGATGCCGACGCGATTTCGCCCGTCGTCGTCAGGACGCGACCTTTCGCGATGGCCGGCCACGCATCGCACCAGCGCGTCACCGCGCACTGCTCGCACAGGGGCCGGCGCGCCTGGCAGACATAGCGCCCGTGCAGGATCAGCCAGTGGTGCGCATCGACGAGGTAGCCGGGCGGCACGCGACGCAGCAGCTGGTCCTCCACCTCGCGCGGGTTGCGCCCCGGGGCCAGCCCGGTGCGGTTGGAGACGCGGAAGATGTGGGTGTCGACCGCCATCGTCGGCTGGCCGAAGGCGACGTTCAGCACCACGTTGGCGGTCTTTCGACCGACGCCCGGCAGGGCCTCGAGCGCAGCCCGGTCGCCGGGCACCTGCCCGCCATGCCGCTCGATCAGGAGGCGGCAGGTCTCGAGCAGGTTCTTCGCCTTGGTGCGGTACAGGCCGATGGTGCGGATGTGCTCGGTCAGGCCGTCGAGCCCGAGCGCCAGCACCTTGGCGGGCGTGTTCGCGATCGGGTACAGCCGCCGGGTCGCCTTGTTGACGCCGACGTCCGTGGCCTGGGCGGAGAGCAGCACCGCCGCGAGCAGCTCGAACACGCTGGTGTACTCCAGCTCGGTCTCGGGCTCGGGGTTGGCCGCCTTCAGCGTCGCGAAGAACGGCTCGATGTCGGCGACCTTCATGCCGGCGTCGCGCCGCGGCTCGGCGCCCTGGCGGCGAGTTGCAGGGCGCGCTCGCGCTCGTCACGCTGCAGTCGTTCGGTGTGCCAGGCGTAGCGCTGTCGGGCCGTCTCGGCCTGCGGTGCGCTCCACGCCTGCCAACCGGTGCGCGTGCCGCTCACCGGCACGAGCGCGATGCAATCGACCGGACAGGCCGGCACGCAGAGCTCGCAGCCGGTGCACAGCGCGTCGATCACCGTGTGCATGGATTTCGGGCCGCCGACGATGCAGTCCACCGGGCAGGCCTCGAGGCACAGGGTGCAGCCGATGCACCAGTCCTCGTCGATCACCGCCGATACGCGCGGCGCCTCGACACCGTGCTCGGCAGACAGCGGCAGCGCCGCGCGGCCCGTCAGCCGCGCGAGGCGGGCGATGCCCTCGGCGCCGCCGGGCGGGCATTGGTTGATCGGCGCCGCGTCGGCCGCGATCGCCTCGGCGTAGCGCCGGCAATCGGGATAGCCGCAGCGCGTGCACTGGGTCTGCGGCAGCGCATCGTCCAGCGCTCGCACGAGCGGGTCGATCGCACCGACGACGTCGCTCATCGCGTCGCGCGCGCCACCTTCTTGCTGGCCGACTTGCGGGCCGCCGGCTTGGCGGCCGCGAGGGCGCGCGGCTTGGCGGCCGCGGGCTTCGTTGCCTTCCGGGCCGGGGCCGACAGTGCCGGCACGCTCGCCGGCTCCTGGTGGCTGGCGATGAAATCGCGGACCCGCGGGTACACCTTCTCGCGCCAGCGGCGGCCGGAGAAGATGCCGTAGTGGCCGGCGCCGACCGCGTCGTAGTGGAACTGGCGGTCCTTCGGGATGCCGGTGCACAGGTCGTGCGCGGCGCGGGTCTGGCCGGCGCCGGAGATGTCGTCGAGCTCGCCCTCGATCGTCAGCAGTGCGGTGCTGTGGATGTCCTGCGGCTTGACGAGCTCGCCGGCCACCTTCCAGGTGCCGTTGACCAGCGCGAAATCCTGGAACACGGTCTTGATCGTGTCGAGGTAGTACTCGGCCGGCATGTCGAGCACGGCGTTGTACTCGTCGTAGAACTCGCGGTGGAACTCGACGCTGGAGTCGTCACCGCGGACCAGGTCGAGGAAGTAGTCGTAGTGCGAGCTGAGGTGGCGGTCCGGGTTCATCGCGACGAACCCCGTGTGCTGCAGGAAGCCCGGGTACACGGCGCGTCCGGCACCGGGGAAGTTGGTCGGCACCCGGTAGATCACGTTGTTCTGGAACCATTCATAGGGCTTGTTGGTCGCCAGGTTGTTGACGGCCGTCGGGCTCTTGCGGGCGTCGATCGGGCCGCCCATCATCGTCATCGTGCGCGGCGTGATCTCGCCGCGGCTCGCCATCAGCGAGATCGCCGCCAGCACCGGCACGGTGGGCTGGCAGACCGACATCACGTTCACCTCGGGCCCGATGTGGCGGATGAACTCCTGCACGTAGGTCACGTAGTCGTCGAGGTGGAAGGCGCCGACGTCCTTGGGCACCATGCGGGCGTCCGTCCAGTCGGTGATGAAGACCTTGTGGTCCTTCAGCAACTCGCGAATGGTCTCGCGCAGCAGGGTCGAGTGGTGGCCCGAGAGCGGCGCCACGACCAGCACGGTCGGCTGGTCCTTCAGGCGGGTGAGCACGCCGACGTCGTCGGTGAAGCGCTTGAAGCGCAACAGGCGGCAGAACGGCTTCTCGACCGCGACCTGCTGCTGCACGGCCACATCGACGCCGTCGACCTTGACGGAGTTGATGCCGAACTCCGGCTTCTCGTATTCCTTGGAGAGCCGGTGCATCAGGTCGAGCCCGGCCGAGACGCGCTGCGCACCGGGGGTGTGCGCGAACGGCGACAACGGATGGTTGTAGAGCTTCGACGTCGCGCTGGCGAACTCGGCGAAGGGGCTCAGCAGCGCGCGCTGCGTTTCATAGAGCTGATACAGCATCTCGTGGCCTGGTGAGTGAGTCGGCGCATCCCCGTGGAGATGCGGCAAACAGCATGGTGCAACGCAGCATTCTAGGCGCGCACGCACGATCTTGCAGCACCCGCAACCGGGGTGATTCCCGAATCAACGCCCCGTTTCGGGGCGTTCTCACACTTCAGGCGGAGACTTTGGCGATCGCCGCCACAGTGGCGTCGATGTTGCGCGAGTTCAACGCGGCCACGCAGATCCGGCCGGAGTCGACCCCGTAGATGCCGAACTCGCTGCGCAGGCGCTCCATCTGCGGCTTGGTCAGGCCCGAGTAGCTGAACATGCCCTGCTGGCGCGTGATGAAGCTGAAATCCTGCTTCAGTCCGGCCGCTTCGAGCTTCGCCTTCAGCGCCACACGCATCTCCTTGATGCGCACGCGCATCGCGGCGAGTTCGCCCTCCCACATCTGCCGCAGCGCCGGCGTGGTGAGCACGAGCGCGACGACCTGCGCACCGTGGGTCGGCGGGTTCGAATAGTTCGTGCGGATCACGCGCTTGAGCTGGCTCAGCACGCGGCCGGCTTCTTCCTTGGACTCGCACACCACGCTGAGCGCGCCGACGCGTTCGCCGTACAGCGAGAAGCTCTTCGAGAAGCTGGTCGCGACGAAGAACGCGATGCCGGCCTGCATGAACTGCTCGACTGCGGCGCCGTCCTCGGCGATGCCCTGGCCGAAGCCCTGGTAGGCCATGTCGAGGAAGGGCACCAGCCCACGTGCCTTGACCGCGGCGATCAACTGCGACCACTGCTCGGTGGTGATGTCGTAGCCGGTCGGGTTGTGGCAGCAGGCGTGCAGCACGACGATCGTGCCGGCGGGCGCCGCGTTCAGGGCGGCCAGCATCCCGGCGAAGTCGATGCCACGCTTGGCGGCGTCGTAATAGGGGTACTGCTCCACCACGAAGCCGGCGCCCTCGAACAGCGCGCGGTGGTTCTCCCAGCTCGGGTCGCTGATCAGCACCTTGGCGTCCGGGTTCATGCGCTTGAGCAGGTCGGCGCCGACCTTCAGGCCGCCGGTGCCGCCGATCGCCTGGATCGTCGCGATCCGGCCGGCCTGCACGGCCTCGCTGTCGGCGCCGAACACGAGGCCCTGCACGGCCTTGTCGTAGGCCGCGATGCCGTCGATCGGGAGGTAGCCCCTTGCCTTCGGCGCTTCCATCATCATCTTCTCGGCAGCCTGCACGCACTCCAGCAGCGGCAGCTTGCCGTTGTCGTCGAAGTAGACGCCGACGCCCAGATTCACCTTGGCCGGGTTCGGATCGGCGTTGAACTGCTCGTTCAGGCCGAGGATCGGGTCGCGGGGCGCCATCTCGACGGCGGCAAACAGCGAACGAACGGGGGTAGACATGGTCTGTCCTTGTCAGTGGAGAAGAGTGCTCATTTCCGTTACCCTGTCCGGTTGCCCGACAGGGAAAACCACGAGATTTTATCTGCCATGGCCGAGCTGTCCGAAGTCGTCGATCCCACCGCCGTTCCGCCGTCCTCCGCCGGGGAGCCCGAAGGCCGGTTCGTCACCTACCCCGATTCGCCGTTCCAGCTGTTCCAGCCGTACCCGCCGGCAGGCGATCAGCCGACCGCGATCGCCGGGCTCGTCGAGGGGCTGAACGACGGGTTGAGTTTCCAGACGCTGCTGGGCGTCACCGGCTCGGGCAAGACCTTCACCATGGCCAACGTGATCGCCCAGATGGGCCGCCCGGCGATCGTGTTCGCGCCCAACAAGACGTTGGCGGCGCAGCTCTACGCCGAGTTCCGCGAGTTCTTCCCGAAGAACGCGGTCGAGTACTTCGTCAGCTACTACGACTACTACCAGCCCGAGGCCTACGTGCCGCAGCGCGACCTGTTCATCGAGAAAGACAGCTCGATCAACGAGCACATCGAGCAGATGCGGCTGAGCGCCACCAAGAGCCTGATGGAGCGGCGCGACGTGGTGATCGTCGCGAGCGTCTCGGCGATCTACGGCATCGGCGATCCGAGCGCCTACCACCAGATGGTGATGACGCTCCGGGTGCACGACAAGCTCGGCCAGCGCGACGTGATCGCGCACCTGATCCGCATGCAGTACACCCGCAACGAGGTCGATTTCTCGCGCGGCACCTTCCGCGTGCGCGGCGACACGATCGACGTCTTCCCGGCCGAGCACTCGGAGCTGGCCATCCGCATCGAGCTGTTCGACGACGAGATCGAATCGCTGCAGCTGTTCGACCCATTGACCGGGCGCATCCGCCAGAAGATCCCGCGCTTCACGGTCTACCCGAGCAGCCATTACGTGACGCCGCGTGAGCGCGTGGTGAGCGCGATCGACACCATCAAGGCCGAGTTGCGCGAACGGCTCGACGAGCTGGTCAAGAACGGCAAGCTGGTCGAGGCGCAGCGGCTCGAGCAGCGCACCCGGTTCGACCTGGAGATGTTGCAGGAGGTGGGCCACTGCAAGGGCATCGAGAACTACACGCGGCACCTGTCCGGCGCGAGCCCCGGCGATCCGCCGCCGACGCTGGTCGATTACCTGCCGGCCGACGCGCTGATGTTCCTGGACGAGAGCCACGTGCTGATCGGCCAGTTCGGCGGCATGTACAACGGCGACCGCGCGCGCAAGACGACGCTGGTCGAATACGGCTTCCGGCTGCCCAGCGCGCTCGACAACCGGCCGCTGAAGTTCGAGGAGTTCGAGAAGAAGATGCGCCAGGTGATGTACATCTCGGCGACGCCCGCGGCCTACGAGAAGGAGACCTCGGGCCAGACCGTCGAGCAGCTGGTGCGGCCGACCGGCCTGATCGACCCGCAGGTCGAGGTCCGCCCGGCGACGCACCAGGTCGACGACGTGCTCCAGGAGATCCGCGAGCGGGTCGAGATCAACGAGCGGGTGCTGATCACCACGCTGACCAAGCGCATGGCCGAGCAGCTCACCGATTACCTGAGCGACAACGGCGTGAAGGTGCGCTACCTGCACAGCGACGTCGACACCGTCGAGCGGGTGGAGATCCTGCGCGACCTGCGCCTGGGCACCTTCGACGTGCTGGTCGGCATCAACCTGCTGCGCGAGGGGCTGGACATCCCCGAGGTCTCGCTGGTGGCGATCCTCGACGCCGACAAGGAGGGCTTCCTGCGCTCCGAGCGCAGCCTGATCCAGACCATCGGCCGGGCCGCGCGCAACCTGAACGGCCGCGCGATCCTGTATGCCGACAAGGTCACCGAGTCGATGCGCAAGGCGATCGACGAGACCGAGCGCCGCCGCGCGAAGCAGATCGCGCACAACGCCGCCGAAGGCATCACCCCGCGCAGCATCGTCAAGAAGGTGCGCGACCTGATCGACGGCGTCTACAGCGAGAAGGGCGCCAAGGACGATCTGAAGTCCGTGGTCGAGTCGGCCGCGATCGAGGCGCTGAGCGAGAAGGACCTGAGCAAGCGGATCAAGCTGCTCGAGAAGCAGATGCTCGACCACGCCCGCAACCTCGAGTTCGAGAAGGCGGCCCGCGTGCGGGACCAGCTGGCCCAGCTGCGCGAGCAGGCCTTCGGCGCGCCGGGAACCGACAACGTCGTCCCGCTCGCCGGCGGCCGTTGACCGGGTCGTTCCCGGGCGCGTCAAAACCGCGCCCCGATCAAGGGAACTTCCACGGCCAATCCAGACCGAATTTGTCAGCTTCGGCTATACTTGACGAAACTACTCGGAATCAGCGGTTCACCCGCTGTCACCGGGCGTCGGTGAGTCGGAGCGGCCATTTTGCAGCCCCAACCGCCGTACAGGCTAAGGAGAATTCAATGCGTCTGACCACCAAAGGCCGTTTCGCGGTGACCGCCATGATCGACCTCGCGCTGCGCGAGCACACCGGCCCCGTGGCCCTGGCGGCGATCAGCGGCCGGCAGCAGATCTCGTTGTCGTACCTGGAGCAGCTGTTCGGCAAGCTGCGCCGCCACGAGCTCGTCGAGAGCACGCGCGGCCCGGGCGGCGGCTACTCGCTGGGCCGCAAGGCCGAGGAAATCACCGTGGCGGACATCATCGTCGCGGTCGACGAGCCGATCGACGCCACCGGCTGCGCCGGCAAGGAAAACTGCATGGGCGAGGATTCGGGCCGCTGCATGACGCACGACCTGTGGGCCAGCCTCAACTCCAAGATGATCGAGTTCCTCGACTCGGTGTCGCTGCGCAAGCTCGTCGACGAGCAGCTCGCCAAGGGCGTGTCGATCGAGGAGCACCCGGTCAAGCGGGCGATCTCCACGCAGCCGGTCGTCAAGCCGATCAAGATCACGGCGCCCAACAGCGTGTTCGCGCTCGGCGCGGCGTTCAACAAGTAAATCCGAAGCCAGGGCAGCGCGGTTTCACACCGCGCCGCCGGGACGAACTCGCATGGACATGACCCCGCACTTCCCGATCTACATGGACTATGGCGCCACGACGCCGGTGGATCAGCGCGTCGTCGACGCGATGATCCCCTGGCTGCGCGAGCACTTCGGCAACCCGGCATCGCGCAGCCATGCGTGGGGCTGGGAGGCGGAAGCCGCGGTCGAGAAGGCGCGCGAGCAGGTCGCGGCGCTGGTCGGGGCCGATCCGCGCGAGATCGTCTGGACCTCCGGCGCCACCGAATCGATCAACCTGGCGATCAAGGGTGCGGCGCAGTTCTACAAGACCCGCGGCAAGCACCTGATCACGCTCAAGACCGAGCACAAGGCCGTGCTCGACACCATGCGCGAGCTCGAGCGCCAGGGCTTCGAGGTGACCTACCTCGACGTGCAGGAAGACGGCCTCGTCGACCTGGCGAAGCTCGAGGCGGCGATCCGCCCCGACACCATCCTGGTCTCGATCCTCTTCGTGAACAACGAGATCGGCGTCATCCAGGACATCCCGACCATCGGCAAGCTGTGTCGCGAGCGCGGAATCATCTTCCACGTCGACGCGGCGCAGGCCACCGGCAAGGTCGACATCGACCTGGCGAACCTGCCCGTCGACCTGATGAGCCTGGCCTCGCACAAGACCTACGGCCCGAAGGGCATCGGCGCGCTGTACGTGCGCCGCAAGCCGCGCGTGCGGATCGAGGCGCAGATGCACGGTGGCGGCCACGAGCGCGGCATGCGTTCGGGCACGCTGGCCACGCACCAGATCGTCGGCATGGGCGAGGCCTATCGGCTCGCCAGGCTCGAGATGGGCGCGGAGCGCGAGCGCATCCGCATGCTCTCGCAGCGGCTGATCGCGGGCCTGTCGGACATCGAGCAGGTGTTCCTGAACGGCCACGCCACCCAGCGCGTGCCGCACAACGTGAACATGAGCTTCAACTTCGTCGAGGGCGAGTCGCTGATCATGGGCATCAAGGGCATTGCGGTGTCCTCGGGCTCGGCCTGCACCTCGGCCAGCCTCGAGCCGAGCTACGTGCTGCGCGCGCTGGGCCGCAGCGACGAGCTGGCGCACAGCAGCCTGCGCATGACGATCGGCCGCTTCACCACGGTCGAGGAAATCGATTACGTGATCACCACCTTGAAGGACCGCGTGGCCAAGCTGCGCGATCTGTCTCCCCTGTGGGACATGTTCAAGGAAGGCATCGACATCAGCACCATCCAGTGGGCTGAGCACTGATCCAAGGAGTACGACATGGCATACAGCGAAAAAGTGGTCGAGCATTATGAGAACCCGCGCAACGTCGGCTCGTTCGACAAGGGCGACGACTCGGTGGGCACCGGCATGGTCGGCGCGCCGGCCTGCGGCGACGTGATGAAGCTGCAGATCAAGGTGAACCCCGTCACCGGTCTGATCGAGGACGCGAAGTTCAAGACCTACGGCTGCGGCTCGGCGATCGCGTCGAGCTCGCTGGTCACAGAGTGGGTCAAGGGCAAGTCGCTCGACGAGGCGCTCACGATCAAGAACACCCACATCGCCGAGGAACTGGCGCTGCCGCCGGTGAAGATCCACTGCTCGATCCTCGCCGAGGACGCGATCAAGGCGGCGGTGAACGATTACAAGGCGAAGAAAGCCCACTGAGATGGCGGTCACCCTCACCGAAGCGGCGGCAAGACACGTCTCGCGCTACATCACGAAGCGGGGCAAGGGCGTCGGCGTGCGGCTGGGCGTGAAGACGACCGGCTGCTCCGGCCTGGCCTACAAGCTCGAGTACGCCGACGACTTCGCGCCCGAGGACACGGTGTTCGAGGGCCACGGCGTCAAGGTGCTGGTCGACCCCAAGAGCCTGCCCTACATCGACGGCACCGAGCTCGATTTCGTGCGCGAGGGCCTGAACGAAGGCTTCAAGTTCCACAACCCGCGCGAGAAGGACCGCTGCGGCTGCGGCGAATCGTTCCGCGTGTGAGCCGTCGATCCGATTGCAAAGGCGCGGCCATGGTCGCGCCTTTTTGTTGATGCCCATGAATCTCGCCAGCACCGACTTCGAACTGTTCGACATCGCGCCGCGCTTCGCGCTCGACCGCGCCGCGCTCGACGCGCGCTGGCGTGCGCTGCAAGGCGAGGTCCACCCCGACAAGTTTGCCGCGCAGGGCGCCGCGGCGCAGCGCGTCGCGATGCAGTGGGCGGTGCGTGTCAACGAGGCCTATCAGCGCCTGAAAGACCCGGTCAAACGCGCCGCCTACCTGTGCGAACTCAACGGCGCCCCGATCGAGGCGGAGAACAACACCGCGATGCCGGCCGGCTTCCTGATGCAGCAGATGGAATGGCGCGAGGCGCTCGACGAGGCGGCCACGCTGGCGCAGGTCGAGGCGCTGGCAGACGAGGTCTCCGCACATCACAAGGCGGCGCTGGCGACGCTGCAAACCACGCTCGACGAGAGCCACGACTACACCGCCGGCGCGCAGCAAGTCAGAGCCCTCATGTTCAGCGAGCGCTTTGCGCACGACATCGATAAGCGCCTGGAAGCGCTGGGACAATAGAACCATGGCCCTTCTGCAAATTTCCGAACCCGGCGGCGCGCCCGATCCGCACCAGCGCCGCATCGCGATCGGCATCGATCTGGGCACCACGCACTCTCTGGTGGCGGCGGTCCGGCACGGCGTGGCCGAGTGCCTGCCGGACGACCACGGCCGCGTGATCCTGCCCTCGGCGGTGCGTTACCTCGCCGATGGCAAGCGCCAGATCGGCGCGGCCGCGCTGGCCGAAGCCGCCACCGACCCGCGCAACACGCTGGTGTCGGTCAAGCGCTTCATGGGCCGCGGGATCGCCGACATCGAAGGCCGCGACAAGCTGCCCTACGACTTCGTCGACGCGCCGGGCATGGTGCAGATGCAGACCGTGGCCGGCGTCAAGTCGCCGGTGGAGGTCTCGGCCGAGATCCTCGCCACGCTGCGCTTCCGCGCCGAGGACACCTTCGACGACGAGGTGTTCGGCGCCGTCGTCACCGTGCCTGCGTACTTCGACGACGCCCAGCGCCAGGCCACGAAAGACGCCGCGCAGCTCGCCGGCCTGAACGTGCTGCGCCTGATCAGCGAGCCGACCGCCGCGGCCATCGCCTACGGCCTGGAGAACGGCTCCGAAGGCCTGTACGCCGTCTATGACCTCGGTGGCGGCACCTTCGACATCTCGCTGCTGCGCCTGACCGCCGGCGTGTTCGAGGTGGTCGCGACCGGCGGCGATTCGGCTCTCGGCGGCGACGACTTCGACGCCGCCCTGGCCGCGTGGGCGCTGGCCGAGGCGAAGCTCGAGGCGCAGACGCCGCAGGACAAGCGCGCCGTGCTGGTCGCCGCCCGCGCCGCGAAGGAGAAGCTCTCCACCGCCGACCACGCCACGCTCGCCTGCCCGCTGGCCGCCGGCGAACTCGCGGTGCGCGTCACCCGCGCGCAGTTCGACGCACTCGCGCAGCCGCTGCTCGAGAAGACGATCACCGCGGTCCGCAAGGTGCTGCGCGACGCGAAGACCGACAAGTCCGACGTCAAGGGCGTCGTGATGGTCGGCGGCTCGACCCGCATGCCCATGGTGCAGGCCGCGGTCGGCGCGTTCTTCGGCCAGACGCCGCTGACGAACCTGAACCCCGACGAAGTGGTCGCGCTCGGCGCTGCGATTCAGGCCAACGCGCTGGCCGGCAACGCCGGCGCAGACGAACTGCTGCTGCTGGACGTGATTGCGCTCTCGCTGGGCCTGGAGACCATGGGCGGGCTGGTCGAACGCATCATCCCGCGCAACAGCACGATCCCGACCGCGCGCGCACAGGACTTCACCACCTTCAAGGACGGCCAGACCGCGATCGCGATCCACGTGGTGCAGGGCGAACGCGAGGTCGTGAGCGACTGCCGTTCGCTCGCGCGCTTCGAGCTGCGCGGCATCCCGCCGATGGTGGCCGGCGCGGCCCGCGTGCGGGTGAGCTTCGCGGTCGATGCGGACGGGTTGCTGAACGTGACGGCGCGCGAGGAGACCTCCGGCGTCGAGGCCGCGATCACCGTCAAGCCGAGCTACGGGCTGGCCGACGAGGAGATCGCGCGCATGCTGACCGAAAGCTTCAGCACCGCCGAGGCCGACATGGTCGAGCGCAGCCTGCGCGAGTCGCGCGTCGAGGCCGAGCGCATGCTGCTGGCCACGCGTGCCGCGCTGGCGGCCGACGGCGACCTGCTCTCGGTGGCCGAGCGCGACGACATCGAGGCGTTGCTCGCCGCGTTGCAGGCCAGCCGCGAGGGCAGCGACCACCACGCGATCGACGCGGCCGTCGAGGCGCTCGCCAAGGGCACCGAGACCTTCGCCGCCGAGCGCATGAACCGCAGCATCCGCGTCGCCTTCTCCGGCAAGAGCGTCGACCAGATCTGACCGAGACTTCCATGCCCATCATCAAGATCCTGCCGCACGCCGAGTACTGCCCCGAGGGCGCACAGATCGAGGCGCCGAGCGGCACGTCGGTCTGCGAGGCGCTGCTCGACCACCACATCAACATCGAGCACGCCTGCGAGCTGAGCTGCGCCTGCACCACCTGCCACGTCGTCGTGCGCCAGGGCCTGGCCTCGCTCGGCGAGATGGACGAGGCCGAGGAAGACCTGCTCGACCGCGCCTGGGGCCTGGAGCCGAATTCGCGCCTGTCCTGCCAGGCGATCCTGTCGAACCAGGACGTGACGATCGAGATCCCCAAGTACACGATCAACCACGCCAAGGAAGGCCACTGACCGGCGCATCGAGCGTGCCGCCGGTCTTGACGACTTCTTGATGCGCGCCGCCGGAGTCTGTACGCCGAATTGACGGGGCCGTCGCCACCATTCGAGGCATCGAAGTCTCGAAAGGTCGGTATGGATGTCGTCTTCCTCGCAGTCGTGGCCGGCACGGCCGGTGTCGGGTTGCTCGCGTACCTGGTCTACGCGCTGTTCAACGCCGAGACGTTCTGATGAGCGCGCCCGCCTGGACGCAGCTCGCGTTCTTCCTCGCGGTGCTCACTGCCGCCGCATGGCCGATGGGCCGCTGGATCGACGCCGTCGCGGAGGGCCGCCTGCCGGTCTGGCTCGCCCCGCTGACACGCATCGAGCGCGGGCTCTACCGGCTCGCCGGCGTCGATCCGGCGTCGTCCGGCTGGAAGCCCTACGCGATCGGCCTGCTGGCCTTCAACGCGCTGGGCGTCGCGGCGGTTTTCGCCTTGCAGTTGTTCCAGGGCGCATTGCCGCTGAACCCGCAGGCGTTGCCGGGCGTGGGCGCCGACTCGGCGTTCAACACCGCGGTCAGCTTCGTCACGAACACCAACTGGCAGGGCTACGCCGGCGAGACGACGATGAGCTACCTGACCCAGATGCTCGCGCTGACGGTGCAGAACTTCCTGTCGGCGGCCAGCGGCATCGCGGTCGTGTTCGCGCTGATCCGAGGCTTCGTCGCGCGCTCCTCGGGCGCGGTCGGCAATGTGTGGACCGACCTGACGCGCATCACGCTGTACCTGCTGCTGCCGCTGGCGCTGGTCTTCGCGGTCGTGCTGGTCGGGCAGGGCGTGATCCAGAATGTCGACGCGTACCGCCAGGTGACGACGCTGGAGGGCGGCGCGCAGCAGATCGCGATGGGCCCGGTCGCCTCGCAGGAGGCGATCAAGATGCTGGGCACGAACGGCGGCGGCTTCTTCAACGCCAACTCGGCGCACCCGTTCGAGAATCCGACGCCGCTCGCCAACGCGCTGCAGATGCTCGCGATCCTGCTGATCCCGGCGGGGCTGGTGTTCGCGTTCGGCCGGCTCGTGGGCGACATGCGCCAGGGAGCGGCCGTGTTCGCGGCGATGACGATCCTGTTCGTCGCCGCGGTGCTGATCGCGACACCCGCCGAGCAGGCCGGCAACCCGCAGTTCGCGGCGCTCGGCGTCGACCAGGCGGCCTCGTCGCTCCAGCCCGGCGGCAACATGGAAGGCAAGGAGGCGCGCTTCGGCATCGCCGCGAGCACCTTGTTCGCGGTGATCACCACGGCGGCCTCCTGCGGTGCCGTGAACGCGATGCACGACTCGTTCACGCCGCTGGGCGGCGCCGTGCCGCTGGCGCTGATCCAGCTCGGCGAGGTGGTGTTCGGCGGGGTCGGCTCCGGCCTCTACGGGATGCTGGTGTTCGCGATCCTCGCGGTCTTCATCGCCGGGCTGATGATCGGCCGCACGCCGGAGTACCTGGGCAAGAAGATCGAGTCCTTCGAGATGAAGATGACCTCGATCGCGATCCTGGTCACCCCCATCCTGGTGCTGGGCGGCACGGCGCTGGCCGTCAGTGTGGAGGCCGGTCGCGCCGGCATCGCCAACCCGGGCGCGCACGGCTTCTCCGAGATCCTGTACGCGTTCAGCTCGGCCGCCAACAACAACGGCAGCGCGTTCGCGGGCCTCGGGGCCAACACGCCGTTCTACAACGCGCTGCTGGCGATCGCGATGGCGGCCGGGCGCTTCGCGGTGATCGTGCCGGTCCTCGCGATCGCCGGCAGCCTGGCCGCCAAGCCGCGCCTGCCGGTCACCGCGGGCACGCTGCCCACGCACGGGCCACTGTTCGTCGGGCTGCTGGTCGGCGCGGTGCTGCTGGTCGGCCTGCTGAACTACGTGCCGGCGCTGGCGCTCGGGCCGATCGCCGAGCACGTGTTGTCGGGAGCGGCGCGATGAGCCGCGAGACCGCAGGACCCCACGCCATGACCTCCTCACGTTCGTTCTCGCTGCTGGACCCCGCGCTCGTGGTGCCCGCGATCGGCGTCGCGCTGCGCAAGCTGAGCCCGCGGGTGCAGTGGCGCAACCCGGTGATGTTCGTCGTCTACGTCGGCAGCATCGTGACGACGCTGTTCGGCCTGCAGGCGTTGACGGCCACCGGCGCGGCGGCCTCCTTCGAGACCGGTGCGGGCTTCGTGCTGGCGATCGCGGCGTGCCTGTGGTTCACGGTGCTGTTCGCCAACTTCGCCGAGGCCATGGCCGAGGGCCGCAGCAAGGCGCAAGCCGCCTCGCTGCGCGGCATGAAGCGCAGCGTGATCGCCAAGAAGTTGCTCGAGCCGCATCACGGCGCGAGCTGGATCCCGCTGCAGGCGGACGAACTGCGCGCCGGCGTCGTCGTGCTGGTGGAGGCCGGGGACGTGATCCCGCTCGACGGCGAGGTGATCGAAGGCGTCGCGTCGGTCGACGAGAGCGCCATCACCGGCGAATCGGCCCCGGTCATCCGCGAGTCGGGCGGCGATTTCTCGTCGGTCACCGGGGGCACGCGCGTGCTGTCGGACTGGCTCGTGGTGCGCACCGTCGTCAACCCGGGCGAGTCCTTCGTCGACCGGATGATCGCGATGGTGGAGGGCGCGCGCCGCCAGAAGACGCCGAACGAGGTGGCCCTCAACATCCTGCTGGTGGCGCTGACGATCGTGTTCCTCGTCGTCGTCATGACGCTGCTGCCGATGTCGGTCTTCAGCGTCGCCACCGCGCAGCAGGGCAGCGCGGTGGCGGTGACGACGCTGATCGCGCTGCTGGTGTGCCTGATCCCCACGACGATCGGCGCGCTGCTCTCGGCCATCGGCGTCGCCGGCATGAGCCGCATGATGCAGGCGAACGTGATCGCCACCTCCGGCCGCGCGGTCGAGGCGGCGGGCGACGTCGACGTGCTGCTGATGGACAAGACCGGCACGATCACGCTCGGCAACCGCCAGGCGTCGGCCTTCGTCGCCGCGGCGGGCGTCACGGAAGCGGCATTGGCCGATGCCGCGCAGCTCGCGTCGCTCGCCGACGAGACGCCCGAGGGCCGCAGCATCGTCGTGCTCGCCAAGCAGCTGTTCAACATCCGCGAGCGCGAGATGACCGGCCTGGGCGCGAGCTTCGTGCCGTTCACCGCGCAGACGCGCATGAGCGGCGTCGACCTGGCGAGCGCCGGCACGACGCGGCAGATCCGCAAGGGCGCGGGCGACGCGATCCGGCGACACGTCGAGGCGCTGGGCGGTCGCTGGCCGGCCGAGGTTCAGGCCGCGGCGGACGAGATCGCGCGGCGCGGCAGCACGCCGCTCGTGGTCTCGGACGGCCCGCGCGCGCTCGGCGTGGTCGAGCTGAAGGACATCGTCAAGGGCGGCATCAAGGAGCGCTTCGGCGAGCTGCGCCGCATGGGCATCAAGACGATCATGATCACCGGCGACAACCGCCTCACCGCCGCGGCGATCGCGGCCGAGGCGGGCGTCGACGACTTCCTCGCCGAGGCGACGCCCGAAGCCAAGCTGGCGCTGATCCGCCAGTACCAGGGCGAGGGCCGCCTGGTCGCGATGACCGGCGACGGCACCAACGACGCGCCGGCCCTCGCGCAGGCCGACGTGGCGGTCGCGATGAACACCGGCACGCAGGCGGCGAAGGAGGCCGGCAACATGGTCGACCTGGACTCCAACCCGACCAAGCTGCTGGAGATCGTCGAGACCGGCAAGCAGCTGCTGATGACCCGCGGCGCGCTCACGACCTTCTCGATCGCGAACGACGTGGCGAAGTACTTCGCGATCATCCCGGCCGCGTTCGCGACGACCTACCCGCAGCTCGAGGCGCTGGACGTGATGCGCTTGCACAGCCCGTCGTCGGCCATCCTCGCCGCGGTGATCTTCAACGCGGTGGTGATCGTGTTCCTGATCCCGCTGGCGCTGAAGGGCGTGCGCTACCGCGCGATCGGCGCCTCGGCGCTGCTGCGGCGCAACGTGCTCGTGTACGGCCTGGGCGGCCTGCTCGTGCCGTTCATCGGCATCAAGCTGATCGACCTGGCGCTGGCCGCCACCCACCTGTTCTGACACCGGAGAGTCCCCATGGCATCCATCGTTCGGCCGGCCCTCGTGCTGTTCCTCGTGCTCAGCCTCGTGACCGGCGTGGCCTACCCGCTGGCCGTCACCGCCATCGCGCACGGCGTGTTCCCGGCGCAGGCCGCGGGCAGCCTCGTCGAGCGCGACGGGCGGGTCGTCGGCTCGGCGCTGCTCGGGCAGTCGTTCACCGAGCCGCGCCATTTCTGGGGCAGGCCGTCGGCGACCTCGCCGACGCCGTACAACGCGGCCAACTCCGGCGGCTCGAACCTGGGGCCGACGAACCCGGCGCTGGTCGAGGCCGTCCGGGCCCGCATCGCCGCGCTGCGGGCCGCCGATCCGCAGAACACGCAGCCGATCCCGGTCGATCTGGTCACCGCCTCGGCCAGCGGGCTGGACCCGCACATCAGCGTCGCCGCGGCGCGCTACCAGGCGGCGCGCGTCGCGCGTGCGCGCGGACTGGCGCCGGCGCAGGTCGAGGCGCTGGTCGTGGCGCACACCGAATCGCCGTGGCTCGGCTTCCTCGGCGAGCCGCGCGTCAACGTGCTGGCGCTGAACCTGGCGCTGGCCGCAGCGCCGCGCTGAACCCGGGCCGACAATGGACGGGATGCGCCCCGACCCGGACCACCTCCTGCAGCAGCTCCAGGCGCGGGAAGACCGTGCCGATCGGGGGCGCCTGCGGATCTACTTCGGCGCCTCGGCGGGCGTCGGCAAGACCTTCGCGATGCTGGCCGCCGGTCGGCAGCTGAAGGCGGACGGGCGGGACGTGGTGGCCGGCATCGTCGAGACCCACGGCCGCGCCGAGACGGCGGCGCAGCTCGCCGGCATGGACGTGCTGCCGCCGGTGCAGCGGGCCTGGCACGGCCGCGAGCTGCCCGAGTTCGACCTGGACGCCGCGCTGCGGCGCGCGCCCGAGCTGATCCTGGTCGACGAGCTGGCGCACAGCAACGTGGCCGGCTCGCGCCACCCGAAGCGCTGGCAGGACGTGGACGAACTGCTCGCCGCCGGCATCGACGTGTACACGACGCTGAACGTGCAGCACCTCGAGAGCCTGAACGACGTGGTCGGCGGCATCACCGGCATCCGCGTGCACGAGACGCTGCCCGACAAGGTGTTCGACCGGGCCGACGAGGTGGTGCTCGTCGACACGCCGGCCGAGGAGCTGATCGGCCGCCTGCGTGCCGGCAAGATCTACCTGCCGGCGCAGGCCGAGCGTGCGGCGCAGAACTTCTTTCGCAAGGGCAACCTGATGGCGCTGCGCGAGCTGGCGCTGCGCCGCACGGCCGACCGCGTCGAGGGCGACGTGCAGGCCTACCGCGTCGACGCCGCGATCGCGCCGGTCTGGAAGACCGAGGCGGCGCTGCTGTGCTGCATCGGCCCGCGCGGTGGCGACGACCACGTGGTGCGCAGCGCGGCGCGGCTGGCGCAGCAGCTCGCGGTCAGCTGGCACGCGGTCTATGTCGAGACGCCGTCGCTGCAACGCCTGCCCGCGGCCGCGCGCGACCGCGTCCTGCGCACCGTCAAGCTCGCCGAGGAGCTGGGCGCGACCACCGCGGTGCTCTCGGCGCAGAACGTGCCCGAGGCGCTGGCCGCGCATGCGCGCCACCACAACCTGTCCAAGCTGGTGATGGGGCACAACGCGCCGCGCCGCTGGTGGCAGCGCGAGGCGTTGGGGCGCCGGCTCGCGGCCCTGGCACCGGAGTTCGATCTGGTCGAGGTCGGTGCCGGCCGCGGCGCCACGGAACGGGCCGGCGCGGGCGAGGAACGTGCCCCGCCGCCAGGCGCCGACGCGGGCGGCGAATCCGGCGCGCCGCTCGGCTACCTGTGGGCGGCGGCCGCGTGCGGCGCGACCACGCTGGTCGCGACGCCGCTGGCGCCGATCTTCGACCTGGCCAACATCGTCATGCTGTTCCTGCTCGCGGTCGTCGGCGTCGCGGTGCGCTTCGGTCGCGGCCCGGCCGTGCTGGCGGCGTTCCTGAACGTGGCGGCGTTCGACTTCTTCTTCGTGTCGCCGCGCCTGTCGTTCGCGGTCGGCGACGTGCAGTACCTGCTGACCTTCGCGGTGATGCTGGCCGTCGGCCTGATCACCGGGCAGCTCACCGCCGGCCTGCGCGCCCAGGCGCGCGTCGCCACCCACCGCGAGGCGCGCTCGCGCGCGCTGTTCGAGGTGGCGCGCGACCTGTCCAGCGTGCTGATGACCGAACAGTGCGTCGAGATCGCCGAGCGCGCGGTCGCGCGCGAGTTCGGCGGTCCGGCGCACGTGTTCCTGCTCGACGCCGGCGATCGCCTGCAGCTGCCCGCGTCCGCGACGCCCGAATCGGCCCTCGATCTCGGTACGGCGCAGTGGGCGCTCGACCACGGCGCGCCGGCCGGGCTCGGCACCGACACGCTGCCCGGCAGCGCCTGGCGCTACCTGCCGCTGCAGGCCCCCATGCGCACCCGCGGCGTGCTCGCGCTCCGGCCCGCGCAGGCGCGCGTGCTGCTGGTGCCGGAGCAGCGCCGGCAGCTCGAGACCATCGCAGTGCTCACGGCGATCGCGCTGGAGCGCGTCCACTACGTCGAGGTGGCGCAGCAGGCCACGCTGCAGATCGAGACCGAGCGCCTGCGCAACTCGGTGCTGTCCGCGCTATCGCACGACCTGCGCACGCCGCTTGCCGCGCTCTACGGGCTGGCCGACACGCTGGCCACCGGCGCGCCGCCGCTGCCGCCCGGCCCGCGCGAGATCGCGCAGGCGCTGAGCGCCGAAACGCGGCGCCTGAACGCGATGGTCGACAAGCTGCTCGACATGGCCCGGCTGCAAAGCGGCACGGTGCAGCTGAAGCGCGAATGGCTGCCGATCGAGGAGGTCGTCGGCACGGCGCTGCAGTCGGTCGGGGCCGCGCTGGCGGGCCATCACGTGCGCGTCGATCTCGCGCCCGAGCTGCCGCTGGTCGAGATGGACGCCGTGCTGATCGAGCGGGTGTTCGCGAACCTGCTCGAGAACGCCGCCAAGTACACGCCCGCCGGCAGCACGGTCACGGTCTCGGCCCGCGTGGCCGCGCCCGACCTGGTCGTCACCGTGAGCGACGACGGCCCGGGCCTGCCGCCCGGCCAGGCGGACCGCCTGTTCGACAAGTTCACCCGCGGCGTGCGCGAATCCCGCACGCCGGGCGTCGGCTTGGGGCTGGCGATCTGCCGCGCGATCGTCGAGGCGCACGGCGGGCGCATCGGAGTCGAGGCGGCTGGCGATCCCTCGGCGCGTGGCGCGCGCTTCGCCTTCACCTTGCCGCTGGGCACGCCGCCCGAGGCCCCGCCGGACGAGGAGGGCGAGCCCGCATGAACCCCGCGCCGCATCCGGTGGCCGTGATCGTCGAGGACGAGCAGCAGATCCGCCGCTTCGTGCGTGCCGCGCTGGAGGCGGAGGACTGGCAGGTGTTCGAGGCCGCGACGAGCCGCCAGGGCCTCGTCGAGGCCGGCACGCGCCGCCCCGACCTGATCGTGCTCGACCTCGGCCTGCCGGACGGCGACGGGGTGGACTACCTGCGCGATCTGCGGGTCTGGTCGCAGGTGCCGGTGATCGTTCTCTCCGCCCGCACCGACGAGGCCGACAAGATCGCCGCCCTCGATGCCGGCGCCGACGACTACCTGACCAAGCCGTTCGGCGTCGGCGAGATGATGGCGCGGGTGCGTGTCGCGCTGCGCCGGCAGCGCCTGGCGGCGGGCGCCGACGCGTCGGTCTTCGCCTTCGGTGAGGTGAACGTGGATTTCACGACCCGCCGGGTGCTGCGCGGCGACGCGCCGGTGCATCTCACGCCGATCGAGTACCGGCTGCTCGGCGTGCTGATCGCGAATGCGGGCCGGGTGCTCACGCACCGGACGCTGCTGCGCGAGACCTGGGGCCCGGCGCATGGCGACCGCACGCACTACCTGCGCGTCTACATGGCCAACCTGCGCCAGAAGCTCGAGGCCGATCCGGCCCGGCCGCGCCACCTGCTGACCGAAACCGGCGTCGGCTACCGACTGCTGGTCGACTGAACGAGCGCGGCGCTCAGCGCTCTGGCGGCACGGCGCCGGGCGCCAGCGCGCGGCGCAGCCAGCCGCCCAGCGGGCGCAGCGAGCCGAACAGCGAATCGGGGACGAGCGCATCGCGCTCTGCGATCAGCTCGCGGGCGTCCAGCATCTCGAGGAAGGCGCGCACCTCGTGGCGGCGGATGCCGCTGCACTCGGCGAGCTGCGTGACCGACATGTGGCGGTGCGACATGTCGCTCAGCATGCGCCGGTAGGCGATGCGGTCGAACGGCGGACGCAGCTGCGGCCAGGCGACTAGACGGTATTCCTTCATGACTCCAACGACCCCTTGTCATCGAAAGCGACATCTGTGCGCCGCTGCTCGAATGGAGCCGTCAGGGTAGTCGTTTGTCGCCCCGGGCGGTACTGAAATGAGGGGGTGAAAGGGTAAGCACTGATGGCATTTCGCGTCACATCCGTCTCAAACGGTGTTGCCGTTCACGCTCAGGACGGCTTGCCGAGGGCACGCTTGACCTCCGTCTGCCACGGCAGGCCGTGCACCAGCGGGTGCAGGTGGACGGCAATCTGGGTCTGCGTCATCACGTCGCCCTGCGCGTCGAGCAGCCGCAGGTTCGTGACCATGCCGAGCGGGTCGGACATCGCGACCACGCCGTCGCGCACCTCGATCCAGTCCCAGGCCACGCCGGCGGCGTGACTGTCGCTCTGGTCGCACCACAGCGTCTGGCCGCTGCAGGGGCCGTCGTCGTCGCCAAATGTCAACACGCGGGTGCCCAGGTGCACCAGATGCAGCCGAGGCGCCGAAGCGGCCTGCCACAATACAGGTGTCCAAGAGTAGACAATCCAGGCGGGTGTCATGGCCGCGGGCAGCGTGGTCGCGTCGATGATCGAACCTCTTCGAGAGTGATTGAATGATGTCCAGAGTGTGGCAACAGATTCGTTGCCTGCCATCTGTCAAGGTTTACAGGTTGCACACCGGCGCTGTGTCCTGGTGTGTCCGGGCGTGCGCCTGGGCCTGAGCGTCGCCATGCTCCAAGGTGGCTTCTCCGAGGTTCTGAAAAGTCGTGATCGCGACGAGTTCAAGGACGAGCTCGTGTCCTTCACGCGCCGGCTCGGTTTCGAGACTGTGTCCGCCACGCTGGTGCTGGACCACATGCTCGGCGAGGCCGAGTTCATCACCGTGGACAACACGCCGGGCGCCTACCGCGAGTCCTTCGAGGACCCGGACAGCTGGCGCCGCGACCCGGTCATGCAGCACTGCAAGCGCCAGAGCGTGCCTATCATCTGGGACCAGGCCACCTACGTCGGCAAGGGCGCGGGCGAGCTGTGGGAGGAGATGGCGCGCTTCGGCTACTGCAACGGCATCAGCCTGGCGCTGCACATGCCGGAAGGGCGGCACTTCCTGCTCGGCGTCGACCGCGACCGGCCGGTGCCGGACGACCCGGGCGAACTGACCCGCATGGTGGCCGACCTGCAGCTCTTCGCGGTGCACGCCCAGGACGCGGCCGCCCGCATCTTGATCCCGGCGCCGGCCGATCCGGCGCTGCCGTCGCTGACGCCGCGCGAGCTCGAATCGCTGCGCTGGACGATGGAAGGCAAGACGGCGTGGGAAGTCGGCCACCTGCTCGGCATCACCGAGCGCACCGCCTCGCTGCACGTCAACAACGCGACCCACAAGCTGGGCTGCGTCAACAAGCACCAGGCGGTGCTGAAGGCGCTGCGGCTCGGCCTGCTGCGCTGACGCCGCGCTCGCGGCAAGCCCGTCCCGGGGAGGTCCCGGGAACGACGCAGGCGTGCTGGCGGCTGTCGCGTCAAGCCCCACCCTGTAAGACTTGACAGTTACCGATCGGACGGTGCTCTGCTGCAATGGTGTTCGTGCGCAATACGCGCCAACAGCAACCCACGGAGCTCCGTCATGCAAACCAAAATCCACGCCGATCTGACCGCCAACGCCGCTTCCGCCCGCCGTGCCGCCGATGCGCCGACGCTGGCCGCACCGGTCGAACTCTCCGCCGAAGAACTGCAGCGCGTCGGGGGTGGCCTGGCGCCGCGCGGCGGCTGGGCGGCGACCAGCGATGTCACGACGACCACCGAGTCCAGCGTCCAGGCGCCGCGCGGCGGCTGGTAAGTCGCGGCAGTGGCCGCCCTGTTCCGCACCGAGGTCCTCGAGCACCGGGAGCGCGACTGGCTCGGCAGCATCCAGCTGATCCGGCCGGTCTCGCTCGCGGTGCTGACCGTGCTCGCGCTCGTGGCGGCGGTGGCGGTCGGGTCGTTCCTGGTGTTCGGCGAGTACACGCGCAAGGCGCGCGTCGCGGGCTACCTGGTGCCCGATCGCGGGCTGATCCGGTTGATGGCGCCGCAGGCGGCGACCGTCATCGAAAGCCATGTCGCCGAGGGGCGGGCCGTGCGGCGCGGCGACGTGCTGTTCGTGCTGGGCGTCGGCCAGGCCACGCTGAGCGGCGACACCCAGGGCGCGGTGCAGTCCAGCATCGCGGCGCGCAGTTCAAGCCTGCGCAGCGCCGTGCGGCAGCGCGAGCTGCTGGAGCAGAACCAGGCCGCCGCACTCGACCGCCAGGTCGAGGACATGCAGCGCGAGCTGGCCTCGATGCGGATCGAGGCCGATCTCCAGACCCAGCGCCTCACCCTGGCGCAGCAGGCGCAGTCGCAGTTCGAAGCGCTGCGCAACGACAACTTCGTTTCGGCGGCGCAGGTGCGCACCAAGGCCGAGGAGGTGCTGAACGTCAAGGCGCAGTTGCAGGCACTCGAGCGCCAGCACAGCACGCGCCTGCGGGAAATCGCGGCGCTGCAGGCCCAGCGCCGCGAGCTGCCGCTGCAGGCGCAGGCCGCGCGTGGCGCGATCGACCGCGACCTGGAAGCGCTCGCGCAGCAGGCCGCCGAGACGGAAGCGCGGCGCCGCATCGTCGTGCGCGCCCCGCAGGACGGCGTGGTCAGCGCGGTGCTGGCCGAGGCCGGGCAGACGGTGACGCCGTCGGTCGCCCTGGCCAGCCTGCTGCCGGCCGGCGCGAAACTGCAGGCCTATCTGTACGCGCCGTCGAGCGCGGTCGGCTTCGTGCGCGCCGACCAGCCGGTCCAGCTGCGCTACCAGGCCTTCCCGTACCAGAAGTTCGGTCAGCAGCAGGGCCAGGTGATGCAGGTGTCGCGATCGCCGCTGCAGGCCGCCGAGCTGGCCGGGCTCGCGCTGCCGGCTGCGCTCGGCCAGGGCAGCGAGCCGCTCTACCGCATCACCGTCACGCTCGCGCAGCAGAGCGTCTCGGCCTACGGCGAGCCCCAGGCGCTGGCGCCCGGCATGCAGCTGGAGGCGGACGTGCTGCTGGACCGCCGTCGCCTGATCGAATGGCTGTTCGAACCGGTGCTCGGCATCGCCGGGCGGGTCTGACCGTGGCGACGACACGCTGGCTCGACGGCTTGCGCACCGGCCTCGGTGCCGATCGCCTGCCGATGGTGCTGCAGACGGAGGCGGCCGAGTGCGGCCTCGCGTGCATCGCGATGGTCGCCGCCCACCACGGGCTCGACAGCGACCTGCCGAGCCTGCGCCAGCGCTTCCCGATGTCGCTGAAGGGCTCGACGATGGCCGACCTGGTGCGCCTGGCCGGCCACCTGCAGTTCAACTCGCGCGCCTTGCGTGCCGAGATGGGGCACCTCTCCGGCCTGGTGCTGCCATGCATCCTGCACTGGGACCTGAACCACTTCGTCGTGCTGAAGGAAGTGAGCCGCGGCGTCGCGGTGATCCACGATCCGGCGCGCGGCGTGCGGCGCCTGCCGCTGACCGAGGTGTCCCGCCACTTCACCGGCGTGGTGCTCGAGCTCACGCCGCAGGCCGAGTTCAGGCCGCGCACCGAGCGCCAGACCGTCACGGTGCGTCAACTGCTGGGCCGGGTCACCGGGTTGCGCCGCTCGCTGCTGCAGATCTTCGGCCTGGCGCTCGCGCTCGAGGCCTTCCTGCTGCTCACGCCGTTCCTGATGCAGTGGGTGGTCGACAGCGTGCTCGTCAGCCTGGACCGTGACCTGCTCGTCACGCTCGGGCTGGGCTTCGGGCTGCTGGTGCTGTTCCAGGTGGCGACCGGCGCGATCCGCTCGTGGGTCGTGCTGCACCTGTCGACGACGCTGAACCTGCAGTGGCTGGCCAACGTGTTCGCGCACCTGATGCGCCTGCCGGTCGCGTGGTTCGAGAAGCGTCACACCGGCGACGTGATGTCGCGCTTCGGCGCGATCCAGAAGATCCAGCAGACGCTCACCACCAGCTTCATCGAGGCGGTGCTCGACGGGCTGCTCGTCGTCGTGACGCTGGCGATGATGCTGGTCTACAGCGTCACGCTGACCGCCATCGCGGCGGGCGCCGTCGCCGTCTACGCAGCGCTGCGCTGGGCGTTCTTCCGGCCGCTGCGCGACGCGACCGAAGAGTCGATCATCTTCGAGGCCAAGCGCGCGAGCCATTTCCTCGAGTCGCTGCGCGGCGTGCAGTCGATCAAGCTGTTCAACCGGCAGGAGGACCGGCAGGCGCGCTTCATGAACCTGGTCGTCGATTCGATGAACGCCAATATCGCGACCCGCAAGCTCGACCTGGCCTTCAGCGTCGGCCACAAGCTGGTGTTCGGCATCGAGCGGGTCGCGATCGTGTGGGTCGGCGCGCTGCTGGTGATGGACCGCAGCTTCTCGATCGGCATGCTGTTCGCGTTCATCGCCTACAAGGAGCAGTTCGCGACGCGCATCAGCGGCCTGATCGACAAGTGGGTCGAGGTGCGCATGCTGAAGCTGCAGGGCGAGCGCCTGGCCGACATCGTGCTGACCGCACCGGAGCCGCAGCTGGAATTCACGGCGCCGATCGACGACCTGCCGGTGCGGCTCGAGCTGCGCGGGGTGCAGTTCGCTTACGCCGAGTCCGAGCCGGCGGTGCTGCGCGGCCTCACGCTGCAGATCGAGCCGGGCGAGTCGGTCGCGATCGTCGGGCCCTCGGGCTGCGGCAAGACGACGCTGCTCAAGCTGATGCTGGGCATCCACGCGCCGCAGGCCGGCGAGATCCGCGTCGGCGGCGTGCCGCTGGCACGCCTGGGCCTGCGCGCCTGGCGCGACATGATCGGCACCGTGATGCAGGACGACCAGCTCTTCGCCGGCTCGATCAGCGACAACATCAGCTTCTTCGACCCGCGGGCCGATCCGCACTGGATCGCCGAGTGCGCCCGCAGCGCCGCGGTGATCGAGGAGATCGAGGCGATGCCGATGGGCTTCCACACCCTCATCGGCGACATGGGCACCAGCATCTCCGGCGGCCAGCGTCAGCGCATCCTGCTGGCACGGGCGCTCTACAAGCGGCCGAAGATCCTCTTCCTCGACGAGGCGACCAGCGCGCTCGATGTCGAGCGCGAGCGCGAGGTCAACCAGGCGGTGCGCCGGCTCCAGCTGACGCGGATCATCGTGGCGCACCGACCGGAGACGATCGCCTCCGCCAGCCGCGTGATCGTGCTGAACGACGGCAAGGTCGCGCAGGACCTGCGGAGCATGCCGGGCGGCAACACCCATACCCGTTGACGGCGCACCGGCGACGGGTACGTCGCCACCCGCCGAGCGGGTCCGGGCCGGCCTGGGGCGGCCCGGCGCTCGGCCCGCGATGCGGCCTCCTGTCGGCCGCCTAAACTTGCGGCATGAACATCCTGGGAATCGAGTCGTCCTGCGACGAGACCGGCGTCGCGCTGGTCGAGACGGTGGAAGAGGGCACGCCGCGGCTGCGCGCGCACGCGCTGCACAGCCAGATCGAGATGCACCAGGCCTACGGCGGCGTGGTGCCCGAACTCGCCTCGCGGGACCACATCCGGCGCGTGCTGCCGCTGGCCCGGCAGGTCATGAGCGAGGCCGGTGCCACGCTGGCCGATGTGGACTACGTGGCCTTCACGCGCGGCCCCGGTCTGGCCGGTGCGCTGCTGGTCGGCGCTGGTGTGGCGAGCGCGCTGGCGGCCGCGCTGCAGCGGCCGGCGATCGGCGTGCATCACCTGGAAGGCCACCTGCTCTCGCCGTTTCTCTCGGTCGACCCGCCGCAGTTCCCGTTCGTCGCGCTGCTGGTCTCGGGCGGGCACACGCAGCTGATGCGGGTCGACGATGTCGGCCGCTACACGTTGCTCGGCGAGACGATCGACGATGCCGCCGGCGAGGCCTTCGACAAGTCTGCCAAGCTGCTGGGCCTGGGCTACCCGGGCGGGCCGGCGCTGGCGCGACTGGCCGAGTTCGGCGACGCGAGCGCGTTCGAGCTGCCGCGGCCACTGCTGCACAGCGGCAACCTCGATTTCTCCTTCGCCGGCCTGAAGACGGCGGTGCGCACGCAGGTCATGAAGCTCGGCAACATCTGCGAGCAGGACAAGGCGAACCTGGCGGCCGCGACCCAGCGCGCGATCGTCGACGTGCTGGTGCGCAAGTCGCTCCAGGCGCTGCGCGAGACGGGTTGCACGCGGATCGTCGTGGCCGGCGGCGTGGGGGCCAACGCGAAGCTGCGCGAGCAATTGGATTTCGAATGCGCGAAGCGCCAGGTCCGGGTGCATTACCCGGAACTGGCGCTGTGCACCGACAACGGCGCGATGATCGCGCTCGCCGCGGCGATGCGGCTGCAACGCGGCAACGCCGCCGAGTCGCGCGACTACGCGTTCAACGTGTTACCGCGCTGGCCGCTGGTCGCGGCCTGACAGGAAGCTCAGCTGATCGCGATGCGCGTCGCGCCGGCCTTCACCTTCTTTGCGAGCGTCAGCGTCAGCACGCCGTTCTCGACCTTGGCCTGCGACGCGGCCTCGTCGACCTCGGCCGGCAGGCTCACGGTGCGGGCGTAGCGCGCGGTGCTGCGCTCGCGGTAGAGCGAACGCGGTGCGGCGTCGGTCTTGGGCGCGTCAGGGGTGCCCTCGGCGGTGGTTTCCGGCTGCACGGCATCGATCGTCTCGACGCTCACGCGACGGCCTTCGACCGAGACCTTGAGCTGCTCGCGGCTCACGCCGGGCACGTCGAAGTTGACGAGGTAGGCGCTGTCGGTCTCGCTGACATCGAGAGCCGGCGTGCGCGCGGTGTCGGCGGCGACGGCCTGGCGGAAGAAGCGGTCGAACGAGTCGTCGACGACGCGGCCGAAGGTGGCGCGCGAATGGGTGCGGGACAGGGGCAGAACGAACATGAGAGGCTCCTACAATCGGGTTTCGAAGCTGCACCGTGCAGCACCATGCCGCTGAATTTGGAGCGGCATTTTTGTTTTCAAGGGCCTTGAAATTGCCGTTCCATCGAAGAGTGATGCGCGCTTGCGCGCTGTTGGCCAGCCTCATCTGCGCGAGTGCGCACTCGGCCCCCGAGCCGATCCGCGTCGCGATGATCGAGGGCCTGTCAGGTCCGTTCGGCAATGCCGGCGAGGCGGTGCACCGCAACCTGCTGATCGCCGTGGAGCGCATCAACGCGCGCGGCGGCGTCACCTTGCCGGGCGGCGCGCGGCCGCTGGAGTTGCTGCGTTTCGACAGCAAGGGCAACAACGAGGAGACGCTGGCGATGCTGAAGTCGGCGCTCGATCAGCGTGTCGGCTTCGTGATGCAGGGCAACAGTTCTGCCGCTGCGGCGGTGCTGCTCGATGCACTGAACAAGCACAACGCGCGCGAACCCGATCGCCGCGCGCTCTACCTCAACTACTCGGCGGTCGACCCGGCACTGACCAACGAGAAGTGCAGCTTCTGGCACTTCCGCTTCGATGCGCACGCCGACATGCGGCTCGCCGCACTCACCGACGTGCTGCGCGACGATGCGAGCGTCAGGAAGGTCTACCTCATCGGCCAGGACTACACCTTCGGCCAGCAGGTGGCCCGGCAGGCCCGCGCGAGCCTGCGCGCCAAGCGCCCGGACATTGCGATCGTCGGCGACGAACTGCATCCGCTCGGGCGGATCAAGGACTTTCTGCCCTACGCCGCCAAGATCAAGGCCAGCGGCGCGCAGGCGGTGCTGACCGGCAACTGGGGCAACGACCTCACGCTGCTGATCAAGGCGTCGCGCGAGGCCGGCGTCGACGCGCGCTTCTACACCTTCTACGGCAATGCGCTGGGCGCGCCGGCAGCCATCGGCGAGGCCGGTGTGGGTCGCGTGCTCGCTGTGGCCGAATGGCACCCCAACGTGGGCGATGCGGCGTCGGAGCGTTTCTACGCGAGCTTTCGCGAGCGCTTCCCGAAGCCGGCCGACGACTACGTGCATGCGCGCATGCAGGTGATGGTCGAGATGCTGGCCGGCGCGATCGAGCGGGCCCGCAGCACCGATGCGGTCGCGGTGGCGCGCGCGCTCGAAGGCATGCGCGTCGATCGCACCGTGCTGGGCGGCTTGCATGAAGGCGTCATGCGGGCGGCAGACCATCAATTCCTCCAGCCCCTTTACGTGAGCGTGATGGCGCGGGCCGGCGCCGCCGGCGCGGCGCACGACAATGAAGGCTCGGGCTTCGGCTTCCGCACGGTTCGGCGCTTCGAGCCGCGTCAGACCGAGCAGCCCACCACCTGCCAGTTGCAACGCCCCGAAGGACCTTGATGCGCGACGTGATCGAACAACTCCCCGGCTCGAAGATCCGCGAGGTCGCGAATGCGGGCCTCGGCCGCGCCGACGTGCTGCCGTTCTGGTTCGGCGAGAGCGACGAGCCGACCCCTGACTTCATCCGCGACGCGGCGATCCGCTCGCTGAACGACGGCGAGACCTTCTACGCCCACAACCTCGGGCTGCCGGAGCTGCGCGAGGCGATTGCGGCCTACGCCTCGGCGCTGCACCGGCCGATCGCGGCCGAGCGCATCGCCGTCACGTCGTCGGGCGTGAACGCGCTGATGCTGGCGATGCAGGCGCTGGCGGGTGCCGGTGACGAGGTCGTCGTCGTGGTGCCGGTGTGGCCGAACCTGACGGCCCAGCCGGCGATCCTCGGGGCGAACGTCACTCGCGTGTCGCTGACGGTGAAGCAGGGTGCCTGGCAGCTCGACATGGGCAAGCTGCTCGACGCTGTGACGCCGCAGACCAAGGTGCTGCTGGTCAACGCGCCGAACAACCCGACCGGCTGGACGCTGACCCGCGCCGAACAGCAGACGATCCTCGACCACTGCCGGCGCACCGGCACCTGGATCATCGCGGACGAGGTCTACGAGCGCGTCTACTTCGGGCAGGGCGCGCGTTGCGCGCCGAGCTTCCTCGACGTCGCCGAGCCCGACGACCGGCTCGTCGTCGCGCACAGCTTCTCGAAGAGCTTCCTGATGACCGGCTGGCGGCTCGGCTGGCTGGTGATGCCGCCGGTGCTCGTGCCGGCGATGGGCAAGCTGATCGAGTTCAACACCTCGTGCGCACCGGTGTTCGTGCAGCGCGCCGGGCTGGCCGGGCTGGCGGGGGCGGCCGATTTCGTCCCGGGCCTGATCGGCCGGCTGAAGCATTGCCGGGACACGCTGTTGCCGCAGCTCCAGGCGCTGCCCGACGTGCAGGTGGCAACGCCGGAAGGCGGCATGTATGCGTTCTTCCGCATCGCGGGGCACGACGATTCGCTGGCGCTGGCGAAGCGCCTCGTGGTCGAAGCAGGGCTCGGGCTGGCGCCCGGCGCGGCGTTCGGCGACGAGGCCGAAGGGTGGCTGCGCTGGTGCTTCGCCTCGCGCGACCCTGAGCGGCTGACTCAGGGGGTCGGGCGGCTGAAGTCCTTCCTCGGGCTATAATCCGCAGGTTTTGCGTTTGCACCATGGTGCGGATGCGAAACAAAGGCACGCCACTGGTCGGTTTCACCGGTGTGCGCAAGTGGAGCCCCTGACAGGGGCGCAACCGAAACCGTGGCATTCCGCAAGTAACGTCCTATCGACGGCTGGGTGACTCGGTTTCATGAACTGGAAACGAGAGACATGTCCAACGCCACCATCGACAAAGCCGCCATCGTCGCGGAACACGCCCGCGGCACCGGCGACACCGGATCGCCCGAAGTGCAGGTCGCCATCCTGACGGCCCGCATCAACGACCTGACCCCGCACTTCAAGACCCACATGAAGGACCACCACGGTCGCCGGGGTCTGCTGAAGATGGTCAACCAGCGCAAGAGCCTGCTGGCCTACCTGAAGGATCGTGACGCCCCGCGTTACATCGCCCTGATCCAGAAGCTGGGTCTGCGCAAGTAAGCTGAGCGGCAGCAAGAGAGCCTGTCTGGAATTCGCCAGCACAGGCTCTTCGTTTTTCTGTCGAACCATCGTCTGAGCAGAACAGCCGGCGCTGCTGTGTCATTCCACCGATGTTCTCCCGCGAGAGCACCCCTGGAATGGCATCCCGCCCGAGGTTCCGCGTTCAGGGTCCGACACGACACCTACAACCGGAGAGACACGCATGAGCATGTTCAACAAAGTCACCAAGACCTTCCAATGGGGTCAACACACCGTCACGCTCGAGACCGGTGAGATCTCGCGCCAGGCGGGCGGTGCGGTCATCGTCAACATCGACGACACCGTGGTGCTGGCGACCGTCGTCGCCGCCAAGAACCCGAAGCCGGGGCAGGATTTCTTCCCGCTGACCGTCGACTACATCGAGAAGACGTACGCGGCCGGCAAGATCCCGGGCAGCTTCTTCAAGCGCGAAGGCCGTCCGAGCGAGCTCGAGACGCTCACGTCCCGCCTGATCGACCGCCCGCTGCGCCCGCTGTTCCCGGAAGGCTTCTACAACGAGGTGCAGGTCGTCGTGCACGTGCTGTCGCTGAACCCGGAAGTCTCGGCGGACATCGCCGCGCTGATCGGTTCGTCGGCCGCGCTGGCGATCTCGGGCATCCCGTTCAGCGGCCCGGTCGGTGCCGCGCGCGTCGGCTATGTCAACGGTCAGTACGTGCTGAACCCGGGCAAGACCCAGCTGCTCGACTCGAAGATGGACCTGATCGTCGCCGGCACCGAGACCGCCGTGCTGATGGTCGAATCCGAAGCGCAGCAACTCTCCGAAGAGATCATGCTCGGCGGCGTGGTGTTCGGCCACGAGCAGAGCGTGATCGCGATCAACGCGATCCACGAACTGGTGCGTGACGCCGGCAAGCCGGCCTGGGACTGGGCTGCGCCCGCCAAGGACGAGCCGTTCATCGCCAAGGTCAAGGCGCTGGCCGATGCGCCGCTGCGCGAGGCCTACCAGATCCGCTCGAAGCAGGCCCGCACGCAGGCGACCCGCGCCGTCACCGCCGCGACCATCGCGTCGCTGCAGGGCGAAGGCGTCACCTTCGACAAGGTCGACCTCGACAACGTGCTGTTCGAGATCGAGGCCGGCATCGTGCGCAGCCAGATCCTGAACGGCGAGCCGCGCATCGACGGCCGCGACACCCGCACCGTGCGCGCGATCGAGATCCGCAGCGGCGTGCTGCCGCGCGCTCACGGCTCGTCGCTGTTCACCCGCGGCGAGACGCAGGCGCTGGTCGCCGCCACGCTCGGCACCGCGCGCGACGCGCAGAAGATCGATGCACTCGCCGGCGAGTACACCGAGCACTTCATGCTGCACTACAACATGCCCCCGTTCGCCACGGGCGAGACCGGCCGCGTCGGCACGCCGAAGCGCCGCGAGATCGGCCATGGCCGCCTCGCCAAGCGCGCGCTGGTCGCGGTGCTGCCGAGCCAGGCCGACTTCCCGTACTCGATGCGCGTGGTCTCCGAGATCACCGAGTCGAACGGTTCGTCGTCGATGGCCTCGGTCTGCGGCGGCTGCCTGGCGCTGATGGACGCGGGCGTGCCGCTCAAGGCGCACGTCGCCGGCATCGCGATGGGCCTGATCAAGGACGGCAACCGCTTCGCCGTGCTGACCGACATCCTGGGTGACGAGGATCACCTCGGCGACATGGACTTCAAGGTGGCCGGCACGACCGCCGGCATCACCGCGCTGCAGATGGACATCAAGATCCAGGGCATCACGAAGGAGATCATGCAGGTCGCCCTGGCGCAGGCCAAGGAAGCGCGCCTGCACATCCTCGGCAAGATGACCGAGGCAGTGAGCGGTGCCAACACCGAAGTCTCGCAGTTCGCGCCGCGCCTGTACTCGATGAAGATCAACCCGGAAAAGATCCGCGACATCATCGGCAAGGGTGGCGCCACCATCCGTGCGCTGACGGAAGAGACCGGCTGCACGATCGACATCGGCGAAGACGGCACGATCACGATCGCCTCGACCGATGCCGACAAGGCCGCGTTCGCGAAGAAGCGCATCGAGGAGATCACCGCGGAAGTCGAGATCGGCAAGGTCTACGAAGGCCCGATCACCAAGATCCTGGACTTCGGCGCGCTCGTGAACCTGATGCCGGGCAAGGACGGCCTGCTGCACATCAGCCAGATCGCGCACCAGCGCGTCGAGAAGGTCACCGACTTCCTGAAGGAAGGCCAGATCGTCAAGGTCAAGGTGCTCGAGACCGACGAGAAGGGCCGTGTCAAGCTGTCGATGAAGGCGCTGATCGACCGCGACGCGCAGCCGCAGTTCGCGCCGGCGCCCGCGCAGGAGTAAGCGGCACCGTGAGAGCCATCGAGATCGCGTCGTTCGGCGCGCCCGAGGTGCTTCGCGAGGTGGCTCGCCCGGATCCGGTCGCGGGTGCGGGCGAGGCGCTGATCCGCGTCGCCGCGTCGGGCGTCAATCGGCCGGACGTGCTGCAGCGCAAGGGCCTGTACCCGGTGCCGCCGGGCGCGTCCGATCTGCCGGGGCTGGAGATCGCCGGCGTGATCGAGGGCGGCGACGCCCAGGCGCTTGCGGCCGCGGGCTTGAAGGTCGGCGACCGCGTGTGTGCGCTGGTCGCCGGGGGCGGTTACGCCGAGCGCTGTGTCGCGCCGGTCGGGCAGTGCCTGCCGGTGCCCAAGGGGCTGAGCGACGTCGAGGCGGCCAGCCTGCCCGAGACCTTCTTCACCGTCTGGTCGAACGTGTTCGACCGCGCGAAGCTGAAGTCCGGCGAGACGCTGCTGATCCAGGGCGGCTCGAGCGGCATCGGCGTCACCGCCATCCAGATGGCCAAGGCGGCGGGCGCGACGGTGATCGTCACGGCGGGCAGCGACGACAAGTGCGCGGCCTGCGTGCAACTCGGCGCGGACCACGCCATCAACTACCGGCAGGCCGATTTCGCGGCCGAGGCGATGCGATTGACCGCGGGGCGCGGCGTCGATGTCGTGCTCGACATGGTCGCCGGCGATTACGTGGCGCGCGAGCTCAAGTGCCTGGCCGAAGACGGGCGGGTGGTGATCATCGCGGTGCAGGGCGGGGTCGATGCGCAGATCGACGCGGGCGTCGTGCTGCGCAAGCGGCTGACGATCACCGGCTCGACGCTGCGGCCGCGGCCCATCGCGTTCAAGTCGGCGATCGCCGCCGCGCTGCGCACCGCGGTGTGGCCGTGGATCGAGTCCGGCGCGATCAAGCCGGTGATCTTCAAGGTGTTCCCGGCCGCGCAGGCGGCCGCCGCGCACACGCTGATGGAATCGAACGAGCACATCGGCAAGCTGGTGCTGGAGTGGTGATGGTGCAGATTTCTGAGGGGACAGGCATGCGTCGCAAACTGGTGGTCGGGAACTGGAAGATGAACGGCAACCGCGCCGCCAACGCCGAGCTGCTGGCCGGCTTGAAGTCGGCCGGCCCGTGGGTGGCCGAAGTCGCGGTCTGCGTGCCGAGCCCGTACCTGGGCGACGTGGCGCTGTCGCTGCAGGGCGAGGCGATCGGCTGGGGCGCGCAGGACGTGTCGGCGTTCGAGTCCGGCGCCTACACCGGTGAAGTCTCGGCGGCGATGCTGGCCGAGTTCGGCTGCCGCTACGCGCTGGCCGGGCACTCGGAGCGCCGCGCCTATCACGCCGAGAGCGATCAGGCCGTCGCCGACAAGGCCAAGGCCGCGCTCGCGCACCGCATCACGCCGATCGTCTGCGTCGGCGAGACGCTGGCCGAGCGCGAGGCCGACCAGACCGCTGCCGTCGTCAAGCGCCAGCTCTCGGCCGTGATCCACACGCTCGGCCACTGCATCTCGCAGATCGTCGTCGCCTACGAGCCGGTCTGGGCGATCGGCACCGGCAAGACCGCATCGCCCGAACAGGCGCAGGCCGTGCACGCCTTGCTGCGCGCGCAGCTGAAGGCGGCTACCGAACATGCCGACACGATGAAGATCCTGTACGGCGGCAGCGTCAAGGCCGACAACGCGCAGACGCTGTTCGCGCAACCCGACATCGACGGCGGCCTGATCGGCGGTGCCTCGTTGAAGGCGGGCGATTTCGCCGCCATCTGTCGCGCAGCCGGCTGACCTCGCGGTCCGCGGTGCGCCGCTCAAGAATTTTGGAGTCAGAAGAATGAACCTGTTGTTGAACCTGGTGGTGGCGTTGCAGATCATTGCGGCGCTGGTGATGATCGGCCTGGTGCTGATCCAGCACGGCAAGGGCGCCGACATGGGCGCGTCGTTCGGCAGCGGCGCGTCCGGCAGCCTGTTCGGCGCGACTGGCAGCGCGAACTTCATGTCGCGCTCCACGGCGGTCTGCGCGGCGGTGTTCTTCGCCTGCACGCTGGCCCTGGCGTTCTACGCGAACGATCGTTCGCGCCCGTCGACCGGCAGCGTGCTCGACCGTCCGGCCAACGTCGCGCCGGCCGCGAGCGGCCCGCTCACCGGCGCTGCGCAGGTGCCGGGCGCCGCGAGCGTGCCGGCAGGCGTGGCGCCTGCCACCGCACCTGCCGCTTCGGCGGCCGCCCTGCCAGCGCCGCAGGCGTCCGGCGCGGGCGCGGTTCCGACGAAGTAAGGCCCTGGCCCGGGCCCCTGCGTGGGGCGTCGCCCGGTTGCTGCAGTGCAGCGCGCCCGGCGAAAACGCGGGGCTTTGAGGTTAGAATGCGAAGCTGTCCGGTGAGCGAGACCTCATGCAATCCGGGCAGTGTTTCCAGCGAGAGTTTCGTGTCCGGATCTCGAGCTTGGCCGTCGTGGTGAAATTGGTAGACACGCTATCTTGAGGGGGTAGTGGCGAAAGCTGTGCGAGTTCGAGTCTCGCCGACGGCACCAAAATTGCTCGGCCCTGTGGTGTGGCGCGATGCGCTGCACGACAAGGTCGATCCGCTCCAGCTATTCCAGGCTCTCGCGGGCCTGCAGCGACCCCATGAATCTGGAACCCTACCTGCCCGTCATCCTGTTCATCCTCATCGGTGCAGCAGTGGGCGTGGTGCCCCAGGTGCTCGGGTTCCTGATGGGTCCTAACCGGCCCGACAAGGCCAAGAACTCGCCCTACGAGTGCGGCTTCGAGGCCTTCGAGGACGCGCGCATGAAGTTCGATGTGCGCTACTACCTCGTCGCGATCCTGTTCATCCTGTTCGACCTCGAAATCGCGTTCCTCTTCCCCTGGGCGGTCTCGCTGCGCGAGATCGGCAGCGCGGGCTTCTGGGCCATGATGCTGTTCCTCGGCATCCTCGTCGTCGGCTTCGCCTACGAATGGAAGAAAGGCGCTCTCGACTGGGAGTAGTACGACATGGGCATCGAAGGTGTACTCAAGGAAGGTTTCGTCACCACGAGTGTCGACACCCTGATCAACTGGTCCAAGACCGGTTCGCTGTGGCCGATGACCTTCGGTCTCGCGTGTTGCGCGGTCGAGATGATGCACGCCGGCGCGGCGCGCTACGACATCGACCGCTTCGGCATGCTGTTCCGGCCCAGCCCGCGGCAGAGCGACCTGATGATCGTCGCCGGCACGCTGTGCAACAAGATGGCGCCGGCACTGCGCAAGGTCTACGACCAGATGGCCGAGCCGCGCTGGGTCATCTCGATGGGCTCGTGCGCCAACGGCGGCGGCTACTACCACTACAGCTACTCGGTCGTGCGCGGCTGCGACCGCATCGTGCCGGTCGACGTCTACGTGCCCGGCTGCCCGCCCACGGCGGAGGCGCTGCTCTACGGCGTGCTGCAACTGCAGGCGAAGATCCGCCGCGAGAACACGATCGCCCGCGCATGAAGATCGACATCCTCGAGGCCGCGTTGACGGCCGTGCTCGGCGAGCGGATCAAAAAGCTGCTGCGCGATCGCGGCGAGTTGACGCTGACCGTCTCCGCCGCCGACTACCTCGGCGTCGCGCAAGCCCTGCGCGACCACGCCGACCTGAAGTTCGAGCAGTTGATCGACCTGTGCGGCGTCGATTACTCCAGCTACCGCGACCAGGACTGGGAAGGCCCGCGCTTCTGCGTCGTCTCGCACCTGCTGTCGGTCTCGAAGAACTGGCGCGTGCGCCTGAAGGTTTTCGCGCCGGACGACGACGTGCCGATGGTCGGCTCGCTCACGGACGTGTGGAGCTCGTGCAACTGGTTCGAGCGCGAAGCGTTCGACCTGTACGGCATCATCTTCGAGGGCCACAGCGACTTGCGCCGCATCCTCACCGACTACGGCTTCATCGGTCATCCGTTCCGCAAGGATTTCCCGGTGTCGGGCCATGTCGAGATGCGCTACGACGACGAGCAGAAGCGCGTGATCTACCAGCCGGTGACGATCGAGCCGCGCGAGATCACGCCGCGCATCATCCGCGAAGACAACTACGGCGGATTGAAATGAGGCCCCTAGTCTGCGCTTCGCTCCGCCATCCCCCGGGGGGACGCTCGCAGCAGCCCGGCAGAGCCGGCTCTGCGCGAGAGCTTGATCAGCGTTGTGCCGACGTGTCGAACCATCATGGCTGATATCAAGAACTACACGCTGAACTTCGGCCCGCAGCACCCGGCCGCGCACGGGGTGCTGCGCCTCGTGCTCGAGCTCGACGGTGAGGTGATCCAGCGTGCCGACCCGCACATCGGCCTGCTGCACCGCGCGACCGAGAAGCTCGCCGAGAGCAAGACCTTCATCCAGTCGCTGCCCTACATGGACCGCCTCGACTACGTGTCGATGATGTCCAACGAGCACGCCTACTGCCTGGCGATCGAGCGGTTGCTCGGGGTCGACGTGCCGATCCGCGCGCAGTACATCCGCGTGATGTTCGACGAGATCACGCGGCTGCTGAACCACCTGATGTGGCTCGGTGCGCACGGCCTCGATTGCGGTGCGATGAACATGCTCATCTACTGCTTCCGCGAGCGTGAAGACCTGTTCGACATGTACGAGGCGGTCTCGGGCGCGCGCATGCACGCGGCCTACTACCGCCCGGGTGGTGTGTATCGCGATCTGCCGGACTCGATGCCGCAGTACAAGGCCTCGAAGATACGCAACGCCAAGTCGCTGGCGCGGATGAACGACAACCGCCAGGGCTCGCTGCTCGATTTCATCGACGACTTCTGCCGCCGCTTCCCGAAGAACGTCGACGATTACGAGACGCTGCTGACCGACAACCGCATCTGGAAGCAGCGCACTGTCGGCATCGGCATCGTCACGCCCGAGCGCGCGCTGAACCTGGGCTTCACCGGCCCGATGCTGCGCGGCTCCGGGGTGCTGTGGGACCTGCGCAAGCACCAGCCCTACGACGTCTACGACAAGATGGACTTCGACGTGGCGCTCGGCGTCAACGGCGACACCTACGACCGGTATCTCGTGCGCGTCGAGGAGATGCGCCAGGCCAACCGCATCATCCAGCAGTGCGTCGCCTGGCTGCGGGCGAACCCCGGGCCGGTGATCACCGACAACCACAAGGTCGCGCCGCCGTCGCGGCTCGACATGAAGTCGGGCATGGAAGACCTGATCCACCACTTCAAGCTGTTCACCGAGGGCTTCCACGTGCCCGAGGGCGAGGCCTATGCCGCGGTCGAGCACCCGAAGGGCGAGTTCGGCATCTACATCGTCAGCGACGGCGCCAACAAGCCGTACCGGCTGAAGATCCGCCCGCCCGGCTTCCCGCACCTGGCCTCGCTCGACGAGCTGTCGCGCGGCCACATGATTGCCGACGCCGTCGCGCTGATCGGCACCATGGACATCGTTTTTGGAGAGATCGACCGATGAACGCCGCAGGGCCGCTCCCAAGGCGTTCGCTCCCCCTCGGGGGGACGGCGCGCAGCGCCAAGGGGGCCAAATGATCACTGACACGACCCGCGCGCGCTTCGACAAGGAAGTCGCGAAGTACCCGGCCGATCAGGCGCAGTCGGCCGTGATGGCCTGCCTGGCGATCGTCCAGCAGGAGCAGGGCCACGTGTCGCCCGAGAGCGAGAAGGCAATCGCCGATTACCTCGGCATGCCGCCGATCGCGGTGCACGAGGTCACGACCTTCTACAACATGTACAACCAGCACCCGCTGGGGCAGTTCAAGCTGAACGTCTGCACCAACCTGCCGTGCCAGCTGCGCGACGGCCAGCAGGCACTCGATCACCTCTGCCACCGCCTCGGCGTCGAGGAGGGCGGCACCACGGCCGACGGCCTGTTCACGGTGCAGAAGAGCGAATGCCTGGGCGCCTGCGCCGATGCGCCGGTGATGCTGGTGAACGATCGCCAGATGGTCAGCTTCATGAGCAACGACCGCCTCGACGACTTGCTGGCGACGCTGAAGGCGTCGGCCACCGGAAGCGCCGCATGAAGAACCCGATGCTCGACCTCTCGAAGTTTCAGGCCACGGGCGCCGAGACCTGCTTCCATGGCCGCCACATCGGCCCGCAGATCGTCGACGGCCTCGACGGCAAGAACTGGCGCCTGAAGGACTACGAGGCGCGCGGCGGCTACCAGGCGCTGCGCAAGATCCTCGAAGCGGGTGAGCGCGATGGCAAGCCGCTGGGCATGACGCCCGAGCAGGTCATCGCCGAGGTCAAGGCCTCCGGCCTGCGCGGCCGTGGCGGCGCGGGCTTCCCGACCGGTCTGAAGTGGAGCTTCATGCCGCGCATGTACCCGGGGCCGAAGTACCTCGTCTGCAACTCGGACGAAGGCGAGCCCGGGACCTGCAAGGACCGCGACATCCTGATGTTCAACCCGCACATCGTCATCGAAGGCATGGCGATCGCGGCGTACGCGATGGGCATCAAGACCGCCTACAACTACATCCACGGCGAGATCTTCGAGGTCTACGACCGCTTCGAAGAGGCGCTCGAGGAGGCGCGTGCCGCCGGCTACCTCGGCGACAACATCGTCGGCTCGAACTTCAGCTTCCAGTTGCACGCCGCGCACGGCTTCGGCGCCTACATCTGCGGCGAAGAGACCGCGCTGCTCGAATCGCTCGAAGGCAAGAAGGGCCAGCCGCGCTTCAAGCCGCCGTTCCCGGCGAGCTACGGGCTGTACGGCAAGCCGACCACGATCAACAACACCGAGACCTTCGCGGCGGTGCCCTGGATCATCCGCAACGGCGGTGAGCCGTACCTCGCGATCGGCAAGCCCAACAACGGCGGCACCAAGATCTTCTCGGTCGTCGGCGACGTGCGCAACCCGGGCAACTTCGAGATTCCGCTGGGCACGCCGTTCAGCAAGCTGCTCGAACTCGCCGGTGGCGTGCGCGAAGGTCGCACGCTCAAGGCGGTGATTCCCGGTGGCTCGTCGTCGCCGGTGCTGCCGGCCGCGATCATGAACGAGCTGACGATGGACTACGACAGCATCGCCAAGGCCGGCTCGATGCTCGGCTCCGGCGCCGTGATCGTGATGGACGACACCCGCTGCATGGTCAGGAGCCTGCTGCGCCTGTCCTACTTCTACATGCACGAAAGCTGCGGCCAGTGCACGCCGTGCCGCGAGGGCACGGGCTGGCTCTACCGCATGGTCGATCGCATCGCCAAGGGGCAGGGCCGGATGGAGGACATCGACCTGCTGAACTCCGTGTCCGACAACATCCAGGGCCGCACGATCTGCGCATTGGGCGACGCTGCGGCGATGCCGGTGCGCGCGATGATCAAGCACTTCCGCGACGAGTTCGTCCACCTCATCGAGCACAAGACCCCGAAGGTCGCGGCACCGGTCGCGGTCACCGCGTAAACACATGATCGAAATCGAACTCGACGGCAAGAAGGTGGAGGTTGCGGAAGGCAGCATGATCATGCATGCCGCCGACAACGCCGGCACCTACATCCCGCACTTCTGCTATCACAAGAAGCTCAGCATCGCGGCCAACTGCCGCATGTGCCTGGTCGACGTCGAGAAGGCGCCCAAGCCGATGCCGGCCTGCGCTACGCCGGTGACGCAGGGCATGATCGTGCGCACCAAGAGCCCCAAGGCGCTCCAGGCCCAGAAGGGCGTGATGGAGTTCCTGCTGATCAACCACCCGCTCGACTGCCCGATCTGCGACCAGGGCGGCGAGTGCCAGCTGCAGGATCTGGCCGTCGGCTACGGCGCGTCGAGCACCCGCTACGACGAAGAGAAGCGCGTCGTCTTCCCCAAGAACGTCGGTCCGCTGATCTCCATGGAGGAGATGAGCCGCTGCATCCATTGCACCCGCTGCGTGCGCTTCGGCCAGGAAGTGGCCGGCGTGATGGAGCTGGGCATGATCCACCGCGGCGAGCACTCCGAGATCACCACGATCGCCGGCGACACGATCGACTCCGAGCTGTCCGGCAACATGATCGACGTCTGCCCGGTCGGTGCGATCACCAGCAAGCCGTTCCGCTACAGCGCCCGCACCTGGGAGCTGTCGCGCCGCAAGAGCGTGAGCCCGCACGACAGCACCGGCTCGAACCTGATCGTGCAGGTCAAGGCCAACCAGGTGATGCGCGTGCTGCCGCTCGAGAACGAGAGCGTCAACGAGTGCTGGATTGCCGACCGCGACCGCTTCTCGTACGAGGCGCTGAACGGCACCGACCGCCTGACCGCGCCGATGATCAAGCAGGGCGGTGCCTGGAAGACCGTCGACTGGTCCACGGCGCTCGAGTACGTGAGCCGCGGCCTGACGCAGATCGGTGTCGACCACGGCGCGCGCAGCATCGGCGCGCTCGCGTCGGCGACCAGCACTGTCGAGGAACTGCACCTGCTCGCGAAGCTGGTGCGCGGCTTGGGCAGCGACAACATCGACCACCGGCTGCGCCACGCCGATTTCAGCGCGTCGACCGGCGTGCGCTGGCTCGGCACGACCATCGCCTCGCTGAGCACGCTGCAGCGCGTGCTCGTCGTCGGCTCGTTCCTGCGCAAGGACCACCCGCTGTTCGCGCAGCGCATCCGCCAGGCCGCCCGCAAGGGCGCCAAGGTGCACAGCCTGAACGCGGTGCACGACGACTGGCTGATGCCCATGGCGTCGCAGACGTCGGTCGCGCCGAGCGGCTGGCTGCAGGCGCTGGCCGACATCGCTTCCGCCATCGGCGCCACCACCGGTGCGCAGTCGCCTGCCACCGGCGAGGCCACCGAGACCGCCAAGGCCATCGCCGCTTCGCTGCTCAGCGGCGAACGCAAGGCCATCCTGCTCGGCAACGCCGCGGCGCAGCACCCCCAGGCGGCCAGCCTGCTGGCGCTGGCGAACTGGATCGGCGCCCAGACCGGCGCGAGCGTCGGCTACCTGACGGAAGCCGCCAACACGGTCGGCGCGCAGCTGGTCGGCGCGTTCCCGGAGAACGGCGGCCTGAACGCTGCCGACATGCTCTCCGGCCCTGCGTTGAAGGCCTGCCTGCTGCTGAACGTCGAACCGGCACTGGACGCCGCGAACGCCGCCGCCGCCAGCGCGGCGATGCACGCCGCGGAGATGGTGGTCGTGATGACGCCGTTCAAGAACGTCGCGCACGATGTCGCCGACGTGCTGCTGCCGATCGCACCGTTCACCGAGACCTCGGGCACCTTCGTCAACGCCGAGGGCCGCGTGCAGGGCTTCCACGGCGTGGTCAAGGGGCTGGGCGAGACGCGGCCCGCCTGGAAGGTGCTGCGGGTGCTCGGCAACCTGCTCGAGCTGGAGGGGTTCGACTTCGAGACCTCCGAGGAAGTCCGCGCCGAGGCCCTGGGTGACGTGACCAGCATCGCCTCCCGCCTGGGCGCGAAGGGCGCATCGAAGCTCGCTTCGGTGCCAGCGCCGACCGGCCTGGAGCGCATCGCCGACGTGCCGATCTACGCGACCGATTCGCTGGTGCGCCGCGCCACGTCGCTGCAGCTCACCGCCGACGCCCGCGCGCCCCGCGCCAGCCTGCCGGCCGCGCTTTGGGCCCAGCTGGGCCTGAACGACGGCGACAAGGTCCGCGTCTCGCAAGGCGGCGCATCGGCCGTGCTGCCGGCGCAGCGGGATGCGTCGCTCGCGCCGACCGCCGTCCGCGTGCCGGCGGGGCATCCGGACACCGTGTCGCTCGGCGCGATGTTCGGCGCGTTGACGGTCGAGAGGGCCTGAGCATGATCGACAGCATCACCAGCTTCGGCAGCACGCACCTCGGCGTGTTCTGGCCGACCGTCTGGACCATCGTCAAGATCGTCGCGCTGGTCGCGCCGCTGATGGTCTGCGTCGCGTACCTCACGCTCTGGGAGCGCAAGGCGATCGGCTGGACCCAGGTGCGCCCGGGCCCGAACCGCGTCGGCCCGCTCGGCCTGCTGACGCCGATCGCCGACGCGGTGAAGCTGATCTTCAAGGAGATCATCGTCCCGACGGCGGCCAACAAGCGCCTGTTCTTCCTCGGCCCGATCATGACGATCATGCCGGCGCTGGCCGCCTGGGTCGTGATGCCGTTCGGCCCCGATGCCGCGCTGTCGAACCTGAACGCCGGCCTGCTGCTGCTGATGGCGATCACCTCGGTCGAGGTCTACGGCGTGATCATCGCCGGCTGGGCGTCGAACTCGAAGTACGCCTTCCTCGGCGCGCTGCGCGCGTCGGCCCAGATGGTCAGTTACGAGATCGCGATCGGCTTCTGCCTGGTCGTGGTGCTGATGGTCAGCGGCAGCCTGAACATGACCGAGATCGTGCTGGGGCAGGGCAAGGGGATGCTGGCCGAGTACGGGCTGACCTTCCTGTCGTGGAACTGGCTGCCGCTGCTGCCGATCGCGGTCGTCTACTTCATCTCAGGCCTGGCCGAGACCAACCGGCATCCGTTCGACGTGGTCGAGGGCGAGTCCGAGATCGTCGCCGGCCACATGGTCGAGTACTCGGGCATGGCGTTCGCGATGTTCTTCCTCGCCGAGTACGCCAACATGATCCTGATCTCCGCGATCGCGGTGATCATGTTCCTCGGCGGCTGGTACGCGCCGGTGTCGTTCGCGCTGTTCGGCATGGAGACGCCCGCCTGGATCGCGCAGACCGCCTGGTTCTGGAACTGGTTCTGGCTGTTCGCCAAGACCTTCTGCGTCGTCACCGTGTTCCTGTGGGTGCGCGCGACCTTCCCGCGCTTCCGCTACGACCAGATCATGCGTCTGGGCTGGAAGATCTTCATTCCGATCACGCTGATCTGGCTGGTGGTCGTGGGGCTGTGGATCCAGTCGCCGCTGAACATCTGGTCCTGAAGAGAGGCGAAAGAGAATCACCATGTCTGCTGTCGCATCCATCAAGGAGCTGCTGTCGAGCCTGATGCTCACCGAGCTGCTCAAGGGGCTGGCCCTGACCGGGCGCCACTTCCTGTCGCCCGCGATCACCGTGCAGTTCCCGGAAGAGAAGACGCCCCTCAGCCCGCGCTTTCGCGGCCTGCACGCGCTGCGCCGCTACGAGAACGGCGAGGAGCGCTGCATCGCCTGCAAGCTGTGCGAGGCGGTGTGCCCGGCGCTGGCGATCACGATCGAATCCGAAGTGCGTGACGACGGCTCGCGCCGCACCACGCGCTACGACATCGACCTGACCAAGTGCATCTTCTGCGGCTTCTGCGAAGAGAGCTGCCCGGTCGACTCGATCGTCGAGACCCACATCTTCGAGTACCACGGCGAGAAGCGCGGCGACCTGTATTTCACCAAGGACATGCTGCTTGCCGTCGGTGACCGCTACGAGCCCGAAATCGCCAAAGCCAAGGAGGCGGACGCCCGCTACCGCTGATGCCCGTCGCTGCGCCCGATTGAGCGCGGCGCGAGTCGGCCACGGGGCAGGGAGCCCCGTGCACACAACAACACCATGATCGATACCGCGCTCTTCTACGTCTTTGCCGCCGTGCTGCTGTTCGCCTCGTTCCGTGTCATCACGGCGCGCAGCCCGGTGTATGCGGCGCTCTACCTCGTGCTCGCGTTCTTCAACGCGGCCTGCGTCTGGATGCTGCTGCGCGCCGAGTTCCTCGCGATCGTGCTGGTGCTGGTCTATGTCGGCGCGGTGATGGTGCTGTTCCTGTTCGTCGTGATGATGCTCGACGTGGGCTCCGAGGCGCTGCGCGAGGGCTTCTGGACGCACTTCCCGGCGGCCGCGGTCGTCGGCGTCATCATCGCGCTCGAGATGGCGGCGGTGCTGATCCCCGGCTTCCGCCTCACCGACGCGCCGGTCGCCGATGCCGCCGCGCTGAAGCTGGGCAACACCAAGCTGCTCGGCATCGAGGTCTACACCAAGTACCTGTATCCGCTGCAGATCGCGGCCGTGCTGCTGCTGGTCGCGATCATCGCGGCGATCGCGCTGACGCTGCGCCGCCGCAAGGACTCCAAGTACCAGAACCCGTCGGACCAGGTCCGCGTCAAGGCGGCCGATCGCGTGCGCATCGTCAAGATGAAGCCCGAGGTCGAAGCGCCCGAACCGCCGCCCGTCGCCGCCGTGCCGGCGCCGGTCGCCGCGCCGACCACGCCGACCCCGTCCGCAGGAGACAAGAAATGAGCCTCGGCACCCTCACGCTCGGCCACTACCTCTCGCTCGGTGCGATCCTGTTCGCGCTGTCGGTGATCGGCATCTTCCTGAACCGCAAGAACCTGATCGTGCTGCTGATGGCGATCGAGCTGATGCTGCTGGCGGTCAACCTGAACTTCGTCGCGTTCTCGCACTACCTGGGCGACATGGCGGGCCAGGTGTTCGTGTTCTTCATCCTCACCGTGGCGGCGGCCGAATCGGCGATCGGCCTGGCGATCCTGGTCGTGCTGTTCCGCAATCGCGCCACGATCAATGTCGACGAACTCGACTCACTCAAAGGCTGATCGAGCATGTCGGCAACCCTGTCCCAGAACATGCTGCTCGCGGTGCCGCTGGCGCCGCTGGTCGGCGCCATCGCCGCGGGTCTTTTCGGCAAGCAGATCGGCCGCAAGGGCGCGCACTGGATCACCTGCATCGGCGTGGCGATTTCGCTGGCGATCTCGGTGCAGACCCTGCTCGCCGTGATCGACGGCGCGCGCTTCAACGCGACCATCTACGAGTGGATGACGCTCGGCGCGCTCAAGATGGAGATCGGCTTCCTGGTCGACGGCCTGACCGCGATGATGATGGTCGTCGTCACCTTCGTCTCGCTGATGGTGCACATCTACACCATCGGCTACATGGCCGAGGACCCGGGCTACCAGCGCTTCTTCAGCTACATCTCGCTGTTCACGTTCTCGATGCTGATGCTCGTGATGAGCAACAACTTCCTGCAGCTGTTCTTCGGCTGGGAGGCGGTGGGCCTGGTGTCGTACCTGCTGATCGGCTTCTGGTTCACGCGGCCGACCGCGATCTTCGCGAACATGAAGGCGTTCCTGGTGAACCGCGTCGGCGACTTTGGCTTCATCCTCGGCATCGGCCTGATCGTGGCTTACGGCGGCACGCTGAACTACGGCGAGGCGTTCGCCAAGGGCCCGGAGATTGCGAAGATCGTGTTCCCCGGCACGGAGTGGATGCTCATCACCGTGACCTGCATCTGCCTGTTCATCGGCGCGATGGGCAAGAGCGCGCAGTTCCCGCTGCATGTCTGGCTGCCCGATTCGATGGAAGGCCCGACGCCGATCTCCGCGCTGATCCACGCCGCCACGATGGTGACGGCCGGCATCTTCATGGTCGCGCGCATGTCGCCGCTGTTCGAGCTGTCCGACACCGCGTTGAGCTTCGTGATGATCATCGGTGCGATCACCGCGCTGTTCATGGGCTTCCTGGGCATCATCCAGAACGACATCAAGCGCGTGGTCGCGTACTCCACGCTCTCGCAGCTCGGCTACATGACGGTGGCGCTCGGCGCCTCGGCCTACTCGGTCGCGGTGTTCCACCTGATGACCCACGCGTTCTTCAAGGCGCTGCTGTTCCTCGGCGCCGGCTCGGTGATCATCGGCATGCACCACGACCAGGACATCCGCAACATGGGTGGCCTGCGCAAGTACATGAAGATCACGTGGATCACGTCGCTGCTGGGCTCGCTGGCGCTGATCGGCACGCCGCTGTTCTCGGGCTTCTACTCGAAGGACAGCATCATCGAGGCGGTGCACGCCAGCCACCTGTGGGGCTCCGGGTTCGCGTACTTTGCGGTCGCGGCCGGCGTGTTCGTCACGGCGTTCTATTCGTTCCGGATGTACTTCC
>JAZKIO010000114.1:0-7780 GCA_040384825.1 Pseudomonadota bacterium
GCAAGCTCGGCGGCCAGGCCCAGGTGCCCGGCGTGGCCGGCACCTGGAAGGACCTCACCGACAACGTCAATTCGATGGCGTCAAACCTCACGGGCCAGGTCCGCAACATCGCCGACGTCGCGACCGCCATCGCGCGCGGCGACCTCAGCCGCAAGATCACCGTCGACGTGAAGGGCGAGATCCTGCAGCTCAAGGAGACCATGAACACGATGGTCGAGCAGCTCGGCGCGTTCGCGTCCGAGGTCTCGCGCGTGGCGCGCGAGGTCGGCACCGAAGGCAAGCTCGGCGGCCAGGCCGCGGTGCCCGGCGTGGCGGGCACCTGGAAGGACCTGACCGACAACGTCAACTCGATGGCCTCCAACCTGACCGGCCAGGTGCGCAACATCGCCGAGGTGACGATCGCGGTGGCGAACGGCGACCTGTCGAAGAAGATCACCGTCGACGTGCGCGGCGAGATCCTGCAGCTGAAGGAGACGATCAACACGATGGTCGAGCAGCTGCGCTCGTTCGCGTCCGAGGTGACGCGCGTGGCGCGCGAGGTCGGCACCGAAGGGCGGCTCGGCGTGCAGGCCGTCGTCCCCGGCGTGGCCGGCACCTGGAAGGACCTGACCGACTCGGTCAACACGATGGGCGCGAACCTGACCGCCCAGGTGCGCAACATCGCCGAGGTGACGACCGCCGTCGCGCGCGGCGACCTGAACCGCAAGATCACGGTCGACGTGAAGGGCGAGATCCTGGAGCTGAAGAACACCATCAACACGATGGTCGACCAGCTCAATTCCTTCGCCGGCGAGGTGACGCGCGTGGCGCGCGAGGTAGGTACCGAAGGCAAGCTCGGCGGCCAGGCGCAGGTCTCGGGCGTGGGCGGCACCTGGAAGGACCTGACCGACAACGTCAACTTCATGGCGTCCAACCTGACCGACCAGGTGCGCGGCATCGTCAAGGTCGTGACCGCGGTCGCCAACGGCAACCTGAGTCAGCGCCTCACTGTGCAGGCCAAGGGCGAGGTCGCGGCGCTGGCCGACACGATCAACAACATGACCGACACGCTCGCGACCTTCGCCGACCAGGTGACGAACGTCGCGCGCGAGGTCGGCGTCGACGGCCGGCTCGGCGGCCAGGCCAACGTGCCCGGTGCGGCCGGCACCTGGAAGGACCTGACCGGCAACGTCAACCTGCTCGCCGCCAACCTGACCACGCAGGTGCGCGCGATCGCCGAGGTCGCGACCGCGGTGACCAAGGGCGACCTGACGCGCTCGATCCAGGTCGAGGCCAAGGGCGAGGTGTCCGAGCTCAAGGACAACATCAACACGATGATCTCGAACCTGCGCGAGACCACCGAACGCAACCGCGAGCAGGACTGGCTGAAGACCAACGTCGCCAAGTTCACCGGGATGCTGCAGGGCCAGCGCGAGCTGCAGACGGTGAGCCGCATGTTGCTGAGCGAGCTCGCGCCGCTGCTCTATGCGCAGCAAGGCACGATCTACCACGTCGCCGATCCGGCGCTGGACGGCAGCGCGCGCCTGACGCTGCTCTCGAGCTACGGCCAATCCGCCAGCCTGGCGCCGGCGGAGACCATCCGCCTCGGCGAGGGGCTGGTCGGCCAGTGCGCGCTCGAGAAGAAGCGCATCGTGCTGGCCGGCGTCGGGCGGGACCTGATCACGATCTCGTCGAGCCTGATCGAGGCGCGGCAGGTCAGTGTCGTCGTGCTGCCGGTGCTGTTCGAGGGCCAGACCAAGGCGGTCATCGAACTGGCGTCGGTGCAGGAGTTCAGCAGCGGCTCGCTGGCGTTCCTCGAGCTGCTGACCCAGAGCATCGGCGCAGTGTTCAACACCATCGAGGCGACGATGCGCACCGAGGGACTGCTGTCGCAGTCGCAGCAGCTCACGGTCGAGCTGCAGTCGCGCCAGAGCGAGTTGCAGGAGACCAACGAGCAGCTCGGCACCAAGGCGCGTCTGCTGGCCGAGCAGAACGCCGAGGTTGAGCGCAAGAACGCCGAGGTCGAGCAGGCGCGCTACGCGCTCGAGGAGAAGGCAGCCGAGCTGGCGCTGACCTCGAAGTACAAGTCGGAGTTCCTGGCCAACATGTCGCACGAGCTGCGCACGCCGCTCAACTCGATCCTGATCCTGAGCCAGCAGCTGGCCGGCAACGCCAACGGCAACCTGTCGGATAAGCAGGTCGAGTTCTCGCGCAACATCAACTCGTCCGGCTCGGACCTGCTGCACCTGATCAACGACATCCTCGACCTGTCGAAGATCGAATCGGGCACGGTCACGGTGGAGATCGAGGAGATCCCGTTCGTCGGCCTGCGCGAGACGATCGAGCGCAACTTCCGCCATGTGGCCGAGGCCAAGAACCTGCCCTTCCACGTGCGCTTCGCGGACGATCTGCCGCGCGCGATGGAGAGCGACACCAAGCGGCTGCAGCAGATCCTGAAGAACCTGCTGTCGAACGCCGTCAAGTTCACCGCACATGGGCGCGTGGAAGTGCGTGTCGCGATGGCCGCCGAGGGCTGGAGCCCCGACCACCCGGTGCTGAAGAACGCCGGCGAGGTGATCGCCTTCGCGGTCGAGGACACCGGCATCGGCGTGCCGCCCGACAAGCAGCGCCTGATCTTCGAGGCCTTCCAGCAGGCCGATGCGGGCACCTCGCGCAAGTACGGCGGCACCGGCCTGGGCCTGGCGATCAGCCGCGAGCTGGCGATGCTGCTCGGCGGTGAGATCAAGCTGCACAGCGTGCACGGCCAGGGCAGCACCTTCACGCTGTACCTGCCGCTGCGTTTCGCCGACCCCGACGGCAAGCGCATTGCGCCGCCGCCGGCCGGTGCCGCCGAACCGACGGTGCCGCACGCGTTCAACGTGCTGCCGCTGGCACGCGAGGCGCAGGTCACCGACGACCGTGACCAGATCGCGCCCGGCGACCCGGTGCTGCTGATCGTCGAGGACGATCCGCACTACGCCCGCATCGTGCTGGGCCTGGCGCGCGACCGCGGCTTCAAGGGCCTGGTCGCGCTCAAGGGCGCACAGGGGCTGGCGCTGGCGCGTCAGTACCGGCCGCTCGCGATCTCGCTCGACATCTACCTGCCCGACATGCTGGGCTGGACGGTGCTGAACCAGCTCAAGCTCGACCCGTCCACCCGCCACATCCCGGTGCAGATGCTCAGCGTCGCCGAGGAGGACCGCAACCACGGGCTGGCGCACGGGGCGTTTGCGTACATCGTCAAGTCGCCGACGAGCGACGGCATGGAGCGTGCGCTCGACCGCATCAAGGAGTTCGTGGAGCCGCGCACCCGACGCCTGCTGGTGGTGGAGGACAACGACAACGAGCGCGCCGCGATCCAGGCGCTGCTCGGCCACGACGACATCGAGCTCGTCGCCGCCGCCACCGGCGAAGAGGCCCTGAAGGCGATGCGCGAGCGCCCGTTCGATTGCGTGGTGCTCGACCTGCGGCTGCCGGACATGTCCGGCTTCGACCTGCTGAAGCAGATCCAGGCCGAGCCGGCGTTCGGCGACATCCCGGTCGTCGTCTACACCGGCAAGGACCTGAGCCCGGACGACACGCGGCTGCTGAAGACGATGTCCAAGAGCATCATCCTGAAGGACGTGCAATCGCCCGAGCGGCTGCTCGACGAGACTGCCCTCTTCCTGCATCGCGTGGTCGCGGACCTGCCGGCCGACAGGCAGCAGATGCTGCAGCGGCTGCACAGCTCGAACGAATCGCTGAAGGGCCGCAAGGTGCTGGTGGTCGACGACGACGCGCGCAATATCTTCGCGCTGACCTCGCTGCTGGAGAACCAGGAGATGGAGGTGATCGCGGCCACCAACGGCCGCGACGCGATCCGCCTCGTCGAGCAGACGCCCGACCTGAGCCTGGTGCTGATGGACATCATGATGCCGGACATGGACGGCTACGAGACGATGCGCCAGGTGCGGCTGCGCCCCGCGTTCCGCAACCTGCCGATCCTGGCGCTGACCGCCAAGGCGATGAAGGGCGACCGCGAGAAGTGCCTCGATGCCGGTGCCAGCGACTACATCTCCAAGCCCGTCAACACCGCGCAGCTGCTGTCGCTGATGCGGGTCTGGCTGTTCCGATGAGCGCCGTGTTCGCGGACAACGGGCTCCCCGAGCCGGCGCCGCGGCCGGAGGGGGACGACGGGCCGATCAACATCCTGATCGTCGACGACGAGCCGGCGAACCTGGTCGTGCTCGAGACTGTGCTCGACGACCCGTCGTACCGGCTGGTGCGGGCCGAATCGGCCGACCAGGCGCTGATGGCGCTGGTGCAGGAGGAGTTCGCGCTGCTGGTGCTCGATGTGCGCATGCCCGGCATGACGGGCCTGGAACTCGCGCAGCTCGTCAAGGAGCGGCGCAAGACCGCGTCGGTGCCGATCATCTTTCTCACCGCCTACTACGACAAGGACCAGCACGTGCTGGAGGGCTACCAGACCGGTGCGGTCGACTTCCTCAGCAAGCCGGTCAACGCGGCGGTGCTGCGCTCCAAGGTCGCGGTGTTCGCCGAGCTGCACCGCAAGAGCCGCGCCCTGGCGCAGGCCAACCTCGCGCTGCGCGGCGAGGTCGAGGAGCGGCGCCTCGCCGAGGAGCAGTTGCGCGACCTGAACCGCACGCTGGAGCAGCGCGTCAGCGAGCGCACCGACGCGCTGCGGGTGGCCGACAAGCAGCTGCGCGACATGATGGGCAGCATCTCCGACGGTCTGCTGATGCTGGACACCGACTGGCGCTTCACCTACGCCAACGAGGAAGGCGCGCGGGTCGTCGGCGTGCCGGTCGAGCAGCTGCTGCGCACCTGCATCTGGGACCTCTCGGCGCGAACGCTGAGCCTCGCTGCGCGGCGTGCGGTGCTGCAGGCGATGGCCTCGCGCCAGACCGTCACGTTCGAGGAGTTCTTCCCGGCGCCGGTGGCACGCTGGCTGCAATGCCACTGCTACCCGTCGGAGATCGGCCTGTCGGTGTACTTCCTCGACATCACCGACCGGCGCGAGGTCGAGTCGCGGCGCGAGGCGCTGCTCGAGGCCGAACGCGCCGCGCGCACCGAGGGCGAGCGCGTCGCGCGTGCGAAGGAGGAGTTCCTCGCCTCGCTGAGCCACGAGCTGCGCACGCCGCTCGCGGCCATCCTCGGCTGGACCACGATCATGCGGCGTGACAAGACCGACGCCGCGACGCTGCAGCGCGGCATCGACGTGGTCACGCGCAACGCGCAGGCGCTGTCCCAGCTCGTCGCCGATTTGCTCGACGTGAGCCGCATCGTCTCCGGCAAGCTGAGCCTGCGCGCCGAACCGGTCGACCTGAACCGCGTGGCCGCCACCGCCACCGACACCGCGCGGCCCGACGCCGAAGCCAAGGGCGTGCGGCTCGTGAACGCGCTCGCGCCCGCGGCGCTGGAGCTGCGCGGCGACTCGGCGCGGCTGCACCAGGTGGCGTCCAACCTGCTCGGCAACGCGATCAAGTTCACGCGCGCGGGCGGCACCGTGACGGTGTCCACCTCGGCCACCGAAGACGGCGTCGAACTGCGCGTCAGCGACACCGGCGAGGGCATCGCGCCGGACTTCCTGCCGCACCTGTTCGAGCGTTTCACGCAGGCCGACGGTTCGGCCGCGCGGCAGCAGGGCGGGCTCGGCCTCGGCCTGTCGATCGCGAAGAACCTGGTCGAGCTGCATGCCGGAACGCTCGCTGCGTTCAGCGCCGGGATCGGCCAGGGCGCCGTCTTCACGGTGTCGCTGCCGCGGGCGTCCGCCGCCGCGGCGCTGCAGGAGGAGCCCGCCGGCGCGGACCCGGCGTCCCGCGGGCTCGGCGAGATCGACCTGCGAGACGTGGCGATCCTGCTGGTCGACGACCACGAGGACGTGCTGGAGGTCGAGTGCCGCCTGCTCGCCGCCACCGGCGCGCGCGTCACGGCCGTCAACAACGCGGCGGCGGCACTCGAACGGCTGCAGCAGCAGGACTTCGACCTGCTGCTGAGCGACCTGAGCATGCCGGGCATGGACGGCTACGAGCTGATCCGCCAGGTGCGCGAGACGCTGGGCCTGTCGGCGCAGGTGCTGCCCGCGGCCGCGGTGACCGCGTTCGTGCGCGCCGAGGACCGCGAGCTCGCGTTGAACGAGGGCTACCAGGGCATCATCCAGAAGCCCGTCGTGCCGAGCGACATGCTGCGCCTCGTCGCCGGCCTCATGGAGATGCGCGACAGGACCGCCGCTGCGCCGCGCCGCGCGCCGCCCTCCGCCGTGCCGCCGCGCGAACTGCGCGCGCTGCTGGTCGAGGACAACGAGGAGCTGCAGGAGCAGATGAACTGGTTCCTAGCCGAGGAATCGGTGCAGGTCACGACCTGCGGCTCGGCCGAGGCCGCGCTGGAGGCGCTGGCGCGCGAGGAGCCGTTCGACCTGATCGTCACCGACATCAGCCTGCCGCGGATGTCCGGCGTCGACCTCGCGCGACAGGTGCTCGCCGGCCAGCCGGACGCGCGCATCGTCTTCTCGACCGGCTACGACATGGGCACGCAGCTGACCACGCTCGGCCCGAACGTGCGGGTGCTGCTCAAGCCGTTCGAGCCCGAGGACCTGAGCCGCGTGGTCGACGAGGTGCGCCGCGCGCTGGACTAGAAAAGCAAAGCAGGATTTCGTAGTTCACGGTGGCGCACGCGCTGCCTAAAGTGAAGGCCTTCCATTCCACCGGCCGCCTCCATGTCCACGACCGCCCCTCACTCGCGTTTCGTCTCGCGCCGCGCGCTGACCCTCGTCGCCGCGGCCACCGTCCTCGTGCTGACCGCCTTGCCCGCTCGTGCGGACACCACGCTGCTCAACGTCAGCTACGACCCGACGCGCGAGCTCTACCAATCCTTCAACGCGGCGTTCGCGAAGCAGTGGAAGGCGAAGACCGGCGAGACCGTCACGGTCCGCCAGTCGCACGGCGGCTCGGGCAAGCAGGCCCGCTCGGTGATCGACGGGCTCGAGGCCGACGTGGTAACGCTCGCCCTCGCCTACGACATCGACGCCATCCACGACCACGGCAGGCAGCTGCCCGCCGACTGGCAGAAGCGCCTGCCGAACAACGCCGCGCCGTACACCTCGACCATCGTGTTCCTGGTCCGCAAGGGCAACCCGAAGAAGATCACCGACTGGGTCGACCTGGCCCGCAACGGCGTCGAGGTGATCACCCCGAACCCGAAGACCTCGGGCGGCGCGCGCTGGAACTACCTGGCCGCCTGGGGCTACGCGCTGAAGCAGCCGGGCGGCAACGCCGAGAGCGCCAGGAACTTCGTCAAGCGCATCTACGCCAACACCAAGGTGCTCGATTCAGGCGCCCGCGGCTCGACCACCACCTTCGTCGAACGCGGGATCGGCGATGTGCTGATCGCCTGGGAGAACGAGGCCCACCTGTCGGTCAAGGAACTCGGCGCGGACAAGTTCGAGATCGTCACGCCGAGCCTGTCGATCCTGGCCGAGCCGCCGGTCAGCGTCGTCGACAGGAACGTCGACAAGCGCGGCACCCGCAAGGTCGCCACGGCCTACCTCGAGTACCTGTATTCGCCGGAAGGCCAGGAGATCGCCGCGAAGAACCACTACCGCCCACGCGACGCGAAGGTCGCCGCGAAGTACGCCGGTCAGTTCAAGCCGATCAAGCTGCTGACGATCGATCGCGATTTCGGCGGGTGGCGTGCAGCGCAGAAGGCGCACTTCGACGATGGGGGCGTGTTCGACCAGATCTACGCGCCCGGGGCCAAGTGAGGAGTCCACGTCGTCAGGGTGGAGCGGCTCAGGCGCGCCCGG
>JAZKIO010000115.1:0-35977 GCA_040384825.1 Pseudomonadota bacterium
TTGGGTGGCGGTGAGGAGCGCAGGGCCGAGGTCGGCGCGCGCAGCGCGCTTCGTCCACTGACTCGCCGCGGTTGTCCGAGTGCAGTGAGCGCAGCGAACGTAGCGAGTTCTGCGGCGCGACCTCGGACCGAGCACCGCAACGAAGTCGGCGCGCAGCGCCGACCGCCACCGGATGAGCCCCTGCCGGGTGCTGCCTGCCGCGACGCGCTCCGCGCTTCCCACCACGGGAGAGCCAGATGAACCGCGACACCCACAACACCGCGCAACGGTGGTTACAGGAAGGCAAACGAGCAGTGGTCGCAGAGGTCACCCAAGCCCTCGGCTCCGCCCCCCGCGAAGCCGGCACACGGATGCTCGTCTCCCCGACCGAATCGATCGGCACCGTGGGCGGCGGCCACCTGGAGCTCAAGGCGATCGCACACGCCCGCGAGATGCTGCGCACCGGCGAACTGGCGCCGAACACCGAGCACTTCCCGCTCGGCCCGGCGCTCGGTCAATGCTGCGGTGGCGCCGTGACGCTCGCGTACGCACCGCTCGACGCGGCCGCACTAAAAAAGTGGCCCACCTCGCCGCCGCTGTTCCACCTGCAGCTCTACGGCGCGGGCCACGTGGGCCGCGCGATCGCGACGCTCCTCGCCACGCTGGACGTGCGCGTCGACTGGATCGACGAGCGCGAGGAAGAATTCGCTGCGACCACCACGCTCGGCACCGCGTGGCCCGAGCGCATCCGCCCGGTCTGCGTCGATGCGGTCGAGGCCGAGGTCGCGCTCGCCCCGCCGGGCGCGTTCTACCTGGTGCTCACGCATCGGCACGACCTGGACCAGCGCATCGCCGAGGCCATCCTGCGGCGCGGTGATGCCGGCTTCTTCGGCCTGATCGGCTCACGCACCAAACGGCAGCGCTTCATCCACCGCTTCGAGCAGGTCGGCATCCCGGCCGAGGCGATCGCGCGGATGACCTGCCCGATCGGCGTGCCCGGGGTCGGCGGCAAGGAACCCGAGCGGATCGCGCTCGCGGTCGTGGCGCAATTGCTGCAGAACGTCCCGGCCTGACGCGGCACGGAATCGTCCTACGCCGGGCCGCAGGCGTCTGGTGTACAACATTCGACGACCCGCCAGCCGCGCCGCAGCCCGGCGCCCGCCTCCCCAACCGCCGATCACCGAGGGCCATGCCGTGCCGGACGCGCCGACGACAGCCGACAACGCTCCTGCCCATGCCTTCCTGAACCCCGACTCCGAGACCGGCCGGCTCATTGCCGCGCACGACTGGTCGCGCACCTCGCTCGGCCCCTTGGCCGACTGGCCGCAGAGCGTCAAATCGACAGTCGCGCTGATGCTGCGCTCGCACGTGCCGATGGTGACGCTGTGGGGCGAGGACGGCGTGATGGTCTACAACGACGGCTACGCGGTCATCGCCGGCGGCCGCCACCCCGCGCTGCTGGGCGCGCGGGTGCGCGAGGGCTGGCCCGAGGCCTCGGACTTCAACGACCAGGTGATGCGCACCGCGCTGGCCGGGCGCACGCTCGCCTATCGCGACCAGGAGTTCACGCTGTTCCGCCACGGCCGGGCCGAGCAGGTCTGGCTCGACCTGGACTACTCGCCGCTGTACGACGAAGCGAACCGCACCGCCGGCGCGATCGCCATCGTGCAGGAGACGACGCAGAAGGTGCTGGCGCAGCGCTGGCTGCAGGACGAGCAGAAGCGGCTGCGCAGCATGTTCGAGCAGGCGCCGGGCTTCATGGCGATGCTGGCCGGGCCGGAGCACCGCTTCGAGCTGGCCAACCCGGGCTACCTCGAGCTCGTCGGCCGGCGCGACGTGCTCGGCAAGACGGTGCGCGAGGCACTGCCCGACGCCGTCGAGCAGGGCTACCTCGGCCTGCTGGACAAGGTCTACCGCGAGGGCAAGGCGTACTCGGCGCAGAACGCGCTCTACACCGTGCAGGTCGACCCGGCCGCGCCACCGACCGGCCGCCATGTCGACTTCGTCCTGCAGCCGCTGTTCGGCAGCGGTGGCGAAGTCATCGGCATCTTCGTGCAGGGCTCGGACGTGACCGCCCGCGTCGAGGCCGAATCGGCGCAGCGCGAGGGCGAGGTCCTGTTGCGCCAGGGCGCCCTGCAACTGCAGCGCGCGCAGGAGGCCGGTGGCGTGGGCATCTTCAGCGTCGACCTGGCCGACAGCTGCGTCTACGGCACGCCGGAGTTCTGCCGGATCTTCGGGCTGGCGCCGCGCGATCGCATCCCCGCGCAAGAGCTCGAGCGCCTGATCGTCCCCGAGGACACGCACGTCGTCTCCGATGCGGTGCGCCGCAACGACGGCACCGCGCCGCTCGACGTGGAATACCGCATCCGCCGCGCCGACACCGGTGAGGAGCGCACGATCGCGCGCCGCGCCGAGTACAGCCTCGACGCCGAGGGCCGCCGCCGGCACATGGCCGGCGTGGTGCAGGACGTGACCGAGCGCCGCCGCGTCATGCGCGAGCTGGAGCAGAGCGAGCGCCGCTTCCGCGCGCTGGCCCAGGCGATGCCCAACCAGGCCTGGCTGTCGCAGCCCGACGGCCTGCTCGACTGGTTCAACGACCAGGTCTACGCCTACAGCGGCGCCGGCCCCGGCGGCCTGGACGGCCACCGCTGGTCCGAGATGGTGTGGCCGGCCGACCTGCCGCAGGCCCAGGCCCGCTGGGCCGCGGCGCTGCAGTCGGGCGCGCGCTACGAGGTCGAGTTCCGCCTGCGCCGCTTCGACGGCGAATACCGCTGGCACATCGCGCGGGCCATCGCCGTGCGCAGCGACGCCGGCGACATCGCCTACTGGATCGGCACCAACACCGACATCCACGAACAGAAGATGGCCGAGGCCGCGCACGCACTCGAACGCGACCGGCTCTGGACGATGTCGCAGGACCTGCTGCTGGTCTGCGATCTCGAGGGGCGGATCACCGCGATCAACCCCTCGTCGCAGCGCATGCTCGGCTGGACGGGCGACGAGATGGTCGGCCGGTTCCTCGCGGACTTCATCCACCCCGACGACCTGCGCAGCACGATCGCCGAGGTCGGCAAGCTCGCCCAGGGCCAGACGACGCTGGCCTTCGAGAACCGCTACCGCCGCAAGGACGGCAGCTACCGCCTGCTCGACTGGACCGCCGTGCCGGACGCCGGCCGCATCCACGCCATCGGCCGCGACATCACCGACGAGCGCGCCATCGCGCGCGACCAGGAGCGCATCTGGACGCTGTCGCCGGTGCTGAAGATCGTCGCCGCGCCGGATGGCCGGCTGTGGACCGCCAACCCGGCGTGGTCGCAGGTCCTGGGCTGGTCGAAGGCGCAGACCGACGGCCGCTCGCTGCTGGAGTTCATCGCATCGGACGCCGTCGACGCGGCACGGGCGGCGATCGCGCGCGTCGCGGCCGGCGAGCGGCTGGTCGAGCATCAGTTCGCGCTCAATGCGAGCGACGGCGGCGCGCGGCAGATCGTCTGGACGATCGTCGGCGAGGCCGGCGTGCTGTACGGCTTCGGCCGCGACGTGACCGAGCAGCGCGCCGCCGAGGAGGCACTGCGCCAGAGCCAGAAGATGGAGGCCGTCGGCCAGCTGACCGGCGGCATCGCGCACGATTTCAACAACCTGCTGCAGGGCATCACCGGCAGCCTGGACCTGGTGCAGAAGCGCATCGCGCAGGGCCGGATCGACGAGCTGGACCGCTTCGTGCGCGGCGCGGTGGGCTCGGCCAAGCGCGCCGCCGCCCTCACCCACCGGCTGCTGGCGTTCTCGCGCCGCCAGCCGCTCGACCCGCGCGCGGTCCGCGCCAACCCGCTGGTCGCCTCGATGGAAGACCTGCTGCGGCGCACGCTCGGCGAACGCATCGAGCTCGAGCTGGTGCTCGCGGGCGGCCTGTGGCTGACCCGCTGCGACCCGAACCAGCTCGAGAGCGCGATCCTGAACCTGGCGATCAACGCCCGCGACGCCATGCCCGAGGGCGGCCGGCTCGTGATCGAGACCTGCAACGCGCACCTCGACTCCGCCTACGCCGCCCGGCAGCGCGACGTGCGGCCGGGCCAGTACGTGTGCATCTGCGTGACGGACACCGGCACCGGCATGAGCGCGGACACGATGGCCAAGGCCTTCGAGCCCTTCTTCACCACCAAGCCGCTCGGCCAGGGCACGGGCCTGGGGCTGTCGATGATCTACGGCTTCGCGCGGCAATCCGAGGGCTACGCCAAGATCTACAGCGAGCTCGGCCACGGCACCACGTTCAAGCTCTACCTGCCGCGCCACCGCGGCGATGCGCCCGACGACGAGCCGCCCGCCGAGCTGACCGAGGCCCACGGCACGCAGCACGGCGAGACCGTGCTGGTGGTCGAGGACGAGGCGGTCGTGCGCGGCCTGATCGTCGAGGTGCTCGGCGACCTGGGCTACCGCGCGCTCGAGGCCGCCGACGGCCCGGCCGGGCTCGAGATCCTGCAATCGCGCGCCCGCATCGACCTGCTGATCACCGACATCGGCCTGCCCGGCCTGAACGGCCGCCAGGTGGCCGAGGCCGGACGCCAGGGGCGCCCCGCGCTGAAGGTGCTGTTCATGACCGGCTACGCCGAGAACGCGGCGATCGCCTCGGGCTTCCTCGAACCCGGCATGTCGATGATCACCAAGCCGTTCGCGATGGAGGCGCTCGCGACCCGCATCCGCGAGATCATCGAGGCGCCGCCGGGCTGAGCGTTGCTACAGCTGCTCGACCGGCACGAACGGCGTCAGCAGCCAGGATTTGATCCGCAGCCAGGGCGTGGAGTCGGGCTCCTGGGTCAGGATGGTCTCCTTCTCGCCGTCGTTGCTGACCCACTCCAGCCCGTTGCCGGTGCCGCGCAGCCGCACCCGGTAGGCGCTCAGCAGGCGGTCGATGTCGATCACCCGCAGCAGTTCCTTGGCCAGCGGCGGGCTGACGACCACCGCGCCGAGCTCGGTGTTGATGCTGGCCGAGCGCGGGTCCAGGTTCATCGAGCCGATGAACAGGCCGGTGCGGTCGATCACCGCGAGCTTGGCGTGCAGCCGCCCGAGCGACTGGCCGAACAGGAACGGTCGCTCGTTGGTCTTGACCCGCGACGAACTCAGTTCGTACAGCTCCACGCCCATCTTCAGCAGCTCGACCCGGTGCGCCGCGTAGCCGACGTGCACGATCGGCTCGTCGGTCGAGGCGAGCGAGTTGGTCAGCACCGCGACCGCGACGTCCTTCTTGCGGAGGTCGCGCATCATCTGCAGGCTCAGTTCGCCGGGCACGAAGTACGGTGACGACATCACCACCTCCTTCTTCGCGGCGCGGATCACCTCGAACAGGTTGAAGGTGACGCTGGTGTCCAGCGGCTCGCCGCCGACGCTGCCGTCGAACGGCTTGTCGGGGTGGTCGGCGAACACGAACGCGTCGCCCCAGATCAGGCCGAGGCGGCCGCCGTCCAGGTCGTCCGCGATGGGGCCGTAGCCCAGGATGTCGTTCGGCGGCAGCGGGTCCGGCGGCGGCGTGGAGGCCGGGCCGGTCTCCTCGTCGAAGAAGGCGCGCAACGCGGCCGGGTCGAGGTCGGTGCGCGCGACCGCCTTCAGCGGGTAGACCGCGGCGCTGTTCCAGTAGCGGTCGAACTGGAACTGCAGCGGCGGCACGACCCAGCCGACCGTGAACGCGTCGACATCGATGAAGTTCTGCGCCATGCCGCGCAGGTAGTACTCGTTGGCCACGTTGCGGCCACCGATCACCGCCATCGCGCCGTCGGCGATGAACAGCTTGTTGTGCATGCGGTGGTTGACGCGGCTCCACTCGTCGATCGCGGCCAGGAAGCGCCCGGCCTGCCCGCGGCCGCGGGCGCGCGAGAACGGGTTGAACAGCCGCACCTCGACGTTCGGGTGCGCGGCGAACGCGAGCCAGTAGGTGTCCTCCCCGCCGGTGTAGAGGTCGTCGAGCAGCAGGCGCACGCGCACGCCGCGCAGGGCCGCGTCGCGCAGCGCGCGCAGCAGGTAGCGGCCGGTCTCGTCGCGCGCGAAGTGGTAGTACTGGACGTCGAGCGACACCTCGGCGCGGCGCGCCAGCTGCACGCGCGTGTCGAGCGAGAACAGCCCGAGCGGCATCAGCCGGAAGCCGGACAGCTCCGGCGCCGGCTGCGAGGTGCTGGCGATGCGGCCGAGCGTCGTTGCCGGGCTCAGCGGGATCGCTTCGCTCGCGATCGCGTCGCGGTCGACCGCCGGCAGCGTGCTGCAGGCGCCGAGCAGCGCCGAGACGGTGAGCAGCGCCACGCTGGCCAGGCGGCGCCATGAGGGATCGAGCATGCGGGGCATCTCCGGGATTCGTTCGCGACGCGGCGATGTTGCCACGCGCGGCTCGCGCGAAGACGATTGGCCCTCAGGCCGCCTGGTAGAGCGTGACGACGCAGGCCCCGCCGAGCCCCAGGTTGTGCTGCAGGGCGGTGCGTGCGCTGGCCACCTGGCGCTCGCCGGCCGTGCCGCGCAGCTGGTGCGTCAGCTCGTAGCACTGGGCCAGGCCGGTCGCGCCGAGCGGGTGGCCCTTGGACAGCAGGCCGCCAGAGGGGTTGACGACGACCCGGCCGCCGTAGGTGTTGTCGCCGGCGTCGATGAACGCGGCCGCGCCGCCCGCCGGGCACAGGCCGAGCGCCTCGTAGCTGATCAGCTCGTTCTGCGCGAAGCAGTCGTGCAGTTCGACGACGTCGACATCGCCCGGGCCGATGCCCGCCTGCTCGCAGACCTGCCGCGCCGCCGCCTGCGTCATGCCGTAGCCGACGAGTTTCATCATGTCGTGGCTGTCGAACGAATCCGGCCGGTCGGTCGTCATCGCCTGCGCGGCAATGACGACATCGGTGCGCAAGCCGTGGCGGCGCGCGAACGCGTCGGAGACCAGCACCGCCGCGGCGGCGCCGCAGGTCGGCGGGCAGGCCATCAGGCGGGTCAGCACGCCCGGCCAGAGCATCGGCGAGTTCATCACGTCGTCCACGCTCAGTTCCTTGCGCAGCAGCGCCAGCGGGTTGCGGGCCGCGTGCCGGCTGGCCTTGGCGCGCACCTTGGCGAACGATTCGAGCGGCGTGCCGTACTTCTGCATGTGGCGCTGTCCGGCACCGCCGAAGTAGCGCAGCGCGAGCGGCAGCTCGGGCATGCCGACGAGCGCGGCGGCCTCGCGGTCGAAGTCCTCGAACGGGCTCGGCCGGTCGTCGAAGACGGTGCCGAGCGCGCCCGGCTTCATCTGCTCGAAGCCGAGCGCGAGCACGCACTCGGCCGCGCCCGATTCGATCGCCTGGCGTGCGAGGAACAACGCGGTCGAGCCGGTCGAGCAGTTGTTGTTGACGTTGAAGATCGGGATGCCGGTCATGCCCAGCGGGTAGATCGCCTTCTGCCCGCTGGTGGAGTCGCCGTAGACGTAGCCCACATAAGCCTGCTGCAGCGCATCGAATGCGATGCCGGCGTCGGCGAGCGCCAGGCGCGCGGCCTGCCCGGCCATGGCCGGGTACGGCTCGTTCGCGCCGGGCTTGACGAACGGGATCATGCCGACGCCCGCGATGAATGCTCGTTGCGACATGGACGTTCTCACTTCACGGACGCGAGCCGCTGCAGCATCTCGGCGCGCACGTCCTTCTTCATCACCTTGCCGACCTTGGAGCGCGGCAGGTCGGGCCAGATCTCGACCAGCTTCGGCGCCTTGACGCTGCCGATGCGCGCCTTCACGAACGCGACGATCTCGTCCGGCTGCACGCTGCGCCCGGCGTACAGCTGCAGCACCGCGACGACCTTCTCGCCCCACTTGTCGTCAGGCAGGCCGATCACCGCGCTGTCCTGCACGTCGGGGTGCTGCATCAGCGCCTGCTCGACCTCGACCGAGTAGACGTTGAAGCCGCCGGTGATGATCATGTCCTTGGCGCGATCGACGATGTAGAGAAAACCGTCGGCGTCGAGCCGGCCGATGTCGCCGGTGTGGTGCCAGCCGAAGCGGCCGGCCTCGGCGGTCGCGGTCGGGTCCTTGTAGTAGCCCGTCATCACCAGCGAGCTGCGGACCACGATCTCGCCGGTCTCGCCGGTTGGCAGCAGTTCGCCGTCGCTGTTCATCGTCGCGACCTGCACGAGCGGCCCCGGCCGCCCGGCCGACGCCAGGCGCTCGCGCGCGACCGAGCCGTCGGCGTTGAAATGGTCCTTCGGCGCCATCATCGAGATCATCATCGGCGCCTCGGTCTGGCCGAAGAGCTGCGCCATCACCGGGCCGATCTTGCTCAGCGCCTCCTCGAGCCGCGCGGCCGAGATCGGCGCCGCGCCATACCAGAAGCACTGCAGCGAATCGAGCTTCGTCGTCGCCAGCTTCTCGTGCTGCAGCAGCATGTAGATCAGCGTCGGCGGCAGGAAGGTGTGGGTGACGCGGTGGCGCTCGATCAGCGCCAGGAACTCGCCCAGGTCAGGCTTCGGCATGATGATCACGCGCCCGCCGAGCGCCATCACCGGCAGGCACAGCACGCCGGCCGCGTGGGTCAGCGGCGCGAGCGCGAGGTAGGTCGGGCGGCCGTCGAACGGGTAGCCCATCAGCGTCAGCGCCGACATGGTCTCGAGGTTGCGCCCCGACAGCATCACGCCCTTGGGCTGGCCGGTGGTGCCGCCGGTGCCGGCGATCATCGCGAGGTCGTCGACGACCTGCACGTCGAGCGGCGCCGGGTCGACGCCTTCGATCCATTTGTCCCAGGCCGGCGCGAACGGCGTCGCCTGATCGAGGCAGACGAACTGCCGCACCTTGGGCAGCGTGGCGCGCATCTGCTCGACCATCGGCGCATAGGCGCTGTGGAAGATCAGGCAGGCGCAGTCGAACGCGTCGAGCACGAAGCGGTTCTCCGACGCCTCGTTGCGCGGGTTCACCGGGCACCAGACGGCGCCGGCGCGCGAGATGCCGAACACGCACGCGAACCCCAGCGCGTCGTTGCTCGACAGCACGGCGACCTTGTCGCCCGGCTGCACGCCCGATCGCGCCAGCGCCCGCGCGACGCGGTGGCTGATTCGCTGCACGTCGCCGTACGAGTAGTCCACCGTGCCCATCGTCAGGCACGGCGCGCTCTCGCCGAGCGACGCGCCCTTGTCCAGGTAATCGACGAGCCGCATGTCAGGTCACTGGTGGACCGTCAGCACCGGCGCCTGCACCAGCCCGAAGTTGCGCAACGCGCCCAGCAGCTCGTGATGACCGAAGGCCTGGCAGCCCGACGCGAAGCCGACGCGCTTCGGCGGCTGCTGCAGCAGCGAGGCCGCGGCGAACGCCTGCAACAGCCCCGTCTGCTTGTAGTTGCAGTTGCCGTAGATCACGCAGTGCGCGCGCGCCAGCGGCCCCTGCGCGTGCACCGAGTCGACCGACTTGTTGATGCGCGGGTTCTCGCGCGGCGGCATCGTGTTCATCACGCTCGCGGCGGTCTGGGACAGCGCGACATAGCGGTCCTCGGCGTTCATGCCCTCGGTGGCCTTCAGCGCCGCCGCGACGATCTGCGGCACGCCCAGCATCAGCGGCTTATTGAACACGCCGCCCAGCACCTTGACGTTGGCGACGCGCGGGTCCTTCTTGAACCACACCGGGTGCGAGGTGCCGCCCCAGGGCAGCGCCAGCGCCGCCTCGTGCTGGCCGGGGATCGTCACGTTGTACAGGCCCGCGTCGGGCTGCCACTCGACGTACTGGTTCTGCTGCAGGTAGAAGGCCTTGGCCGTCGCGGCGTTGACGAGGATGGTCTGCGTTGACGCGATCGTCGGGCTGCCGCCCCAGAACACCGCGATGTCCAGCGTGTCGATGCCGGGCGTCTCCAGGCACAGCTGCGCGGCGATCTCGCCGGTCGTGTACATCTGCGCGATGCCGGGGGAGAGCAGCAGGCCGGCGGCCGCGAACCTGGCGCCGTACTCGTCGTCGAGCGTGATCAGCCAGTCCTGCTCGCCGGTGGTGTCCGTGTAATGGCACTTGGCGGCCAGGCAGGCCTGCACGACCTCGTGGCCGTACTTCGAGAACGGGCCGACGGTGTTGAGCACCACCGAGGCGCCGCGGAACAGCTCGGTCAGCGCCTCGGTGGTGTGGATGACCTCGACGACCTCGTAGTCGGCCGTCTCGATGCCGGCGACGTTCGACTTCATTGCCGCGTGGATCTTCTCGCCGCTGCGTCCGGCGGCGATGAACGGGATGCCGTACTCGCGCAGGTACTCGCAGACGAGGCGGCCGGTGTAGCCGGAGGCGCCGTAGACAACGACGGGCTTCTTGGATGTGCTGTTGCTCATGATGTTTGGTCCTGGGTTCGTGGGGCTTACATGCCCATGCCGCCATCGACCGGCAAGCCCGCGCCGGTGATGAAGCGCGCCGCGTCGGAGCACAGGAACACGACCGCGTCGGCCATGTCCGCCACCTCGCCGAGGCGGCCCGACGGCGTCTGCTCGATGATCGCGCCGACGGCGGCCTCGGGCGAGGCGAACAAGCCCGCGGCGACCACGTCGGCCGCGAGCTTCATGCCCATCTCGGTCGGCACCAGGCCCGGGTAGATGCAGTTCACGCGCACGCCGTAGCCCAGCTTGCCGGCTTCCATCGCGGCGACGCGGGTCAGGCGGTCGACCGCGGACTTGGTGGCCGAGTAGCCCGCGATCGCCGGGAACGCGATGGTGGCGGCAACCGACGAGATGTTGACCACCGCGCCGCCGCTCTTTCCATTGACACCGGCCGGGCCGCCCGGCTGCATCGCGCGGAACGCGTGCTTGAGGCCGAGCGCGGTGCCGACGATGTTGACGTCGAGCATCCTGCGCAGCGACTCGGGCTCGATGTCGACCACCAGCGCGGTCACCTCGATGCCGGCGTTGTTGACCAGGATGTCGAAGCCGCCGAGGGTGGTGATCGTGGCCTGCACGGCGGCCTCCCAATCGGCCTCCTGTGTCACGTCGAGCTGCACGAAACCCGTCTTCGCGCCGGTGGCGGCGCCGATCCTGCCGGCGGTGTCGCGGCCGAGCGAGGTGAGCACGTCGCCGATCATTACCGAGGCGCCGGCCGCGGCCAAGGCCTGGGCCATGCCTTCACCGAGGCCGCGCGCGCCCCCGGTGACCAGGGCCTTGCGGCCGGTCAGGTCGAACTTCGTCATGGGTTGTCTCCTGGTGTTTTTTGGACGCTTGTCAAGAAGCGCAGGACGATCCTAGGAACGGCCTTGACGACTGTCAAGACTTTTCCTGGACAGTTGTCCAAACCACGGGTTTGCACGGGGCACGGCTAGGCAACGCGCAAGTCGGCTCCCTACAATGGGCGCATGCCGAAGACCGCCGCCCCCCGCGCCCGCCCGCGCGACGACAAGTACACCGAGCGCCGCGCCGAACTCGGCGAGGCCGCGCTGCAGACGCTGGCCGAACTCGGCTACGCCCGCACCAGCCTGCGCGAGATCGCGCAGAACTCCGAGTTCTCGCACGGCGTGCTGCACTACTACTTCACCGACAAGGTCGACCTGATCCTGTGCAGCGTGCGCCAGTACAAGGCGCGCTGCGTGAGCCGCTACGACGAGGTCACGACCACGTCGACGACCTACGCCGAACTGCTCGACGGCTTCGCCGGGGCGCTCGGCCAGACCGTGCGGGACGAGGCGCCCATGCACCGCCTGTGGTACGACCTGCGCTCGCAGTCGCTGTTCGAGGAGGCGTTCCGCGCCGACGTGTCCGCGATCGACAAGAGCCTCGAGAAGATGATCTGGCGCGTTCTCTCGCGTCTGGCCGAACTCGCCGCCCGGCCCGTCCGCGCGCCGAGCGACGTGGCCTACGCGATGCTCGACGGCCTGTTCCAGCAGTGCCTGCTCAAGCACCTGTCAGGCGACCGCAAGGCGATCGCCGCGCTGCAGGCGAACGTGCGGCTGGTGGTCGACCAGCTGATCGGCGCGCCGGCCGAAGCCGCCGCGCCGAAGCGGCGCAAGGCCGCACTCGCGCTCGCCTGAGCAGGCGACGCGCCCGCCGCACGGCGGCGCCCGGCCAACTCAATCGGGCTTGATCTTCGCCCGCGCGATCACCTGCTTCCAGCGCTGCTGCTCGACCGCGATGAACTTCGCGAAGTCCGCGGCGCTGCCGCCCACGGGGATCGCCGCGTCGGCGCTCAGGCGCTCCAGCGCCGTCGGCTCCTGCATCGCCTTGGCGCAGGCCGCGGCGAGCTTGTCGGCGGCCGGCTGCGCCAGGCTTGAAGGCGCGAGCATGCCGTACCACTGCGTCATCTCGAAGCCCGGGTAGCCCTGCTCCGCCACGGTCGGCACGTCCGGCAGCTGCGGGATGCGCTGCGCGGTGCCGGTGGCGATGCAGCGCAGCTTGCCGACCTTGATGAACTGCAGGATCGCCGGTGCGCCCACCGAGGCGGCCTGCAGCCGGCCGGCCAGCAGGTCGGTCAGCTGCGGGCCGGTGCCACGGTACGGCACGTGCAGGATGAAGATGCTGGTCGCCATCTTCAGGTACTCCATCGCCAGGTGGCCGGCGCTGCCGTTGCCGGCCGAGCCGTAGTTGAGCGCGCCCGGCTTCGACTTGCACAGCGCGATGAACTCCTTCAGGTTCTTCGCCGGCACATCGGGGTGCACGACATACAGGCTCGGCACCTTGGCCAGGAGCGAGATGGGCCTGAAGTCCTTGATCGGGTCGTACGGCAGCTTGTCGAAGATGTAGGGGTTCACGGCCAGCGTGCCGATGTGGCCGAGCGCCAGCGTGTGCTGGTCGTCGGCCCGCGCCACCTCGGCCATCGCGACGTTGCCGGCGCCACCCGGCTTGTTGTCCACGTACACGCTCTGCCCGAGCGACTTGGTCAGCTCGGCGGCCGCGGCGCGCGCGACGATCTCGGAACTGCCGCCCGGCGCGAAGGGCACGACGAACCGGACCGGCCTGCTCGGCCACGTCGTCTGCGCGTTTGTCGCGAAGGGCCAGGCCGCGGCGCCGGCCGTGGCCATCACCAGACGCATCGCATCGCGACGCTTGAGATTCGAGGGTTCCATCGCTGTCCTTGATCGGGGTTCGGACGCGAATTTTGCGCTACGCAAAGTCAACCATCGTTAACTCGATCCAACCCACGTCAAAGCAGCGAAAACCGCGTGGTTCGAGTGCAACGCAATGGCTCTCGCATGCGCGGTTTTCACGTCATTCAAGAACAGGGGGCTGGCGCCCCCCGAGTCGCGGGTGGATGGCGAATCGGTGCCTCGGAATACTGCGATCCAAGTGTTCATTCCGGGCACTTTTTTTTGCAGCAGATTTGAATTCGAAGGAGGTCTTCATGACCACAAAGATCGCGTCATCGGTGTCCGTCCGCACGGCTCTGGCCAGCCTGGCCCTGCTCGGTTCCACCCAGACGATGGCGCAGACCCTCATGAGCGAGGTGGGCGACCGCGTCGCGAATGGCGGCTACATCACCAACGTCTCGTTCGCCACCGGCTCCTCGTCGGTCTACGGCGCTAACGGCGTCCTCGCCTGCATCGAACCGGGCGCCGCGTTTCCCGAGCCGAACTCGCTCCACACGTACGACGTGGTCAGCGTGGCCAGTGTCATCGACGCTCCCGCGCAGTTCGCGGCCCGTACCGACGCGCTGGTGAACTGGGTGGTCGACAACTACTACACCGACACGCTGGCCTGGAGCATCGACGGCCAGGACTTCAACCAGATCCTGTGGGAACTGACCCAGGACTACGACGGCACGCTGGCCAGCCTGAACTTCAACCAGGGCGAGATCCAGAGCACGCGCAGCGACTACCGCAGCATGCTGGCTGAACTGAAGGACGCGTACTCGTCGATCGGCGACACCTACCGCTCCACCACGTTCTTGGTGCACTACCTCAACGACCGTGATGAGCGCTACCAGAACATGCTGCTGGTCACGGCCGTGCCCGAGCCGTCGACCTACCTGATGATGTTCGCCGGCGTGGGTGCACTGATGGCCTGGCGCCGTCGCAGCAACAACAAGTGAACCGCGGGTGCCCCGGCACCCTGACGCACGACACGAAGGCGCCCCACGAGGGCGCCTTTTTCATGGCGCTCACACGATGAGCATGGCCCGGAAGTCATTGACGTTCGTGAAGGTCGGCCCCGGCGTCACCAGGTCGCCGAGCGGCTTGAAGAAGTTGTAGGCGTCGTTGCGGTCCAGCACCTCGGCGGCCTTGAGCCCGGCGGCGCGCGCGCGGGCCAGCGTGGTGGGCGTGACGATGGCGCCGGCGTTGTCTTCCACACCGTCGATGCCGTCGGTGTCGGCGGCCAGCACATGCACGTTCGGCTCGCACTGCAGCCCGATCGCGCAGCCGAGCAGGAACTCGGTGGCGCGGCCGCCGCGGCCACCTTTGGAGCGCACGGTCACGGTCGTCTCGCCGCCGGACAGGATCACGCACGGCTTCGCGAAGGGCTCGCCGTGGCGGGCGACGTAGCGCGCCAGCGCGGCGTGCACCTTGCCGACCTCGCGCGATTCGCCTTCCATCTCGTCGCTCAGCACGTGCACGCCGACACCGGCCTGGCGCGCCAGTGCGGCAGCCGCGTCGAGCGACTGGCGCGGCGTCGCGATCATGTGCACCTCGTGGCCGTCGAAGCGCGCATCGCCCGGCTTCGGCGTCTCGAACGCGCCGCTCTCCAGGCCGGCGCGGGCCGCCGCCGGAATCTCGATGCCGTAGCGCGCGAGGATGCGCAGCGCATCGGCGCAGGTGGTGCTGTCGGGCACCGTGGGGCCGCTGCCGATGACCTCGGGCGCGTCGCCGGGCACGTCGCTGATCAGCAGCGTGACGACGCGCGCCGGCGCGCACATCGTCGCCAGCCGCCCGCCCTTGATCGCCGACAGGTGCTTGCGCACGCAGTTCATCTCGTCGATGGCCGCACCGCTCCTCAGCAGCGCCTTGTTGATCGCCTGCTTCTCTTCCAGCGTGACGCCGTCGGCCGGCATCGCCAGCAGCGACGAGGCACCGCCCGACATCAGGCACAGCACGAGATCGTCCTTCGTCAGCCCCTGCGTCAGTTCGGCGATGCGCCGAGCCGCGCGCCGGCCGGCGTCGTCCGGCACCGGGTGCGCGGCCTCGACCACCTCGATGCGCCCCGGGTTCGCCTTGTACGCCGGCGGCACGTAGTCGTAGCGCGCGACGACCAGGCCGGACATCGGCGCGCCTTTCGGCCAGGCCGCATCGACCGCCGCCGCCATCGCGCCGCCCGCCTTGCCGGCGCCGAGCACCAGCGTGCGGCCCTTGGGCGGCGGCGGCAGGAACGCGGCGATGCCGGCCCCCGGCAGCGCCTGCGCGACCGCGGCGTTGAACAGCGCGAGCAGGAAGCCGCGGGGATCGGTGTGGGGGGATGGCAGGCTCATGCCGCGATTATCCCGACCCGCGCGGCGCGGCTCAGCGGGCCGTGTCCGGCATCACCGGATGCGCCGCCATCAGCTCCAGCGCCTGCACCAGCGCCGAGTGGTCCAGCTCCGCCCCGCCGTTGGCGGCGCAGGCCTGCATCAGCTGCGCCGCGCCGGCCGTCTGCGGGAGTGCCACGCCGAGCGCGCGCGCGCCGGCCAGCGCCAGGCTCAGGTCCTTCTGGTGCAGCCCGATGCGGAAGCCCGGCGCGAAGGTGCGCTTGATCATCCGCTCGCCGTGCACCTCGAGGATGCGGCTGGCCGCGAAGCCGCCCATCAGCGCCTGGCGCACCTTGGCCGGGTCGGCGCCGGCCTTGCTGGCGAACACCAGCGCCTCGCCGACCGCGGCGATGTTCAGCGCCACGATGATCTGGTTCGCGACCTTGCAGGTCTGGCCGTCGCCGTTGCCGCCGACGAGGGTGATGTTCTTGCCCATCAGCTCGAAGAGCGGCTTGACGCGCTCGAACACCGCCTCGGGCCCGCCGACCATGATGGTGAGCGTGCCGGCCTTGGCGCCGACCTCGCCGCCCGAGACCGGCGCGTCGAGGTAGTCGCAGCCGAGCGCGTTGATGCGCTGCGCGAAGTCCTTGGTCTCGATCGGCGAGATCGAGCTCATGTCGACGACGGTCTTGCCCTTCGACAAGCCGGCGGCCACACCATCGTCGGCGAACAGCACCTTGGCCACGTCGGGCGTGTCGGGAACCATCGTGAAGACAATGTCCGCGCGCTCGGCGACTTCCTTCGCGCTCGCGCAGCGCACCGCGCCGGCGGCCAGCACCTCGGGCTTGGGCTCGCTGCGGGTATGGATGAACAGCTCGTGGCCGCCGGCCTTCAGGCGCAGCGCCATCGGCGTGCCCATGATGCCGAGGCCGATGAATCCCAACTTGCTCATCTCTGTGCCCTCCGTGCAGTTTCCAGCCAGTGCAGCCCCGCTTCGGTGGTGGTGGCCGGCTTGTATTCGCAGCCGACCCAGCCGTCGTAGCCGATGCGATCGAGCGCCGCGAAGACATTCCCGTAGTGGATCTCGCCCGTGCCCGGTTCATGCCGGCCCGGGTTGTCGGCCAGCTGCACGTGGCCGATGCGCGCGAGTTGCGCGCCCAGCGTGCCGATCAGCTCGCCTTCCATGCGTTGCGCGTGGTAGAGGTCGTACTGGACGAACAGGTTGTCCGAGCCGACCTCGTCGATCAGCGCCAGCGCCTGCGCCGTGCGGTTGACGTGGAAGCCGGGAATGTCGAAGGTGTTGATCGGTTCGATCAGCAGCCGGATGCCCGCTTCCTTCAGCGCCGCCGCGGCGAAGCGCAGGTTGTCGACCAGCGTGGCGTGGACCACCTCGGCGCCGACGCCGGCCGGCGTCTTGCCGGCCAGGCAGTTCAGGCGCGGCACGCCGAGCGCCGTGGCATACGAGATGGCTCTCGCCACGCCGTCGCGAAACTCCGCGACGCGGTCCGGCAGGCACGCGATCCCGCGCTCGCCCGCGGCCCAGTCGCCGGCGGGCAGGTTGTGCAGCACCAGCTGCAGCCGGTTGGCGACCAGCCGGTTCCTGATCTCCGCGACCGGATAGTCGTACGGGAACAGGAACTCGACGGCGGTGAAGCCGGCACGCGCGGCGCGCTCGAATCGGTCGAGGAACGGCGCCTCGGTGAACAGCATCGTCAGGTTGGCAGCGAACTTCGGCATGGCGTTCAGTCCAGCAGGCCGACGGCGGTCGGCGCATCGGCGATGCTCGTCGCCAGTTCCTCGAATTCGTTGATCGCATCGATCTCGGTGCCCATCGAGATGTTGGTCACCCGCTCCAGCATCACCTCGATCACCACTGGCACGCGGTGCTCCACCAGCCAGGCCTCGGCCTGCCTGATGGCCGGCGCGATCTCCTCCTGCCGGTGCACCCGCACGAACTTGCAGCCCAGGCCGGTGACCACCGCCTCGTGGTCGACACCGTAGCCTTCCATCTGCGGCGCATTGATGTTGTCGAAACCGAGCTGCACGCAGTAGTCCATGTCGAACCCGCGCTGGCTCTGGCGGATCAGCCCGAGGTAGCTGTTGTTCACGACCATGTGGATGTAGGGCAGCTTGAACTGCGCGCCCACCGCGAGCTCCTCGATCATGAACTGGAAGTCGTAGTCGCCGGAGAGCGCGACGATCTTGCGCGTCGGGTCGGCCGCCCGCACGCCGAGTGCCGCGGGAATCGTCCAGCCCAGCGGCCCGGCCTGGCCGCAGTTGATCCAGCGCCGCGGGCCGAACACGTGCAGGAACTGCGCGCCGGCGATCTGCGACAGCCCGATCGTCGACACGTAGGTCGTGTCGCGGTCGAAGTTGTTGTTCATGCACTGGTAGACGCGCTGCGGCTTCATCGGCACGGTGTCGAGGTTCGTCTTGCGCAGCATCGTGCGCTTGCGCTCGCGGCACGCGCCGACCCAGTCGCTGCGGTCGCGCAGCGTGCCCGCGGCCTTCATCTCGCGGGCGACCTCGACGAACAGCTGCAGCGCCGCCTTCGCGTCCGACACGATGCCCAGCTCCGGCGCGAACACGCGCCCGATCTGCGTCGGCTCGATGTCGATATGAACGAAGGTGCGGCCCTTGCAGTACACCTCCGGCGAGCCGGTGTGGCGATTGGCCCAGCGGTTGCCGATGCCGAGCACGAAGTCGCTGGCCAGCATGGTCGCGTTGCCGTAGCGGTGGGAGGTCTGCAGCCCGCACATGCCGGCCATCAGCGGGTGGTCGTCGGGGATGGTGCCCCAGCCCATCAGCGTCGGGATCACCGGCGTGTCGGTCAGCTCGGCGAACTCCTGCAACAGGTCGGACGCGTCGGCGTTGATGATGCCGCCGCCGGCAACGATCAGCGGGCGCTCGGCGGCCTGCAGCATGCCGATCGCCTTCTCGATCTGCTTGCGCGTGGCCTGCGGCTTGTAGACCGGCAGCGGCTCGTAGGTGTCGATGTCGAACTCGATCTCGGTCATCTGCACGTCGAACGGCAGGTCGATCAGCACCGGCCCCGGGCGGCCCGAGCGCATCAGGTGGAAGGCCTGCTGGAACGCGCGCGGCACCTGCGCCGGCTCGCGCACCGTGACGCTCCACTTGGTGACCGGCTTGCTGATCGACTCGATGTCGACGGCCTGGAAGTCCTCCTTGTAGAGCCGCGCGCGCGGCGCCTGGCCGGTGATGCACAGGATCGGGATGCTGTCGGCGATCGCCGAGTACAGGCCGGTGATCATGTCGGTGCCGGCCGGGCCGGAGGTGCCGATGCACACGCCGATGTTGCCGGCCTTGGCCCGGGTGTAGCCCTCGGCCATGTGCGAGGCGCCCTCGACGTGGCGCGCCAGCACGTGGGCGATGGACGCCCGCTCGCGCATCGCCGCGTACAGCGGATTGATGGCGGCGCCGGGCACGCCGAAAGCCTGCGAGATGCCTTCCTTCTCCATCACCAGAACCGCGGCCATGACGGCCTTCATGCGTGCCATGCGAATCTCCTTGCGCTGACGTTTCCGATCGAGTTGGATCATGGACAGCAAGGGGCGCAGCCGCTAGGTCGCGCGCCGATAAGAGCTATTCCCCGGCGGAATGCGCGGCGCTGTCGGACGTGTCCCACCGCGCGACGCGCCGCGCGCCGCCGGTCGACGCGGCATCGGCGCGCAGCGCTTCGGAGCGCCGCCACCTAGCCTGCGATGCAGTCGCCGCGCCATCCCGGTCGCGGCCGATTCCGGAGAGCCCCATGAACACCAACAACCCGCCCGCCGCCTACTCGGCCGACGAAGAACTCGCCCGCAAGATCGAACACGAGGGCGACGCCAACCTCGACCCGCTGACCGGCGCCACCGGGGCGCATCCCCTCGGCGTCGGTGTCGGTGCGGCACTCGGCGGCGCGGCGGCTGGCGCGGCGACCGGCACCGTGGCGGGACCGGTCGGCACCGTGATCGGCGCGGCGATCGGCGCGATCGTCGGTGGCCTGGCCGGCAAGAGCGCGGCCGAGGCGATCGACCCGACCGTCGAGACGGCCTACTGGCACGACAACTACCGCAGCCGCGAGTACGCCGGCGCCGATGCCGCCTACGACGACTACGGCCCGGCCTACGACCACGGCGTGCAGGCCTACCAGCGCCACCCGGGCCGCAGCTACGACGAGGCCGAGCCCGACCTGTCGCGCAGCTGGGAGTCTGCCCGCGGCACCTCGACGCTGGAATGGGACCGCGCCCGCCACGCTACCCGCGACGCCTACCAGCGCCTCAGCGACCGCGTGGAGCGTGCCGTGCCGGGCGACTCCGATCGCGACGGCAAGTAAGTACGCGCGATTTCGACTATGGTGGCGGCTCCGCGAGCTTCGCGCGCGTCGTTCGCGCCGCCCCCATGGACCGCATCACCGGCGTACAGCTCTTCGCGCGCATCGTCGAGACCGGCAGCTTCTCGAAGGCCTCGGTCGATCTCGGCGTGACCCAGCCCACCGCCACCAAGCACGTCGCGGCCGTCGAGGCCCGGCTCGGTGCGCGGCTGCTGAACCGCAACACCCGCGGCGTGAGCGCCACCGAGATCGGCGCGCTCTACTACGAGAAGTGCAAGACGATCCAGCGCGAGCTGGAAGAGGCGGACAACCTCGCCGCGCTGCTGCAGTCGCGCGTCGGCGGGCAACTGCGCATCAGCACCTCGGTCGCGTTCGGCCGGCGCGTGCTGACGCCGCTGGTGCTGGCCTTCATGCGCGAGCACCCCGAGATCACGATCGACCTGAGCTTCGACGACCGCTACGTGAACCTCGTCGAGCAGGGCGTGGATGTCGCGATCCGCATGGGGCGGCTGGCCGACTCGTCGCTCGGCGCGCGCTACCTGGCGCAGAACCCGTGGGTGCTGGTCGCGGCGCCGGCCTACCTTGCCGCGCACGCCGCGCCGAAGTCGCCGGACGAGGTCGCGCAGCACCCGTGCCTGATCTACAGCACCGTGCAGGGCGACGAGCGCTGGCACTTCACCGGCGGTGGGCGCGAGCACTCGGTGCCGGTGCGGGGCCCGCTGCGCACCAACAACCTGTCGGTGCTGCTCGAGGCCGCGCGCGACGGCATGGGCCTCGCGATCCTGCCGTGGTACGTGGCGCACGGCGCGGTGCAACGCGGTGAGGTCGTGCCGCTGCTGACCGACTACGCGCTGCCGGTGCAGGAGATGCATGCGGTGTTCCCGTCGCCCAAGCTGCTGCCGTCCAAGGTGAGCAGCTTCATCGGCTACCTGCAGGCGAACTTCGCGGCTGACTGGTGGACGCGCCCTGCCGTCGCGCGCTGACGCGCACGCGTCTCGCAGCGGGCCACTACCATCGCGGGTTGCCCGCTTCCCCCGAACCCCATGCCTCTTGATCGAAACGCCCTGCGCGGCCGCCCGCTCGCGCAGCACCTGATCGCCCTCCTCACGCTCGCCGCGCCGCTCGGCGCGCTCGCGCAAGCCGATGCAGCGCCCACCCTGAAGGCCTGCGCCGAGATCGGCGCCGCCGCCGATCGCCTGGCCTGCTACGACAAGCTGGCCGGCCGCGCGGCCGCGCCGACCGAACCGACCGCCCGGCAAGCCGCGCCCGGTGTGGTGGCCACCGCCGTCGTGGCGCCCTCCACCTCGCTGCTGGCGCCGACGAATGGCGCGCTGGCCGACACCCCCGGCGCGCGGCGCGAGACGGGGCTGCTGTCGAAGTACTGGGAGCTCGACGCCGCGGACAAGCGCGGCATCTTCAACTTCGTCGGCTACCAGCCCAACTACGTGCTGCCGCTCCACGTGACGACGAACATCAACCGCGCACCGCAATCGCCCACGCAGGCCGCCGTGCTGCAGCCCGCCTACCGGCGCGAGGAGGCCAAGTTCCAGCTCTCGTTGCGGACCAAGCTGGTGCAGGACGTGCCGCTGATCGGCGGCGACTTCTGGGTCGCGTTCACCCAGCAGGCGATGTGGCAGATCTATAACGGCGCCGATTCCAAGCCGTTCCGCAACACCGACTACCAGCCGGAGGCGATCTACATCGTGCCGACCGCGCCGTCGCTGCGCGACCTGCCCTTCGGCTGGCAGTGGCGCTACACGCAGCTGGCCCTGGCGCACCAGTCGAACGGGCAGTCCGACCCGCTCTCGCGCAGCTGGAACCGCGTCTACCTGGGCGCCGGGTTCGAGCGCGGGCCGTGGTCGTTCACCGCGCGCTACAACCAGCGCCTCAACGAGGATCTCGCGACCGACAACAACCCCGACCTGGTCAGCTACCGCGGGCGCGGCGAGTTCCAGCTCAACTGGGCGCAGGGGCTGCACACCGCGTCGCTGCTGTACCGCACCTCGCTGCGCAACGCCAACTTCGGGGCGCTGCAGGGCGAGTGGACCTACCCGATCTACCGGGACCAGCCGAACGGCCTGCGCTGGTTCGTGCAGGTGTTCCGCGGCTACGGCGAGACGCTGACCGACTACAACTTCCGCCAGACCAGCATCGGCGCCGGCGTCACGTTCCTGCAGTTCTGACGGCCGGCGCGGCCACGCTCAGCCGGCCGGCGGCGCGGCGGCCCTGTCGCTCCACAACTGGCCGCCGCTGGCCCAGTTCTGCTTCGCGATGTCGAACAGCAGGATGTCGACGCTCTCGGGCGATGCGCCGATCGTCTTCACGCAGGCTTCGGTGACGGCGGCGACGAGCGCGCGCTTCTGTTCGGGCGTGCGTCCCTCGAACATCTCGATGCGGATCGTGGGCATGGCGGTTCTCTCCTCGGTGCGAACGCGTTCTCGCGCCCGCGCAGCGTACCGCAGCCGCACGCTCACCGCGCTGCGGCCGGCCCGTCCAGCAGCTCGCGCAGCAGCGGCCCCAGTTCCTCGACCGTGTTCTCCTTGGCGAGCAGGCGCCGGACGCCGGCCTGGCGCGCCGCGAGCTGAAGCTCCTCGCTGAGGTAACCCGAGCTGATCACGACCGGCAACGCCGGCCGCAAGGCGCGCACGGCGTCGGCGATGTCCAGGCCCGACCCCTCGGGCATGTTGTAGTCGGTGACGACGACATCGAACGACGGCGCCGCCGCGTGCAGCAGCGCGACCGCGGCCATCGCATCGGCGCAGGTCGTCACGCGGTAGCCGGCGCGGCGCAGCAGGCCGTCCACCATCACCGTCATCACCGCGTCGTCGTCCACGTACAGCACGTGGCGGCCCGCGCCGTCGGCCGGGATCGCGACGCCGGCGGCCACGTCCGGCACGTCCCCGCCGGCATCCGCCAGCGGCAAGGCGATGCGGAAGCAGCTGCCGCGGCCGGGCGCACTCTCGACGGTGATCACGCCGCCGTGCTCGGCGACGATGCCGTGCACCACCGACAGCCCGAGGCCGGTGCCCTCGGCGCGGTCGCGCGTCGTGAAGAAGGGCTCGAAGATGCGGCCGCGGGTCGCCTCGTCCATGCCGCAGCCGTCGTCGCGCACCCAGAGCTGGACCCACGCGCCGCGCGCACCGGGCGGCGGCGCGTCGGCCGGCGCCAGGCCCACCTCGAGCCGGCCGCGGCCGGGGCCCAGCGCGTGGGCGGCATTGGCGCACAGGTTCATCACGACACGCTGCAGCTGCGTCGCATCGGCATTCACCCACAGCGGCGCGTCGCTCAGCCGCAGCACCAGCGCCACGCTGGGAGGCAGGGTGCTGCGCAGCAGCTCGAGCGTCTCCTCGAGGATCGGGCGCAGCGGCTGCGCCACCAGTTCGTGAGGTTGCTGCCGGCTGAACGCGAGGATGCGCCGCACCAGGTTGCGGGCCCGGCTGGCGGCCTTGTGGATCTGCGCGAGCCGCGGCTGCACCGGGTGATCGGCGGCTGCGTCCTGCTGGGCCAGCGCGAGGTTGCCGAGGATCGCGCCGAGGATGTTGTTGAAGTCGTGCGCGATGCCGCCGGCCAGCGTGCCGATCGCCTGCATCTTGTGGGTCTCGCGCAGTTGCGCCTCGAGCTGCTTGCGCCGCTGCTCGTCGCGCCGGTGTTCGGTGATGTCGGTGCCCTGGACGATGAAGCAGTCGACCGCGCCGCTCGCGTCCTTGACCGCGGTGACGGCGGCCGAGGCGATGCGCATCTCGCCGTCGGGCGCGTTGAAGGTGTCCTCGCTGAGCACCGGGCCGTTCGCCAGCGCGGCGCGGCGCAGGCGCTCCGGCCAGTCGGCGCGGGGCTCGGGCGAGCGGGACCACCAGACCGTGTCCCAGAACAGCTGGCCGAGCACCTGCTCGCGCGGTACCGCGCCGTTGTTCAGCGGCAGTTGCTCGCTGAAATCGAGCACACGGCCCTGCGGCGAGAGGATCACCATGAACTGGAACTGCTGGTCGAAGACGCTGCGAAAGCGTTGCTCGGCGAGTTGCCGATCCGACCGGGCCTGCGCCAGCTCGCGCTGCGCGGCGGCCAGCGCGGCCTCGAGGCGCCGCCATTCCGCGTCGGCATGGGGCCGAGCGGGCGGGGAAGGAGCGCGAGGTTTGGCCATGGGTCGGGCCGCGAATCACGCTTGGCCCGCCCGCAGTCTAGGCCGCCCGGTCGGCGGCTAAGCCGGGATCAGTGCGTGGAATGCACGCCATTCACCAGTTTGCGGGCCAGCGCGTTGTGGCGCGCGACCAGCCGCGGCAGCTCCAGCGTCGTCAGCTCGCCGTCGCGCACGACGAGCCGGCCGTCGACGATCGAGTGCTTCACGCGCGGGATCTGGCAGAACAGCAGCGCCGCCAGCGGATCGTCCAGGGCACCGGCCGTGGCGATGCCGTCGAGCGGCACGCTGACGATGTCGGCCGCCATGCCGGGCGCGAGCGCGCCGATGTCGTCGCGGTTCAGGACCTTGGCGCCGCCGAGCGTGGCGATCTCGAGGATCTCGCGCGCGCTCATCGCGGCCGGCCCGCCGGCGACCCGCTGCAGCAGCATGGCGGTGCGCGCCTCGCCGAGCAGGTGGCCGGCGTCGTTCGACGCGGCGCCGTCCACGCCCAGGCCCACGCTCATGCCGGCATCGCGCATCGCGCGCACCGGCGCGATGCCGGAGGCCAGCCGCATGTTCGAGCACGGGCAATGCGCCACGCCGGTACCGGTGCGGGCGAACAGCGCGATGCCGCTCGCGTCGAGCTTGACGCAGTGGGCGCACCACACGTCCGGCCCGGTCCAGCCGAGCTGCTCGACGTACTCGGCCGGCGTGCAGCCGAACTTCTCGCGGGTGTAGGCGATGTCGTTGTCGTTCTCGGCCAGGTGGGTGTGCAGCGAGACGCCGTGCTCGCGTGCGAGCAGCGCCGAATCGCGCATCAGCTCGCGGCTGACCGAGAACGGCGAGCACGGCGCGACGACGATGCGCTGCATCGCGAACCGGCCGGGGTTATGCCAGCGCTCGATCAGGCGCTGCGTGTCCTTCAGGATCGCCGCCTCGTCCTCGACCACGCGGTCGGGCGGCAGGCCGCCCTTCGACTCGCCGACGCTCATCGACCCGCGCGCGGCGTGGAAGCGCATGCCGATCTGGCGCGCGCCCTCGATGCTGTCGTCGAGCCGCACCTGGCCCGAGAGGCCGTTCGGGTAGATGTAGAGGTGGTCGCTGCTGGTCGTGCAGCCCGACAGCAGCAGTTCGGCCATCGCCGTCTGCGTCGAGACGGTCACCATCTCGGGCGTCAGGTTGGCCCAGATCGGATACAGGGTCCGCAACCAGCCGAACAGCTCGTCGTCCTGCGCCAGCGCCCGGGTGAGCGTCTGGAACATGTGGTGGTGGGTGTTGACGAGGCCGGGGATGACGATCTGATCGCGCGCGTCGATCACGACGTCCGCGGTGCCCGGCAGGTCGGCCGTCGTGCCGACCGCCTCGATCACGTTGTCCCGCACGAACACCGCGCCATCGGCAATCTCGCGCCGCTGCGCGTCCATGGTGACGAGCAGGGTCGCGTTCCGGATCAGGAGGGTCGGCATATGTCGAAGATCAAGATCAAGATCAAGGTCAAAAGAGTTGACGCCAAGGGCGCCAAGGAACGCCAAGGACGCCAAGGAAGAGAAAGAGGAATGATCTGTCTTCTCTTCCTTGGCGCCCTTGGCGTTCCTTGGCGCCCTTGGCGGTCAAGAAATAGCGTCGACCCGCTCGACGCGAGAGCTCAGTGTGCTTCCGCCAGCTTCGCCGCTTCGACCGCATCGGCCGCGCCGCCCTTGCTGCCATTGAAATACAGATTCAACGCGACCGCCGCGATCGCCGTCAGCAAAATGCCGGACTCCAGCAGCGGGTGCAGCGCGTGCGGCATCTGCTGGCTCCAGCGCGGCGCGACCAGCGGGATCATGCCGGCGCCGATGGCGATCGCCACGATGTAGAGGTTGTGGCGGTTGTGCTTGAAGTCGACGTTCGCGAGGATGCGGATGCCGGTGGCCGCGACCATGCCGAACATCACCAGCCCGGCGCCGCCGAGCACGAACTGCGGCACCGACTCGACCAGCGCGCCCATCTTCGGCAACAGACCGAGCACGATCATGATCAGGCCAGCCGTCACGCACACGTAGCGGCTGCGCACGCCCGTCACGCCGACCAGGCCGACGTTCTGCGAGAAGCTGGTGTACGGGAAGGTGTTGAAGATGCCGCCGATCAGCGTGCCCAGGCCATCCGTGCGCAGGCCCGCGGCGAGCTCGCCCTGCGAGATCGGCTTGCCGGTCATGTCGGACAGCGCGAGGAACATGCCGGTCGACTCGATCATCACGACGATCATCACGAGCGTCATCGTCAGGATCATCACCGGGTCGAAGGTCGGCAGGCCGAACACGAACGGCGTGACGACGTCGACCCACTGCGCCTTGGCGACCTTGTCGAAGCCCATCTTGCCCAGGCCCACCGCCAGCACGCAGCCGGCGACGATGCCGATCAGCACCGACACGTTGGCAAGGAAGCCTTTCGAGTAGCGCGCGATCAGCAGGATCACGACCAGCACGAACGCGGCGATCGCCATGTTGTCGAGCGCGCCGTAGTTCGCGTTGTCGAGCATCGGGATCGGGCCGGCGAGCTTCATCACCGGCGCCGGCGCGCCCGACGCCGCTGCGGCCGCGGCGGTGGCCTTCGCGCCGTCGACCATCGCGACGAGCTTGGGCACGTCCACCGCCTGCGCCAGCTGGGGCGGGCCGCCCATTGCCCAGCCGATGCCCACGCGCATCAGGCTGATGCCGATGACCGCGATGATCGTGCCGGTGACGACCGGCGGGAAGAAGCGCAGCAGCTTGCTGATGGCCGGCGCGATCAGCATCGAGATCAGGCCCGCGCCGATGATCGCGCCGAAGATCGCGCGCGCGCCGTCGGTGCCCGGCAACGCGTTGGCCATCGCCACCATCGGGCCGACGGAGGCGAAGGTCACGCCCATCATCACCGGCAGCTTGATGCCGAACCATTTCGTGAAGCCAAGCGACTGGATCAGCGTGACCAGGCCGCAGCAGAACAGGTCGGCCGAGATCAGCTGCACGATCTGGTCGGGCGTGAGCTTGAGCGCGCGGCCGACGATCAGCGGCACCGCGACGGCGCCCGCGTACATCACCAGCACGTGCTGCAGGCCGAGCGCGCCCATGCGCGGCAGCGGGAGTTTCTCGTCGACCGGGTGAACGGCGGTCGCGGGGGCGGTGGTGGCGTTGTTCATGGCGTTCCTCTCGTGCGCAAGGGATCGGTCACTTCGTCGCGGCGCCGGCGTTGAACCAGCGCCCGATCAGCGCGCGCTCGGCGTCGGTCATCTGGGTCGCGTTGTTCATCGGCATCACCTTCAGCACGACCGCCTGCTGGTAGATCGCCTGGGCGTGCCGGCTTACCTCGGCCGGCGAATCGAGGCGGACGTTCTTGCTCTGCATCGCCTCGCCGTGGCACATGGCGCAGCGCTGCGTGACGATCGTCTGTACTTCGGCGAAGGACGCAGGCGCGGCCGCAGCGGCCGGCACGGCCTGCGGCGCCGGCATCGTCGCCGCGATCGTGACGATCAGCAGCAGCGTGCCCATGACCGCATAGCGCCACGGCACCGGCTGCCCGTAGGCCAGCGCCTTGTGGCGCAGCGCGAACGACATGCGGATGAGCGCGCCCGCGACCATGATCGCCACCAGCACCAGCCAGTTGTGCTTGGCGCCGTAGGTGAAGCCGTAGTGGTTGCTCATCATCGCGAACAGCACCGGCAGCGTGAAGAAGGTGTTGTGCACGCTGCGCTGCTTGCCGCGCTGGCCGTGGACCGGATCGACCGGCTGGCCGGCCTTGATCGCGGCAACGACGGTGCGCTGGCCCGGGATGATCCAGAAGAACACGTTGCCGGACATCGTCGTGGCGATCATCGCGCCGACCAGCAGGAACGCCGCGCGCCCGGCGAACAGCTGGCACGACAGCCAGGACGCGAAGACGATCAGCACGAACACGCAGGCACCGACGATCTTGTCGCCGTTCGGGCCGCGGCCGAGCGTGCGGCAGATGGCGTCGTACAGCACCCAGAACGCGACGAAGAAGCCGAGCGCGGTGGTGATCGCCGCGGCCGGCGACCAGTCGAACAGCGTCTTGTCGATCAGGAACGTGCTGGCGTTGAACAGGTACAGCACCGTGAACAGCGCGAAGCCGGTGAGCCAGGTCGAGTAGCTCTCCCACATCGACCAGTGCAGCTGGTCGGGCACGTAGCCCGGCGAGACCGGGTACTTCTGGTGGTGGTAGAAGCCGCCGCCGTGCACGCCCCACTGCTCGCCGCCGATGCCCTTGGCGGCGTCCTTCGGGTCCTTGGGGGGCGTCAGGCTGTTGTCGAGCGAGACGAAATAGAACGAGGCGCCGATCCACGCGACACCGGTGACGATGTGCGCCCAGCGCAGCAGCAGGTTCGCCCAGTCGAGAAGGTACGCTTCCATGCGGTGTGAGTCTCCGAGTCGTCGCCAAGGCCGGGCCGTTGAACGGCGACTTCAGCAAGAAGCAGGCCTGTCCATGTGCCCGTCCCTTGCCACAGCGGGCTCTGCAAGGTGGTGAACGTCACGACCGGGTCGAGGGCCCGGGCTCCGCGGCGACGCAGGTCAACTGTATACACTTTGCCGGCACGCCGGCATACGAACTAACCCTGAGTTCGTTTCAGCTGCCGCGGTAGGTCGAATACGCGAACGGGCTGGCCAGCAAGGGCACGTGGTAATGCGCGCCGATCGTCGCGAGCCCGAAGTCGAGCGGCACCTCGTCGAGGAACGGCGGCTCGCTCAAGGCGGCGCCCCGCCCACGGAAGTACGCCGCCACGCCGAACACCAGCCGGTAGCGCCCGGGGACGAACGCCACGCCTTCGAGCAGCGGTGCGTCGGCCCGGCCGTCGTGGTTGAGCGTGATCTGCTTCAGCAGCACCGGGCCGCCGGCCTCGACGCGATAGAGCGCGACGGCCATGCCGGCGGCCGGGCAGCCGTTGGCAGTGTCGAGCACGTGGGTGGTGAGCTTGCCCATGGCGATCCTCGGGTGGGAAACAAGAAAGCGCTTGCCGCGTCGACAAAAGTGTATACACTTTGATCCACAAAGCAAGCCTTCTTCAAACCTCCGCAACCGCGCATGGCCTCCCCCGCCCCCAAGCTCAACGTCATCCGCAGCGGCCGCTCGCCCGCGGCGCGCGCGAGCGAGCCCGCAGCGGCGGCCGAGAACCTCACCCAGCGCATCGCCGATTCGATCACCACCGCGATCATCGAGCGCCGGCTGATGCCCGGCACCAAGCTGGCCGAGCAGAAGATCGCCGACGTGTTCAAGGTCTCGCGCACGCTGGTGCGCCAGGCGCTGATGCAGCTGAGCCGCGACCACCTCATCACGCTCGAGCCGGCGCGCGGCGCGCGCGTCGCCGAGCCGGGCATCGAGGAAGCCAAGCAGGTCTTCGAGGCGCGCAACATGCTCGAGGCCGCGATGATCCGGCGCGCCGCCACTGAACTGAGCGACGCGCAGATCGCCGAGCTGCGCGCGCACCTGAAGGCGGAATCCGAAGCGGTGCTGCGCACCGACGTCTCGGGCCGCACGCGGCTGCTCGCCGACTTCCACGTCGTGATCGCGCGGATGCTGGGCAACGAGGTGCTGGCCGGCATGCTGGCGGACCTGGTCTCGCGCTGCTCGCTGATCGCGCTGATGTACCAGTCGGCGCATTCGGCCGAGCACTCGGCGAGCGAGCACGTCGCGATCGTCGACGCGCTGGCGCGGCGCGATGCGCGCGCGGCCGTCAAGTTGATGGAAGCCCATCTGCACAATGTCGAACGCAACCTGCGGCTGGACCCGCGCACGCCCGACCTGGGCGCCGTGCTGCTGCCCGACGGGCGCTAGAGGAACACCTCGATGATGACCAAGGACTACCCCCGCGACCTGATCGGCTACGGCCGCAACCCGCCGGCCGCCAACTGGCCGGGCAACGCGAGGATCGCGGTGCAGTTCGTGCTGAACTACGAGGAGGGCGGCGAGAACTGCGTGCTGCACGGCGACCCGTCGTCCGAGACCTTCCTGTCCGAGATCATCGGCGCGCAGGCGTTCGAGACGCGGCACCTGTCGATGGAATCGATGTATGAGTACGGCTCGCGCGTCGGCGCCTGGCGGCTCTTGCGCGAGTTCGAGAAACGCGGGCTGCCGCTCACCGTGTTCGGCGTCTCGATGGCGCTGCAGCGCAACCCCGAACTGACCCAGGCCTTCCTCGAGCTGGACCACGAGATCGCCTGCCACTCGTACCGCTGGATCCACTACCAGCACATGAGCGAGACGCGCGAGCGCCGCCACATCGAGCTCGGCACGCAGATCATCCGCGACCTGACGAACGGCCAGTGGCCGCTGGGCTGGTACACCGGGCGCGACAGCCCGAACACCAAGCGCCTGGTCGCCGACCACGGCGGCTACGAGTACGACAGCGACTACTACGGCGACGACCTGCCGTTCTGGATGCCGGTCGAGAAGAGCGACGGCAGCACGATCTCGCGCCTGATCGTGCCGTACACGCTCGACACCAACGACATGCGCTTCGCCTCGATGCAGGGCTTCAACACCGGCGACCACTTCTTCCAGTACCTGCGTGACGCGTTCGACGTGCTGTACGAGGAAGGCAGCGAGACGCCGAAGATGCTGAACATCGGCATGCACTGCCGCATCCTCGGCCGGCCGGGCCGCTTCAAGGCGCTGCAGCGCTTCCTCGATCACGTGCAGCAGCACGACCGGGTGTGGATCTGCCGCCGCATCGACATCGCGCGCCATTGGGCCGCGCAGCATCCCGCATGAAAAGAGCTTCCGGAGACACGATGACCCCTTTGACACTCGCGGACCTGAACCGCGCCACGCCGGCCGAATTCGTCGCCGCGCTCGACGGCGTCTACGAGCACTCGCCGTGGATCGCCGAACGGGCCGCCGCCAGGCGCCCGTTCACCACGCTCGCGCAACTCAAGCACGCGCTCGTCACGGTGCTGCGCGAGGCCGGTGTCGACCAGCAGGTCGCGCTGATCCGCGCCCACCCGGAGCTGGCCGGCAAGGCGATGGTCGCCAAGACGCTGACGGCCGAGTCCACCGGCGAGCAGAGCCGCGCCGGGCTGACCGACTGCTCTCCGGAAGAGTTCGCACGCATCCAGCAGCTCAACGCGGCCTACAACACGCGCTTCGGCTTCCCGTTCACGGTGGCGGTGCGCGGGCCGCGCGGCACCGGGCTGACGCGCGCGCAGATCATCGAGACCTTCGAGCGCCGCCTCGCGCATCACCCGGATTTCGAGCGCGCCGAGTGCCTGCGCAACATCCACCGCATCGCCGAGATCCGGCTGAACGACAAGTTCGGCGTCGAGCCGACGCTGGGCAACCAGGCCTGGGACTGCGCCGAGATCCTGGCGCGCCACGCCGACCCGGGCTACGCCGAGCGCGGCGAGCTCACCGTCACCTACCTGACCGACGCGCACCGCGCCTGCGCCGCGCAACTGCACGCGTGGATGCGCGAGTGCGGCTTCGACGAGGTGTCGATCGACGCGGTCGGCAACGTCGTCGGGGTCTACTTCGGGACCGACCACGGCACCGGCCGCGAACGCCCGCGCCTGCTGACCGGTTCCCACTACGACACCGTGCGCAACGGCGGCAAGTACGACGGGCGCCTGGGCATCTTCGTGCCGATGATCTGCGTGCGCGAGCTGCACCGCGCCGGCCAACGCCTGCCCTACGGCCTCGAGGTCGTCGGCTTCGCCGAGGAGGAAGGCCAGCGCTACAAGGCGACCTTCCTCGGCTCGGGCGCGCTGACCGGCCACTTCAACGCCGCCTGGCTGGACCAGCTCGACGCCGACGGCATCTCGATGCGCGACGCGATGCGCCACGCCGGCCTGCCCGCGCAGCTCGACGCGATCCGCGCGCTGCAGCGCGAGCCGGCGCGCTACCAGGGCTTCGTCGAGGTCCACATCGAGCAGGGCCCGGTGCTGAACGCGCTCGACCTGCCGCTCGGCGTCGTCACCTCGATCAACGGCGGCGTGCGCTACCTCGGTGAAGTGATCGGCATGGCCAGCCACGCCGGCACCACGCCGATGGACGTGCGCCGCGACGCCGCGACCGCGGTTGCGGAGCTCGCGCTGTACCTGGAGAAGCGCGCCGCCGAGCAACCCAACCTGGTCGGCACGATGGGCATCCTGAACGTGCCGAACGGCTCGACCAACGTGGTGCCCGGCCGCTGCCAGTTCACGCTCGACATCCGGGCCACGACGAACGACGTGCGCGACGCCTGCGCCGACGACACGCTGGCCGCCCTGCGCACGATCTGCGAGCGGCGCGGCCTGACCCACACCATCGAGGAGACGATGCGCGCCGCCGCGGCGCCCAGCGACCCGGCCTGGCAAGCACGCTGGGAGCGCGCGGTCGAGGCCGCCGGCCTGCCGGTGTTCCGCATGCCCAGCGGCGCCGGCCACGACGCGATGAAGCTGCACGAGGTGATGCCGCAGGCGATGCTGTTCGTGCGCGGCCAGAACGCCGGCATCAGCCACAACCCGCTCGAATCGAGCACCAACGACGACATGCAACTCGCGGTCGACGCGTTCTCCCACCTGCTGCACCAGCTCGCGGCCGAAGCCGCCTGAAAGACGCCCGATGACGACCCCGCACGACCGACTCGACGCCTGGATCGACGCCCACTTCGACGCCGAAGTGGCCTTCCTGCAAGCCCTGGTGCAGGTGCCCACCGACACGCCGCCCGGCAACAACGCGCCGCACGCCGAGCGCACCGCCGAACTGCTGAAGGGCTTCGGCTTCGAGGCCGAGAAGCACCCGGTGCCCGCCACCGACGTGGCGGCGTACGGACTGGCCTCGCTGACCAACCTGATCGTGCGCCGGCCCTACGCGGCCGGCGGCCGGACGATCGCGCTGAACGCGCACGGCGACGTGGTACCGCCCGGCGAGGGCTGGACCCACGGCCCCTACAGCGGCGAGGTCGTCGACGGCAAGCTGTACGGCCGCGCCTCGGCCGTCAGCAAGAGCGATTTCGCGACCTACATCTTCGCGGTCCGCGCACTCGAAGCGCTGCAGGCGCCGCTGCAGGGCGCGGTCGAGCTGCACTTCACCTACGACGAGGAGTTCGGCGGCGAGCTCGGCCCGGGCTGGCTGCTGCGCCACAAGCTGACGAAGCCCGACCTGCTGCTCGCGGCCGGCTTCGCCTACCAGGTCGTCACCGCGCACAACGGCTGCCTGCAGATGGAAGTCACGGTGCACGGCAAGATGGCGCACGCCGCCATCCCCGACACCGGCGTCGACGCGCTTCAGGGCGCGGTCGCAATCCTGAACGCGCTGTACCACCAGAACACGCTTTACAAGAAGGTCACGTCGAAGGTCGAGGGCATCACGCACCCCTACCTGAACGTCGGCCGCATCGAGGGCGGCACCAACACCAACGTCGTGCCCGGCAAGGTCGTGCTCAGGCTCGACCGCCGGATGATCCCGGAGGAGAACCCGGCCGAGGTCGAGGCGACGATCCGCCAGGTGATCGCCGAGGCGGCGGCCAGCCGGCCGGGCATCGGCGTGGAGATCAAGCGCCTGCTGCTCGCCAACGCGATGCGCCCGCTGCCGGGCAACGAGCCGCTGGTCGAGGCGCTGCAGAAGCACGGCGAGGCCGTGTTCGGCGAGCCCATCCCGACCTCGGGCACGCCGCTCTACACCGATGTGCGGCTCTACTGCGAGCAGGGCATCCCGGCCGCCATCTACGGCGCCGGGCCGCGCACGGTGTTCGAGTCGAACGCCAAGCGCGCCGACGAGCACCTGGTGCTCGAGGACCTTCGGCGCGCGACCAAGGTCGTCGCGCGCACGCTGTTCGATCTGCTGAAGGCCGCCTGAACGCTCAGGCCGCGATGACGCGGGCCTGGCGGCGGCGCGCCGCCCAGCCCACGGCGAACAGGCCGACGGCCATCAGCGCGTAGGTCTCGGGCTCGGGCACCGGCACGGTCGCGACGAACATCGCGTTGGCGATCGCCTGGTGCGCCGCGGTCGTCGGGTGGATGCCGTCCCAGTAGGCGTACTGGCTGCAATCCGCGCCGGCCACCGAACCGCACGCATCGGTCACGTTGGACAGGCCGAACGCACCCGGGTTGGCGGCCAGTTGCCCGCCCAGCCCGAACAGGTCGAAGGTGCTGACACCGGCCTCGCCGGCCAGCCGCGCCGCCAGCGCGCCGTTCATCGCGCCGGCCAGGAAGGAGCCGAGCGACGCCCCGCCACCGGCCACGACCGCGGGCGCCAGGCCGAGATTGGGCGTGTTCCAGACGACGATGTGCTGCGCGCCGGCGGCCTGCAGCTGGTCGACGATGGTGCCGATGTCGCTGGCGAAGCCGAGCGCGGCCGCCGTGACCGTGGCGCCGATGTCCGCGCCGCCGCCGATCGCCGTTAGCGCCGCGCGGGCGTTGTTGCCGCCGCCGGCGACGACGTACAGCGCATTCGCCTGCGCCGTGCCGCCGCTGGTCGCCAGGTACTGCGACGTCTGGGTCAGCAGGCTGTACGGAAAGCCGCTCGGGTTCGGGCCGGTCGTCGCGCCGCCGAAGGCGTAGTCGCCGCCGCCCGCGAGCGACGCCGTCAGCGGCACGCCCAGCAGGTTGGCGTAGTAGTTGGCCCAGACCGCGCCGTTGCTGTAGGTGCCCGAGGCATAGGGCTGCGCCGGCACATAGGCGTTGTTCGGGATCGGCTGGCCGGCGTTGATGCCGATGGCCAGGGCGTTGTTGCCGTTGTCGGACAGGCTGTCGCCGAACACGTACAGCGCCGAGAACGGGCCGGCGTTCGCGGGCAGGCTGGCCAGCGTCGCCAGCGCGATGGCGCCGGCCGAGAGCAACTTGCTGAGGGATGAGCGGTTCATGGTGTCCTGACGGTGTAGAGAGTTGTCGGACAACTTATCACGCGCTCCCGGGCGTCGATATCGGGGCCGGTCCCCCCGCCCCCCGAAGCCGGGGGGTGCGCCGTCCGCGGGTAGATCGCAAGACGCGCACCGTGAAAGTGCGCACAGAATTTGCATGGTCTGTTGTCATCGTCCTATCCACCCGCTGGAGCCTCGCTTGAACCCCATCGCCACGTCATCCCGCCGCGCCGTCTTCGCCGCCCTCGCGTTCACGCTCACCGCCGTCGCCCTGCCCACCCGCGCGCAGGAGGTGCCGATCAAGTTCCAGCTCGACTGGCGCTTCGAGGGCCCGGCGGCCCTGTTCCTGGTGCCGGAAACCAAGGGCTACTACAAGGCCGAGAAGCTGGCCGTGACGGTCGACGCCGGCAACGGCTCGGGCGGCACCGTGACCCGCGTCGCCTCGGGCGCCTACGACATGGGCTTCGCCGACCTGGCCGCGCTGATGGAGTTCCAGGCCAACAACCCGACCGCGCCGAAGCCGGTCGCGGTGATGATGGTCTACAACGACACGCCGGCCGCCGTGCTGGCACTCAAGAAGTCCGGCATCAAGACGCCTGCCGACCTGAAGGGCAAGAAGCTCGGCGCGCCGGTGTTCGACGCCGGCCGCAAGGCCTGGCCGATCTTCGCCAAGGCCAACGGCGTGGCCGACGTCACCTGGACGGCGATGGACCCGAGCCTGCGCGAGACGATGTTGGTGCGCGGCGACATCGACGCGATCACCGGCTTCTCGTTCACCTCGCTGCTCAACCTCGAGGCGCGCGGCGTCAAGACCGACGACATCGTCGTGCTGCCGTACCCGAGCTACGGCGTGAAGCTGTACGGCAACGCGATCATCGTCTCCGAGGCCTTCCTCAAGAAGAACCCCGAAGCCGTGCGCGCCTTCCTGCGCGCGTTCACCAAGGGCATGAAGGACGTGATCGCCGACCCGAAGGCCGCGGTCGCGACCGTGAAGGCGCGCGACGGCCTGGTCGACGCCGCCCTCGAGGAGCGCCGCCTCAAGCTCGCGCTCGACGCCACGGTGCTGACGGCAAACGCCAAGGCCGAGGGCTTCGGCAACATCTCGGCGCCGCGGCTGAGCCTGATGGGCAGCCAGGTCTCCGACGCCTTCGGCACCAAGGCGCGCGTGGACAGCGCGACGATCTGGAACGGCTCGTTCCTGCCGGCCGCGGCCGAGCGGGACATCTTCAAGACCGCGAAGAAGTAAGCCCCGCCATGCCATCGTTCGTCGATTTTTCGAAGGTCTGGCTGGCCTACAACGAGGAGCTGCTCGCGAAGCAGCAGTTCGCCGTCGAGGACATCTCGCTGACCGTGGAGCGCGGCGAGTTCATCGCGATCGTCGGGCCCTCGGGCTGCGGCAAGTCGACCTTCATGAAGCTCGCGACCGGGCTGAAGATGCCGTCGAAGGGC
>JAZKIO010000116.1:0-17744 GCA_040384825.1 Pseudomonadota bacterium
GCGCTTGTAGCTGTTGATGGTCGGCCACATCATCGGCGCCATCTCCATCAGGAAGCCGCACTGCCCGGCGAGGTAGCTCTCGAACAGCTTGCTCATATTGCGCGGACTCTTCGCGTCGTAGAACAGATTGGTCTTGCCGTCCGACAGGCTCTGGTGGATGTGCCCCGAGCACCCCGGCAGCTGCTGGTTCCACTTCGCCATGAAGCTCGGCATCACGCCGAAGCGTGCGCCGATCTCCTTGGCGCCGGTCTTGAACAGGATCGCGCGATCGGCCTGTTCCAGCGCCTCGCCGAAGGCGATCGCGACCTCGTAGACGCCCGGCCCGGTCTCGGTATGCAGCCCCTCGATCGGCACGCCGAACAGCGGCATCTCGTCCATCAGCGCCTTGAAGAACTCGCGCTTGTGGTTCATGCGCAGCAGCGAGTAGCCGAACATGCCGGGCGTGATCGGCTCGGGGCCGACACCCTGCTTGGCGGCCCAGCTCTGGGGCGTCTCGGCGAAGTTGAACCACTCGAACTCCATGCCGGCCATCGGCAGCACGCCGAGCTTCTCGGCCCGCTTGAGCACGCGCTTGAGCGTCTGGCGCGGGCAGATCGGCGAGGGCTCGCCGGCCGGCGTGACGAAGTCGCCGAGGAAGAACGGCACGCCGTCGTCCCACGGCACATTTCGGTGGGTGTCGAGATCGAGGCGCGCCAGCGCGTCCGGGAAGCCGTGCTGCCAGCCGGTCAGCGTCGCGTTGTCGTAACAGTGGTCGTTGGCGTCCCAGCCGAACACCACGTCGCAGAAACCGAAGCCGCCGTTCGGATGCGGCTGCGCGGCGCCGAGGAACTTGTCGATGTGCAGGTACTTGCCGCGCAGGATGCCGTCGATGTCGCTGACCGCGACCTTGACCTTGCCGGTGCCGGATTCGCGCACCGCCGTGAGGGCGGGATGCTCGACCGACTTGTTCGCGCGCTTGTTCGCCATCTGAACCCCTTTGATAGATCGATCACACGATACTATTTGCGCTGCCCTGGTGCACAGGAAAGTCGTGCAAAGGATCGCTCGATGAAGAAGGTCACCTTGAATGCCGACGAACTGCTGATCTCAGCCGCGCGCGAGCGCGCGCTGCGAGAGGGCAGTACGCTGGGTGAGCAGTTCCGACGATGGTTGACTGAATACGCGCGAGCGATACCGCCGCAGCAGTACGAATCGGCAATGATCGAACTGCGCGGCAAGCTCGTCGTGGGCCGAAAGCTGACGCGAGACGAGATGAACCAACGTTGACGTGCATTCAGCGCGCCCAGCCCAGCGCGCGCATCGCGTCGGCCACCGCATTCACCGCCTGCTGCATCTCGTTGCGGCCGATCGCGCCGATGCAGCCGACGCGGAAGGTCTCCACCTCCGTCAGCTTGCCCGGGTAGAGGATGAAGCCGCGGCGCTTGGCCTCGGCGTAGAAGGCCTTGAAATCGTATCCGGGCACCGCCGGCGCGTGGAAGGTCACGATGATCGGCGCCTGCAGCGCCGGGGCGAGGAAGGGCTTGAACCCGAGGCCCTTCATGCCTTCGATCAGCGTGGCGCAGTTGTCGGTGTAGCGCGCCAGCCGGGCCGGCTGGCCGCCCTCCTCGTCGAACTGCTTCAGCGCCTCGCCCAGCGCCGCGACCACATGTGTGGGCGGTGTGAAGCGCCACTGGCCGGTCTTCTCCATGTAAGCGTGCTGGTCGAACAGGTCCATCGCCAGCGAGTGCGAGTTGTTCTCGCAGGCCGCCAGCGCGGCCTGGCGGATGAAGACGAAGCCCATGCCCGGCACACCCTCCAGGCACTTGCCGCTGGCGGCGACGAGCGCGTCGAACCTGACCTTCCGCGCGTCGATCGGCAGCGCCGCGAACGAACTCATCGCATCGATGATCAGGCCCTTGCCGTGGCGCTGGCACACGTCGCTGATCGCCTGCAGCGGGTTCAGCACGCCGGTGCCGGTCTCGCAATGGATGAAGCCGACGTGGGTGATGCTCGGGTCGGCGCGCAGCTTGGCGTCGAGCGCCTCGGCCGAGACGGCTTCGTCTTCCGGGTGCGACATGATCGTCGTGCGCCGGCCCATCAGCGTGGCGACCTTGCCGAGCCGCTTGCAGTACGCGCCGTTGTCGAGCACCAGCAGGTGACCGTCGCGCGGCACCAAGGTGGCGACCGCGGCCTCGACCGAGAAGGTGCCGCTGCCCTGCAGGGGCACGACGACGTGCGACTCGGCGCCGTCGATGATCGCGATCAGGCGGCGGCGCAGCTCGGCGGTCATCGCGACGAAATCGGCGTCCCACGAGCCCCAGTCGCGCAGCATCGCGAGCTTGGTGCGCAGCGTGGTGGTCAACGGGCCGGGGGTCAGCAGGATGGCATCACGGTCCACGGTGTCGTCTCCTAGTTCGTTGTGTTCAGCGGCCGCCGCGCCACGCCTGGGTGCGGCGGTTCACCCACCAGCCCAGCGCGATGAACAGCAGCGTGACGATCGTCGAGCCGGCGGTGATCAGCACCGCGCAGGCGGCGGCGGCGCCGGCCTCGCCGGCCTCGTCGAGATTCAGGATCGCGATCGACGCGACCTTGGTGCTCGGCGAATACAGGAACACCACCGCCGAGATCGTCGTCATCGCGTTGATGAAGAAGTAGCGCGCGATGTCGAGCAGCGTCGGCGTGCAGATCGGCAGCGTGACGCGCCAGAAGGTCTTGAAGAACGGCACCTTCAGCGAGGCCGAGACCGATTCGAACTCGGTGTCCAGCGCCTTCAGCGCCGTCACCGCCGTCAGGTGGCCGGTCGTGTAGAAGTGGACGATCGTGCACAGCACCAGCAGCGGCAACGTCTGGTACAGGCCGTTCAGCGGGTTGCCCGGCAGGTTGAAGAAGAAGATGTAGCCCAGGCCGAGCACCAGGCCCGGCACCGCCATCGGCAGCATCGCAAGCAGGCGCACCACCGGGCGCAGGGCGTCCATGCCGCGCGTCTTCTCGAGCATGTAGGCACCGACGAAGACGAGGATCGTGCCGAAGAACGCCGTGCCGGCGGCGAGCTTCAGGCTGTTGACGAAGGCCTCGCCGACCTCCGCGTCGACCAACCCCATCGTGTAGTGGGTCAGCGTCGGCGCGAGGTTGTAGGGCCAGAAGCTCGCGAACGACGCGAACACCGCCATGCCGAGCATCGCCAGCATCAGCGCGGCGATCAGGAGCGCGTAGACCAGCATCGCGATGTCGAAGCCGCGCGCCGGCTTGGGCCGGTACGGCACGGCGCGGGCCGAGAGCATCGCCGTCTGCTTGCGGCTGATCATCCAGTCGACGACGAAGGTGAGCACCGCGGGCGTCAGCAGCAGCAGGCCGACGACGGCGCCGCGCTGGAAATCCTGCTGGCCGATGACGAGCTTGAACACGTCCGTGGCCAGCATGTTGAAGTTGCCGCCGATCACCTTGGGGATGCCGAAGTCGGTCATCACCAGCGTGAAGCTGACCAGCGCCGCCGAGACCAGGCCGTACTTCGCGCCCGGCAACGTGATGGTGAAGAACTTGCGGCGGGTGCTGGTGCCGAGCGCGTCGGCCGCCTCGTACAGGCGCGCGTCGGCCAGCGACAGCGCGGTCACCAGGATCATCAGCGCGTGCGGGAACACCGCGAAGCACTCGGCCGCCACCACCCCCGGCGCGCCGTAGATCTCGTTGAAGCCCAGCGCCTGGATGAAGCCGCGCACCAGCCCCTGGTTGCCGAACCAGTAGATCAGCGACAGGGCCGACAGCAGCGACGGCGCCAGCAGCGGCACCAGCGCGATCGTGCGCAGCGTGCCCTTCAGGGGGATGCAGCTGCGGGTGAGCGCATACGCGAAGGTGAAAGCCAGCGGCACGGTGATCGCGGTGACGAGCAGCGAGACCCAGACGCTGTTCCACAGCGAGGTCAGCAGCGACGGCGTCGCGAGGTAGCTGGTGAAGTTGACCAGGCCGACGAACGCGCCCTGCGGGTCCTGCAGCGACTTGACCAGGATGCTCGCCAGCGGCAGCGCCAGGAACACCACCAGCATCAGCACGATCGCGAACAGCAGCGCGTGCGCGATCCGGTCGGTCCAGTGCGCGCGCTGGCGCAGCGCGGCGGTGCTCGGCGGCGACGGCAGGACGACGGTGGACATGGAGGCGGCGGGTCGGCGCGGCGCGGCGCGTCAGAAGAAGCGCATGCGCTCCGGCATCACCCGCAGCGGCAGGCGACTGCCGACCGCGAGGCTCTGTTCGGCGAGGAAGTTCAGCGACAGGTAGACCGTCAGCGCCTGCGGCCCGATTTCGGCCGAGCGCACGCTGACGTGGCAGTAGGAGCCCAGGAACTCGATCTTCTCGATCGAGGCCTCGAACACGTTGGCATCGCCGGCGGTGATGGGGCGCGCGAGCACGTCCTCGGGGCGCAGGTAGACCTTGACGTCGCGCGCCGCGTCGGCATCGAGCGTGCACTCGAAGCGGCTCGCACCGATCTGCAGCGCCCGGCCCGGGTGCAGGCGGCCGGGCAGCACGTTGATCTTGCCGACGAAATCGGCGACGAAGGGCGTGGCCGGGTCGCGGTAGACCTGCATCGGCGTGCCCACCTGCTCGATCACGCCGTGGTTCATCACGACGATGCGGTCGGCCACCGACAGCGCCTCCTCCTGGTCGTGGGTGACCATGATGGTGGTGACACCGAGCTGGTTCTGCAGCGCGCGGATCTCCTGGCGGAGCCGCACGCGTTCGAGTGCGTCGAGCGCGGAGAGTGGCTCGTCGAGCAGCAGCAACCCCGGCTTGGTGGCCAGCGCCCGCGCCAGCGCGATGCGCTGTTGCTGCCCGCCGGAGAGTTGCGCCGGGTACTTGGGCCCGCTGCCCGGCAGGCCGACCAGCTTGAGCAGTTCCTCGACCCGCCTGGCGATCTCGGCCCGCGGCTGCTTGCGGTTGACCAGCCCGTAGGCGACGTTGTCGGCCACCGTCAGGTTCGGGAACAGCGCGTACGACTGGAACACGATGCCGTAGTCGCGCTGCGCCGGCGGCAGCACCGAGATGTCGCGACCGGCCTGGCGAATGCTCCCGGCGGTCTGGGTCTCGAGCCCGGCGATGATGCGCAGCAAGGTCGTCTTGCCGCAGCCGGACGGACCCAGGAAGCAGACGAACTCGCCCTTGTCGATGCTCAGCTGGATGTCGTGCAGCGCCTGGAAGGAGCCGAAGTTCTTCCGGATGCCTTCGAGGCGCAGGTACTCGCTCATCGAGTCGATTACTTCTTGGGTTCGCTCTTGGCGTCGTAGCGCTTGTTCCACTCGGCCAGCACGCGTTCGCGGTTGGCGGCGGTGGTCGCGAAATCCATCTTCACGAGGCGCTTCTCGTAGTCGGCCGGCACGTTCTTCAGCGGCTCGGCGACGCCCGGGATCGCGGTGATCGCGAAGTTCTTGCCGTAGAGCTTCATCGCGTCCTTGCTCGAGGCCCAGTCCGCCAGCTTCTTCGCGGCGTCGAGCTTCTTGGTGCCGGCGTGGATCGCGAAGGCCTCCAGATCCCAGCCCAGGCCTTCTTTCGGGAACACCAGGTCGATCGGCGCGCCCTTCGCCTTGTTGGTGTTGCCGCGGTACTCGAACGAGATGCCCATCACGTACTCGCCGGTCGCCGCCATGTTGCAGGGCTTGGAACCCGAGTGCGTGTACTGCGCGATGTTCTCGTGCAGCGCGTCCATGTACTTCCAGCCGCCGCCCTTGCCGTTGTCGTCGCCCCAGAGGGTGAGCCAGGCCGTCACGTCGAAGAACCCGGTGCCCGACGACGCCGGGTTCGGCATCACGATCTGGCCCTTGTAGATCGGCTTGGTCATGTCCTTCCAGGTCTCGGGCTTCGGCAGGCCCTTCTTCTGGGCCTCGACGGTGTTGAAGCAGACGGTCGCGCCCCACACGTCCATGCCGAACCAGGCCGGCGGATTCTTCTTGTCGCGGTACTGGCTCATGATCGCGTCGAGGTTGAGCGGCGCGTACGGGATCAGCATCTTGTTGTTGTCGAGCAGGGCCAGGCTCGACGCCGCCACGCCCATCACCACGTCGGCCTGCGGGTTCGCCTTCTCGGCAAGCAGCTTGGCGGTGATCACGCCGGTCGAATCGCGCACCCACTTGATCTCGATGTCGGGGTTGACCTTGGTGAAGCCCGATTCGTAGGCCTTCAGCTGGTCGGTCTCGAGCGCCGTGTAGACCGTGAGCTGTGTCTTCTGCGCGAACGCGCTGGTGGTGCCGGCGAGCAGCGCCAGCGCAGCGAGCACCGGCTTGATGGAACCCAGATTCATGCGGAACTCCTGACAAGAGGACGTGGATGAAACGAACCGGTTTGCAAGCCGCGTGCCCGTCGAGACGGGCGATTCCACGATGCTGGCCGGGCAGTCTAGGGGGCCGGCGAAACAGTCGTCAACTGTTTCCTGAAAATTGTTGACAATAAACATTCCCTGTCATCTACTCGTCATCCATGAGCACTGCCGTCGTGCCCCATCCCACCATCACCCTGCTGCAGACCAGCTCCCTCACCAGCGTCGTGCAGGGCGAACTCGAGCGAATGATCCTGTCCGGCGAGCTCGCGCCCGGCGCCAAGCTGACCGAGATGGCACTGGCCGCGCGCCTGGGCGTGTCGCGCGGGCCGCTGCGCGAGGCCTTCCGCATGCTCGAGGAAGCCGGTCTGGTGCGCACCGAAAAGAACCGCGGCGTCTTCGTGCGCGACATCCCGATCCACGAGGCGGTCGAGATCTTCGACCTTCGCGCCGCGATGGACGAGCTGGTCGGCCGCCGCCTCGCCGAGAACATCACGCCGGTGCAGCTGAAGGAAGTGCGCGGCCTGGTCGACCAGATGGAGCAAGCCGTCAAGGCCAAGGACGCCTACCACTACCACCTGCTGAACCTGAAGTTCCACGACCGCCTGGTGGAGCTGGCCGGCAACGGCAAGCTGACCGCGATCTACCGCAAGCTGATCAAGGAATTGAGCCTGTTCCGCCGCCTCAACCTGGCCGATGGCTGGCTGATGCCGATCTCCGCCAACGAGCACCGCCAGATCGTCAAGGCCATCGCCTCGGGCGACGCCGAGGCCGCCGGCCGGGCGATGTTCGACCACGTGATCGAAAGCAAGGAACGCACGATCAAGAACAACCTGCGCCAGCAACAGCTGCGCGATGCCGAGGCCGCCGCGGCCCCGTCGCCCGCCAGGGCCCGCACGCCCGAGAAAGCCCCAACCCCATGATGCTCAAGGTCAACAACCGCGATTACGAATCGCCGAAGCACCCCACCGTCGTCGTCTGCGTCGACGGCTGCGAACCCGACTACCTGGCGCAAGCCGTCGCGCACGGCCGCATGCCGTGGCTGAAACGCGTGCTCAATGAGGGCACCGCGCTGATCGCCGACTGCGTGATCCCGAGCTTCACCAACCCGAATAACCTGTCGATCGTGACCGGCGCACCGCCCTCGGTGCACGGCATCTGCGGCAACTACCTGTACGACGTCGCGACCGACACCGAGGTCATGATGAACGACCCCAAGTGGCTGCGCGCGCCCACCCTGCTGGCCACGCTGGCCGAGGCCGGCACGTCGGTGGCGGTCATCACCGCGAAGGACAAGCTGCGCAAGCTGCTCGGCCACCGCATGACCGGCATCTGCTTCTCGGCCGAGAAGGCTGACGAGGTCTCGCTGGCCGAGAACGGCATCGCCGACGTGCTCGGCCTGGTCGGCAAGCCGGTGCCCTCGGTCTACAGCGCGGACCTGTCGGAGTTCGTCTTCGCCGCCGGCGTCAAGCTGATGCAGCAGGCGAAGCGGCCCGACGTGATGTACCTGTCCACCACCGACTACGTGCAGCACAAGCACGCCCCCGGCACCGACGGTGCCGACGCGTTCTACGCGATGATGGATTCGTACCTCGGTCAGCTCGACGAGTTGGGCTGCGTGATCGCGCTGACCGCCGACCACGGCATGAACGCCAAGACCGCCATGGACGCGCAGCCCGATGTCATCTACCTGCAGGACGTGCTGGATGGCTGGCTCGGCGCCGCGACCGCCCGCGTGATCCTGCCGATCACCGACCCGTACGTCGTGCACCACGGTGCGTTGGGTTCGTTCGCGACCGTGTACCTGCCGGCCTCGGTGGATCAGCCTGCGCTGGTCAAGCGCCTGAGCCAGCAGCGCGGCATCGAATCGGTGCTCACCCGCGCCGAGGCGGCCGAGCGCTTCGAGCTGCCGGCCGACCGGATCGGCGACATCGTCGTCGTCTCCGAACGCTTCACCGTCATCGGCACCGCCGCCGCGCGACACGACCTGAGCGCGCTGGACGCCCCGCTGCGCTCGCACGGCGGCGTCTCCGAGCAGCGCGTGCCGCTGATCCTGAACCGCAGGATCGACGGGCTCGACGCGAACCGCCGCTGGCGCAACTTCGACGCCTTCGACCTCGCCCTCAACCATGCGCAATAAACCATGAGCGACACCATCCAGAACTGGGGCATGCGGATCGCCGGCGAGAAGGTCGGCACCGACCGCACCGGCGACCGCTGCATCCCCGTCTACAACCCGTTCACGAACGCCTGCATCGGCAGCGTCCCCAAGGCCACGCACGCCGAAGTGCAGAACACCTTCGCGATCGCCCACGCCTACAAGCCGAAGCTCACCCGTTTCGAGCGCGCCAACATCCTGAACAAGACCGCCGTGCTGGTGCGCGAACGCACCGCACAGATCGCGTCGCTGATCAGCGCCGAGTCGGGCCTGTGCATGAAGGACGCGACCTACGAGGCCGGCCGCGTCGCCGACGTGCTGGTGTTCGGCGCCAACGAGTGCCTGAAGGACGACGGCCAGATCTTCTCCTGCGACCTGACGCCGCACGGCAAGAAGCGCCGCGTCTACACGCAGCGGGACCCGCTCCTCGGCGTCATCACCGCGATCACGCCGTTCAACCACCCGATGAACCAGGTGGCGCACAAGGTCGTGCCCTCGATCGCGACCAACAACCGGATGGTGCTCAAGCCCTCCGAGAAGGTGCCGCTGTCCGCCCTGCTCTTCGCCGACCTGCTGTACGAGGCCGGCCTGCCGCCCGAGATGCTCTCGGTCGTGACCGGCGACCCGCGCGAGATCGCCGACGAGCTGATCACGCACCCGCTGGTCGATCTCGTCACCTTCACCGGCGGCGTGGCGATCGGCAAGTACATCGCCGCCAAGGCCGGCTACAAGCGCATGGTGCTCGAGCTCGGCGGCAACGATCCGATCATCGTGATGGAGGACGCCGACATCGACGAGGCCTCCACGCTCGCGGTGCAGGGCTCGTACAAGAACTCCGGCCAGCGCTGCACCGCGGTGAAGCGCATGCTGGTGCACGAGGCGGTCGTCGGGCGCTTCACCGACCTCGTCGCCGAGAAGACCAAGGCCTGGAGCTTCGGCGACCCGAGCGACGCGAAGGTCGAGATGGGCACCGTGATCGACGAGGAGGCGGCGCGGCTGTTCGAGTCGCGCGTCGATGAGGCGGTGTCGCAAGGCGCGCGCCTGCTGGTCGGCAACCGGCGCGAGGGCGCGCTGTATTCGCCGACCGTGATCGACCGCGTGCGGCCCGAGATGACGGTGGCGATGCAGGAGACCTTCGGCCCGGTCTCGCCGATCATCACGTTCTCCAGCATCGACGAAGCCATCCGCATCTCCAACGGCACCGCCTACGGCCTGTCTTCCGCGGTGTGCACGAACCGGCTCGACTACATCTCGCGCTTCGTGTCCGAGCTGCAGGTCGGCACCGTGAACGTGCGCGAGGTGCCCGGCTACCGACTCGAATTGACACCCTTCGGCGGCATCAAGGACTCGGGCCTGGGGTACAAGGAAGGCGTGCAGGAAGCGATGAAGAGCTTCACCAACACCAAGACCTATTCCCTGCCCTGGGTCTGACACCAGAAAGGCCTTTCCGACCCGATGATCCATTTGCTGAACCTGCTGGCGGCGATCGCCCTGCTCGTCTGGGGCACGAACATCGTGCGCACCGGCGTGATCCGGATCTTCGGCGAGAACCTGCGCCGCGTGCTGGCCAGCAGCCTGAGCAACCGCGCCAAGTCGATGCTGGCCGGCCTGGCGGTCACCGGGCTGGTGCAGTCGAGCACGGCCACCGCGGTGATCATCTCGTCCTTCGTCGGCAGCGGGCTGGTCGGCATGGCGGCGGGCCTGGCCGTGATGCTCGGCGCCGAGATCGGCACCAGCCTGATGGCGGTGGTGTTCTCGTTCGACCTGTCGTGGCTGTCGCCGCTGCTGATCTTCACGGGCGTGGTGCTGTTCGTCTCCAACGAGAAGAGCACCTGGGGCCGGGCCGGGCAGGTGTCGATCGGCTTCGGGCTGATCACCCTCGCGCTGCAGCTGATCGTCGCGGCCACGCAGCCGATGATCGCCTCGCCGTTGATCCGCGGCCTGATCGTCGGGCTGCCGAACGACGTGTTCCTCGACATCATCGTCGGCGCCTTGCTGACGATGGCCTGCTACTCCAGCCTCGCGTTCGTGCTGCTGACGGCCACGCTGGCCGCCTCGGGCATACTGCCCGTCACCGTGGCGCTCGGCCTGGTGCTGGGCGCGAACATCGGCAGCGGCATCCTCGCGATGCTGACCAGCTCCGGCCCGCCGGTGCTGCGCCTGCGGCTGCCGCTGGGCAGCCTGCTGTTCAAGCTGGCCGGCTGCGCGATCGCGATCCCGCTGTTGCCGCAGGCCCATGTGCTGCTGCAGGAGTACATCCCGAGCGTGCATGGTCAGGTCATCGCGTTCCACCTCGGCTTCAACGTCATCCGCGCGCTGCTGTTCATCGGCCTGACCGGCCCGATGGCGCGCTGGGTCGAGAAGCTGCTGCCGGCCCCGCCGGCGGCGGCCGGCTCGACCCGCCCGCGGCACCTCGACCCGTCCGCGCTGCAGACGCCGTCCCTGGCGATCAGCTGCGCGGCGCGCGAGGCGCTGCACCAGGCCGACGTGGTCGAGACCATGATGCACGGCATCCTGCCGGTGCTGCGCGACAACGACCTGGTGCTCGCCGAGCAGCTGCGCAAGATGGACGACACGGTCGACGAGCTCTACTCGGCGATCAAGTTCTACCTGACGCAGATCTCGCGGGAGGCGCTGTCGGAGGACGAGGGCCGGCGCTGGACCGACATCGTCTCGTTCACGATCAACATGGAGCAGATCGGCGACATCATCGAGCGCGTGATCCAGGACATCGAGGACAAGAAGATCCGCAAGAACCGCCGCTTCTCCGATGCCGGCATGGCCGAGATCGTGCACCTGCACGAGCGCCTGACCGCGAACCTGCGCCTGGGCATGAGCGTGTTCCTCGACGGCCACGTGCGCGACGCCAAGAAGCTGCTCGAAGAAAAGGCGCGCTTCCGCGACCTGGAGCACGAGTACGCGGCCAGCCACATCGCCCGCCTGCAGGACAACACCGCGCACAGTATCGAAACGAGCTCGCTGCACATCGACCTGATCAGCGATCTCAAGCGCATCAACTCGCACATCTGCTCGATCGCCTACCCGATCCTGGAATCGGCCGGCGCACTGACCAAGACCCGCATCCGCAATTCGCAGCACGGCGCGCTGAGCGGCCCCGAAACCCCGATCCCCTGAGCCTCATACGATGATCAGCCTCGACGACATCGCCCTGCTCTTCGCGCGCCACGGTGCCAGCCAGTACAGCGGAGAGCCGGTCACGCAGCTCGAACACGCGCTGCAGACGGCGCACCTGGCCGAGCAGTCGGGTGCCGACGATGCGCTGGTCACCGCCTGCCTGCTGCACGACCTGGGGCATCTGCTCAACGACCAGGGCGACACGCCGTCGCTGCGCGGCATCGACGACACGCACCAGTACTTCGCGCTGCCGTTCCTGCGCGGGTTGCTGCCCGACGCGGTGCTCGACGCGATCAAGCTGCATGTCGACGCGAAGCGCTACCTGTGCCAAGCCAATCCGGGCTACTACGCCAGACTGTCGGAGGACTCCAAGCGCAGCCTCGCCTTGCAGGGCGGCGTCTTCAGCGCCGACGAGGCCGCGGCCTTCGTCGGGCAAGCCGGCGCGCGCGACGCGGTGATGCTGCGGCAGTGGGACGATCTGGCGAAGCAGGCCGATCTGGTCACCCCGCCGCTCGCGCATTTCCTGGAACGCGCAGCGCGCTGCGCGCTGGCGCCGGCTCCCGCCCACACCTCCCACGCCTGATGGCCCTGACCTGGCCGATCGTCGCCGCCGTTCTGTGCGCGGCGCTGCTCCACGCCTCGTGGAACGCGTTGATCAAGTCGGGCCACGACAAGGCGCTGGACACCGCGCTGGTCCACTTCCTCGGCGCGCTGATCGCGCTGCCCTTCATGCTCTGGATCGGCCTGCCGCCGCGCGCCGCGTGGCCGTTCATCGCGGCCTCGCTGGTGATCCACATCGGCTACTACATCGCGCTGGTCGGCGCCTACCAGCACGGCGAGCTGGGGCTGACCTACCCGATCATGCGCGGCTTCGCGCCGATGCTGGTGGCGCTGGCCAGCGGCGTGTTCCTCGGCGAGGCGCCGTCGCTGGTCGCCTGGCTCGGCATCCTCGGCATCACGCTGGGCGTGGCGCTGGTCGGTCTGGCGCACCCGGGCGAGGCGCTGCACCACCGCAAGGCGCTGATGTTCGCGTTCGCGAACGCCGCGATCATCGCGAGCTACACCGTGGTGGACGGTCGCGGCGTGCGCGAAAGCGTCGTCGACGACCACGGCGCGATCCGCTACGTGCTGACGCTGTTCGTGCTCGACGGGATCGCCTACCCGTTGCTGGTCTGGCTGCGGCGCAGCGCGCAGGGGCGGAGCGAGATCGTGACCTACGCGCGCCGGCGCTGGCCGGTCGCCGCGCTCGGCGGCAGCGCATCGATCGGCGCCTACGGCATCGCGCTGTGGGCGATGACGCGCGCGCCGGTGGCCTCGGTGGCGGCGCTGCGTGAGACGTCGGTGCTGTTCGCCGCGCTGATCGGCACGGTGTGGCTGAAGGAGCGCTTCGGCCTGCAGCGCGCCATCGGCACCGGCGTGATCGTGGCCGGCGTGATGGCCCTCAGATTCGGCTAGCCAAGGAATCGCTCATGAGCCTCCCGACCCACGCGCGCATCGTCATCGTCGGCGGCGGCATCGCCGGCTGCTCGACGGCCTACCACCTGAGCTTGATGGGCGAGCGCGACGTGCTGCTGCTCGAGCAGGGCAAGCTGACCTGCGGCACCACCTGGCATGCGGCCGGGCTGGTCGGGCAGATGCGGCCCAACCGCAACATGACGCAGATGAGCAAGTACGGCATCGAGCTGTACTCGAAGCTCGAAGCGGAGACGGGCCTGGCGACCGGCTGGAAGCAGTGCGGCAGCGTCAACGTGGCAGCCACGAAGGAACGCATGAATGTGCTGCGCAAGCAGGCGGCACTGGCGCGCAGCTTCGGCGTCGAGGTCGAGGTGATCGACGCGCAGCGCGCCGGCGATCTGTATCCCCTGCTGCGCACCGACGACCTGGAAGGCGGGCTCTGGATTCCCGGCGACGGCAAGGCCAACCCGGCGGACCTGACGATGTCGCTCGCCAAAGGCGCGCGCAACCGCGGCGTGCGGATCGTGGAGGACATCGAGGTCACCGGCGTGCTCACCGAGAACGGCCGCGTCACCGGCGTGCGCACGGCCCAGGGAGACGTTCACTGCGAGGTCGTCGTGAACTGCGCCGGCCAGTGGGCGCGCCAGTTCGGGCGCCTGGCCGGCGTCAACGTGCCGCTGTACTCGGCCGAGCACTTCTACATCGTCACCGACCGCATCGACGGCGTGCACCCGATGCTGCCGGTCATGCGCGATCCGGACGGTTTCATCTACTACAAGGAAGAGGTCGGCGGGCTGGTGATGGGCGGCTTCGAGCCGCAGGCCAAGCCGTGGCGGATGGACCCGATCCCGAGCACCTTCCAGTTCCAGCTGCTCGGCGAGGACTGGGACCAGTTCGAGATCCTGATGACCAACGCGATCCATCGCACGCCGTGCCTGGAGACCGCGAAGGTCAAGATGCTGCTGAACGGCCCCGAGAGCTTCACGCCCGACGGCAACTTCATCCTCGGCGAAGCGCCCGAGCTGCGCAACTACTTCGTCGCCGCCGGCTTCAATTCGGCAGGCATCGCGAACTCCGGCGGTGCGGGCCGGCTGATCGCCGAGTGGATCGTCGGCGGCGAGGCGCCGAGCGACCTGTGGGACGTGGACATCCGGCGCTTCGGCCCCTTCATGGCCAACCGCAAGGCGCTCGCGGAACGCACCGGCGAAACCTTGGGCCTGCACTACGCGATGCGCTGGCCGCGCCAGGAGCTCGAGACCGCGCGCCCGCTGCGCACCTCGCCGCTCTACGACCTGCTGGCCGACAAGGGCGCGGTGTTCGGCAGCAGGAACGGCTGGGAACGGGCCAACTACTTCAAGCCCGCAGGGGCGCCCGCCGCGGAGCCCGGCCTCGGCCGACCGGCCTGGCTCGACTGGGTCATCGATGAACAGCGCGCCACGCGAGAAGCCGTGGCGCTGTACGACCAGACCTCCTTCTCCAAGCTGCTGCTGCAGGGCCGCGACGCGCTCGCCGTGCTGCAGCGCCTGTGCGCGAACGAGATCGATGTGCCGGTCGACACGATGGTCTACACCGCGCTGCTGAACGAGCGCGGCGGCTTCGAAAGCGACCTCACGGTGATCCGCACCGGGGCCGAGCGCTTCCTGATCGTCACCGGCTCGGCGCAGACCACACGCGACCGGGACTGGATCGACCGCCACATCGCGCCGGCCGAGCACGCGATGCTGACGGACGCGAGCGCGATGTACTCGGTGCTCTCGGTCATGGGCCCGAAGGCGCGCGAGCTGCTCGCCCGCGTGTCACCGGACGACCTGTCTCCCGAGGCGCTGAAGTTCTCGCACACGCGCGAGATCGACGTCGGCTTCGCCCGCGTGCGTGCGGCACGCATGAGCTATGTCGGCGGGCCGGGCTTCGAGCTGTACGTGCCGATCGAGATGGCGCGCCACGTCTACCTCGCCCTGCACGAGGCCGGCGACGACCTGGGCCTGCGCGACGCCGGCTACTACGCGCTCGACGCGCTGCGCATCGAGGCCGGCCGCCGCGCCTGGGGGGCCGAACTCGGGCCGGACGAAACGCCGTTCGAGGCGGGCCTCGCCTACGCCGTCAAGCTCGACAAGCCGGCCCACTTCATCGGCCGCACGGCCTTGCTGGCAGCGAAAGAGTTGCCGCTGCGCAAGAAGCTGGTCACGGTGGTGCTCGATTCGGCGGACCACTACGCCTGGGGCGGCGAGCCGCTGCTGATCGACGGCGTGGCGGTGGGAGAGCTGTCGTCCGTCGGGTGGAGCCCGCGCGCCGGCGCGTGTGTGGCGCTCGCTTATGTGCGCGGCGAGGCGGCCCGGCGGCTGCATGCCGGCACGCGCGCGCAGGTCGACCTGTGGGGCGAACCGGTCGGCGCGACGGCCTGGGACACCTGGCCGCCGCGCCGCTGAGGTCGGACCGTCAGTTCCGGTTCGGGTTGTTGGGCCGGCGGTCGTGGCGGTTCGGCACGCCGTCGCCGTCACGGTCCCAGCCGCCGCGGCGCATTTGCCAGCGGCCATCGCGCGCCACCCATTCCGGGCGGTGGTACACGTAGCCGGGGCGAGCGCGCATCCAGGTCCCGGCCACCCACACGTGGCGGCGGCCATTCCAGTTCCAGTACCCCGGGGACCACTGGTAGCCCGGCCGCGCGGCCGGCACGACCTCGGCGCGCAGCGGCGGCGGCGAGACGGTCACGAACACATCGGCCGCTCGCGCAGGCAGCGAGCCGGCGCCGAGCAGGGCCGCGAGGGCGGCAGCGTAGACGGTGGTCTTGATTCTCATGGGGTAGCTCCTTGAAGCATGGGATTGCAGTCTGGACGCCGCCCGGGTGCCTTCTCGTCGGCGGACCGGAGAGCGTCATGTCAGTCAACGTCCCACGCGCGTCGCGGATGGCGCGGCGCCTGCGAAGCTTTGAAAAGAAGCGTTGCGCGAAGCGCTCAGAGGCAACGCTGCAGCACGAGCCAGCGCGCCAGCAGCGCGGCGGCCTCGACGGTGAAGGCGTCCGCCTTCAGCTGCGCGATCAGCTCGGCGATGCTCAGGCACTCGAAGCGCATCACCTCGCCATCGCGATTGGCCGGCACCATGCCGTGCGGCACGGTCGCGTCGAACAGCTCGATGTGCTCGACCAGGTAGCCGTCGGCCACCGGCCGCCGCACGCTCACGCGCCCGCGGGATTGCAGATGCAGCAACTCGGCGATGCGCAGGCCGGCCTCTTCCCAGGTCTCGCGTTCGAGCGTCGCGAGGTCGGACTCGCCGGCCGTCTGCAGGCCGCCCATCAGCGTGTCCCAGCAACCCGGATCGGTGGCCTTGTCGAGCGCGCGCTGCTGCACCCAGACGCGGCCGTCGGGTGCATGGCCGATCAGGTGCACCGCCTGGGTCGCGATGCCGAGCGGGCGCACGGCAGCGCGTTCGATGCGGGCCCGCGGCATGTCGTGCTGGTCGGTCACGGTGAGCAGTTCGTTGCGCCAGCCGGCGACCACGCCCTCGGCATGCAGCCATTGCGCGATGCGCGCCAATGCGGCGTCGGCGGACGCGGCGTCGCGGGCGACGATGCAGGCGCCGGCATCGGCCGTGCGCACCGGCAACCCGTCCGCGCTCAGGCGTTGCGCGAGCGCCGGTTCGATCGAGCCGATGCATTCACCCGGGGCCCCCAGCCAGAGCGGCACGCGGTCCTGCGCGGGCGGCGCGTCGATGCGGACGCGCAGGCCGCGCCAGAACTCGTCGGCGGCGCCGTCGCGGGTCATGACGGGTCGGCGGGCCGGTCGGGCAGCAGCGCGAGCAGCGCGGCCTCGTCGATCACCGGGATGCCGAGCTCGGTCGCCTTGTCGAGCTTGCTGCCCGCTTCGGCACCGGCGACGACGACGCTCGTCTTCTTCGAGACCGAGCCGCTGACCTTGCCGCCTGCCGCTTCGATGCGGTCCTTGGCCTCGTCGCGGCTCAGCGTCGGCAGCGTGCCGGTGAGCACGAAGGTCTGGCCGAGCAGCGGCTTGGGCGACGTGTCGGCGGTGCCGTCGTCTTCCTTCCAGACGATGCCGCAGGCGCGCAGCTGCTCGACGATCTCGCGGTTGTGCGGCTGCGCGAAGAAGGTGTGGATGCTCTGCGCGACGATCGGGCCGACGTCGCTCACCTCGAGCAGTTGCGGCTCGCTGGCGTCGAGCACGCGGTCCAGTTGCCCGAAGTGCTTCGCGAGGTCCTTCGCGGTCGTCTCGCCGACATGGCGGATGCCGAGCGCGTAGAGAAAGCGCGCCAGCGTCGTCTGCTTGCTCTTCTCGAGCCCGTCGACCAGGTTCTGCGCGCTCTTGCCGGCCATGCGGTCGAGCGCCGCGAGGTTGGCGACGCCCAGCTTGTAGAGCTCGGGCAGCGTGCGCACGATGCCGGCATCGACGAGCTGGTCGACCAGCTTGTCGCCCAGGCCCTCCACGTCCATCGCCCGCCGGCCGGCGAAATGCAGGATCGCCTGCTTGCGCTGGGCGGCGCAGAACAGGCCGCCCGAGCAGCGCCAGTCGACCTCACCCTCCTCGCGCGTGATGTCACTGCCGCAGACGGGGCATCGGCCGCCGAGCTTCTTGTACAGGTCGAACGGCTGCGCGTCCGGCGGGCGCTTCTCGATGATCGACCCCACGACCTCGGGGATCACATCGCCGGCGCGCCGCACGATCACGGTGTCGCCGATGCGCACGTCCTTGCGGTCGATCTCGTCCTGGT